>CAVOZK010000041.1:0-36800 GCA_963700935.1 uncultured Alphaproteobacteria bacterium | reverse complement strand
ATCGCCGGTTCAAATTCACGGGCCTGGTGGCCTGTGTGTTGCTCGCGCTCGGCGGCAGCACTGGCTGCGCACTGGCCCAGGCGGCGGGCCACACCGGTGACATCGTCAAGCCCCCGTTGCCTGCCATTTCCGATTTCGTTCCCGCCAAGGTCTATTTCGGCCGCGTCATCGGGCCTGCCCCGCTGCGACCGGAAGTGTTCGGTTCATACTCGCGCGGCTGCATTGCCGGTGCCGAGGAAATGCCTGCAGACGGGCCTGCATGGCAGGTCATGCGCCCCTCCCGCGACCGGGCCTGGGGCCATCCCGACCTGATCAAGCTGGTCAAGCGCCTCGCCGTCGAAGCAAAGCAGAACGACGGCTGGAACGGCTTGCTGGTTGGCGACCTGCAACAACCGCGCGGTGGTCCGATGCTCACCGGCCATGCCTCGCACCAGCTCGGCCTCGACGCCGACATCTGGCTTACCCCGATGCCTGACCGGACGCTGTCGCGCAAGGAACGCGAAACCTTGTCTGCCACGCTGATGACCAGGGATCGCAAGACCATCGACGCCAGCCGCTGGACCGAGGCCCACGCCCGCCTGATCAAGCGCGCTGCCTCCTACAAGGAAGTCGAGCGCATCTTCGTCCACCCCCCGATCAAGAAGGCACTGTGCGACTGGGCAGGCAACAAGGGCGCATGGCTCGCGAAGGTCCGCCCGCTGTATGGCCACAACTATCACTTCCACATCCGCATGGGCTGCCCGAAGGACTCGCCCCGCTGCAAGCCGCAAGGCGCGGCCCGGCCCAAGGATGGCACCGGCTGCGGCGAGGAACTGGCCTACTGGTTTTCCGAAAAGCCCTGGAACAAGCCGAAGGCAACCGCAACCGCGCCTGGCAAGAAGAAGACCGCCAGCGGCGTGCCCATCCCCCGGCCGAAGCCCGTCCCGCGCCAGAACCTTGCCTGGCTTCCAAATGAGTGCCGCGCACTGATCGCCATCAAGTGATCCCTGCATGGCGCGGGAGAACTACTCTTCCTGAAAGTCTTTGCACTGATTCAAGTGGCGTTTTTTGACGACATTAACTGAACGTAATGATAGCCTTACGTCCGGGGGTATAGAGAGGCTCGTTAAAGCCCAGAGCCAAAGCGAAGGAAATCAGCATGAAGAAACTCGTCCTCGCAGTTGTGGTCGCAATCGGTTCACTGTTCGCCACAATGTCTGCAGCCACTGCGGCACCCGTCGCGCCCGCACCCATGTCACTTCCCTACGAAATGGCCGCCGATGCGATCAAGCAATCCGTCCTGCCGGTTCATTGGGCAGGCCCCCGGCACAACTGCCGGGTTCACGGCGCCTGCGGCGGCGGCGGCATCTATCTTGGCGGCCCCGGCATCTATTTCGGCCCCGGCTACGTCGGACCAGGACGCTCCTGCCGCCGGGTGCGCCGTTTCTGCCGCCGCGAATGGGGTGGCGGCCGCAGCTATCGCCGCTGCGTGCGCCGTCGGGACTGCCGGCCGTAACGTCCGATACTACAACATCGCCAAACCGGGCGCGGCAGGTTTCCTGCCGCGCTTTTCGTTGGTGAATACGTCAGAAAGCTGTTGCAAACACATGCAAATGTCCCGGTAATCTGACGTCATCAGCAATCCTGTCCGGACAATCCTCGAGCCATGAACCCCATCGATCTGTTTTCCAGCCCCGGCCGTTTCTGGCGCGGCAACCTTCACACGCACTCCACCTTGTCGGACGGCGCACTGGAACCGGAACGCGTCATCAACGCCTATCACCAGGCAGGCTATGACTTCATGTGCCTGTCGGACCACTTCTGGAAGATTTACGGCTGGCCGGTGGCCGACACCCGCAACCTGCGCCGCAACGACTTCACCACCATCATTGGCGCCGAGCTGCATGCGCCAAAAACCTCGGTTGGCGAACTCTGGCACATCGTCGCCAACGGCCTGCCACTCGATTTTGAACCGCTCATGGATGGCGAGGACGGCGTGGCGCTGGCCCGGCGCGCCGCCAAGGCCGGCGCCTTCGTCTCCATCGCCCATCCGCAGTGGTCGCAGCTGTCCATGGCCGATGGCAACGACCTGTCGTTCGCCCATTCAGTCGAGGTCTATAACCACGGCTGCGCCGTAGAGAACCATCGCGGCGGCGGCTTCTACCTCATGGACCAGCTGCTCAACCAGGGCCACCGGCTCACCTCCATCGCCACCGACGACGCCCATTTCCGCGACCACGATCACGATGCCTTCGGTGGCTGGGTGATGGTCAAGGCTGACAGCAACGACCCCGACGCCCTGCTCGAAGCGCTGAAGGCCGGTGCCTACTACTCGTCGCAAGGCCCACAGATCCACAGCCTCGACCTGAACGGACGCGAACTCACCGTCGAGTGCTCCCCGGTCAACGCCATCACCGTGCTTGGCGGCACGTCCCGCACGGTATCCACCACCGGCCGCTCCATCACCCGCGCCACGCTCGATCTTGCCAAACTGGACAATGACTGGCTCGCCTGCCCGCCGTCAAAGTGGCTGCGCGTCGTCGTCCGCGACGAGCATGGCAAGGCCGCCTGGACCAACCCGATCTGGCTGGAAGACGTGGGCCTGGCCTGAGGCCTCCTCTTGAGACTGCGCTGTCTGCTTGCTATGTAAGCAGCGATACGACAGGGGCGCGGGCGGCAACGCCTGCTGAGAAGCACCCTTGGAACCTGATCCGGATAATGCCGGCGAAGGAAGTCGTTCGCTGCATTTGATGAGCATTTGCACCGGATGCCTCTTTCGCTGGCGGGGAGGCACGGCATGAGCATCGACCACGGCGCGGCATTGGCGCGACTGCGCACACGCGCACCGCTCGTCCAGAACATCACCAATTTCGTCGCCATGACCACCATGGCAAACGTGCTGCTGGCCGCAGGCGCCTCGCCCGCCATGGTTCATGCCAGGGAAGAGGTCGAGGAGTTCGGCAAGCTGATCGGCGCGCTGACACTCAACATCGGCACGCTGACGCCCGCCTGGGTCGAGTCCATGACGCTCGCTGCCCACACCGCTAACGCAAATGGCAAACCCTGGGTGCTGGACCCGGTCGGTGCCGGCGCCACCACCTACCGCACCGGCGTTGCCCGCGACCTTGCAGCACTGGGGCCAACAATCATCCGTGGCAATGCATCGGAAATCATGGCGCTGGCAGGCGAGGCCGCGTCGGCCAGGGGCGTCGATGCCGGAGACGCCGTGTCTGCCGCCGAAGGGGCCGCGTTCCGCCTCTGCGCTGACACCGCAGCGGTCATTGCCGTCACCGGGCCCGTCGATCTGGTCATCGCGCCCGATGGCCGCCGCGCCGAAATCGCCAACGGTCACACGCTCATGCCCCGCGTCACAGCGCTGGGGTGTGCGCTGACCGGCATTGCCGCCGCCTTTGCCGCCACCACGCCAGACCCGTTCGAGGCAACCGTTTCGGCTCTCACCTACTACGGCATCGCCGGTGAACGCGCGGCCCTGTCCACCAGCCATCCCGGCACGTTCTACGTCGCATTCCTTGATGCGCTGTTTGCCCTCGACCCTGAAACCGTCAACGCCGCTGCCCGGGTAAGCCTGTCATGAAACACCTGATCGACCTGTCTCTCTATCTCGTGGCCGGCCCTGCGGATTGCGCCAACGGCGACCTTGTTGCCACCGTGCGCGAGGCCGTGGCGGGCGGCGTCACCGTCGTCCAGCTGCGCGACAAGGCCGCCTCCGACGAAGAGTTCACCGCCCTTGCCCGCCAGCTCAAGCTGGTGCTTGAAGGCACTGGTGTGCCGCTGGTCATCAACGACCGCGTTCACCTCGTTGAAGCCATCGGGGCGCACGGCATCCATGTCGGCGTCAAGGACTTGCCCGCCCGCGAGGTCCGCCGCATCGTTGGAGACAGCGTCCTGATCGGCACGTCCATCAACCCGGCTGACACCTCCACCCTGCCCGATCCCGCCTTTGTCGACCATGTGGGCATTGGCCCGGTCTTCGCCACGTCCACCAAACCCGACCATGACGCGCCCATCGGCTTCGACGGGCTCGCCCGCCTGATTGCCCAGGCCAGGGTGCCCGCCGTCGCCATCGGCGGCATCAAGCACGGCCATGCCGCGCAGGCCCTGCAGGCTGGCGCGCACGGCGTCTGCGTTGTGTCAGCCATCGCAGGTGCAGCCGGCCCGCGCGACGCCGCCCGCCGCCTGAAAGCTGAAATCGAGGAGGCCCGCTCATGATCCCGAACATCCTCTCCATCGCAGGTTCCGACCCGTCTGGCGGCGCCGGCATCCAGGCCGACGTCAAGTCGATCTCGGCAAATGGCGGCTATGCCATGGCCGCGCTGACCGCACTGACCGCCCAGAACACGCAGGGCGTCACCGGCATCGAACTGGTGCCGCCCGCCTTCGTGGCTCAGCAGATTGATGCCGTGTTCGCGGACATCGACGTCCACGCCGTAAAGATCGGCATGATCGCCACGGCGGAAATTGCCGAAGCCGTGGCCGATGCGCTCGCCCGCAACAAGGCGGTCAACGTGGTGCTGGACCCGGTGATGGTGGCCAAGGGCGGTGACCGGCTGCTGCGCCAGGACGCCGTGGCCGCGCTCAAAAGCAGGCTCGTACCGCTCGCCACGCTGATCACGCCCAACCTGCCGGAAGCCGCCGAATTGACCGGCGAACCGGAAATCACCTCCCGCGATGACATGCCCGCACTGGCGCACAAGCTTGTCTCACTCGGTGCGAAGGGTGTGATGCTGAAAGGCGGCCACCTGGACGGCAAAGACAGCCCCGACTACCTGCTCACGCCCGATGGCCAGGGCACCTGGCTTGAGGGCAAGCGCACGGCCACCAGGAACACCCACGGCACCGGTTGCACGCTGTCCGCCGCCCTCGCCACCCAGCTTGCGCTTACCGGCGACGCCGCAACGGCTGCCCGCGCCGCCAAGGCCTATGTGGCAGAAGCCATCGCCGCCGCAGACCGGCTGAGCGTTGGCCACGGCCACGGCCCCACCCATCACTTCCACGCTACGCAGAAAGGTTGAACCCCATGGACTACGGCTCATCTTTTCACTGCCTGTTGCGCGCCGAAGCCGGCCCCGCCTGGACCGCGTATGTCGAGCACGACTTCGTGCGCAGCCTCCAAGACGGCACGCTGCCGCGCCCTTCGTTCCTGCACTACCTTCAGCAGGATTACGTCTACCTGATCCACTATACCCGCGCCTGGGCGCTGGCCGCCGCCAAGTCCACGGACATCGGCGAGATGCGCGAATTTGCAGGCGCAGCACTGGCCCTCATCGACGGCGAAATGCAGCTTCACATCGAAACCTGTGAAGCCGTTGGCATATCGAAAACCGCCCTCGCTGCCACCCGCGAAGAACCCGAAAACCTTGCCTACACCCGCTTTGTGATGGACGCAGGCCAGCGCGGCGACCTGCTTGAGCTGCTCGCCGCGCTCATTCCCTGCGCGCTCGGCTATGGCGAGATCGGCGCCCGCCTGATGGCCGCCACCGATGGCAAGCGCGACGGCCACCCCTACAAGGACTGGATCGAGACCTATGGTGGTGAGGACTACCAGGGTTTCGCCCGTGCCGCCGCCAGCCGCTTCCAGCTTGTGGCCGAACGAACACTGGGGCCGGACTTCAAGGCTTCGCCTCGCTGGCGCTCCTTGAGTGACACCTTCACCACCGCCTGCCGGCTGGAAACGGCATTCTGGTCCATGGGAGTTCGCGGCTCGATGCACCCAGACTTCGCGGACTGACGTCCGCCATCCGTCGAACTGGATTGGGCGCGCGGCCCATGCTATGCCGCGCCATTCCTTTCTGGCTGACTGACGGAGCTTGGCGACCCATGGCGAAAACCCGGACCGAAACCGATACCTTTGGCCCTATCGAGGTGGATGCCTCGAAGTACTGGGGCGCGCAGGCGCAGCGCTCGCTCGGCAACTTCAGGATCGGCTGGGAAAAGCAGCCGCAGCCCATCGTCCGCGCGCTTGGCATCGTCAAGCGGGCGGCAGCCGAAACCAACATGGCGCTGGGCAAGATGGACGCGGAGCTCGGCAAGACCATCATCGCCGCCGCGCAGGAAGTCATCGACGGCAAGCTTGATGACCACTTCCCGCTGGTCGTCTGGCAGACCGGGTCCGGCACCCAGTCCAACATGAACGCCAACGAGGTCATCTCCAACCGCGCCATCGAGATGCTGGGCGGCCAACAGGGCTCGAAGAAGCCGGTCCACCCCAACGATCACGTCAACATGTCCCAGTCGTCCAACGACACCTTCCCCACCGCCATGCACGTGGCCTGCGCCGAGGAAGTCGTTCACCGGCTGGTCCCGGCGCTCAAGCACCTGCATGAAGCGCTGGACGCCAAGGCAAAGGCCTGGGCGGACATCATCAAGATCGGCCGCACCCATACCCAGGACGCCACGCCGCTAACGCTCGGCCAGGAATTCTCCGGCTACGCAAAGCAGATCGAGAACGGCATCGCCCGCATCGAGATGACCCTGCCCGCACTGATGGAACTGGCCCAGGGCGGCACCGCCGTCGGCACCGGTCTTGCCTCGCCCGCAGGCTTTGCCGAAAAGGTTGCCGCGAAGATCGCCGACATCACCGGCCTGCCCTTCACCTCTGCGCCGAACAAGTTCGAGGCGCTTGCCGCCCATGACGCCATGGTGATGACCCACGGCGCCATCAACACCGTCGCCATGTCGTGCTTCAAGATCGCCAACGACATCCGCTTCCTCGGCTCCGGCCCGCGCGCCGGCCTGGGCGAACTCGCCCTGCCGGAAAACGAGCCCGGTTCGTCCATCATGCCCGGCAAGGTCAACCCGACCCAGTGCGAGGCGCTGACCCAGGTCTGCGTCCACATCCACGGCAACAACGCGGCCATAGGCTTTGCAGGCTCGCAAGGCCACTTCGAGCTCAACGTGTTCAACCCGATGATGGCCTACAACTTCCTGCAGTCGGTGCGCCTGCTGGCCGACGCCGTCGTGTCCTTCACCGACAACTGCGTGGTGGGCATCGAGCCGCGCCTCGACAACATCGCCCAGGGCCTTGCGAACTCGCTGATGCTGGTGACGCCGCTGAAGGAAAAGTACGGCTATGACCGCGCCGCCAAGATCGCCAAGACCGCACACAAGAACGGCACGACCTTGCGCGAGGAAGCCATTGCCGACGGCATCCCGGCGGACGACTTTGACGCCATCGTGGTGCCGGCCAAGATGATCGGACCTGATCCCGCATGAGCAATCCCATTAACCTGAAGAGGTTTCGCAAGGCAAAGGCCCGCGCCGAAAAGGACGCACAAGCCGAGGAAAACCGGGTGAAGTTCGGGCGTACAAAGGCTGAAAAGCAGTTGCAAAGGGCCGCTGACGACAAAGCCCGCCGCCATCTCGACGGCCACAAGCTGACCGATGATGACTAGAGCAATGCCAGAAAAAGTGGGAACCGGTTTTCCGTCCGGCATTGCGACAGAATGAACGGACCAATCAAACGGTCTATCACCATCGCCGGCCACCGCACCTCGCTGTCGCTCGAGCCCGAGTTCTGGGACGCGCTCAACCAGCTCGCCGCAGCACGCACCCTTTCGCTTGCCGGCCTGGTCGCTGCAATCGACGAAGCGCGGGGGCCAACCAACCTGTCATCCGCCGTGCGCGTCGAACTCCTGCACGCTATCAGGGCGGGAGAGATCTAGCCCCTCACCGGTGCTCTTCCACATTGGCCTCGATGAGCGCCTTGTTGTAGGTGGCGAGTGCGGCTACCTGGTCGGCCCAGCCGATATGCTGGCCGCCCTCGCGCTTGTCGAATACCGCGAGCCTTGTAAAGCCGCCCTCGTCGAACGCGCGCAGCGCCGTCTCCAGCGTGTCGGTTGGAATGAGCTTCGGCCGGTCTTCAAGCTCAGGCGGACCTGCCAGTTCTTCCGGCGTCAACAGCCGCAGGAAATCGCGCACCGTCGATGTCCGCACGATGCGCAGGTGCGGCCCCTCGCCCAGGAACACGCCACGCTGCGCCAGCTGCCACTGGAAGTAGCTCTTGCCCAGCAGTCCCTGCATGACCATCGAGGCAATCGATACGGACAGCAGGATCGCGATGGTGAGTTCATAGCCGCCGGTTAGTTCAAACACGATCACCGCAGTCGATATCGGCGCTCCGAGCACTGCGCCCGCCACCGCGCCCATGCCCAGCAGCGCATAGACGCCATAGCTCGATGCATAGGCCGGGAACGCGGAGGCCGCGATGATGCCGAAGGCGCCGCCCGCCATGGCCCCGATATAGAGCGTCGGCGAAAACACCCCGCCGCCAAACCGGCTGGCCATGCAGATGGCCGTGGCGAGCGTCTTGGCCACCAGCAGCACCAGCAGCCAGGTCAGCGAATAGTTTTCCCTCAGCGCAAGCGTGGTCGCCTCATAGCCCACGCCCAGCACTTCCGGCACGCCCAGCGCAAGGCACCCTACCGCCAGTCCACCCAGCACCGGCCTCAGCCACAACGGCATTGTGACGCGCCGCGCCGACCAGTCTGCCGTCATTGCGGCCAGCTGGAAGCACACCGCCACCAGCCCGCACACGAGTCCCAGCAACGCAAAGGCGGGAAACTCCCAGTAGGAGGCGATTTCCTGGCCGGTCAGGATAAAGGCCGGAAAGTCGCCGAGCCAGGCCCGGGTGATCAGCGTTGCCACCACCGCCGCCAGCACCGTCGGCACGAAAGCCGACAGGGCGAAGTGCCCGAGTATGATCTCGTGCGCAAACAGCACGCCCGCAATCGGTGCATTGAAGCTGGCCGACACCGCGGCCGCGGCACCAGATGCCAGCAGCACCCGCCGCGCCGCCGGGCTCAGATTGAACTGGCGGTCGAGGAATGCCGCAACCGTGGCGCCGAGATGTACCGCGGGTCCTTCCCGACCAACGCTCGCACCGGATCCGATGGAAACCGCCGACACCAGCGCCGAGGTCAGCCCGACGCGCAGCGAGATACGCGAATTGAACAGCGCCCCGGCCTCGATGACATCGGCAATGCCGTGGGCGCGCCGGGTCGGCATCAGCTTCCACAGGATCAGCCCTACTACCAGCCCGCCAACGGCAGGAGCCAACACCACCAGCCATGGCGCGCGCATGGCGGCCAGAGTGGCCACCACGTTCTCATGTGTATTGCCCAGCCAGAGCCACTGGATGTAACCGATGGCGATCCTGAAACCGAGGATGGCAAATGCCGCCGATACGCCGATCATCAGCGCCAGGGCCCATACAACTGGATGCTTCGCCGCCCAGAAGGCACGCAGCTGCGGCAGGGTCAGGCCACCCAGTGTCGACAACAACCTGTCCTTGAGATCGCCCATCGGCGAGCCAAGCCCTTACCAGCGAAAAATCACAGCCCCATCTGATGGCGACTGTGCACCCGTGAGCGTACAAGATGCAACCCTTGCCGGCAGGTCTGTCACTTGCGCGGAATCCCGATCGTGTGCCCCACCTGCGGCGGCACGGGGCAGGCCTTGTGCGCCTCGTACATGGCGGCGATCTTTTCCAGCATCCAGTCCGGAAACGGCGAGGACTTCTTCAGATTCAGGTCCACGTGCATGCAGATGGCTTCCATGGTGCATGACAGCCAGCCATCAGTGGCGTGGGACATCTCCTGCACATAGTGCATTCGCTTGGCGTCGTAATCGAGCAGTTGCACCGTCACCTTCACCCGGTCGCCTGCGTGCAGTTCGCGCACATAGGTCGTGTGGGTTTCCAGCGTGAAGAACGATGCTCCCGATTTCAGGTATTCCTCGCCAAGCCCAACCAGCTCGAACGCCTCGTCGCAGGTACGGTCGAACAGCACCGCGTAATAGGCCATGTTGAAGTGGCCGTTATAGTCGATCCACTGGTCCTCGACCTGCTTGATGGAGCCGGTGAACGGCGCGCCGTAGATGGACATGTCGTAATGCTCTCCCTGCCGGATAGATGGTGCATGCGGGCTTGCACGCCGGTATAGTCCATTCCATACAACAGACAAAGCCCCGCTTCGGGGCCTACCAGACGAGGGTCGATAGATGCCGGCCACCCCTGCCGAACGCCGCAATTCCGTTCAACAAGCCATTGCCGAGATTGCCGGATTTCTCGGCGACCGGCTGTCCACGTCGCAGGCCGTGCGCGACCAGCACGGCAAGGACACCACCTGGAACCCCGGCCACTCGCCCGATGCCGTGGCCTTCGTGAACAATACCGAGGAAGTTCAGAAGATCGTCCAGATCTGCAACCGCTACGAAGTGCCGGTCATTGCGCACGGCACCGGCACCTCGCTGGAAGGCCACATCACCGCTCCCTTTGGCGGCATCACCATCGACGTGATGAACATGAACCAGGTGCTGGAAGTGAACACCATGGACTTCGACGTCCGCGTGCAGCCCGGCGTCACCCGCAAGCAGCTCAATGAATACATCCGCGACCAGGGCCTGTTCTTCCCCATCGACCCCGGCGCGGATGCCTCGTTGGGCGGCATGACCGCCACCCGCGCCTCCGGCACCAACGCCGTGCGCTATGGCACCATGCGCGACAATGTGCTGTCGCTGACCGCCGTCATGCCCAATGGCGAAATCGTGCGCACGGCGCGCCGCGCCAAGAAGTCGTCGGCCGGCTACGACCTGACGCGTCTCATGGTGGGCTCCGAAGGCACCCTCGGCGTCATCACCGAGATCTGTCTCAAGCTCTACGGCATCCCTGAATTGATCGCCGCCGGCGTGTGCCCTTTCCCCTCCATCGAGGCCGCCTGCACCGCCGCCATCACCGCCATCCAGTCCGGCATCCCGATTGCCCGGGTGGAGCTGGTGGACGAGGAAAATCTCAAGGCCTTCAACGCCTATTCAAAGCTGGGACTGGCTGAAAAGCCGACATTGTTCGTCGAATTTCACGGCACCGAAGCCTACACCCGCGAGCAGGTCGAGCAGTTCGGCGAGATCGCCGCAGAGGTCGGCGGCGGCCCGTTCGACTGGGCCACGAAGGAAGAAGATCGCAACAAGCTGTGGCAGGCCCGCCATGACGGCTGGTGGGCGATCAAGGCCGCCATGCCCGGCAAGGAGGCGCTGGGCACCGACGTCTGCGTGCCCATCTCACGGCTGGCCGAATGCGTCGAGGAAACCCGCAAGGACCTTGAAGCACACAACCTCTACGGCCCCATTCTCGGCCATGTCGGCGACGGCAATTTCCATGTCGTGCTGTTCTGCGACCGCAACGACCCCGAAGAAGTAAGGCAGACCGAAGACTTCCTCTACCGCCTCGCCATGCGCGCCATCGCCATGGACGGCACCTGCACCGGCGAACACGGCATTGGTTCCGGCAAGCGCAAGTTCCTTGAAGCCGAACATGGCCCCGCCGTAGCAGTCATGCGCCAGATCAAGCAGGCGATCGACCCCAAGAACATCATGAACCCGGGCAAGATCCTGCCCGGCTGAACCCGTGAACTGATGCGGCCCGCCCAGTGAATATACTGAAATCACCGCTGACCATCCTCGGCATCCTGCTGATCATCGCCGCGGGCGTGCTGGGGCTGGGTCCCTACTTCGTCAACTGGGAGACGCACAAGGCCGAGTTCCAGCGGCAGGCGAGCCTCGTCACCGGACGCGATGTAACCATCTCCGGCCCGCTCACGGTGCGGCTTTTCCCGTGGCCCAGCCTGACCGCCGACAATGTTCGAGTGTCCAATCCGCCGGGTTCCCTGCTGGCCGAGTTCGCCCAGGTAGAGCGCGTCGAGGCGGAAATCTCCGCCCCCGCCCTGCTGTCAGGCCGCATCGAGTTCCGGAAGGTGCGGCTGCTCCGGCCACTGCTGGCGCTGGAGCGTCTTGCCAGCGGCGGCACCTCCTGGAACATCAACCCGGAGCGTTCGCTGAAGGGACTGCCCGGCGCCGACCAGATCGCGGTGGCAGGCATCGATGTCGTGGACGGGCGGATATTCCTGGGCGACGGCCGCCGCGGCGGGCTGTCAGAAATCGCCGGCGTCCACGGCCGTCTGTCAGCTCCGGCGCTGGACGGCCCATGGCGCATCCAGCTCAATGCGGAACAGACCGGCACACCGTTCACCCTGTCCGCCTCTACCGGCAAGTATCGCAGCGGCTCCCCGCTCAATGTCTCGGTTTCGATTACGCCAAGGGACGATAGCGGCTTCATCTGGTCATTCGACGGCGAGGCGCTGCGCGATGACGGCCAGGTGACCGGCAAGCTGACAGTGGCTCCGGCAGGCGTGTCCGGCGGCAAGGCCAATCCGCTCGACTCGATCTGGCAAGTTCGCATCACCAGCGACATCGCCGCCAGCTTTGACGCCGTGGCGCTGCGCAACATCGAGGTGGCGCCCGCCACCGACCTGGCCAGCGGCAACCTCGTCACCGGTGAAGCCGACATCAGCCTCGGCCAGCAACTGGACACGACATTGCGGCTGAGCGCAGCAAACCTCGACATCGACAACCTGCTGGGCCGGAACCTGCTGAAATCCGGCACCGATGGGTCAACTGCGGCTGTTCTTGACGCCGTGTCGTCTGTGCTGGAGCTCCTGCCTGCCGACACCAGCATCCGCTTCGACACCGCCATAACCAGTCTCGTCGTCGGTGGCGAAACGCTGACCCGCGTTTCGCTTGCCGGCCAGCTTTCACCCGGATCGTTGCGCATTTCCGAGGCATCGGCCGGACTGCCGGGGCAGAGCCGAACCAGCTTCTCCGGCATCCTGCTGCCGGCAACCAATGGCGGTGCACCGCAGCTTGCGGGTGATTTTTCCATCGATTCGATATCCATGAGAGACTTGGTGATCTGGGCTGTTCCCGATCATGCGGAGGCTGTCGCTCATGTGTGGGCAGGTGCCCGTGGCCGGGCGCGCATCAGCGGCAGGCTTGGCGTCACGCCTGACACGTTGCGCCTGACCGGCATCAAGGCGAAGCTCGACGACGCAAACGCCACTGGCTCTTTCCGGATAACCCGGGGCGAGGCTCCCGTCATTGCCATGCGCATGGTCGCGGACCGGCTCAATATTGATCGCTATGCCCCGCGCGGCCTGTCCGTCCGAGCCAACGAAGGCAACACCTTCAACAACCTTGCCGGCCTGGCCTCGGCAATTGCCAACTTTGGCGATGCGCAACTTACCATCCAGACCGACAGCCTGGTGATGCGCGGCGTCGAAGCCGAAGACATTGCCATTGATGTCGATGTCTCGGGCGGCGCGGTTGAACTGCGCACCATCGAAATCGGCGGCATTGGCGATGCCCGTCTCGACATCGCAGGTGTTGTCAACTTCCCCGACGGCGGGGTCGCCGGTTCCGTGTCAGGCACGTTCAACGCGTCCGACCCGCGCCCGTTCCTGCGGCTTGCCGGGGTGCTCGACGCCACCAGCAGCCGCGAACCCTGGGCCACGCGCCTCGGGCCGGTCGATCTCAAGATACTGTCCGAAATTTCCACCGGTCCCGCCGGCAGCGCCGGCAAGACCACGCTGCAAGGCCGGGCCGCCGGGGCCAGCGTCGACATGACCGCCCTCTTTGACGGCCAGCTTGCCTCGTGGCGCGATGGCGCGCTCTCGGTTGACGCCGATGTGTCCGGCACGTCGAGTGCAAACCTGCTGGCGCTGGCGGGCATTGCGCCGGTTTCCGGCGGCGATCAGCCTGCCTCGTTCAAGGTCAACCTGACGGGCAAGCCCTCCGCCGCCCTGTCAGGAACCGCAAGCCTCACCGGGTTTGATGCCAGCCTGAACTGGGATGGCGGCTTTACCCTGTCTCCTGGCGGCGGCATCGCCGGGTCCGGCAACGTGAACATCAAGGCAGAAGATGCGACCGCGCTCCTTGCGGCGCTGGGAATTGACCCGCCAGCATCGGCGCTGGCCACCCCGCGCACCATCTCGGCAACGGCCGAAGCAGTACTGGACAACGGCGCCCTCACCCTGGAACAGGTGCAGGCAACATTGCCCGGCAATACGGCCTCGGGACGGGTCCGTCTTGGCGGCAGCCTGCGTCAGCCGCGCATCAACGCCGATCTTGAGCTGGCGCGGCTCGACGCCGGCTGGCTGGCCGGCCTGCTTGGGTTCACACCGGGGGGCGACACCACGTCCAGCGGCGCACTTACGCTGACGCGACTTGGCTGGCTTGATCTGCCGCTGAAGCTGAAAGCCCGCCACATCGACGTGTTGCCTGGTCTCCTGCTCAACGGTGGCGCCCTTGAACTGTCTCAGGCGGCAGACGGCAGCACCGTGAATGTCCGCCTGTCGGGCAGAACGCGGGCTGACGGTCCGTTCAGCCTTGATCTGGCTGTGGACAACAAGGGTCCGCTGGTGTCCGCCGGTGGACGGCTCTCGGCCCGCATCGAAACCGGCAACCTGCTGCAGACGGCGGACGGACAACCTGCACTGGCCGGACCCGCCACACTCGAGCTGGCGTTTTCCGGCGCCGGCCGGACACCGGCGGGCCTTATCAGCCAGCTGTCCGGACAGGGCAAGCTCAGCGGCGGTGATTTCATCCTGGCTGGCCTTGATGTTGCCGCCCTGCTGCCAAAGCTCTCTGGTCTCGAGACGGTTGAAGGGCTTGACCGGCTGATGACGGCAGCATTGTCGTCAGGCCCGTTGCAGGCAGAACTGCAGGAAATGCCGCTAACCCTGACGACCGGTATCCTGCGGTCGCAAACGGTCCCGCTCTCCGGCAAAGGCGCATCCGGCAGCATCCGCCTTGTCAGCGACCTTGCCGCCAACAGGACCCGCATCGATGTGACGCTCAAGGCCGCTGGCGGAGACGCCCCGGCCGGAATGCCGGGCTTGTCGATGCGGCTGTCCGGACACCCGCACGCACTTGAGCGCAGCTATGACACCGGCTCTCTGAAGACGTGGGTGGTGACCAATGTGCTGCAGCAGGGCATGGACCGGCTGGAGGAGTTGCAGCGTGAAGAGCAGCGCCTGATCGAGGAAGAACGCCAGTTCCGCGAGGAACAGGAGCGCAAGGAAGCCGAGCGCCGCCAGCGCATCATCGAGGAACGCCAGGCCGCCGAAGCTGCCCGCCGCCGTGCTGCGGAAGAACGCGAACGGCTGAAATCCGCCGAGGATGTGCGTCGCAGCCTGGAGGCCGAAGAACAACGCAAGCTGCAGGACCTGATCCAGCAGAACCTGCCGGCCGACATTCCCCAGGATGCCCTGCTCAACCCGCCGCCTGACGCAGGCGCCTCCGGCAGCCCGCCTGCCAACGCCAATTGACCACGCACCGCAGGCGCATCTGCGCCAGTTGCCAAGGCAGCACCAACCGGCCAATACTTGACGTGACTTACCCAGCCCATGTCAGGGCCGGGCGGAACAGACAGAAACGTTGGTCATGGCATCCATCAACGAACCGGTGACGGCAAGCGAAATAGAAACTGCGTTGTCGCGCGTGCTGGAGCACCGCTCCTTCGCCGGCGCAACGCGGCTTCGCCAACTGCTGGAATACGTGGTCATGCGCCAGCTGGAAGGCCAGGGCGAGGAGATCAAGGAATACTCCATCGCCGTCGATGTCCTCGACAAGCCCGCCGACTTCGACCCGCAGACAGATTCAATCGTGCGGGTCATGCTGGGCCGTGTCCGCAACGCGCTGGAACTCTACTACGCCACCGACGGTGCATCTGACCCGGTGCACATCACCATCCCCCGCGGCGGCTACCAGCCGCAGTTCGAACGCCACCCCGAAGGCCAGGCTGCGCCAAGCGCCGTCAGCGCCGGACAGCAAGCCACAGAGCCGCGCGGCAAGCCCACCCGGCGCTCGCTGTGGACCGCGCTCGGATTGATCGGCCTCGGCCTGCTGGCCGGCTGGACGATGTTGCAGCAAAGCACACACCCACCTGCACCGGTCACGGCGGCCCAGCCGGAGACCCGCATCCGCTTGCTGGTTCAGCACCTGCAGCCCCAGCCTTCAGGCTCACCATCACAGCTCACCACACGCCTGGCCGCCGGCCTGTCTGGCGAACTGGTGTCCGACATGCTGGTCTATCCCTGGATGAACATCGTGCAGTGGCCGGACTCTGGCGAGCCGCTGTCCGGGATTGCCTCGATGAAGGACATGGCAGGCCGCTTCGACTATGCCCTCTCCGGTACCGTTGCCACGGGCGATGGCCAGGCCTCCGTGACGGTGCGCCTGCAGGACATTCCATCGCTCAAGGTCAAGTGGTCGCGTACGTGGCAGCAACCGCTCGATGGCGCCAGCACCAGCGTCGAAGACTTTCAGCGCCGTATGGTGTCGGAAATCGCCGGTCAGCTGGCGTCCGAGAAAGGCATACTACCCGAACTGGCCATTGCCCGCAAAGGGCCGGAACGGCAGGTCGACTTCTCGGGGTTCCAGTGCTTCCTGGGCATGTACCAGTACTGGGACGTGCCCACATCAGCCGGCCACGCACAGCTGCGCAGCTGCCTGCAGCAAGCCGTCGCCCGCAACCCCTCCTATGCCGACGCCTGGGCCGCGCTTGCCTACATCTACATCGACGAACAACGCTATGGCCGCAACCCGCGCGCCGGCGCCGATGCCTGGGCCGATGCCAGGGCGGCTGTCGAAAAGGCCATCAGCCTCGAACCCACCAATCCGGTCGTACTGGGCGCAGCCATGACGCTGGCCGTGGAGCGGCCGGACCGCGACGTGACGGCCTTCCATGCCTATGGCAACCGCGCCCTCGCCCTTCGCCCGAACGACAGCTTCATGCTGGCGAACTATGGCATGAAGCGCGCGATCTATCTGGGTGAGTGGGAAGACGGACTGGAGTTCAACCGCAAGGCCATCGCCCTGACAGTAGACCCGCCTGCCTGGTACCTGCTGCTTGCCGCCTTCGACGCCGTGCGCCGGCCCGGAGATGCCGGCATGCTGGAACTGACCGAACGGCTGCCGCCATCCCATTCCGTGGCCGTCAACATGATGCGCGCCATCGCCGCCCACCGCGCCAGCCGCCGTGACCTGCTGTCCCGTTACGTTGAACTGTTGCGCGAGGATGGCATCGCCGACATGGCTGCGGCCCTGTCATACATTCGCAACCGCAGTTTCGAACCGCAGCTCGAAAAAGCCCTCGAAACCCAGTTAAAGGCCGCGTTTGAAGCGGCAAGCACCAGCTGATCGGCCGGTTGCCACGTTACGTTACGCAAGTCCGTAACCGTTACAAACTTACGATCGGGCATCATTTCACGCATTCCGGGCGGCAACGCAACCAATCGGGGAAATGATGACATGACGAAAGTCACAGACATCCTGCAGTTGATAAACAAGGTGATTGAAGATGGTCAGCGCACCGGCGGGCCTGACCAGACCCGCGTGCTTTCCACCAATGCCGTAACGAAGAAGCTGGGCTTGACCGCCCGCACCGTGCGCTTCTACTGCGAGGTGGGTATCGTCAGGCCGCTGCGCCGCGGCACCACGAGATTGTTTCAGCCAGATCAGGTGCGCCGGCTCGAACTGGCGCGGGAACTGCGCAACCTCGGCATGGACGTCCGCTCCGTAACCGACCTGCTGGACCAGCTTTATCTTCCGGAAGCCCGTCAGCACAAATTGCAGACCCTTACGGAACTGCTCTCCTCGCACCTGAACCATCTCCTGCTCCGGGAGGAGGAAGTCCGCAAGCAATACCACGTCACCACCCGCCTTGCCGAAGAGTTGTTCGCAACCGGCAAACATTAGCCGGAGAACCGATCCCGGAACACCTGTTCTGTCTGGCGTGGCGCGGCCTTCCCCCGGACGCGCACTGCCGGGCAGCGCAAGGGGCTGTCATGGTTCCCCCGCCATGACAGCCCGCCTTGCGCAAAAACCTTTGCGGTATGGCTCGAATCTCGTGGCTCGGGTGCTATATATCCACCCATGACCAACGCTCCCGCCCAGTCCGGCGCCGGCATTGCCGCGCGCGCTGCCGCTTCGGCCGCCCCGCCTTACTTGCGCGCCCTCAACCCCGAGCAGCGCGCGGCAGTCGAGACGCTTGACGGCCCGCTGCTGGTGCTGGCTGGCGCAGGCACCGGCAAGACGCGGGTGCTGACCACCCGGCTTGCCCATATCCTCGCCCAGCGCAAGGCCTGGCCCGGCGAGATCCTCGCCGTGACCTTCACCAACAAGGCGGCGCGCGAGATGAAGGAGCGCATTGGCGCACTGATCGGCGGCATGGTCGAGGGCATGACCTGGCTGGGCACCTTCCACTCCATCGGCGCGAAGATGCTGCGCCGCCATGCCGAACTCGTCGGGCTCAAGTCCGACTTCACCATCCTCGACACCGACGACCAGCTGCGCCTGCTCAAACAGCTCATTCAGGCTGAAGGCATCGACGAGAAGCGCTGGCCTGCCCGCCAGCTTGCCGCCCACATCGACGGCTGGAAGAACCGCGGCCTGACGCCTGACAAGGTGCCCGCCGGTGAAGGCGGGGCCTACGCCAACGGCAAGGGCGCGCAGCTCTACGCTGACTATCAGGACCGCCTCAAGGTGCTGAACGCCGTCGACTTCGGCGACCTGCTGCTCGAACCGCTGCGGCTGTTCCAGGACGAAGGCAACCGGCAATTGCTGGCCGAGTACCAGAAGAAGTTCAAGTACATGCTGGTGGACGAATACCAGGACACCAACGTGGCGCAGTACCTCTGGCTGCGGCTGCTGGCGCAAGGCCACCGCAACATCTGCTGCGTCGGCGACGACGACCAGTCGATCTATGGCTGGCGCGGCGCCGAGGTCGACAACATCCTGCGCTTCGAGAAGGATTTCCCCGGCGCCGGCGTCATCCGGCTGGAGAGCAACTACCGCTCGACACCGCATATCCTGGGCGCCGCCTCCGGCCTCATCACCCACAATGAAGGCCGCCTCGGCAAGACGCTCAGGACCGACCAGAACGACGGCGAGAAGGTCAAGGTGCGCGGCCACTGGGACGGCGACGAGGAAGCCCGCGCCATCGGCGAGGACATCGAGCAGGCCCAGCGCGCCGGCGCCTCGCTGGAGGAGATTGCCATTCTGGTGCGCGCCTCGTTCCAGATGCGCGCCTTCGAGGACCGTTTCATCACGCTGGGCCTTCCCTACCGCGTGGTCGGCGGCCCGCGCTTCTATGAGCGCGCCGAAATCCGCGATGCGCTGGCCTATCTCAAGGTCACCATGTCGCCCGACAACGACCTCGCCTTCGAGCGCATCATCAACGTGCCCAAACGCGGCATCGGCGACAACTCGGTGCAGAAGATCCACAGTCTAGCCCGCGCAACCGGCACCTCGCTGCATCGCGCCGCGCTCGACATCGTCACCACCGAGGAACTGCCCAATAAGGCGCGGAAGGCGCTGGCCGACCTGCTGGCCTCCTTCGCCCGCTGGCGCACCCAGGCCGCCACCCTGCCCCACACCGAGGTGGCCGAGATCATTCTCGACGAGAGCGGCTATACCGAGATGCACCAGCAGGACAAGGACCCGAAGGCGCCGTCGCGGCTGGAGAACCTGAAGGAACTGGTGCGCTCGATGAACGAGTTCGAGGCCATGGAAGGCTTCCTCGAACACATCGCGCTGGTGATGGACGTGGAGCAATCCGGCGAGTTCGAGCCAAAAGCCTCGATCATGACGCTGCACGCCGCCAAGGGGCTGGAGTTCGACACCGTATTCCTGCCCGGCTGGGAGGAAGGCCTCTTCCCCCACCAGCGCGCACTCGACGAAAGCGGCAAGGCGGGGCTGGAGGAAGAACGCCGCCTGGCGTACGTGGGCATCACCCGCGCCCGCAAGCACTGCACCATCTCGTTCGCCCAGAACCGCCGCGTCCACGCCATGTGGCAGACGGCGCTGCCGTCGCGTTTCATCGATGAACTTCCCGCCTCCCACGTCGAGGTCGACACCATGTCGTCGTCCTATGGCGGCTACAATCTGGGCGGCGCGGGCCGTTTCGGCGGCTCGCGCTTTGATGACGTGAAGCCGTTCAACTCAACCTACGACACGCCCGGCTGGAAGCGCGCCCAGACGCGCCACGCCGAGGGCAGCGCCCTGCGCTCCAGCCCGCACATCATCGAAGGCCAGCTTGTCGCCTCCGATGCCGGCACCGCCTCCTACGCCCGCGGCGACCGGGTGCACCACCAGAAGTTCGGCCCCGGCACCGTCACCCACGTGGACGGCAACAAGCTGGCGATCAGCTTCGACAAGGCGGGAGATAAACGGGTGCTGGATAGCTTTGTGAGCCGCACATGATCAAACGCTCAAGCCTCACTCTCGCACTGCTCACCGCGCTGGCCCTGCCGGCCGTGGCCGAAACCGGCTGTCCGCCCACGCCCGACACCAAGGCCGAGCGTGACAAGCTGATGGCCGAACTGAAGAACACGCCGGATGAGAAATCTGGCCGTCTGGTTGAAGACGCCATCTGGCGGCTCTGGATAAAGGCGCCGGATGCCAAGGCGCAGGACCTGCTCGACCGGGGCATGCAGCAGCGCGAAGTCTATGATTTCGAGGGCGCGCAAAAATTCTTCGACGAGCTCATCGCCTATTGCCCGCACTATTCCGAAGGCTACAACCAGCGCGCCTTCATCCACTTCCTCCGCGAAAATTACGATGCAAGCCTGGCCGATATCGATGTGGTGCTCGAAGCACTGCCGGACCACTTCTCGGCCCTGTCCGGCAAGGCGCTGGTCCTCATGCGCCAGGGCCGCATGGAGCTGGCCCAGACCTACCTGCGCGAAGCTGTCCGGCTGTTCCCCTGGGTGAAGGAACGCCACCTGCTCATCAAGCAGCCCGGAGAGGATTTGTAATCACCCCCTCCCCCCGCTCACCCGCACCCCGCCAAGCCTGCCCGCCTTCACGTGCTCCACGAACCGCACGTAGCTTTCCGCGAACGCCGTGTCGCCCGCAGGTGCGCCGGCGCGCTTGGCCTCGTCCATCAGCGCCACATACATCTTCTGCCGTTCGGCCAGCACCACCGCCCATTCCGGCGTCAGGTCTTCCACCATCACGTCGGTGAAGCCCAGCTCGCGCATCCACGCAACGTAGCCGTCAGCGCTCTGCAGGGTGCGTGCGGCGATGCCCCGCCACATGTCCTCGGCCACGTCCGGCGCCAGCGGCAGCGGCGCGACCCAGTCGGAAAACGCCAGCCGCCCGCCGGGCTTCAACACGCGGTACGCCTCGCTCAGCACCGCGCGCTTGTCTGGCACATGAAGAAATGCCTCCTGGCTCAGCACCGCGTCCATGCAAGCGTCTTGCAGCGGCACGTCCGTTACCGAGCCCTCGACCACGCGAACCCAGTCTGCCAGCCCCACCAGCTTCGTCAGTTCGCCGGCGCCAGCCACCCGCTCCGGCGTGATGTCGATGCCGGTCACGTCGACGCCACAGGTCACCGCATACCAGCGCGCCGGCCCGCCAAGACCGGCACAGAAGTCGGCCACCTTCAGGCCGGGCTTGAGGCCCGCCCGCTGCGCCAGCCGCTCGTTGGCGGCAAGCCCGCCATAATGATCCTGGTCGTGCGGCCACAGGTCCTGCGGCGCAACGCCGTCCAGACTGCCCCGCGCCGCCTTTACCTTGTCGATGATGTGCCGCGCCGAGATCGGATGGCGCGCATAGAACGCCAGAAGGTGCGGATCGTGGTCCGCGTCAGTGCCTGTCATGTGCCCCCCAACCTACTCCGGATCCGGCAGCTTGAGGTCCGGCCACGGCTCTATCGTCTGCGTCACCTCGAACTTGCCGCCGCCAGCCTCGCTGGTGCTCACATAGCGGGTCAGCCAGCCCGTCTCGCGGTTGATCCAGTACTTGTTGAAGGTCGACGCTCCCTGCAGCGCCGAACTGTTGAACTCGCCTTCGACCGTATCGTGCGCGGCGCCATCCAGTTCCTCTTCGGCGCAGGCAACCTTCGCCGCAGTTTCAAGGTCCTTGCGGACCTGCGCCTTGTAGGCCTCCGGCTGTGATGCATCGTCCATGTCCCGGCCGAATGCCCAGGTCTTGCCCGCGTCGTTGGAGGTGTACATCTTCTTGTTGCGGAACAACACCCACATGTCGCCCATGTTCTTGAGCGGCTCCATCAGGCCATCGCCCGAGCCGCTCCCGGCGCTATAGAAGTAGTTCTCGGTCTGCTGGTTGCCCACGCTCTGCTGCACGTGTATGCGCACCGGGCCACGGTCCGGATTGCCGTCCGCGACCAGCGACTTGAAGCGCTCAAGGCAGGCCGCATCATCAGCCTGGCCAGGCGCAGCAACAATTATCATGGGAGCGGCGGCAATTGCCGCGGCCAAGGTGGAACGCCACATGGATTCTGTCTCCTGCTTGCTTCCCGGCAACGGGGTAAGGGCGGTTGCAAACCGGATAAGACCCGCAAGCGCAACCTCTCGTCAAGGCGGCAGCGCCGGGCAAGACTTCACTCGTCCCGCGTTGCCTTGATGACCTGCGCCGCCGTGGCCTGGAGGATTTCCAGGTAGTCGGCATATTGTTCCTTGGAGAGGATCTTCTTCATCTGCTTCTTCTCCCAGGCCTCGATGGCCTGCAACTCGCCGGAGGCAGCGCGCAGCTTGTCGAAGTCAGGCTTTGCCCTGGGGTCGATCCGGTACTTGGCGAAAACCTTCACCATCGAGGCTTCGGACCTGTCCAGCACCGGCCTTATCTTGGACAGTTGGGCGGCCGAAAACTGCATCCGTGACAGCAGTTGCGGATCGTAGATAGTGCCTTCGGTGCCCGCCGCATGGGCAAGACCGCCCGCCATGCCGGAGACGAGCATGGCCGCTACGACCAGTTTCAACGCAAAAGATTTCACGGCAGCCACCGGCAGAACTCCCCCCAACGGATTGCGGACGTTTATTTCCCCCGATTCCTCGCACCGCTTCAAGGCGATTTGGCGGCAATTGTGCACAAACCTGCCCGCTGTCCCGGCAAAAGCGGCATGGCTGGAAACCCGCGCAAGCGATACGCCGGCTCAACTCCTTTTGCCGGACACCTCCGCCCCCGCATCCGGCGCCAGCCACAGGTGAATGAACGCCGCCACCACCGAGACTGCCGCAACGGCGGCAAATGCCGGGGCAAAGTCAGCCGCCGTCAGCACCGGGTCTCTGCGCCATTGCCGCGCCCCTTCCAGCACCAGCGCCGCCAGCGCCACCCCGCCCGACAGTGCGACCTGCTGACCAACCGAAACGATGCCGGTCGCCTGGCTCATCTGCTTCTCGTCCACGTCCGAATAGGCCAGCGCATTCAGCGAAGTGAACTGCAGCGAGCGGAAGAAGCCGCCGGCAATCAGGATGACGAAGATCAGCCAGTGCGCCGTCTCCGGCGTGAGCAGCGCGTAACCGAAGAAGAACGCCGCGCAGATCATGCCGTTGACCGTCAGCACCGTACGGAATCCGAACTGCCTGAGGATCGGCTGTGCAGTGATCTTCATCGCCAGCGCGCCGGCGGCCGCCGCAAAGGTGATGGCGCCGGATTGGAACGGATTGAGCCCGAAACCCACCTGCAGCAGCAGCGGCAGGAGGAACGGAATGGCGCCCACTGCAATGCGGAAGAAACTGCCGCCCAGCACGCTTTGCCGGAAGGTGGCGATGCGGAACAGCGCAAGATCCAGCATCGGCGCCGCCGCCTGCCGGGCATGCAGCACATACAGCCACAAGAATGCACCCCCCGCCGCCATCATGCCCGGCGCCACCCAGCCCGGCAGGAAGTCGCGGCCCATCACCGATGCCCCGGCAATCAGCCCCACGAAGCCGCAGCCGGACAGGAAGAAGCCGCGCCAGTCCATCGGCCGTGTCCCGTAGTGCTGAGAGGCCGGCATGTAGGCCTGCGCCAGCACGATGGCCAGCACGCCGAAGGGAATGTTGATCCAGAAGATCCAGCGCCAGTGGAAATAGGTAGTGATGAACCCGCCGATCAGCGGCCCCACGACCGGTGCCACCAGGGCCGGCGTGGTCAGCCAGGCCAGCGCCCGCACCAGGTCCCTCTTCGGCACCGAGCGCAGCAGGATGAGCCGGCCTACCGGCACCATCATCGCCCCACCGACGCCCTGCAGCGTGCGCGCCGCCACCAGTTCCGTGAGGTCGCGCGCCATCGCGCAGCCGATTGACGCCACCGAAAACACCAGGATCGCCGCCTGAAAGATGCGCCTCGCCCCGAACCGGTCGGCGCACCAGCCGCTCACCGGAATGAACACCGCCAGCGACAGCAGGTAGGCCGTGAACGCCAGCTTCAGGATCACCGGGTCCTCGCCGAGATCATCGGCAATGGCCGGCAGCGAGGTGGCGATGACGGTCGAGTCCATGTTCTCCATGAACAGTGCCGACGCCACCACCAGCGGGATCAGCCAGAACGGCGCTGCCGCCGGTGCATCAGTGTGCAATGGGGAAGGAGGTGAAGGAGGCATCGTGCAGCCTGTATAGGCCCTGGCGCACGTGGGGTCAGCCGCCATTTCAGATGATGCAACGGTGGATTGCCGTCAGCGCATATCGACAAGCTTCGCCGTCGCTGACATAAGCGGCGACCATGACAACACCGTTCGCCGCCACGACCGCCCCCTTGCCCCGCGCCTTAGCCCAGGCCGTTTCCGACGCGCTGGAACAGGCAGCCTGGCCGGAAGCCCTCGCCGTATCGATGACCGAGACCGACGAGTCCCGCGACCTGTGGGCGGTGCAGGCGCTCTATGACGCCGAGCCGTCAGTGGAAGAAGTGCTACAGGCACTGGCGTTCGCAGACATCGCCGGCATTGCAATCAGTGTTGAACGCCTGCCCGATACCGACTGGGTGCGCCAGAGCCTTGCAGGGCTGGCGCCAGTGGTGGCCGGGCGGCTGTTCGTGCATGGCAGCCACGACCGCGACCGGCGGCCCGCCGGGTCCGTGGCGCTGGAGATCGATGCAGGCCTGGCCTTCGGCACCGGCCATCACCATACGACCCGCGGCTGCCTTCTGGCGCTGCAGGAAGTATTGAAGACCGTCACCCCGATGAACATCCTCGACGTCGGCTGCGGGTCCGGCGTGCTGGCCATAGCGGCATCGAAACTGACCAGATCTCCGGCCATCGCCAGCGACATCGATCCGGAAGCAGTGACGGTTGCCCGCGAGAATGCCGCCATCAACGAGGTCGCGCCGCTGGTGCGCTGCCTGGTGGCACCCGGCGTTGATCACATCGCCATCCGCGATGCCGGCCCCTACGGGCTGGTTTTCGCCAATATCCTCGCCATGCCGCTGGTCCACCTGGCGCCGGACCTGAGCCAGACCCTTGCTCGCGGCGGCAGGCTGATCCTTGCCGGCCTGACCTCGCAGCAGGCGCGCCTGGTGCTCGCCGCCTATCATGCGAGGGGCATGACCTGCGTTCACCGCATCGACATTGAAGGCTGGGCCATCCTGACGATGGCGCACAAAACAAGGGGGACGGCCTGAGCCATCCCCCTTCAACATTTCCGATGCTGTCTGCTGCCGCCCGTTTCAGGGCAAGAGCTTCTTAGCGGCCCCAGACGTAGTTGCTGATTTCGGCGCGGGTCAGGCCGATGTCTTCCAGCAGACGATCGTCAAGAGCTTCGAGGCGCTTCTGCACCTTGCGGCGATTCAGATACCAGCGGACATTGCCAACCGAACGGCGGGCCATGCCAAGGAAATCCATGCCGGCGGCGTCGCGCATTTCAACGGCGCGATCTGCGACTACCACTACCATTGTCTTCACTCCTGTATTCGAAACTGCAGGGCGCGTTGTTGCACTGCATTCAATTCGTTGCAGCCGTATATGGCGGCGCACCATACCTGCACCAGATGCCCAATCAGATAGCAGATATGCAGTTTTCGCATGGCAAGTTTCACGCTCTGTTAATCTCTAAATTAATTGAATAAAAACAATATATTAAACACAGAAATACGGGTGATGGAAAAACTACCTTTCAGCCCCGTTTGCGCAATGTTTGCGCAGCTGCGACATTCCTGACCAGCCCTGCCCGAACCCGCCGTTTGGTCGCCCCTTTTCAGCCATTTTTGTTGCGACGCAACATGGTTCAAAAACGTCATTTCCAGATTGCTGGCAAGCCGGGCTTTGGCTAGTCTCACCGTCCATGTTCCAGGATTTCTCCGACCAGTCCGAATCCAGCCTCACCCCGGCCCGCATTGCCTCACTGCGCGAACGGCTGAAACAGCTTGGCGTGGACGGTTTCATCGTGCCCCGCGCCGACGAGTTTCAGGGCGAGTACGTGCCGGCCAGCTCCGAGCGGCTGAAATGGCTGACCGGGTTTTCGGGCTCGGCGGGCACTGCGGTCATCCTGGCGGACAAGGCGGCAATCTTCATCGATGGCCGTTACACGCTGCAGGTGCGCGAGCAGGTGGACCTGGACCTTCTGACGCCGCTGCCCATACCCGACGAGAGCCCGCATGGCTGGGCGGCAGCAAACCTGCCGAAGGGCTCGAAGCTGGCCTATGACCCCTGGCTGCTGACGGTGCAGGCAGCGAACGACTTTGCCACTGCGCTTGCCGCGACAGGCGCAAAGCTGGTGCCGTTGCCGTCAAACCCCATCAACGAGATCTGGACCGGCAGGCCCGCCACGCCCACAGGCCCCGTCCAGTTGCAGCCATTGCAGTTTGCCGGCCAGAGTTCGGCGGACAAGCTTGCCGCCATCGCCAAGGGGCTGAAAGACCGTGGCGCCGATGCCCACATCCTGACCCAGACCGATGCGGTGGCGTGGGCCTTCAACATTCGCGGCTCGGACATTCCGCACGTACCGGCCGCGCTTGCATTTGCGATCATTCACGCTGATGGCACGGCAGACCTGCTGCTAGATCCGCCCCGCGTCCCGGAGGACGTGCGCGACGCACTGGGCAAGCGGGTAAGGCTGCATGGGCCAGCCGCCATGCCGGACCTGCTGCAGGCATTGGGCAAGGCAGGCGCCACCGTCGAACTGGACCGCGACTGGGCTGCCGACGCCTTCCGCCTGCACCTGGAAGAGGCAGGTGCTGCGCTGAAATGGCAGGCAAGTCCTTGCACCCTGCCCCGTGCCACCAAGAACCACGCCGAACTGGAAGGCGCTCGCGCCGCCCACCTGCGCGATGGCGTGCCGATGGCGCGGTTCCTGCGCTGGCTGGACGAGGAAGCGCCGAAGGGCAACCTGGACGAGATCAGCGCGGCGAAGAAGCTTGAGGCCCTGCGCACCGAAACCGGTGAACTGCAAGACCTGTCCTTCGACTCGATTTCGGGTGCCGGCCCCCATGCCGCAATTCCGCACTACCGGGTGTCCGAAACCTCCTGCCTGCCCATCAAGCCGGACCAGATCTACCTGATCGACTCAGGCGGCCAGTATGTCGACGGCACCACCGACATCACCCGCACCATCATTGCCGGCAAGCCCACGGCGGAAATGAAGGACCGTTTCACCCGTGTGCTGAAGGGCATGATCAACCTGTCCCGCGTGCGCTTTCCGCCCGGCACCACCGGCGGCAACCTTGATGTGCTGGCGCGGCTGGCCATGTGGGAGGCCGGCCTCGATTTCGACCACGGCACCGGCCACGGCGTCGGCAGCTTCCTGTCCGTGCACGAAGGCCCGCAGCGGTTTTCCAAGGCCGACCGCACGGTGCTCAAGCCCGGCATGATCATGTCCAACGAGCCGGGCTACTACAAGGCGGGCGAATACGGCATCCGTATCGAGAACCTGGTGGTGGTGCGCGAGGCTGAAGCCATCCCCGGCGGCGAGCGGCCCATGCACTGGCTCGAAACGATCACCTTCGCGCCCATCGACCGCAAGCTCATCGAACCAGCCATCATGTCGGACGCGGAGCTGGACTGGCTCAACCAGTACCACGCCCAGGTGCTGAAGAAGATCGACCCGCGCCTTGAGGCCAAGGCTGACCTTGAATGGCTCAAGGCGGCCTGCGCGCCAATCACCCGAGTATCAGCCTGAGCGCCACCACGCTCGCCACCCCGATGACCACCGCAACCAGCAGCGGCAGACGGAACGCGGCTACCAGCGTGATCGCCGAGGCGATGGTCTCCGCCGGTCCCGTGGCGAAAACGGTGGGTGCGATGACCGCCATCAGCACAGCTGGCGGCACCGCGTCCAGCGCAGCCCGGGTGCGGCCCTTCACGTTGGCAAGCTTCAGCAGCCACAATCCCCCCACCCGCGTCAGGTAGGTGGCCAGCGCCATGGCAAGAATGGCGAGGACGGCTTGCGGATCGAGGCTCATGACGGCATCAGCCTGTCGGTTTCATCGGGCGTATCGTCGTGCGCATGCAGCACTGCCGCCACGATGATGCCGGCCGCAGCACCGGCCATGATGTACCACGCGCCGGGCACCGCCAGCTTGACCAGCGCCGAGACCGCGCCACTGGCCAGCAGCACCGCCCCAGTGCGCCAGTTGCTCCAGAACCCGGTCAGGATGGCGATGAAAACCGCGGTGAAGGCAAAGTCGAAGCCGAACGCCGCCGGATCGCCCATGGTCGTACCCAGCAACGCTCCGGCCAGCGTGCCGGTGTTCCAGGTCAGCCACAGGGCCAGCCCAGAGCCGAGATAGAACGCCGGCGTCAGCACACCCCGGCGGGCGCGCTGTTCGGCGAATGCCCAGCCCTCGTCGGTCAGCAGGAACATGCCGGCATATTTCTGCACCGGCGAGAAGCCGCCAAGGCTGCGCCCCAGGCTTGCCCCCATCAGCACATGGCGGATGTTGACCACCAGCGCCGTGAACGCCAGCAGCCCGACAGGCACGGGATCCCCCCACAGGTCGATGGCAACGAACTGCAGTGCACCGGCGAACACCGTCATGCTCATCAGCGTGGTCTCGGCCACCGACAGCCCTTTCGACACGGACAGCGTGCCGAACAGCAGCGCAATGGGCACCGCAGCCGCCAGTACAGGCGAAATCGCCGCCGCACCTGCCGCAAACTCCTTGCGCGCGTTCATCTGCTCGCGCTCGCTCATGACAGCCACATCCTGAACAGCACCACGCACACCATGCCGGTGATCAGCACCACGTACATCGGCACCCAAAGGCCAACCGCCACGGCAATGATCGCCGCCAGCGCCTCGGGCCAGCCCTGCGTCAGCGCCGCCGGAGCCAGCACCGCCGTCATCACCGCCACCGGCATGGCCTCGAACGCCGCCCTGGCTGACGGGCCAAGCTGCACTCGCGCCATGATCAGCGCGCCGCCAAGCCGGGTCGCCAGGGTAACGGCAGTAACCAGCGCAATCAGCAGCAGGTTATGGGGGTCAAGCGCCATCGGCAGCCCTCGCCTTGCGGTGCGCCATCACGCCAGCCACGCCAACCCCCGCCAGCGCGCCGATGAACACATAAAGCCCGCCCAGCCCCGCCAGCTTGCAGCCAATCGCCACCACCGCGCTGGAGACCGCAACTGGCACCGCGCCGGACCGCTTCCAGAACGGCAGTACCAGCGAAATGAAAATGCACACGAACGCAAAGTCCAACCCGTAGCGCGCCGGATCGTCGATGAACTGGCCAGCGAACGCTCCCACGCCGGTTGCCGAAACCCAGATCACGTAGATCGGTATGGTGATGCCCGCCATGAAGCCGGGCCGGATTGGCCTGGTGAGGTGGCGCATCTCGCTCATGCCCCAGGCGGGGTCAGTCATGGTGGCGATCGACAGCCACCGCTTGACCGGACCGAAGTGACCGATCTTCGGGCCGATGGACGCCGTTTGCAGCAGGAAACGGATGTTGACCGAGGCCGCCGCCAGCATCACCAGCAGCCAGGCCTTGGGCTCATCCCATACTTCCAGCGCCAGCATCTGTCCCGCCCCGGCAAACACCGTGGCGCTCATGATGGTGGCCTCCAGCACCGACAGTCCTTTCTGCACCGACGTCGCGCCCACGATGAAGCCGAACGGCGTCTGCGCGATCAGGATCGGCACGATGAGACGGAAGCCGTCGAGAAACTCGTGTCTGCTGGAGGTCATGTCTGGAAGATCAGGGCTGGGCGCGATGAACTGGGTCAGGGATATTGACCCTGTGGCCCTTCCCCGGCAAGTGCGCCGGGCGCATTGCCCACCCGGCCTGAGCGCATGGCGTCATCCGCCCACGCGGGTGAACCAGTCGTTCTCCGAAATCACCTCGACACCAAGCTCTGCCGCCTTCTTGAGCTTCGACCCCGCACCCGGGCCGGCCACCACAAGGTCGGTCTTCTTGGACACCGAGCCTGCCACCTTGGCGCCCAGCCGTTCGGCCATGGCCTTGGCCTCGTCCCGCGTCATGCGCTCCAGCGCGCCGGTGAACACTACCGTGAGGCCTGCAACGGGAGAGTCGGTAGCGACCGCTTCCATCGGCTGGATATCGAGATGCTCGTCCGCCAGTTCGCGCACCACGGAAAGATTGTGCGGTTCTGCGAAGAACTCCGCGACGGCGCCCGCCACCACATCGCCAATGCCATCAATGCTGACGAGTTCCTGGTAGGCCTCGGACGCGCCGTCCTGCGCTGCCTGCATGGCGTCAAGAAATGCTTGCGCCGTGCCATAGGCCCGTCCCAGCACGCGCGCCGTCGTCTCGCCGACATGGCGGATGCCAAGCGCAAAGATGAACCGGTCCAGCGAAATCCTGCGCCGCTCGTCAATGGCGGCAAACAGGTTCTTCGCCGACGTCTCGCCCCAGCCCTCGCGGTCCTTGAGCTTCTTCAGCGCGAGCTCGTTGCGCCTGGCCAGTGTGAAGATGTCCTGCGGCGACTGGATCAGCCCGTCGTCATAAAACTCCTGGATCACCTTGTCGCCCATGCCTTCGATGTCGAAGGCATTGCGCGACACGAAATGCTTCAGCCGTTCCACGCGCTGGGCGGGGCAGACCAGCCCGCCGGTGCAGCGGCGCACCGCATCCGCCTTGCCGGTCTTCTCGTTGACCTCGCGCACGGCATGGCTGCCGCAGGCCGGACAGATGTGCGGAAACTCATATGGCACCGCATCCGCCGGGCGCTTGTCGGGCACATGGCCCAGCACCTGCGGGATCACGTCCCCGGCGCGCTGCACGATGACGGTGTCGCCAATGCGGATGTCCTTGCGGGCAATCTCGTCCTCGTTGTGCAACGTGGCGTTGGACACCACCACGCCACCGACGGTGACGGGCTTCAGCCGCGCCACCGGCGTCAGCGCGCCGGTGCGGCCCACCTGGATGTCAATGCCTTCGAGGATCGTCGTTGCCTTCTCGGCGGCAAACTTGTGCGCGATGGCCCAGCGCGGCGAGCGCGACACGAAGCCCAGCCGTTCCTGCAGGTCCAGCCGGTTGACCTTGTAGACAACGCCGTCGATGTCATAGCCCAGCGCGGCGCGCTGCTCCTCGATGGCGTGGTAATGGGCGAGCAGGTCCTCCACCCCGTTGCACACTTCCATCAGCGGGTTGACCGGAAAGCCCCAGCACCCGAACGCCTCGATGACGCCCATCTGCGTATCGGCCGGCAGGCGCTCCACCTGGCCCCAGGCATAGGCGAAGAAGCGCAACGGGCGCGACGCCGTGATAGCCGGGTCAAGCTGGCGCAACGAGCCGGCCGCGGCGTTGCGCGGATTGGCAAAAACCTTGGCCCCGGCTTGACTCTGCTTGTCATTGAGCGCGGCGAAGTCCTTGTGAGACATGTATATTTCGCCACGCACCTCGAACACGGCCGGAAAGTCATCTGCCTTCACCATGCGCGGAATATCGCCTATGGTTTCGCAGTTTCGGGTGACGTTCTCGCCCTCCTGCCCGTCGCCACGGGTGGCCGCCTGCACCAGCCTGCCATTCTCATAGCGAAGCGAAATCGACAGCCCGTCGATTTTCGGCTCGGCAGTGATCGCCACCGGCTCATCATCCGCCAGCTTCAGGAACCGCCGGATGCGGCTCACGAATTCGGCCACGTCCTCATCGGCAAAGGCGTTGCCCAGCGACAGCATCGGCACTGAATGGCGCACCTTGCCGAACTTCTCCGACGGCGCCGCGCCCACCCGCATTGACGGAGAGTCCACCCTGACCAGGTCCGGAAACTCGGCCTCCAGCATGTCGTTGCGCTGGCGCAGGGCGTCATACTCGGCATCGGAAATGACCGGCGCATCCTCGCGGTAATACGCCTCGTCGTGCCGCGCGATCTCTTCCGCAAGCCACTCCAGTTCGGCCGCCGCTTCGTCCCGCGTCAGGCCGGATTTATCCTTGCCCTCGATCATCCGGTCAGCCCGTTCCCGCCAGCAGCCGGTCGGCCTGGGCGCGGGCTTCCGTGGTCACTTCGGCGCCCGACAGCATCCGCGCAATCTCCTCGCGCCGGCCCTCGCCGGTCAGCGGCGTGACACGGGTGATCATCCGCCGGCCAGCCGCATCGCCCGCCTCCTCCATCTTGGAGATCAGCAGGTGATGGTCAGCCCGTGACGCCACCTGCGGGCTGTGCGTCACCGCCAGCACCTGCAGTTCGCGGGCAAGCCGCGCCAGCCGCTGGCCAATGGCGTCTGCCACCGCCCCGCCCACGCCGGTGTCGATCTCGTCGAAGATCAAAGTCGGCGCCGAGGCCCGCGCCGCGAGCACCACCTTCAACGCCAGCAGGAAGCGCGACAGCTCACCCCCCGACGCCGCCTTGACGATGGGCGCCAGCGGCGTGCCGGGGTTTGCAGCAATGAGAAACTCCACCCGGTCGATGCCATGCACGCCGGGGCGCGCCTCGTCCGTCTCCACCCGCGTCTCGAACCGCGCCTTTTCCAGCCGCAACGGCCCAAGCTCCGCGAGGATCTCGCAGTCGAGCTTCTCCGCCGCCTTCATGCGGGCGTCCGACAGCGCCCTTGCGTGCCGGTCATAGGCCGCTTGCGCCTCGTCGCGCGCCTTCTTCAGCTTCGCCAGCATCGCCCCGCCATCGTCGATGGACTGCAGGTCCGTCTCGAATTTCTGCATCAGCGAGGCAAGATCATCCACCTGCACCTTGTGCTTGCGAGCCAGCGCGCGAAGCGCAAACAGCCGCTCTTCTGCCCGTTCAAGCTCTGCCGGGTCAGCCACGAACTGCCGCGCCGCCGCATCAAGCTGGCCTTGCGCCTCGTTCATCTCAATCACCACCCGCTCAAGTGCGGCACACACCGGGTCAAGCGCGCCTTGCGCCTGCTCGCGGCGGCGCTCCAGCTTGCGCAGGGCCGCGTTGATGGCGCTGACCGTCGCCCCGTCAGTAAGCGCGGATTGCGCCTCGCTGACCGCATCGGCAAACTGTTCGGCGTTCATCATCAGTTGCCGCTTGTCAGCCAGCGCCGTTTCCTCGCCGGCCTGCGGGTTGAGCTCGCGCAGTTCCTTCAGCGCATGATCAAGGAACGCCCGCTCCGTCTCTGCCCGCGCCAGCCGCGCCTCGTGCGCTTCATGCGCGCTGACGGCCGCCGCAAGCTGTTCCCACGCCGACGCCACCGAGGCCACCTGCTTCTCCAGCACCCCATAGGCGTCAAGGGCAGCGCGGTGAAAACCCACGTCCATCAGCGCCCGGTCGTCATGCTGGCCATGAATTTCCGCCAGCGTGGCGCCCAGCGCCTTCAGCAGGTTCACGCTGGCCGGCTGGTCGTTGACGAAGGCGCGGCTCTTGCCGTCAGCCTGCTGCACCCGGCGCACCACGATGGAGCCTTCCTCCGCCTCCACCCCGGCCCCGGCCAGCAGCTCGAAGGCGCGATGGCCCGCCGGCGGCAGAAACATCGCCGTTACCGAGCCCTTGTCGCACCCCGTTCGCACCAGCGAGGCATCGCCACGCGCGCCCAGCGCCAGGCCCAGCGCATCGAGCAGAATCGACTTGCCCGCCCCCGTCTCGCCGGAGAGCACGCCTAGTCCCTCCTCGAGCACCAGGTCGAGCTTCTCGATCAGCACGATGTCGCGTATGGCCAGATGGGTCAGCATGGAGCGATTTATAGCCTATCCCGCACGAATCGGACGAGAGGTTTCACGCCGCCTTTCCCGGGCCGCCGGCTGCCGTGACCGTCGGATAAATCTCGCTCATCGGCTTCGACTTGCCGTCCGCCTGGATCAGCCGCACATGCTTGCGCTGCAGCGCGCGCACGTGCGGCACGCCGCAGGCATGGGCGATCAGCCCGGCGCCATAATGGATGCGGCTGACATAGTTCATCACCCGCACCGCCTTGTCTTCCGGGTCGAGGCCGCGCTGCAGGTGGCGCTGGTGGGTGGTGATGCCGGTCGGGCAGGTGTTCTTGTTGCACTTCAGCGACTGGATGCAGCCGAGCGCAAACATGAAGCCGCGCGCCGTGTTGACGAAATCCGCCCCGGCGCAATAGGCCCACGCTACCTCGGCCGGCGTGATCAGCTTGCCCGCGCAGATGACGCGGATGCGGCCTTTCAGACCATGCGTCTCCAGCACGTCCACCACCAGCGGCAGCGCCTCCTTCACGGTGAGTGCGGTATTGTCTATGAGCGGCATGGGCGCTGCCCCGGTGCCGCCGTCGCCGCCATCGATGGTGATGAAGTCCGGTGCGCACGCCTCGCCGCGCTCCAGGATCAGCTGGCACAGCTCGTCCAGCCACTCCACCCCGCCCATCGCCGTCTTGAAGCCTGTCGGCAAGCCCGACACCTCGCGCACCCTGCCGATGAAGTCCAGCAGGTCCGCATTGCTGGCAACCTCCACGTGCCGGTTAGGCGAAATCGATGGCTGGCCTGCCGGAATGCCGCGGATATTGGCAATCTCCGCCGTCACCTTGTCACCGGGCAGGATGCCGCCCTTGCCGGGTTTGGCGCCCTGGCTCAGCTTCACCTCGATCATCTTGACTTCTGGATGCGAGGCCACGGCACGAAGTTTCTCCTCGGAGAAATTCCCCTGCTCGTCGCGCACCCCATACTTCGCCGTGCCGATCTGGAAGATGATGTCATAACCGCCCGACAGATGATGCGACGACAGCGCGCCCTCGCCGGTATTCATCCAGCACCCGGCCATCCTTGCGCCCCTTGACAGGGCCTGGATTGCCGGCGCCGACAGCGCGCCATAACTCATGCCAGACACGTTGATGATCGAGCGCGCCTCGTAGGGCTGGCGCGCATGCGGCCCGATCACCAGGGCGGGCGGTTCCGTCGTTTCGCTGTCGAGCGGCGCATAGATCGCGCTGGCGAAGATCGGCGAACCGACGGCGGTGATGTTCTGGGTCGAGCCGAACGCGACTGTGTTGTCCAGCCCCGCTGACGAACGCTCCACCCAGTCGCGCTGGGCGCGGTTGAACGGCATCTCCTCCCGGTCCATGGCGAAAAAATACTGCCGGAAGAACTCGCCGAGGCTGGAAAACAGGTATCTGAACCGTCCGATCACCGGATAGTTGCGCCGGATCGCATCCTTGTGCTGGCTGAGGTCGATGACCAGGAGCACCAGCACTGCCAGCACCGCAAGCCCGACAGCCAGCACGAACAGCGTCGCCAGCAGCGACAGCCCTTGCGCGATGAAGCTGCCAAACAGGTTCATGTGTTCCATGGCGAGGATCCCGGCATCAGGTTGATGGAAAGCTGCCGGAGTTTGGCTTTTTGCGATCGGCGTGGTCAACCGGCGTGGACTGTATTGCAACTGTCATAATTCATCGATAGATCGCGATGTATGGATGAATTCAAGGCAATTGAAACCCTCTCTGCCCTGGCGCACGAAACCCGGCTGTCCGCCTTCCGGCTGCTGCTCAAGGCGGCGCCCGGCGAACTTGCGGCCGGGGACATCGCTGCCCGCCTCGCCATCGTGCAGAACACCATGTCGAACCACCTCGCCATCTTGGTGCGCACCGGGCTGATCTCGGGCCGGCGCGATGGCCGCAACATGTTCTACCGCGCCGAACCCGCCGCCATGCGCACCTTGCTGGCCTGGCTGATGGAGGATTGCTGCCAGGGCAACAGTGACATCTGCGCACCATTGCTTGACCTCCTATCCTGCAACTCCTGCTGACGGATGTTTCCAAATGGCCGATGACAAGACCTACAACGTGCTGTTCCTGTGCACGGGCAACTCTGCCCGCTCGATCCTGGCCGAAGCCATCCTCGCGAGGCTGGGCAAGGGCCGGTTCAACTCGTACTCGGCAGGCTCGATGCCGAAGGGCGAACCACATCCGCAAGCTATCAAATTATTGAAATCGCTTGGATATGATACAGGCCAGTTTCGCTCCAAGAGCTGGGACGAATTCGCCCGGCCCGGCGCACCTGAACTCGACTTCATCTTCACCGTCTGCGACAACGCCGCCGGAGAGGTCTGCCCGGTCTGGCCCGGCAAGCCGATGACGGCCCACTGGGGCGTGCCTGATCCGGCCGCAGTCACAGGCTCCGACGCCGAAATTGCCGCCGCCTTCGCCGAGACCTACCGGTTGATGAACAACCGCATCTCGGCCTTCATCAACCTGCCTCTGGCGAGCATCGACCGGCTGAGCCTGACCAACCGCCTCAAGCAGATCCACGAGGGCAAAAACGCATGAGCGCCGTTGATCTTCCCCGCCGCCTCGCCGCAGAGGCGCTGGGTACCGGACTGCTGGTCTGCACCGTGGTTGGCTCGGGCATCATGGCGGACAAGCTGTCCGACGATGTCGCCGTGTCTCTGCTCGGCAACACCATCCCGACCGGCGCCATTCTGGTGGTGCTGATCACCATCCTCGGGCCGTTGTCGGGCGCGCATTTCAATCCGGCCGTCTCGCTGGGTTTTGCCATCCGGCGCGATCTGCCCTGGAAGGAACTGCCGCCCTACGTGGTGGCGCAGGTCTCCGGCGGCATCCTCGGCACCTTTGCCGCCCACCTGATGTTCGAATTGGACGTGGTGCAAGCCTCGCAAACCATCCGCACCGGCGGCGCCCAGTGGTTTGCCGAATGGGTGGCCACGTTCGGCCTGATGGCAGTTATCCTCGGCGGCATTCGCTATCGCCAGGACGCGGTCGCATGGCTGGTAGGCCTCTACATCACTGCCGCCTACTGGTTCACCGCCTCGACGTCGTTCGCCAACCCGGCAGTGGCCATCTCGCGCGGCTTCACCGACACCTTCTCCGGCATCCGCCCGGCGGACTTGCCCGGCTTCATCGCGGCAGAATGCATCGGCGCTGCCTGCG
>CAVOZK010000040.1:0-67614 GCA_963700935.1 uncultured Alphaproteobacteria bacterium | reverse complement strand
GCCCAAGGGCCGCCCGAAGGGCAACTCGACGGCGGGAAGGCCGGGGCAACGCGGCGGCTTCAAGGCGAACAAGCGGGGGAAGTGATAGCCTCAACAGGCTTTGATCTACATCTTTCCATCACAACAATACGTGAGTTTTGATTTTGATAAAAATATACGTTGCGTCATAGTTTCACTGAAGTATAGTTCGACCATGGCGTGAAGCCTAGGCGGGTGCCGAAGGTAACTGGTACGGCAGTACCATAGATGCTGTGCGGATCATGTTCGTACAGCGAACGTCGTGAAATCAACGTCAGGGCGGACCCCCTTACTTATATGGCACCCGCCGCATTTCAGAACATGCAACGATGTTAAGAGAGCTCAAAAAAGAAATAAAATTGCTTGGAAGGCGTAAAATCGCTATTCAAGAAGCACGAATACAAGCAGATGCAAAATATACGAAAAAATATGAAAAACGAACTGGCATATCAACACCTACGGCTTCAACATTAGCTAAGCCCACTTATTTGCATCCACATTTTGACCCTGTACACTGTATACGCAATGCGAATGGACTGGCTAAAGCTATATGGAGCAAATGTCTCACTAACGATTACGTTCCAACCCCGGCTATTAACCATTTGATTCCAAAACCAGACGGTAGCTTCAGATCAATTATGGAGTTTGCCATACCAGATGCTGCTCTTGCGCGGATACTATTCAGGCGGCTTGCCGAGGAACCGTAATTCCACCATTCAGTGCGGGTGGGTTCCCTCCACGGGGGCGAAGACCGCTCAGGGCCCCGGGCCGGCCGGATAAGCAAAAACCGCACATGGCGGGCCGCTCAGTGAAGCGCCTACATATTACAAACAACCGGTGCGACGCTGAGTGGCCCGTGTTTCCTGGTTCTTCACAACGTCGATCCGGACGGATGCGCGAGCGCTTTGCCGTGCCGCTCCCACCCTCACCCCAACCCTCTGCCGCCAGCGGGAGAGGGAGCAGGAAGGCGCCCTACTTCAGGAAGGGATTCGAACGCCGTTCCGCTCCGATGGTGCTGGCCGGGCCGTGGCCGCAGATGAAGGTGAAGTCGTCCGGCAGCGGCAGCAGCTTCTCCCTGATGGCGGAGATCAGCGCGTCATGGTCGCCATACTCGAAGTCGGTGCGCCCGATGGAGCCCTGGAACAGCACGTCGCCGACGAGGCCGAACTTCAGAGCCTCGTTGAGGAACACCACGTGCCCCGGCGAGTGGCCCGGGCAGTGGCGCACCGCGAACTCCACCTCGCCGACGCGCACCGTGTCGCCCTCGTCCAGCCAGCGGTCCGGCGTGCAGTTGCGCGCCGCAAAGCCATAGTCGCGGCCCTGTTCCGCCAGGCCCGCCAGCAGGAAGGCGTCGTCCTGGTGCGGCCCGGTCACCGGCACCTTGATGTGCTCGACAAGCTCCGCCACGCCGCCGGCATGGTCGATGTGGCCGTGGGTCAGCCAGATGCCGGTGGGCGTCATGCCGGTCTGCGCGATGGCCGAGCGGATCTTGGCCACGTCGCCGCCGGGGTCGATGATGACGCCGTCCATGGATCTTCGTGCACCACAGCAGCGTGCAGTTCTGCTGGAACGGCGTGACCGGAATGATGCCGGCGCGGATGGGAAGCTCGGGTGTGTCGTTCATGGCGGAGGGTTTAGTGGCGACGCGCGGCGAGTGCAATCATTTCCGAGCGAGTGGAGTCCCCCCGCTGGCAGGGCAAGAATTTGCGTCCAGCAAATTTGCCAGCCCGTGAACGGACGGCGGCACGGACGTGCCGGCGGAAAACAAACAAGACTACCGCTTCACGCTGGCCCGGATCAGCGGGTGTTTCGACAGCTTGGCCGTCTCGACCCGGTCGAAGTCGGCGTGGCGCCTGTCGCAGGCCGCGTTGGAGCTGTCATAGATGCGCTCCAGCTTCTTCACCAGCGCCGCGCAGTTGCCCGCCCGCGCCGCGTTCACCTGCCGCTCGGCCGAGCGCGCGCACTCGAGCCAGATCTTGCGGTGCTGCGCCTCGTGCCACTTCACCTGCCTGGCGAAACCGCGCCAGGTCTTGCGCAGCGCGGCGTCGAGGCGGTTCTCCGCCACGTGGCGCGGCAGTTGCGTCAGGAAGTCGAGGCGCACCGTGTGCCGCTTGATGCGGCACGAGCCGGGCCGGGAGTCGAACTCCCAGTCGATCTTGCGGGTCATCCTGGTGCGGCCCACCCGGCCGTGGCCGCCCAGCAGCTGGTGCGCGCCCATCATCGAGCGCACGATGGCGCCCGCGTCGGCGCCGTCCACCCGGTAGTGCTGCGTCTGCACCTTCACCGTCGGCTTGGCGTCCGCACGCGGCGGGGGCGGCCGTCACCGCGATGGCGGCGGCGAGCGCGAGCGAGAGGGCGAGATATGCCGGCGAAGTTCTCATGGCGGCAAAGTCTAGCGCCACGCCCGGCGCGCCTCAACTGAACTTTGCGCGATTGGTTTCCGCGTCACCAAATTGCCATTTGGGCAGCTATCATGAGCGGCGTTGACTGGCTTCCATCTGAGGGCGACTACCCATGCGGCATACCGGCACCGTCAAGTTCTTCAACACCTCCAAGGGTTACGGCTTCATCAAGCCGGAGGACGGTTCGAAGGACATCTTCGTTCACATCACCGCCGTGCAGGCCGCCGGCATTCCCGAGATCACCGAGGGCATGAAGCTCAGCTACGAGCTGCAGGACGACCGGCGCGGCCGCGGCCAGCAGGCCACCGAACTGCAACTGCTCTAGCAATCTCGCCATGCCGCCACGGTCCGTGTATACTGCGGGCCATGTGGCGATGGCTGACATGCATCACCGTTGCGGCCTGCGCGTTGGGCGCGGGCGCCGGGCCTGTATTGGCCGATCCCGACTGCCGCTGCCGGTTGTATGGCGAGTATTTCGACATCGGCAGCGTCATGTGCATCCGCGGCTCCCTGCGCCGCTGCGAGATGAACCAGAACAACACCTCGTGGAAGAAGATCGGCGACGTCTGCCCGCAGGCGCGGCTCGATCACGATGGCTTGCCGGATCAGCCGCGCCGGGCGTATGCTGCGCGCCTCGATCCCTCAAGCCTTTCCCCTGAATGACCAGACACGCCCTCATTTTCCGCCACATGAAGGAAGACACCGGCGGGCTCTATCCGGCCCTGCTGCGCGGTCTCGGCTTCGACGTGTCGTTCCACGACTGGCAGCATGGCGAGGCGCCGTCTGCGGCTTCCCTGTCGTCCGCCGACGTGCTGGTGGTCCTCGGTGGCGCCCAGCAGGTCTGGGAGCACGACAAGTATCCCTGGCTGGTCGAGGAGAAAGCCATCATTGCCGACTGGGTCGGCGTTGCGGCCAAGCCTTATGTCGGTCTGTGCCTGGGCCACCAGTTGCTGGCGTCCGCCCTTGGCGGCGACGTCGGCATGGCGGACCACAAGGAAGTCGGCGTGTCCTCGGTGACGTTCTCGAACGATACCGCCGCCTGCCGGGTGTTCAACGCGTTCACCGGCGCAACCCCGGTCACCCAGTGGCACGAGGCCGAGGTTACCCGTGCGCCGGCTGTTGCCACGGTACTGGCTGCGTCGGACAAGTGCGCGGTGCAGATGCTGGCGGTGGATGGCCATGCCTTCTCCACCCAGTTCCACCACGAGTGGGACCTGCCCACCGTGCATGGCTGGATCCCGCAATGGCAGACCGCCATGGACCAGGCCACCGGTCAGCCCGGCAGCTACGCCGCCTTCACTGCCCGGATGAGCGAGAAAGAACCGGACCTGACGCGGCTCAGCCACGGCCTGTTCGAACGCTTCATGGCCGCCAACGGCCTGTTGCGCTAGCACCCGTCCCAAAGCTGGCATCGCGCCGCGTTCAGCAGCATGTCCGCCATCACCGCCTGGCCTTCCGCCGTGGGGTGGAAGTAACCCGATATGCCGGCCTGGTAGTGATAGTCCACCGGCTGGCGCGGATTGCGCGACAGCTGCTCCACCCGGGTAACATAGAACTGCATCAGGATGGAATCGTTGAAGGTGCGGAACCAGCGCTGGCGGCTGGCATAGGCCGGCATCGCTGACGGCGCCACCGGCTGCCACTCGCCGTTGACCAGCTGCAGGTGCGCCAGAGCATCGGCCGGAGCCCCCGCCGTGGCGCACACCCCGCGCCGGTCGAACGCGCCGGCCCACGACAGCGCGTCCGTCCAGGTCCAGCCGGTGCGCGACACCGCCTGCTTCATGGCGTTGGTGAGGTTCTTGCCCTCGAACAGGGCCTGCTGCAGCCGCCGCAACCGCTCATCTGCAGTGGAGACGAAATGCTCTGCATCAGCGCCCGCATTGACAGGTCCGGCGCCGCAGACCAGGCCGGTTTCCGACGACATGGGGTCAGGGTACGGGCCGGTGACAACCTTGCTCCGGTCGAGCAGTCCAAGCCGGTTCTCGATCGCCACCGCCAGCGAGGCATACCGGTTGGACAGCCGGCACTGGCGGCCTGCATCGTCATTGGAGCAGTTGGCGAGATCGGCCTTGCCCTGGGCGCGCGCCAGCATGGTCTCGGGAGTCTCGGCCCCCGACAGGAAGCGCACCTTGGCCACCGCCGTACCGGCCATCGCCCACTTCACCACATTGGCGAAACCGATGTCGTTGCCACCCACGCTGAGCAGCACCAGGTCGGGCTTAGCCCGCCACTGGACACAGCCCTTCAGCGGGCGTTCCGCCGTGGCCGCACCCTCGTCGGCGCACAGGTCGCGCACCGCGTGGTCAAGCTGTGACCAGCCGGCCTGGGCGAGCACCGTGCCCACCCCCTTGCTGACCCCGGCGTCACGCAAGGATGCCTGCGACACCGGTTCAACATGCGCGGTCTCGGTGTCAGTGCCCTCGACAATGTCGGGAATGGTGGCACCGGAACAGGCGTAGCCCAGGTATGACACCACCGATTGCCGGTTCTCCGCCGCCAGTTGCATGGCGATGCGCTGCTGGTGCGAGTAGACCGAACGGTGGCACGCGGGGTCGAGCCAGCGCGGCAGGCTGGTCGGCAACGGCCGCAAGGTGCCGGCCACCGTGCGGCTCTTCGAATAGTTGGCCGGATAGTCCGGGTTGCCTTCGCCCGAGCCATAGCTGTCGCCGAGCCCGATGATCACCCGTGCCTTGACTTCCTGGTAGACGGCGGTGACCTGGGTCATCACGCCGCCGGGGCTGGCCGGGTCGAGCACCTGGGCGAGCAGCGAGAACTGCTGGTTGACCGGCGCCGTCAACGCTGCAGCGCCCGCGCAGCCGGCATCAGTGACCCGTCGCCAGTCCTGGTCGCCGCCGGTGTGTATGAACCACGCGCATTGCTTGCCGGCGAACAGCGCCGCCCCCATGCCGCCGAGCCTGGCCGATATGCGCACCTGGCGCGGAAACAGCCGCGAACCCGCCTCGCCCTTGTCCTCGACGCACGAGCCGCGCACCCGCCGGTAGCCGGGGCTCCAGCAGGTGAAGGTGCCGTCGGTATCAAGCCACGCCCTGGCGGCCCAGCCGTCGTGGCCCGCCTCCAGCGCCACCTGCGCCAGCTGGCGCTCGGCGAACAGGACGGGCCCCACCCATTCGGCCCCGATGCGCTTGCGGCCGAACTCATCGGCCGGCGCATCAAGCGCTGCAAAAGCCTCTGCCGCTGCCTGGTGCGGGGCGAACGTGGCCGCATCGGCAAAGAACCGGAAACGGTCCTGCACCTGCCAGTCGATGCCGGAAATCGGCGCATCCTGCGCCACGGCCTGCGGCCCCGCGGCCAGCACAGACAGCATCGCCACGACGGCAGCCTTGAGGAAATGATTTGCGAAGCGTTTCATGCCCCGCCAATGACGGGAAAATTATGGCGGGCTGATGGAAGGATTGCCGGGGCCAATCACTTTGCGCGGCCGCCATGAAACCGGGTGGCCGAGCTTTGAAGCGGCGCGCCCCAATGAGCAAACGATACAGCCCGCCAGGATGGCGGGCTGTCATGGAGCGTATGCAGGCAGTCTAGCGTCAGAACTTCATGTTCACGCCAAACTTGACGGTATGAAGCTGCTGATCGATGTCGAAGATTCCGCTACCACCGGGGCCGGTGAGCGTGACTTGCTCGCTGCCCAGGTCGATATAATTGTATTCGACTTCGGCTGACCAGGTGTCGTTGAACGCCCACTCGACACCACCGCCGACGGTCCAGCCCAAGCGGGTTTCGTTGTCACTGACCACACCGAAATTGCTGTTGTGGGCATGATCTTCATTGACGATGGCGAGACCGCCTTCCGCAAAGAACAGCAACTGGTCAACCGCCATGCCGGCCCGGCCTGTCACTGTCGAGATCAGGTTGACGTCGGTCTCGAACCAGTTGGCCCGCGGCCTGTCGGTGCCATCAACACCGGCACCAGACACCTCAGCCTCGAGGCCAAACACCCATGAGCCGGACTGCATGTTGTAACCGATCTGGCCACCGCCAATGATACCGTCCACATCATAACTGGAGATGCCAGGCTGCGGGCCGCCGCCACCTCCACCGACACCCTGGATTCGGTCCCAGTCCTTGTCGCCAAAGGCGCCGCCGATATGGCCCCCGGCATAGAAGCCTGTCCAGTCATGGGCGGGCGCGGTGTAAAGGTCGGCCGCGCTTGCAGTCGCCGGCAACAGTCCGGCCATGGCGATCATGGCGGCGAAAGACGCAGTCCTGCGGAACGAATGGAGCATGATGATACCCTTCAAGTTTTTTTGCTCTTCTGTTGCCGTCCATACCCACGGCGGAGGCCAGTGCTGGACCCATTTAAATCAGCACACAGAACGACAACAAGACTCCGTCACATAGATGAATATGTTTTTCTGAATGTGTTGCAGAAATACAACAGTATACAGATGAAATGTCTGTCCACGTTGGTCTCAAGGGGCCACCCCAGCCCTTTGCTGCGGGCATTGGCGGCAAAAACTTCCCTAGACAATTATATGCATGCATAGCATTATTGGCGGCATGACCAAGCCTGACCCCTTTATCGGCACACTCGTCCACGAAGTGGCGCACATGCTGCGGCTCGACATCGACCGCCGCCTGAAGGCGCACGACCTGACCCGGGTGCAGTGGCTGGCATTGCAGCACATCAAGGCAAATCCCGGATTGACCCAGACCGAGCTCGCCCGCGAGCTCAAGCTGGGCGCGGCCACGGTGGGCCGTCTGGTCGACCGGCTGCAAGCCCGCCAGATGGTGCAGCGCATGCCCTGCCCCAATGACCGCCGGGCGCTGCGGCTCGACGTCACCGGCAAGGCCCGCAGGACTCTGGCCCAGCTCGACATGCTGCCCAACCAGCTGCACGAAGACCTGACAGGCGGCATGAGCGATGAGGAAGTCAGCTCACTCCGCCTCGGCCTCGGCAAATTGCGCAAGCACCTGCGCCGCAAGCTGCCGCTCGCCCCGGTGGGGCTTGCCCTGCTCGAAACCTGGAATGGCGCCGAACTGCTGGCAATGCTGATGTTGCCGGTCACGACCTGAGCGCCACCCCGGATTTTGTATTTCCAACCACCTTTTGTCCCCACCTGAAAGGAATCAAGATGATGAAGTTCAAGACCGCTATCCTGTTTGCCGCCGCCCTGGCGCTCACCCCGCAGCTTGCCCACGCCCAGGAAGGCGACGCAGCGGCAGGCGAGAAGGTGTTCAAGAAGTGCCAGGCCTGCCATTCGGCCACGGAACAGAAGAACAAGGTCGGCCCTTACCTGCTCGGCGTGGTAGGCCGGCCGGCCGCGTCGATAGAAGGCTTCAAGTACTCAGCTGCCCTGACCGCCAAGGCCCCCGAGATCGGCACCTGGGACGAAGCCAAGATCGTCGAATACCTGGCCGATCCGAAAGCCTTCATCGGCGGCACCTCGAAGATGGCCTTCAAACTGAAGGACGAGACCGACCGCAAGAACGTCGCCGCCTACCTGGCCTCGCTCAGCAAGTAAGCCCGGCACCATGCTGGCCGGGGCTCAGCCTTTTCCTTCGAGCCCCGCCAGCGCTTCGGCGCCCGCACCCGGTATGCGCATCTCGAAAACCTCGCGCACCACCGTGTAGTCGTAATAGCCCATCCGGGCGATCGGCTCGAGCCTGGCGATGTCCAGTTTGCCATCCGCCCCGATGAACGCATCGTCCACGTGGATGCGCTCGACCTTGGCAAACACCACATCCACCGTGCCGACGGGAAAGTCCCCCTCCAGCGTGTGGGTGGACAGATACCTGCACTCGAAGTGCGCCGGTGACTTCAGCCACCCGGGGCGCTGCGCAATGAACCGACGCCGCCTTGTTCACGCCGGCGCGGATGAACTCGTCTTCCTCCGGCGCCAGCGCCATGGCCGAGATGTTCACCGCCTCGCGCAAGCTCCACGTCGCCATGTTCCACACGAACCAGCCGGTCGCCTCGGCATTCACCACCGTGTCCTTGCGCCGGCCGTCCGGATAGCGGTTGGCAGCGAACATCACCATCGGCGGGTCAAACGTCAGGTTCTGCCACTGGCTGTAGGGCGCAAGGTTGGCCACCCCGTCCGCGCTCATCGACGACAGCCAGCCGATGGGGCGCGGCACCGTGCAACTCTTGAACGGCGAGAACGGCAGTGGACAGGCATCGCGCCCGGGATCGTATTCCATGACGTTGTTTCCTTGTCGCGCAATTTGTCCGGAAACCGGTACCCACTTTCCGGATTGCGCTCCAGCCGCCCTCAGACTTTGAGGATCAGCTTGCCGAAATTCTCGCCCGTATAGAGCATCTTGAGCACGTCCGGAAACGCCTCGAGGCCGCCCTCGCGCACGTCTTCCTTGAACGTCAGCTTGCCTTCCTTGTGCCAGGTGCCAAGCTTCTCGTAGGCTTCCGGATACTTCTTGATGAAGTCGAACACGATGAAGCCCTGCACCCTGAGCCGGTTGACCAGGATGGAACGGAAATTGTACGGCCCCGGCACCGGCGAGGTGGCGTTGTAGGCCGAGATCAACCCGCAGATGGCCACCCGGCCCCTGAAATTCATCTGCGCCAGAACCGTGTCGAGAATGTCGCCGCCGACGTTCTCGAAATTCACGTCAATGCCGTCCGGGCATGCGGCCTTCAGGTCATCGGCCAGCCAGCCGCCTTTGTAGTCCACCGCAGCGTCGTAGCCGAAATCGGCGGTCAGCGCGGCGCACTTGTCGGCCCCGCCTGCAATGCCCACCGTGCGGCAGCCATAGATCTTGCCGATCTGGCCCACCACCTGCCCCACCGCGCCGGACGCGGCAGACACCACCAGCGTCTCGCCCTCCTTGGGCTCGCCCACATAGGTAAGGCCCAGATAGGCGGTGAGGCCCGGCATGCCGAGCCCGCCGACCCAGGTCTGCAAGGGCGCCAGGGACGTGTCGGCCTTGACCACGTTCTGCCCGTCCGACACCGCGTGGCTCTGCGCGCCGATGAGGCCCGACACCGTGTCGCCCTCCTTGAACTTGGGGTTGCGCGAAGCCACCACCGTGCCGGCCGCGAAGGCGCGCATGGTCTCGCCCAACCCCACCGGCGGCACGTAGGACTTTGCATCGTTCATCCAGCCGCGCATGGCCGGGTCGAGCGAGATGTACTGTGTCGCCACGCGGATCTCGCCGTCGTTCAGTTCGGCCAGCGGCTCCTGCGTGATGGTGAAGTCCTCGCGGCTGACGTGGCCCTGCGGCCGCCGCGCCAGCTTCACGACTGTGTTCATGGTCATGGGTTTTCGCCTCTGTTGGTACTCGTTGGGTTGGAGCGCACAGTGGACCGGGAGGGGAGGACGGGGCAAGGGGTCAGGCTGGGGTAACAGGGGAAAGCGCCCACTGCCCTACCCGCCCCGCCGCAGCCGCTGCACCCTGCGCACCCACATTCCCGCGAGGAACACGCCGAAGCAGACGCTGAGCGACAAGGGCAGGCCTTGCGGGCCGAACGCCTGCATCGCCGAACCGCCGATCAGCGAGCCCATCAGCGCGCCCGCCCCCCAGCAGGTGGCGAACGAGGCCGAGCCGGCAATCAGTTCGTGGCCGGTGAAGCGGTCGCCGAGGATGGCCAGCGCCACCGTGTAGACGCCATAGCCGGCAGCGCCGGTGACGACCAGCACCGGCCACTGCCAGAAGCTGCCCACCGCCAGCGGCAGCACAGCCAGCCCCACCATGGCCACGGCCCCCAGCATCGCCAGCACCGTGCGCCGGTCGAACCGGTCGGCCAGCCAGCCGATAGGCAGTTGCAGCACCACGTTGCCGACGATCAGCACGGTCAGCAGGTTGGCCGCCGTGGACACGTCGAAGCCCAGCCGCACGCCGTACACCGGCAACAGGCTGAGCGTCGCGGCGTCAAACACCGCAAAGAAGAAGACCGCCGCCAGCAGCACCGGCGCCTTGGGCGCGAAGGCGACGATGTCGCCCCAGCCGGCAGTGGGCTTCGGACTCCAGCCGCTCCTCGCGCACCATCGACATCGGTGCCAGCGCCGCGATCAGCACGCCTGCGCCCAACACAAACGGCAGCCAGCCCTCGATGCCGATGATCGAGATCATCAGCGGCCCGGCCCCGAAACTGGCTGACAGCGCCGCGCCATAGATGGCGACCACCTTGCCCCGGTTGGCCGGGTCGGCGAACTTGACGATCCAGCTTTCCGACAGCACGAACAGCGTCGACACCACCATGCCCTGGACGAGGCGCAATGCGAACCATGCCTCAATCGACGGAAACACCTTGTACGACAGCAGCACGCAGGCGGTGAGAAAGGCCGCCGCCATCGCCACGTTGCGGGTGCCCCAGCGCCGCGCCAGCACCGGAATGAACACTGAGAACGCCACAATGCCGATGGGCGCCATGGCCGAGTTGAGGCCGATCACGCTTTCGGAAACGCCGCGCGATTCCAGCAGGAGCGACAGCAGCGGATAGGTCAGCCCCAGCGCGAAGCCGAACACGATCACCGCCGCGCATGCCGCATAAAGATTGCGCCGCCGCACCACGTCGGGGATGGGGGTTGCCATTGCCTCTGCCATGACGGCGACTGGACACCGGGGCGCTTGCGCGGTCAAGCAGGATCAGCGCATGAGGCCCATGCCTGCCGGGCAGGCCTCAGGCCCGCCACTGGCGACGCACGAGGTGTCCGCCTGCCAGGCCGAAGAAGATGGCGAACACGGCAAATGGCGCGGCCAGCAGCCACGGCATCGTGTGGTGCCCGATGCCCGAAAACGCCCAGCCCGTGGCGGGGGGTCCGGCAATGCCGCCTATGCCCCACATGGCGGCGACGGCGGCCGAGCCCGCCACCAGCATCGGCCCCTTGAACCGGTCGCCCAGCGCAACCAGCGCCAGCGCATAGATCGAGTAGGCCGACGTGCCGAGAATGATCGCCAGCGGCCATACCACCCACGAGTTCAGCACGTGGGGCATGGCGAGGCTCAGCACAACGGTCGTCAGGATGCACAGCCAGATCACGCCGGTGCGCGACCAGCGGTCGGCCAGCCAGCCGACGGGGATCTGCAGCAACGCCGCCCCGGTGATGGCAGCCGACAGGATCCACGCGCCCCGCGTCAGGTCGAGGCCCTCGCGCAGCGCATAGATCGGGAAGAACGACAGCATGACCGAATCGAACAAGGTCATGGTGAGGATGCCGGCCAGCAGCAGCGGCGCCGCCACGGCGAAGCTCGCCATGCTGACACCGGCCTGCTCGCCATGGAACTCCTTGCCGTCCAGCCGGATGAACAGCAGCGGCAGGCAAGACAACGTGATCATGACCGCCGCCACCACGAACGGCAGGAACCCTTGCGTTCCGGCCACCGGCAGCAGCGCCGCCCCTGCGCCAAAGCCCAGCGCCATCACCGTGGTATAGGCGGCGGTGATCTTGCCGCGATGGGCGTCCGGGCTGAAGTGCATCAGCCACGCCTCCGACACCGAGAACAGCACCGCGATGCCCACGCCCAGCACGAAGCGCAACGCGCACCACACCCAGAAATCATCGCTCAGTCCGAACGCCAGCAGCGTCACCACCAGCATTATCAGCCCCGCCCATGCCACAGGCCCCGAATGCACCCGCGCCAGCAGCCTCGGCAGGGCGAGCCCCGCCGCGATGATGCCCAGCGGACCCATCGCCGAGTTGAGGCCGATCAGCCAGGCATCGACGCCGCGCGCCTCCATGATGACGTTGAGCAACGGATAGGTCAGCCCCAGCGCCATGTCGCAGACGAACACCATGGCGATGGCGGCAACCAGGTTGCGCCAGGCATTCGGGCTGATCGGAACTGGGTCGGCAGCGGCTGCTTGTTGCGGGCTCACGGCCATTTGACGCTTGGTGGCATGGACGACAGGATCGACTCGACGTTGCCGCCGGTCTTCAGGCCGAACAGGGTGCCACGGTCATATAACAGGTTGAACTCGACATAACGCCCGCGCCGCACCATCTGCTCCTCGCGGTCGTCGTCGGTCCACGGCGTGTGCATATTGTCCCGCACGATGCCGCAATAGGCCTTCTCGAAGGCCCGGCCCGACATCCTGGGTGAAGGCGAGGTCAGCCTCCCAGTCGCCGGAGTTCAGGTAATCGTAAAAGATGCCGCCGATGCCGCGCGGCTCGTCGCGGTGCTTCAGCCAGAAATACTCGTCGCACCATTCCTTGTAGCGGTCATAGTCGGCCACCTCGTGCGCCTCGCAGGCCTCGCGGAAGGCGGCGTGGAAGGACACCGAGTCCGGGTCTTCCTGGGTGCGGCGGCGCATCAGCACCGGGGTCAGGTCGCCGCCGCCGCCGAACCATGATTTCGAGGTGACCACGAACCGGGTGTTCATGTGCGCGGTGGGCGCATGGGGGTTCCACGGGTGGGCGATCAGCGAAATGCCCGATGCCCAGAACCGCGGGTCATGTTCGGCGCCCGGGATCTGCTTGCGGAACTCTTCGGAAAACTCGCCGTGCACGGTTGAGCAGTGAACGCCGACCTTCTCGAACACGCGGCCCTTCATGATCGACATGACGCCGCCGCCGCCATCGTTGTCGCGGCTCCAGCGCGTGCGCTCGAACCGGCCGGGCGCCTCGCCCGCCAGCGGCGTTCCCGCCAGTTCGTCCTCGATCTTCTCGAAGCTGGCGCAAATCTGGTCGCGAAGCTGCTCGAACCACGCCCGGGCCTTGGCCTTCTGCGGTTCAAGCTGCTGGTGAATGTCGGTGCCGGGAGATCATATCCATGCCCCATCTGTAAACCAGTGTTTACAGACGGGAAAGTCAAAATTGCCGGGCCGTTGCGAACTACTTTGCGTAGGCAGGAATGTCCATCATGCCGGCAGGGCTCGATGGATCGACGCGGAAATCCACCTTGCGCACGAACCTTTCGCCCTGGCCCAGCTTGAGCTTCTTCCATGTCAGCGCCAGCGCCGCCTTTGGATAGACGTGCAGGCCGAACGGCGCGGCGTTCATGCCGGTCATGCCGAACTTGCGGCGCAGCACGCCATTGGCATAGTTCACGGCATAGGAATTGCGGATCTCGTTTGTCCAGTGCTCGGTGGTCACAGAGATGTTCAGGCAATCGTGCATTCTCGATGCGATGCGGCCCGTTGAGCGGCCAGGTCAGCGCCTGTCCCGGCTCCAGGTCGATCACCTTCGCATGATCGTCGAACGACCTGCGATAGGGGATTTCCTCTTCTGTCAGACCCATGATGATGCCTTCGAGGCTCTCCTTCGACAGGAAAGGTTCGCGCGGCTCGTAGATGTAGACGCGCTTGACGCCTTCGACCTGCCAAAGCGACTGGCCCGGCACGTCCGCATGATAGAACACCTGCACCTTGGGCGACGACACCAGTATGCCGAGATTGCGCCTGAACGTCCGGAGCCCCGGAATGACACCTTCGAATTCGTTGAAAATGCGATCCAGCAGCTGCTGGTAGCGCGGATCGACATCACCCACCCGGCGCAGGTTGAGCCACATGCGCCCGCGCTTGATTGCCTCGATGGTGTCTGTCCCGGAGGTATCTCCTACCTCGCCCTCGCGCCACACCGGGTTGGCGGGGTCGAAACCATTGGTGTTGATGTTGTAGTGCTCGGCCGGATAGCGCTCGATCAGCCCGGCCAGTGCCTCCTGGGTGAACAGCCCGCTCTCGCGAAGCCGGTGATTGAACAGGATCGTATCCTTGCCAAAACGGTCCGACATGGTGGCGTTCCAGCCGGTCAACACACTATTCATCTGAAAACTCCTGACATTCTCGACGACCGCAATTGCCGCCGGACAGCCGGAAGATGTTCCGGTCCGGCACAGCCGATGGCCCTGACGCAACTTCAATGCCAGCCGCCTTGTCGGGAAGGCTAGCGCCAAGCCGTCTGGCGAAGCGCCTCGCCGGTGATCATGGCGGTCGCCACCGCCACGTTGAGCGAGCGCGTGCCGGGCCTCATCGGGATGCCGACATGGTCGGGCACGGCCTGCCTGACGGCTTCGGGTACGCCCGATGATTCCCGCCCCATGAGAATGATGTCATCGCCGCGGAACCGGAAATCCGTGTACCTGATTGTCGAGGATGTCGTGGCCAGCACCAGCCTGCGGCCACCCGCTGCGGCCAGGAATGCCGTCCAGTCCGGCTGGCGGACCACATCCGCCTTGTCCAGGTAATCCATGCCGGCGCGCCTGAAATCCCGGGAATCCCAGACGAAACCTGCCGGTTCTATGATGTGGACCCGCAACCCCAGGCAGGCGGCCAGCCGCACCGTGGTTGCCGCGTTCTGGGCGATGTCCGGCTGATACAGCGCAATATCAATCACCTGTGGCCTCCTGACGCGGCTGGAACCGACGTCTTGCATTGCCCGTTTCACCGCCGTGACAATCATGAAGAACGGTGGGGACTGCGACACTTGTTGACTGGACTTTCAGCCATGCCGGTGCCACAAACCCGCCCAACCTGAGATCACCCGCATGATGGCAGCAGAACCGCCGCGGCTTGTCAGGTCAATTGGATAACAGTCTAGCCGAGCGAGGGACAGACCAGTGTCAACTGCAGACGCACACGACGCCAACCGCCGTGATTTCCTGTACATCGCCACCGGGGCCGTTGGCGCCGTTGGCGCGGCCAGCGTGGCCATTCCGCTGATCGACCAGATGAACCCGTCCGCCGACGTGCTGGCGCTGGCGTCCATCGAGGTCGATCTGGCCCCGGTCGAGGAAGGCCAGTCGATCACCGTCACCTGGCGCGGCAACCCGGTCATCATCCGCCATCGCACCGCCAAGGAGATCGAGGAAGCCAAGGCGACCCCGATGTCCGACCTGCCGGACCCGCTGGCGCGCAATGCCAACCTGCCCGAGGATGCACCTGCCACTGACGAGAACCGCGTCATCGAGGGCAAGGAGCAGTTTCTCGTGCAGATGGGCGTGTGCACCCACCTGGGCTGCGTGCCGATCGGCAACGAAGGCGACTATGATGGCTGGTTCTGCCCCTGCCACGGCTCGCACTACGATACGGCCGGCCGTATCCGCCGGGGCCCCGCCCCGGCCAACCTGCCGGTACCGCAGTACGCCTATATCAGCGACACCAAGATCCAGATCGGCTGAGGGGAACCATCATGAGCGGACATTCGACCTACAACCCGACCAACCCGTTGATGAAGTGGCTGGACGACCGTCTGCCGCTGCCGCGGCTGATGTATGACAGCTTCGTGTCCTACCCGGTGCCGCGCAACCTGAACTACTGGTACACGTTCGGTGGCATCCTGATGATCATGCTTGTCTCGCAGATCATCACCGGCGTGGTGCTGGTCATGCACTACACGCCAGACACCTCGATGGCATTCGACTCCATCGAGCACATTCGCCGCAACGTGAACTACGGCAACATCCTGCAGAAGTGGCACGCCGTCGGCGCGTCGTTCTTCTTCATCGCCGTGTATGCTCACATTGCCCGTGGCATGTATTACGGCTCCTACAAGGCGCCGCGCGAAATCCTCTGGATGCTCGGCGTGGTCATTTTCCTCGTCATGATGGGCACTGCCTTCATGGGCTACGTGCTGCCGTGGGGCCAGATGAGCTTCTGGGGCGCCAAGGTGATCACCAACCTGTTCTCGGCGGTGCCGTTCTTCGGCGACCCGATCGTGACCTGGCTGTGGGGCGGCTTCTCAGTCGACAACGCCACGCTGCAGCGCTTCTTCTCGCTGCACTACCTGCTGCCGTTCGTGCTGGTGGGCATTGTCATCCTGCACGTGTGGGCACTGCACGTGACTGGCCAGACCAACCCCACCGGCGTCGAGGTGAAGTCGGGTCAGGACACCTTGCCCTTCACCCCCTATGCGACGGTGAAGGACGCCTTTGCCCTGTGCGTGTTCTTCATCTTCTTCACTGCCTTCGTGTTCTATGCGCCCGACTATCTGGGCCACTCGATCAACTACGAGAAGGCCAATCCGCTGTCCACGCCGGCGCACATCGTGCCTGAATGGTACTTCCTGCCGTTCTACGCCATCCTTCGCGCCATTCCGGACAAGCTGACAGGCGTCGTCGCGATGTTCGGCTCGATCGCCATCTGGTTCCTGCTGCCCTGGCTGGATACGTCGAAGGTGCGCTCTGCGGCCTACCGGCCGATCTACAAGCAGCTGTTCTGGATCCTGCTGGTGGTGTTCTTCGCGCTCGGCGTCGTTGGCGCAAACCCGCCGGAAGGCTGGTGGATCACAGCAGGCCAGATCCTGACCTTCTACTACTTCCTCCACTTCCTCGTGCTGCTGCCGCTTGTCGGCCTGCTGGAAACGCCGAAACCATTGCCGTCGTCCATCTCGGACTCGGTGCTGGCCAATGGCAATGCCAAGGCACCCGCAGCCCAGCCGGCTGAATGACTGCAGCAAACAGGAGTAACGGACCAATGAAAACCATCAAGACCCTCCTTGCTGCAGGCGTGCTGGGCGCAAGCCTCGCACTCGGCAGCGCCACCGGCGCCATCGCCGCCGGCAAGGCCAAGGTTGCCGAAGACATCGACTTCTCCTTCGAAGGCATCTTCGGCAAGTTCGACCGGGCCCAGTTGCAGCGCGGTTTCCTGGTGTACAAGCAGGTCTGCTCGGCCTGCCACAGCATGGACCAGATGTACTACCGCAACCTCGGTGAGCCCGGCGGGCCGGAACTCACCGAAGAACAGGTGAAGGCCATTGCGGCCGAGTACGAGGTCACCGACGGCCCCAATGGCGATGGCGAGATGTTCGAACGCCCGGCAACGCCTGCCGACAAGTTCCGCTCGCCGTTCCCCAACGAGCAGGCAGCCCGCTCGGCCAATGGCGGCGCCTATCCGATTGACCTGTCGCTCGTCACCAAGAAGCGCGAGGGCTTCCACTATCCGTGGTACGTGTCGCCGTTCATCAAGCTGGTAACCGGCAATGGCGGCCCAGAATATGTGCACGCCCTGCTGACCGGCTACCAGGACCCGCCAGCCGAGCTGGCTGACCAGGCCGGTGACAAGTACTACAACCCCTACTTCGCTGCAGGCCCGTGGATTTCCATGGCCCCGCCGCTGAGCGACGATGCGGTTGAATATGCCGACGGCACCAAGGCAACAGTCGACCAGATGGCCACCGACGTGGCTGCGTTCCTGGCGTGGGCGGGTGAGCCGAAGATGGAGCAGCGCAAGTCCATGGGCTTCATGGTGCTGCTGTACCTCGCCCTGCTTTCGGTGCTGCTGTACCTCACCAAGAAGCGGCTGTTCTCCCGCGTCAAGCACTGACGCTGTCGGCTGCAGACTGACGGCTTTCAAGGCCCGGAAGCAACCACCGCTTCCGGGCCTGTTTATCTTGGAGGCGACTCACATGACCAATTCAGTCCTCGGCATCGTCGGTGGGTCCGGCGTTTACGACATCGAAATGGACAATGCCCGCTGGGAGCGCATTGAAAGCCCGTGGGGCGAACCTTCCGACGAGGTGCGCCGGGGCGAGATCGGCGGGCTGCCGGTGGTATTCCTGCCTCGCCATGGCCGCGGCCACCGCGTATCGCCCAGCCACATCAACTACCGCGCCAACATCGACGTGCTGAAGCGCTGCGGCGTGACCGACCTTGTGTCGGTGTCGGCCTGCGGCTCGTTCCGCGAGGAACTGCCGCCCGGCACCTTCGTCATCATCGACCAATTCATCGATCGTACCTTCGCCCGCGAGAAGAGCTTCTTCGGCGAGGGGCTGGTAGCGCATGTCTCCGTCGCCGACCCGATATCGCCGCTGCTGGCCGATGCAGTGGAAGCCGCCGCAAAGGCGGAAGGCATTCCCCACGCCCGTGGCGGCACCTACCTGTGCATGGAAGGCCCGCAGTTCTCCACCGTGGCCGAGTCGAAGCTGTACCGGCAATGGGGTTGCGACGTCATCGGCATGACCAACATGCCCGAGGCCAAGCTCGCCCGCGAAGCCGAGATCTGCTACGCCACCGCCGCCATGGTCACCGACTTTGACAGCTGGCACCCGCACCACGGCGCGGTGGACATCACCTCCATTCTTGCCGTGATGAAGGCCAACGTCTCCAATGCCATCAGGCTGGTGACCCGGCTGGCCCAGGACTTCCCGCGCCAGCACCCGCCCTGCCCGCTGCATTCGGACACCGCGCTCGAATATGCCATCATGACCGCACCCGACAAACGCGACCCCGCGCTGCTGGCGAAGCTCGATGCCGTTGCGGGCCGGGTCCTGAACCGCTAATCAGGGTTTGACGACAGAACAAAAAGGCTGACCGGCATGGACCTTCGCAACGGCTTCGACATCCGCCGCTACATCCGCACGATTCCCGACTACCCGAAGCCGGGCATCCAGTTTCGCGACATCACAACGCTGCTGGCCAACAAGCACGCCTTTCGCGCCGCGGTGGACGAACTGATGTGGCCCTTCCTGTCGGCGGGCGTGGATTATGTCGCCGGCATCGAGGCGCGCGGTTTCATCCTCGGCGGCGCCATTGCCCATGAGCTTGGCCTCGGCTTCGTGCCGATCCGCAAGAAGGGCAAGCTGCCGGGCAAGACCATCGGCCGCGACTACCAGCTTGAATACGGGGTGGACCGCATCGAGGTGCACGCGGACGCCATCGCTAAGGGCGACAAGATCCTGCTGGTCGATGACCTGATCGCCACCGGCGGCACGGCCGAAGCCGCCATCGACCTGATCCACGATTCCGGCGGTGTGGTGGTGTCAGCTGCCTTCGTCATCAACCTGCCCGACCTCGGCGGTATCGAGAAGCTTCGCGCCAAGGGCGTCAAGGTGCACCGGCTGGTGGACTACGAGGGCGAGTGAGCTTGCTTAAGGAAAAGTGGGAACCGATTTTCCGCCCGGAAGCAGGCTTCGAAGGAAAGCGAACGAATGAAAGTCAACGGCACCCACTACCGCTCGATCTGGCTGAATGACGACGGCTGGCGCGTCGATATCATCGACCAGACGCGGCTGCCGCACGAGTTCGAGGTGGTCACGCTGGCCACGCTTGAAGACGCCGCGCGCGCAATCGAGGTGATGCAGGTGCGCGGCGCCCCGCTGATCGGGGCAACAGCCGCCTACGGCATGTGCCTCGCCTTGCGCGAAGATGCGTCCGACGAGGCGCTGGAAGCTGCAGATGCGCGCCTGCGCCGGACGCGGCCCACCGCCATCAACCTGATGTGGGCGCTCGATGAAATGCTCGCTGCCATCCGCAACCTGCCGCGCCAGGACCGGCTTGCCGCCGCCTATGCCCGCGCCGCCGAAATCTGTGATCAAGACGTGGCAACCAACGAGGCCATCGGACGCAACGGGCTCCAGATCATCGAGCAGATCGCGGCAAGCAAACCCGGCGAGACCGTCAACATCCTCACCCACTGCAATGCCGGCTGGATCGCCACGGTGGACTGGGGCACCGCCCTTGCCCCCATCTACATGGCGCACGACAAGGGGATCCCGGTCCATGTCTGGGCAGACGAGACCCGGCCGCGCAACCAGGGTGCAGCGCTGACCGCCTGGGAACTGGGCAGCCACGGCGTGCCGCACACCATCGTGGTCGACAATGCCGGCGGCCACCTGATGCAGCATGGCAAGGTGGACATGGTGATCGTCGGCACCGACCGGACCGCGCGCAATGGCGATGTCTGCAACAAGATCGGCACCTACCTGAAGGCGCTCGCCGCGAAGGACAACGACGTGCCGTTCTACGTGGCGCTGCCCCACTCGACCATCGACTGGACGGTGCAGGACGGGGTGCGCGACATCCCCATCGAGGAACGCTCGGGCGAGGAAGTCACCCACCTGACAGGCCGCGCCGAAGACGGCTCCATCGTCAAGGTGCAGGTGTCAGCCCCCGGTTCCGGAGCGGGCAACCCGGCCTTCGACGTGACGCCCGCCCGTCTCGTCACCGGGTTGATCACCGAACGCGGCGTGTGCGAGGCATCTGAAGCTGGCCTCCTGTCGCTTTACCCGGAGAAGGCAGATGACTGACACGAAAGCAGACATGGCCGCCCGCGAAGCTGTGATGAAGACAGCCCAGGCCATGAGCGCCAGGGGCCTGTCACCGCAGCGCTCGGGCAACGTGTCGGTCAGGCTGGAGGACGGCTCTGGCATCATCGTCACCCCCACCGGTATCGCCTACGACGAGTACAGCTCTTCCGACATGGTGAAGCTGTCGATGGACGGCACACCTGCAAGCGACGGCAAGAAGCCGTCCTCGGAAGCGCCGTTCCATCTGGCCATCTACCACGCCTTCCCGGACGCGAAGGCCATCGTTCACTGCCACTCCATGGCGGCGACGGCGCTGGCCTGCGCGCGGATGGAAATCCCGGCGTTTCACTACATGGTGGCGGTGGCGGGCGGGGCGAAGATACCGCTGGCGAAATACGCCACCTTCGGCAGCGATGAACTGGCCGGCCAGCGCCGTCAAGGCCATGAAGGGCGGCTACAAGGCGTGCCTGCTGGCCAATCACGGCCAGATCGCCTGGGCCGGTACGCTGCCCAAGGCGCTGGAACTGGCGGCAGAAGTGGAAACGCTGGCGCGCCAGTACATCGACGTGCTGAGCCTCGGCAAGCCGCACATTCTGGGCAGGCGGGAAATGACCCGCGTCATCGCCAAGTTCAAGGGCTACGGCAAGCAGGCCTGACACCATGCCTCACGCAGAACTCAAGTACTCCACAGACCTGTCATTCGACGCTGACGCCCTGTTTGCAGCCATCGAGGACACCATCAACCGGCATGATCCTGCCGCCGGCGAGTGCAAGTGCCGCGCCTATCCTGCCGCCACCTATCGCCACACGCACATGCTGGTGTCCGTGACCATGCTGGCCAAGCCGAACCGCAACGCGGCGTTCACCGCTGCCGTGATGGAAGACCTGGAGCAAACCATCAAGGCGCATCTGAAACAGAAGTGCATGTTCTCTATGCTGGTCGAGTATAGCCCATCGACCTACATGACCAACGAGCACGATCCCGAAGGCTGAGGAGCGGGCTCAGCCGCGCCCGATGAACGGCATGTTGGTGGCCATGATGGTCATGAACTGTACATTGGCGTCGAGCGGCAGCGAGGCCATGTAGGTGACCGCCGACGCGACGTTGGACACGTCCATCACCGGCTCCGGTTTCACCGAGCCGTCTGCCTGCGGCACACCCTTCTTCATGGCGTCGGTCATGGCAGACGCCGCATTGCCGATGTCGATCTGCGAACAGGCGATGTTGAACGCTCGCCCATCCAGCGAGATTGACTTGGTAAGCCCGGTGATGGCGTGTTTAGACGCCGTATAGGCCGCCGAGCCGGGGCGCGGTACGTGCGCCGAGATCGAGCCGTTATTGATGATGCGCCCGCCCTGGGGCTTCTGGTCCCGCATCATGGCGAAGGCATGCTTCGCCACCAGGAAGGCGCCGTCGAGGTTTACCCCGACCACCATGCGCCAGTTGTCCCAGGACATGTCGCCAATACTGTCCGGCTTGCCGAAACTGCCGGCATTGTTGAACACCATGTCAAGCCGGCCATGTACCTTGCGTATCTCGGCGAACAGCGCCTCCACCGCCACCGGGTCGGTGACGTCGCATGGCTCGACCAGCATGTTGCCGCCGGCCTCGCCTGCCGCCGTAACCGTCTCGTGCAGGGTACTGGCGCGCCTTCCGGTCAGCACCACGTCCCAGCCGTCCTGTGCCAGCGCCACGGCGCACACCCGGCCAATGCCCGAGCCTGCGCCGGTAACCAGTGCGATCCGCTTGCTCATGCTGCGATTCCTCCGTTCAGGTGCCGGTGTTGCCCCGGCAGGCAACCATGACCGTTGAGTCGTAGGCGTAGACCTTGTCGCCGTGCTGGTTGTGGCCTTCTGGCGTCAGCGTGATCAGCCCCCAGCCAGGCCGCGACTTCATCTGGCGCGCGCCGGTGATGGTGCCGGAGAAGGTGATGGTGTCGCCCGGATAGACCGGCTTGATCCACTGCAGGTTCTGGTACCCCGGCGACGGCCCCAGCGCCGGCAACGGCTCGCCGCGCGCCTCCGCCTCGGCGCGCAGCCTGAAGTGCCAGGCCGCCAGCAGTTTCATGCAGGCAGCCGCCGTGTGCCAGCCCGACGCCGACAGCCGCTTGAAATGGGTCTTCGCTGCGGCCTCGTCATCGAGGTGGAAACGTTGCGGATCATACTGCCGGGCAAACGCCAGCACCGCCTCACGGGTGAAATGATGCTCGCCATAGACGGCGTGCTGGCCAGGCTCGAAGTCTTCAAGCCAGATCGACGTGTAACCGCTCATGACGCCGCCGCCTCCGGCCGGGCCGGGTGGCGCACCTTGAACAGGTTCACGCCGGTCATCTCGGTCTTGACGGTGCCATGCTGGTCGATGGCCTCCCAGCGCATGGTGACGATGCCCATGTCCGGCTTGCTGGACGACACCCGCCGGTCCAGCACCGTGTAGCGAAGCGTCAACTCGTCCCCGGCATAGACCGGCTTCAGCCACTTCACCTCCCCAACACCGAACGATCCCAGCCCTGCGGCATGCGCGGCATAACCATCAACCATCAGCCGGTTCATGATGGCGCACACCTGCCAGCCCGAGGCGCACAGCCCGCCCAGCACGGAATTGCGCGCCAGTTCCTCATCGAGATGAAACGGCTGCGGGTCCCATTCGCGCGCATACTCGCGGATCAAGTCCGCACTCAAGGTGAACGGGCCGTGGGTCTTTGCGTCACCCACCTGAAAGTCTTCGTAATGCAAGAGTTCCCCTGTCATGGGACCAGGTTTTCAATGAGGTTCACCCGGCGGTCAAGGGCAGTTTGTTGCATGACCACCCTGCTAAGCCGCATCAGGTGTTGAAGCGGAAGTGCATCACGTCGCCGTCGGCAACGGTGTATTCCTTGCCCTCAAGCCGCATCTTGCCGGCATCGCGGGCGCCTGCCTCGCCGCCCAACGACACATAGTCGTCATAGGCGATGGTCTCGGCGCGGATGAACCCCTTCTCGAAGTCCGTGTGGATGACCCCTGCCGCCGCCGGAGCGCGGGTGCCGGCCGTGATGGTCCAGGCACGCGCCTCCTTCGGTCCCACGGTGAAGTAGGTCAGCAGCTTGAGCAGCTTGTAGCCCGCCCGGATCACCCGGTTCAGACCCGGTTCCGCAAGCCCGATGGCCTCGAGGTAATCGCGTTGCTCCGCGTCATCGAGAACCGCGATCTCGCTTTCGATCTTTGCCGACACGACAACCGCCTGGGCGCCCTGCGCCGCGGCGAACGCCTTCACCTTGTCGGAGAACGCATTGCCCTTGTCGGCGGACTCTTCCTCCACGTTGCAGACATACAGCACCGGCTTGGAGGTCAGCAGGCCGAGCATGCGGAACGCCTTGATCTCGTCTTCGGCCACCTCGACCTCACGCGCCGGCCGGCCTTCGCGCAGCAACTCCAGCGGCCGCATCATCAGGTCATAGTCGGCCTTGGCCTGCTTCTCGCCGGACTTTGCCTTTTTCTCCACCCCGGCAATGCGCTTTTCCAGGCTCTCCATGTCGGCCAGCATCAGTTCGGTCTCGATGGTCTCGATGTCGGCAATCGGGTCGATGCGGCCTTCCACGTGAGTGATGTCGCCATCCTCGAAGCAGCGCACCACGTGGGCAATGGCGTCCACCTCGCGAATGTTCGCCAGGAACTGGTTGCCCAACCCCTCGCCCTTCGACGCGCCCTTCACCAGGCCGGCAATGTCCACGAAGGTAAGCCGGGTCGGGATGATCTGCGCCGACTTTGCAATGGCGGCGAGCTTGTCCAGCCGCTCGTCCGGCACCGCCACGTCGCCGACATTCGGCTCGATGGTGCAAAACGGATAATTGGCCGCCTGCGCCGCCGCCGTCTGCGTCAACGCATTGAACAGGGTCGACTTGCCGACATTGGGCAGGCCCACGATACCGCACTTGAAACCCATCTAGCTCTCGTCCTTGTTGCCGAGGATTTTTCTCAACAGGTCCGCCATCGGCCCTGACTTGGCCATCGGCGGCTTCTTCGCCGCCGTCCTGGCCTGGTGGATGTGGCTGTGTTTCCTTGCGGCAGGTTTCGCCGATTTTTCCAGCTCCGGCGACATCGAACCCATCGCCAGCGCCACCTTGTTCATGAACCCGGCATCGTCCCCCTTCGCCAGCAGGTCCGCATTTGAGCCCACCGCCTCGATCAGCGGATCGAGCCACTCGGCATCCGCCTTGGCGAAATCGCCCAGCACGTACCCCGTCACCCGGTCCTTCGAGCCGGGATGGCCGATGCCCAGCCGCACGCGGCGATAGTCCTTGCCGCAATGGGCGTCGATGGACCTGATGCCATTGTGCCCGCCCGCGCCGCCGCCGGTCTTTACCCGCACCTTGCCGGGTGCCAGGTCAAGCTCGTCGTACAGCACAACGATGTCCTGCGCGCCGAGACTGTAAAAGCGCATCGCCTCGCCGACAGCGCGGCCGGACTCGTTCATGTAGGTCTGCGGCTTCATCAGCAACACGCTCTCACCGCCCAGCAGCCCCTCGGACACTTCAGCCTGGAACTTCTTGCGCCACGGCGAAAAGCCATGGCGGCGAACGATTTCGTCCACCGCCATGAAACCGATATTGTGCCGGTTGCCGGCGTATTTCGCGCCGGGATTTCCAAGGCCTGCGATGATCAGCATGTGAGCCTCGTTTGGAGCCCCCGGCAAACCAGGTCAGCCGGGGGATGCCGGGATCAGCTCTCGGCTTCTTCTTCCTCGCCAGCCTCATCCTCTTCCTGAATGCCGCCCGACGGCGAGGCGATGGTGGCGATGGTGAAGTCGCGGTCGGTGATGGTGAAGCTGATGCCTGCTGGCAGGTTGAGCGCCGAGGCGTGAATGCTTTCGCCAACGTCCCACCCGGTCAGATCGATCTCGAACTGTTCGGGAATCTCGTCAACCGGGCACAGCACTTCCACCGCGTGCCGGACGACGTTGAGAACGCCACCACGCTTGATGCCCTTGGAGATCTCTTCATTGGTGAAGTGCACCGGCACTTCCACGGCGATCTTCGAGTCCTTGCCCAGGCGCAGGAAATCGACGTGAATGATGAAATCGCGAACCGGGTCGAACTGCACATCACGCGCAATGGCGCGGACCTTGGAGCCGTCAACGTCGATGTCCACCAGCGTCGAGAGGAAGCGGCCGGTCTGCACATGCTTCATCAGCTCGCGGTAATCGAGCGAAACCAGTTGGGGGTCTTTCTTGTCTCCGTAGATCACTCCCGGGACGCGGCCTTCGCGACGAATGGCCCGGGCGGCCCCCTTGCCGGCCCGGTCGCGCGAGGCAGCATTGATATTGACGGTCTGCGACATCGTCAGGTCTCCTGCTGTCTTCACAATTGTATATGTAAAGCACTGAAATCGTTGGATCAGTGCCGGTTCTGACCGGCCGGGGTCTCCTCCAGGGGTGAACGAGCCCGGTATCCGGATGGCGGGCTTATACAGAAAGCAGCCAGCAGGTGCAATGCATTGCTCGCCGCAGGGTCCCGGCGGCAAACTGTTGCTGCAAAGCCACAGTTGCCGGAAAAATGCCGTAACGGCGATAGAATCGGCTGCATCAGAGGCTCATCTGTGCTTTGCTCTGTCCACGTTCATTTGAAATATGCAGGGATTTCGAGATGAAAAAGGTAATTCTGGCTGCAACGGCAGCACTCATGGCTTCCGCTGGCGCAGCATCAGCTGCGGACATGGACCGCGAGATCGGGCTGATCGTGTCCGGCGTGGCAGACAAGTGGATGGGCGTCCAGTTCATTGATGACGGCACCAATGACGACGTGCTCTTTGCCAGTGGCGGCGAAGGGCGGCTGAGCTTCCCCGTCGGCAACACGCTGTCGATCCAGAACGACTTCAAGTACGAGTACAACGAAAACGCCATCGAGAGTCCCGCTTCGAATGACGTCGATGGCCCTCGCTATTCCTACCAGTTCGCTGCGCACGTAAGCCATCGTGATCCCTCGACGTTCCTGATCGGCGCATTCGGCGGCGTCGGTGGCGCGAATATTGGAATTCCTGCTGGCGCGTTCACGCAAGACAACCTGTTTGCCGGTGGTGAATTCCAGTTCTACGTCAACAACTTCACCCTCTATGGTCAGGCCGGGTACGTTGAGACGAACAACTCGCTTGCTGGGCTCGATGACGGCTTCTTTGCCCGCGGCGTGCTGCGCTACTTCCCGACCGCCGACAGCCGCCTGCAGGTCGAAGGCACCTACATCAACATGGATTATGTATCCGGCGGCGCAGATATGGACGCCTTCATCGTCAAGGCCCGTTACGACATGACGGTGGACCTGCCGCTGATGGGCTCTACTCCGCTGTGGGTGGGCTATCGCGGCACCTTCCGCGACAATTGCTTGGCGGGAGGAAACGCCTTACGTGACCTCGACGACCATACTTTCATGATCGGCACCAGCTATTCGTTCTCGGGCGACATGCTCACCGTCGACCGCCAGGGCGCGACCCTCGACACGCCGGACTTCGTAGCTTGTTATGACCAGACTGCAGGCATATCTGACCGTCGCCTGAAGACCGACATTGTGGCTCTTGGCACTGATGGGGCTGGCAACAAAATTTACAGCTGGAAGTACAAGTTTGACCCGGTCACCACCTGGGTCGGCGTGATGGCGCAGGACCTTGTCGAGACGCACCCGGAAGCGCTCGTGGTAGACTCAAACGGCTTCTACGCCGTCCGCTACAACCTCATTGGCGCACAGATGATGACGCTTGAGCAGTGGAACAGCCGTGCTCTGTGAGTGAGTGAAAACCTCCCTGATTGACCTGAACCCCGGGTGCTGACTGCAGCATCCGGGGTTTTTCATTGGTTGGACGCCTCGTTGTGCGTTGCCGCAGCCACTGTGGCCATTGGGCAACAGTAAGCAAGTTTCTGCGGACCCGGGCTGATGGCGCATTGGATTCCGTCCGTTATCGGACTAAAGTGCCCCTCAATGAGATTCAGAGGGAAATCGACATGAAAAAGATAATTCTTGCCGCAACCGCGGTTTTGATGGCTTCGGCTGGCGCAGCAAGCGCCGCCGACATGGACCGCGAGATCGGGCTGATCGTGTCCGGCGTGGCAGACAAGTGGATGGGCGTCCAGTTCATTGATGATGGCGTGGGCGACGATATTGTTTTCGCCAGCGGTGGCGAAGGGCGGCTGAGCTTCCCCGTTGGCAACACGCTGTCTATCCAGAACGACTTCAAGTACGAGTACAACGAATACGCCATCGAGAGCCCCGCTTCGAATGACGTAAACGGGCCGCGTTACTCCTACCAGTTCGCCGCGCACGTCAGCCATCGCGATCCTTCAACGTTCCTGATCGGCGCGTTCGGTGGCGTAGGCGGCAATAACATGCGCCTGCCTTTCGGCGCCTCAACTCAGGACAACCTGTTCGCCGGCGGCGAATTTCAGTTCTACCTGAACAACTTCACTCTGTACGGGCAGGCCGGTTACGTTGAAACCAACAATGTTGGCGTAGGCCTTGACGACGGATTCTTCGCCCGCGGCGTGCTGCGCTACTTCCCGACTGCCGACAGCCGCCTGCAGGTCGAAAGCACCTACATCAACATGGACTACTTGAACCCGGCCTTCGGCGACGTGGACGCCTTCATCGTCAAGGCCCGCTATGACATGATGGTAGAGCTGCCGCTGATGGGATCGACGCCGCTGTGGGTGGGCTATCGCGGCACATTCCGCGACAATTGCCATGGCGGCAGAACAGTTGGAGCTGCAAACAATTTGTTCGACCTTGACGATCATACGTTCATGATCGGCACCAGCTACTCGTTCTCCGGCGACATGCTCACGGTCGACCGCCAGGGCGCCACGCTCGACACTCCTGACTTCATCGCTTGCTACCAGTGACAATGAAGACGCTACGGCGCGCCGGTTGATTGCCGCGTGAGTGAGTGACAACCTCCCTGATTGACCTGAACCCCCGGGTGCTGACGTCAGCATCCGGGGTTTTTCGTTCATCAATCAGCGAATTGTCAGGCGCCCAGCACCTCAACCCCGATTTCGGTGGGGTTGAAGTTGTTGCACGGATTGAGCACCTGCGGGCAGTTTGAAATGACCGCCAGCATGTCCATCTGCGCACGAAGCGTCACATAGTCCCCCGGCTTCGACGAACCGAGTGCGATGGCCGCATCGCCTGCCGCACTCACCGGCACCGTCATGAACCAGTTGATGTTGGGCACTACATCCTTCCAACCCAGACCGTGCTGCGCCAGTGCGGCGAGAAAGTTCTCGCGGCAGCCTTCGTTGGCCACGCCATAGAGCATTTCGTTGGACGGCTTCGAGCAGCAGCCGCCGATGGTATCGTGCCCACCGAACGTGTCTTCCTCGATGGTGAACAGCGCCCGCGCCTTGTCGGAATAGAGCGTGTGGCCCGTCGTCAGCAGGATGGTGCCGGCAGCTTTCAACGTGTTCGGTGAATGATAGCGCTCGGCCGGGTCGGTGGCGTTGTAGCACAGGAAGTCGACCGCCTGCTGGCCATGCGTATCGATAATCCGCAGGGCCTCGCCGGTCCGGATCACCCGGGACCACGGTGCGCGGGCCGGGATTGTTTCGCGATGGATCAGCCTTGTCATCACGGGTGCCGGGAGATGATCAATCGTCGAACAGGCTGGAGACGGACTCTTCCAGCGCGGTGCGCCGAATGGCCTCGCCGATCAGGTTGGCCATCGAGATCACCCGGATATTGCGCGACACCCGCACTGCCTCAGTCGCCTGGATCGAGTCGGTGAGCACCAGCTGCTTGAGCTTGGACGCGGTGATGCGGGCGACCGCGCCCCCCGACAGCACGCCGTGGGTGATGTAGGCCGACACGTCCGCAGCACCCGCGTCCAGCAGCGCTTCGGCCGCGTTGCACAGCGTACCGCCAGAATCGACGATGTCATCGACAAGGATGCACGACATGCCCTCAACCTCGCCGATGATGTTCATTACCTCGGAAACGCCTGCCCGCTCACGCCGCTTGTCGACGATGGCCAGCGGTGCCCCGATGCGCTTGGCCAGCGCGCGCGCCCGCACCACGCCGCCCACGTCCGGCGACACCACGCACACCTCAGAGCCGTCGAAGCGGTCCTTGTTGTCCTTGATGTCGCGCACCATGACGGGTGCAGCGTACAGGTTGTCGGTGGGGATATCGAAGAAGCCCTGAATCTGGCCGGCGTGCAGGTCGATGGTGAGAACGCGGTCGGCGCCGGCACGCTCGATCATGTTGGCGACAAGCTTGGCCGAGATCGGCGTGCGCGGACCGGGCTTGCGGTCCTGGCGGGCATAGCCGAAGTACGGGATCACCGCAGTAACGCGGCGGGCCGACGCGCGGCGCAGCGCGTCGATGATGATCAGCAGCTCCATAAGGTGGTCGTTGGTGGGGAACGAGGTGGACTGCACCACGAACACGTCCTCGCCTCGCACGTTCTCCTGGATCTCGACGAAAACTTCCATGTCGGCGAAGCGCCTGACCGAGCATTTCGTCATAGGAACATTGAGGTAAGCTGCAATGGCTTCCGCCAGCGGCCGGTTGGAATTGCCCGAAACAAGTTTCATCTCTGACTTCGCCCTGCCAAGCCGGACCCCCAACAGCCACAAAGCTGTGTCCGGACAACCAGCCTCATGACAGGTGTCTTACAACCCAAGGCGCGGGCTTGCCAACCATCTATTGCCGCACGTCCACAGCCAGGCGGACGATATGCACCAGTGGATTGCCGGAAATGGCGCTCAGCGCACCGCAGACGTGCCGCGCACCTGGTCGACAAGGGCAAAAATGCCCTCCGCAGCGGCTTCCGCGGCAAAGCCCGCCGTCTGGCCCCACCCCTCGTTCAGCGAGCCTGCAGGCACGTCGTTCTGCTGACGCACCGTGCCCAGAACCTTGCCATCGGGCAGCTTGACCGCCCATGCCAGGCTGACCTGCTGAACGCCGCCCTTTGCTTCGCCGATCTCTACCTGCCCGGTTATGGCCAGCGCCGTCTTGCCGGCCTTTCCGGTCACCGGCCAGCCCGCCAGCCGCAGCACCTTGCGCATGGCCTTGTACAGTTCGTCATTGCCCCGCCCGGGCGAGCCGGACACCCCGACCAGCGCCACCTGATCGATCTGCAACTGGCCGCCGCCCTCAGACTCTGCCGCGGCATCCGCCTTTTCGGCAACTTCCGTCCTGGGGTCCGGTGCGGGCTTTGCGGTGGGCAGGTCCGCCACGGCCTCGTCCGGAGTTCCGCCTGCCTCCTCATCCTCGCCCATCAGCGCCGCAAGCGACGAGCCGCCTGCACTGTTGAGCCGCTCGGCGGCAGCCGTCTGTGCCGCCGCAGTTATCCGCCGGTCCAGTTCTTCCGGCGTCAGCGAGTAAAGCTCGTCAGGCGTGATGGAGGCGGTCGCCAGCGGCGAACCCGGACCGTAGAAGGTCTCCAGGTCGTATTCCTTCTCGGCGTTCGGGCCCGCCCGGGCAAAAGTGTGAACGGGAGGCAGAATGCCGGCCTGCCGAACCCGGAAACCAAGCTGCGCCAGGCGCGTGGCCAGGTTCTCTGCCGTCAGCGAGGCAATGCGCCTGATCACCACCGCGTCGATGCCGGCCCATGGGTCACCACCCGTCGCCGGCACCAGCTCTTGACCATCGATGGTATGCAGCACGCCGCCGGTATTGCCGGTCAGCGTCCAGCGGTAGACGACGCGTGTGCCGCCGCCCTCCTGCACCGGCTCGAACGTTCCGGCGAGCTGGTAACCATCGGAGAAGTTGCCCTGAACGATGGCAATGTCGCGGCTGCCGGCTTCCTCCGCCAGGGCATCGGCGAGGATGCCGGCCTTGTCCTGTGGCAGCCCGTTCATGGCAATCAGCGCGATGGGCGGCGGGATCTTGCCCGATGTGCCGCCGCCGCTGAGGCCAGACTTGCCAAAGTTCGAAACGCCTGAATCGCCGCTACCGGCACAGGCCGACAGCACCACGGCAGCCGCCAGCAGCAGCGCGCCCGCAGCTGCCCGCAACGCCTGCCGCCAGCAGGCGTCGGTCCAGTTGAGCTGAATGGTATGAAATGCCGGTCTCAAGAGCCTTGCCCGCCTGTGCCCGCCGTCAGCCCCGCAATGTGCCCCAAGGTGCGGTTGCGCCGCAAGCCTGCCAATTGCCGTCAGACCGGCCGGCGATACTGGATGAACGCAGACTTGACCGCCACCTTGTCGTACAGCGTGCGGCCGGGATAGTTGAATTCCTGGGTCGCCCAGTAAGTGCGCGTGGCGCCCTTTTCATCGGCGCGGTCATACACCGCCATGATCAGCGCCCTCCCCACCCCGCCGCCCCGCACCGCCGGATCCACGAACAGGTCTTCCAGGTAGCAATAGACCGTCGGCGACCAGGTGGATCGGTGGAACACGTAATGGGTGATGCCGTCTATGCGGCCTTCCCCGTTCACCGCGACAAGCCCCTTCGGGTCCCACTCGAAATCGCCCATCAAACGATCGAACGTCAGTTCGATCTGCTGATCGGACAGCTCGGTCTTGTAGAACTTGAGGTAGCCGTCGAACAGTTCGCGCCAGCGCGGCTTGTCTGACGGTTCAAGCGGTCTAACCGTGTAGGCCATGCCCGTCTCCTATCGGCAAATCAGCTTCAGCGGATACTTCGATACCGGCTCCGGATCACCCTTGGTGGTGATATAGGTGCGCGCCAGCGTCATGGCGTTGCCAGTGGTGGAATCCATCAGGATCATGTGCGCGAAGAACACCATGTTGGGCAAAATCCTGAACGGGTTGCCGTGATAGAACATCGGCGTGTCCATCCAGCTCGGCGTGAACTTGGCGCCCAGCGAATAGCCGCAGGCATTGAGGCGCGCATGCTTCAACCCGTGCTCGTCCACGGTGCGGGCATGGGCGTCGAACACGTCGCCTGCCGTCTTGCCGGGCCGCAGCTGCGCCTCGCAGGCCTTCAGCGCGGCGACGGCCGCATCGTGCATTGCCACATGCTGCTTCTTCGGTTCGCCAACGATGAACGTGCGCATGTACGCCGCGTGGTAATGCCGGTAGACCCCGGCAAACTCCAGCGTCAGCTGGTCCCGCTTTGACAGCTTGCGCCGGCCCGACTTGTACCGGCACAGCAGCGCGTCCTTGCCCGAGCCGATGATGAACTCGTTGGCCGGATAGTCGCCGCCTCCGGAAAAGATCGCATTGTGCTGGGCGGCAAGAATGTCGCCCTCGTCAGCGCCGGCACGGGTTGCCTCGATGGCCGCCTTCAGCGCCGCATCGCCCAGCTTGCCGGCCTTGCGCACGTACTTGAGCTCGGCTTCCGTCTTTACCGCGCGAATGGCATCCACCAGCCGCGAGGCATCCTCGAGCTTCACGAAGCCCTTCATCTCGGCGTCAACTGCAAGGCCGTTGGAATGCACAAGCCCGTAAGCCTCGTTCTCGATGCCCAGTTTCCTGCCCCTGGCGCCGAGGCTCGCGAGCATGTCCTTCAACTGGGCGGCGGGTTTGGCACCGGCTTCGTCGGTCCAGATGCGGATATCGTCGATCATCGAGGTATGCTGCGCCTGGCGCAGGTCCGCCGAACGGGTCAGCAGCGCCAGCTTGCCGTCGCAACCCAGATAGAGGCACTGGAAGAAGCAGAAGCCGAACGTGTCGTAGCCGGTAAGGTAATACATCGACTCTTGCTGGAACATCAGGATGCCATCAAGGCCGCGCGCCTCCAGCTCCTTGATGACCTTCTTCTGCCGCGCCTTGTATTCCTTCAGTTCGAAATGCAGTGCCATGGTGCCGTGTCTCCTCAGGGCTTGATGCAAATGGCCGAAAGCTGCCGGCCGTAATCGGGTTCTGCGCGGTGAGTGGTGCGCCGGTAGCTGAAAAATCGTTGCTCGTCGGCATAGGTGCAAAGCGCAAGGTCCTCGAGGGAGGCGAGGTTCAGCGCCTCAAGCTGGGTGCGCACGAAAGCCGGCAGGTCGAACATGAAATGAGCCGGTTTCACGGACGGCACGAAGAACCGCGCATTGGCGGCGTCACGCGCCACGAACTGTTCCTGGAACTCCGGCCCCACCTCGTAGTTCGCCTGGCTGATGGTCGGGCCAATGGCAGCATGGATGTTCGTTGCGCCAAGCTCGCGCATGCGTTCAACGGTTGAGGCCAGCACCCCGCCAATGGCCCCCTTCCAGCCGGCGTGGGCTGCCCCCACCACCTTGCCATTGCCTGAGGCGAACAGGATCGGCGTGCAGTCCGCCGTATTGACCGCAATGGCGAAGCCTGCCCGGTCCGTCACCACGGCATCGGCGCGCGGCACGCTATCCGGTTCGTCATGATCCCACGGCGTAGTGACGATCACCGCATCAGGCGAATGCACCTGGTACGGCGTGACCAGCGTTGCAACGCCAAGCTCACCACAGATCTTGGCCCGGTTGCGCTTCACCGTCTCGCGGTCATCGTGCGAGCCAAGACCGGTGTTGAGCGAGGCGTATATCCCCGTCGAAAACCCGCCCCCGCGGGTAAAGAAGCCGTGGCCAATGCCCTTGATGGCGGACAGCGAGGACGCCTTGATCATGCCCGCTTCTCCGGCTCGATGTTGAACGGTGCGGGCTTGGGCATGTCCGGATGCGTCACCGCCAGCACCTTGAAGAGCTGGCCCATCTGGTTGCCGGCCACCAGCCGCTGCGCGCCCCTGGAAAGCCGGATGCGGGCGCGGGCATCGGCGCGCTTGCGCAACATGTCCTCGCGCTCGCGCAGGCCCATCCTGGTCAGGAACTCGCCCTGCGTGACCGGGCCATAGGCCTTCGCGCCGCCTGCCGTAATTGCTGCCGCAAGCGTCTCGAAATCCACGTGGGAGGTAATGTCCGCCTCGCCGGGCCGGGAAAGCACATCGGCGAACTGATGCTTCGTGATGGCCTGCAGCGTATCGCCCACGCCGGAGCGCACGTGACCGTAGTCGATGATCAGCGCCGCCCCCATGTGTGCGGTTATCCGCCGGCTGATTTCGCGCGCCACCGCCTCGCGCGCCGGCGACAGCTCGGCAATCGCACCCTCGTCTGCGCCCGCCGCCCAGCCCGGCACCAGCGCCTCAGGCACCGGGTCTGCCGCCAGCCCGAACGCCAGCGCGCCGTCCGCATCGAGGCCCACTACCCGCTCATGCCAGCGCCCGGCCTGCTTCTGGATCTGCTGGACCGGCAGCGCATCGAAGAACTCGTTGGCGATGATCAGCGACGGCGCGTCCGGCACGTCCTCCAGCCGGTCATGCCAGACCGGCTCCACGCCGGCCCGCTGCAGTGTTTCACCCTGCACCTTTCGCAGCTCCGGCGACATCTCCACCAGGTGCACCGTCAATCCGTCACGCAGGCCCGGCATGACCGAGCAGGCGCGCAATGCATCCGCCATCAGTGTGCCGCGCCCCGGTCCCAGTTCGATCAGGTTCCATTCGGCCGGCGCATCCATCATCTGCCAGCCCGCCGCACACCAGATGCCGATCAGTTCGCCAAACATCTGCGAGACTTCCGGCGCGGTGATGAAGTCGCCCGACCGGCCAAACGGGTCGCGGCCCATGTAATACCCGTGCTGCGGATGGCCCAGCGCCAGCGCGAAGAAACGGTCCACCGGCATCGGCCCGTCCGCCGCGATCATCCCGGCCATCAGTTCACCCAACGCAGAGGTGCGCCTTGCGCCTTCAGGTTTCGGCTTTGCCATTGCTCCTCCCTGCCCGCCAGATCAGCCAGACACCCACCATCAGCAGCGGCACTGACAATACCATGCCCATGGTCACCCAGCCCCCGGTGAGATAGCCGATATGGGCGTCCGGTTCACGGGCGAATTCCACCAGGATGCGGGAAATGGCATAGCCGCAGGCAAACACCCCCGAGGCGAAGCCCGGCCGAGGCAGGCACTTCAGCCCGTGCGTGGCGAACCGCACGGCGAGGAACAGCACGATGCCTTCCAGAAACGCTTCATAGAGCTGGCTCGGGTGGCGCGGGTCGGGTCCGCCGCCGGGAAACACCATCGCCCACGGCACGTCCGTGACCTTGCCGTAAAGCTCGGCATTGATGAAGTTGGCAATACGGCCAAGGAACAGCCCGATGGGGACTGACGCAGCACCCAGATCCAACAGCTGGTCGAGCCTGATGCCGTGCTTGCGGCCATAAAAAAGGCAGGCCACCACCACCCCCAGGAAACCGCCGTGAAACGACATGCCGCCGTTCCACAATTGCAGGATTTCACCGGGGTTCTGGGCAAAATAAACCGGGTTGTAGAACAGCACGTAACCCAGCCTGCCGCCCAGCAGCACCCCCAGCGTGCACCACAACAGCAAGTCGTCGAGTTGCGCCGGCGTGGTGTGCGCCCTGGCGCCGGGCCACAAGGCTTCGTTGGTCACCAGCCGCTTGGCGTACCAGATCGCCAGCAGCAGCCCGAACACATAGGCCAGCGCGTACCAGCGCACCACCACGGGTCCGAGCGAGAAGGCGACCGGATCAATGACCGGGAAAGGCAGGGCGAACAATGTCGGCATGGTAGGGCGAATTGTCCCCTCGGCCAGAATCAGGTGTGCAAGGCTTGCGCATCCTTTGCGAGCGCCCTACCTAAAGCATCGAACCGTTCATTCCAACAGCCGTCACGATCAGAGACACGTCATGACCAGCCCCTCTTCCCGCTTCTTCGACGAACTCGCCAAGGTGATGACCAACGCCGCCGGCGCCGCACAAGGCGCGCGCCGCGAGGTGGACAACCTGGTGCGCGCCCAAATCGAGCGGGTGCTGGCAGATATCCAGATCGTGCAGCGCGAGGAATTCGACGTGGTGCGCGACATGGCGTCCATGGCACGCACCGAGAACGAGGCGCTGCGCGCCCGCGTTGCCGAACTCGAGGCGCGTCTCGAAGCGCTTGAACAGCGCCCCGCCGCACCCGCCGCCGCCACCAAGGCGAAGAAGAAGCCCGCAAGCAAACCTGCCGCAGTCAAAAAGTGATCTTTCCCCAGATTGCACGCTCGCCAAGGCTTGCAATGTGGAGGAATCAGGCCGCCGGGCTCCCGACTCTTGCGGCGCACGCGTTCATCCGGCAACGTCTCGTTAACGTTTGATTCGTCTCGCAGATTTGCTGCAGGTGGCGAGCTTGACAGGAGACGACCGTCATGACGGCCGCATTGGCGCTGAAGACCAACGATCTGCACCCGCTCGAGACCGTGGAGCAGATCGCTTCCCGCCATGACTGGATGGTGGACCGTTCGGCGGACGACGAGGTCAACATGGTTGTCTCCGGCACATGGACCGACCTGCACCTCGCGCTCAACTGGAACGACTATCTTGAAGGCCTGCACCTGGCGTGCAGCTTCGACCTGAAGGTGCCGGAAGGCCGCCGCGAGGAAATCGTCCGGCTGGTGGCGCAGATCAACGAACAGCTTTATTTCGGCCATTTCGACATCTGGCGCAGCGAAGGCTCGCTGATGTTCCGCAATTCGCTGCTGCTGACCGGTCAGGCGCGGGTCAGCGAAGCCCAGTGCGAGGCGCTGGTGCTGACCGCGATCGACGCCTGCGAGCGTTATTTCCCGGCCTTCCAGTTCGTCATCTGGGCCGGCAAGACCGCCGAACAGGCTATCCAGTCCTGTCTTCTTGAAACGGTCGGCGAAGCATAGTCTGCTCCCGGGCCACATTCCTGCAGTCAACGCCTCTTGTCCGGGAGGACCATTCATCATGACAAATGCAGTCAATCTCAACGGCAAGCTCGTGCTCATCGGCGCGGGCAAGATGGGCACCGCCATGCTGGAAGGCTGGCTCAAGGCCGGTGTCACCGGTAGCCAGGTGGTCATCTTCGATCCGGCGCCGCCGCCTGAAACGCAAGCCCTGATCGAAAAGCAAGGCATCGCCCACAACCCCGCACCCGACCAGGTCACCGGCATCGAGGTCATCCTGCTGGCCATCAAGCCGCAGATGGTCGATGAAATTCTGCCCGGGCTCAACGCGCTGGCGCGGGAGAAGCCGCTGGTCGTCTCGGTGGTGGCGGGCAAGACCATCTCCGCGTTGAAAGGCCACTTCGGCGCCGATGTGCCGGTCATTCGCACCATCCCCAACACGCCGTCTGCGGTGGGTCGTGGCATCACCGCCATGGCGCCGGGCAATGACGTGTCTGACGCACAGGCGGGCCTGGCGACCGCCCTGCTTACCGCTATCGGTGAGGTGGTGATCGTGGACGACGAAGGCCTGATCGACGCCGCCACCGCCATTTCCGGCTCCGGCCCGGCTTACGTGTTCTACATGGCCGAATGCCTTGCCGAGGCAGGCAAGGCGCTCGGCCTGCCCGATGACGTGGCCGAAAAGCTGGCGCGGGCAACCGTGGCCGGCGCGGGCGAACTCATGCGGGTCACCGGCACTGATGCCGGCACTCTTCGCCAGAACGTCACGTCCCCAAAGGGTACCACTTACGCCGCCCTGCAGGTGCTGATGGCAAACGATGGTCTTGAACCTCTCATGCGCAAGGCAACCGCAGCGGCCGAAAAGCGTTCAAGGGAACTGGCAGGCTGACACGCTTGCGTTCGCCTTCACGCCCGTGCAGGCTTGCCACACGCAACCAGTCCCGTGCAGCCTTGCTGCACATAACGACCAATGACGGGAGCCGACCCATGGCCGCGCGCCAACAGGCCGAAACCGAGATCATCAATGCCGCCCTTCGCCTGGCCGCCACACGAGCCTGGGCGGACATCCGCATCAACGACATTGCGGCCGAGGCAGAGATGAGCCTGGCGGACCTTGCCGGCCACATTGGCGGCAAGGCTGACATTCTTCGCCTCTATGGCCGCCAGCTCGATGTGAAGATGCTGAAGTCGCTGGACGCTGAGCCGGTTACCGGTTCGCCGCACGACAGGGTGTTCGACATCATCATGCGCCGGCTGGAACTGATGGACGCCGACAAGGCAGCCATCCGCTCCATCGTCGCCACCCCTGCTGCCTCGGCTGCCGGTTACCTGACGCTGGCCGGCTCGTTGCTGCAGTCGCAGGACTGGATCCTGTCGGCAGCCGGCATCGAAGACACAGGCGTGCGTGGCGCCATCAAGACTTCCGGACTCGCCTGGGTCTATGTGCAGACCTTGCGCACCTGGACCAATGATGACGACCCTGGCATGGCCCGCACCATGGCCCAGCTGGACCGCAGCTTGCGCGACGGCGCCAACTGGATCAGCCGGATGGAAACACCAGCCGCCCTTGCCACGGCGCTGGCGAGCCTTGCCCGCGGCTTCATGAACGCCCGGCGCGGGACCTCAACCGGCTCGCCGGGGCATGACAATTCCCCGCCGCCGCCGTCCGGCTCCGGTGACAAGGCATCAACGAACCCGGACCAGTCATGAGCACCATCACCTTCGACGACTTCATGAAAGTCGATATCCGCATCGGCACCATTATCGAGGTGGAACCGTTTCCCGAGGCCCGGAAGCCCGCCTACAAGCTGAAGATCGACTTCGGCCCCGAGATCGGGGTGAAGAAGTCGTCGGCACAGATCACCGTGCATTACACGCCCGCCGATCTGAAGGGCCGTCAGGTGGCGGCGGTCGTCAACTTTCCGCCGCGCCAGATCGGCCCGTTCATGTCGGAAGTGCTCACGCTGGGCTTCTCTGACGAGAATGGCGACATCGTGCTGATTGCCGTCAACACGCCCTGCCCGAATGGCTCGCGAATGCACTGACATACGATCACGTCGGTATTCGCACTTCCGCCCTCAAGCCTCCCAGCAGCGACGGCGACAAGGTAATGTCGCCGCCATGGCTCTGGGCAATGTCGCGGGCAATAGCCAGGCCGAGACCGGTGCCGCCCGAGTCCTGGTTGCGAGCATTGTCGAGCCGCACGAACGGCTTGAACACCTCTGAATAGCTTTCGGCCGGAATGCCCGGTCCGTCATCATCCACCACCACGCGCAGGTAACTGCCGTCATGCACGGCTGTTATCTCCACCTGGCTGGCAAACCGGGCGGCATTTTGCGCCAGGTTGCCTATGCAGCGCTTGAAGGCATCCGGCTTCAGCGGCACCAGCAACTTGCGTGGCGTGTTGAACGCAACCGGATGGCCCGAGCGGCTCATCTCCTCCGCCACCGAGCCCAGTAGCGCGACCAGGTCGGTTGGCCGGGTCAACTCGCTTTCCGCGCCCTTGACGAAGGCCATGTAGCCTTCCAGCATCCGCTGCATCTGGGCAACGTCTTCCTGCAAGGCCTTGACCGTGCTGTTCTGCTCCAGCAGTGCGAGCTCAAGCTTGAACCGGGTCAGGATGGTGCGCAGGTCGTGGCTGACGCCCGCCAGCATCGCCGTGCGCTGCTCGACATGCCGCTCAATGCGCCGCTTCATCTTTATGAACGCCTGCGCCGCCGCCTGCACCTCTGCCGCGCCGCCGGGCCGGAAGTCGGGCACGTCGCGGCCCATGCCGAAACTTTGCGCCGCCTCGGCAAGCTTTACGATGGGTTTGATCTGGTTGCGCAGGAAAATGACCGCTATCAGCAACAGGATGATCGAGCCGCCGATCATCCAGGCGATGAAGATGAACCTGGTGGACGCGTGCGCCCGGTCGAGATCCGACAGGAACCGGAACACGAACCCATCCGGGGTTTTTATGCGCACGTCCACGTAGCCGGTCTGGCCGACCGTATCGACCCAGTGCGGCAGGCCGACATCGTTGGCGATGTAACGCATCAATTTGGGATGCAGGGAGGACAGGAACGGCTTGCTGTTGGGCGGCGGCAGGTCAGCATCGCGCTCGACGGTGAGCCCCAGCGCCAGGTCATCGTTGGCCATGGTCAGGACGCGCTGCAGGTCAGCCTCGGTATGCGGGCTTTCCTCCCAGGTCGTCATTACCAGCGCCACGTCACGCACAAACGAGCGCGACAGCGACTGGGTGACGGTCTCGTAGTGCCGGTCGACGAACACCCACGTCATCAGCCCCTGCAGCAGCAGCATCGGCGCGATGACAATGATCAGCGAACGGGCATAAAGCCGCTCCGGCAGGTAGCGCTCCAGCAACCGGTTGAAATGCCACCACAGCGTTCGCTGGTCCTGCGGCGTGTCTTCCCTGTTCGATATGGCCGTCATGGGCACCTATCATGCCCCGGCGCGAGGGCCGCGGGCTGGCTTCACGGGTCACGGATCAATGTGCAGAGTATAACCATGACCGCGCACGGTTTGCAGATAAACCGGCATGGCGGGTTGTTCCTCGATCTTGCGGCGCAACCGGTTGATCTGCACGTCTACTGCCCTGTTGGACTCTTCTTGTGACGGTTCTATGATTTCCGACCTGTCGACCGGCTGACCGGGCCGCTGCGCCAGCACCCGCAGGATTTCCCGCTCACGGGTGGTAAGGTGCACCAGTTCGCCGTCGCGGCGCAGTTCGCCGCGCACCAGGTTGAAGGTGAACGGTCCGAAGCTGACTTCATTCACCTGCCCGCTGGCCGGCTGCACGGCTGCATGCCGCTTCAGGATGGCCTGCACCCTCAGCAGCAATTCGCGCGGCTCGAACGGCTTGGCGAGATAGTCGTCCACGCCTGCCGACAGACCACTGATCCGGTCCTCGATATCCGACAGCGCCGACAGCATCAGGATGGGAACGTCGTTGCCCGCTTCGCGCAGGCTGCGGGCAAACTCCAGCCCGCTTTCACCGGGCATCATCACGTCCAGCACGATCAGGTCGAACGCCATTCCCGACAGCCGCCGGCGCGCTTCTGCCGCGCCATCCACCGCCGACACCCGGTACTCGCTCGACGACAGGAAGGAGCTCAGCAACTCGCGCAGCCGCCGGTCGTCATCGACGATCAGCACGTGCGGGTATGTGTCCGGCGATGCGCTCATGATCCGACGATCCGCTCGACCTCGCCGCGCTCATGCTGGTTGATCAGTCCGTAAAGAAGCTGCTGCATCACCGGACCGGAGTCGGCGCCGGCATGGGCGATGGCATCGCGCACCCGCGCCATCTGCGGCGCCATCAGCCGCAGATGCAAGGCCCGGCCCTCATCGCTGAGATACAGAAGCCGCTTGCGGCGGTCGGCATCGCCGGTGCGCTGCTCGATGAAGCCGCGCTCCACCAGCTCGCGCAGCACCCTCGCCAGGCTCTGCTTGGTGATCTTGAGCACCACCAGCAGTTCCGCCACCGAGATGCCCGGATTGCGTCCGACGAAGTGCACCACACGATGGTGGGCCCTGCCGAACCCGTATTGCGACAGCAGTGCGTCGGGATCCGAGGTGAAATCCCGGTAGCCGAAGTACAGCAGTTCGATCAGTTCGATAATGTCTTCATCGCTGAGCGCACGCTGAACCTGCGCGGTCTGTTGTGCTGCGTCACTGGCCATCGAAGGCCCCTCCTCATGATCGCCGCCGATCACAGTTTATGTCAGCTATATTGACATATTTTCCGGCGATTGGTAGTGGGATTGTCCGCATTTCATGCGTTTTTGTGTTTGTCGAGAGCCATTCCCGGACTTGCGCGGGTGTACCCTGCCGGCCGGTACCACAGGAGCCTGCCATGGCAGCCGCAGCCCCGTTTGACGATCGTCCCGGCGAAATCTGGATGAACGGCCAGTTCATTCCCTGGTCCGATGCCCAGCTCCACGTACTGAGCCACGCCTTGCACTACGCCTCCTCGGTATTCGAAGGCGAGCGTGCCTATGGCGGCCGCATCTTCAAGCTGCGCGAGCACACCGAGCGGCTGTTCCGCTCCGCCGAGATACTCGACATGAAAATCCCCTACACGGTGGAGGAAATCGACAATGCCTGCATCGAGCTGCTGCATCGCCAGGGCCTGAAGGACGCCTATGTGCGGCCCGTCGCCTGGCGCGGCTCGGAGATGATGGGCGTGTCGGCGCAGACAACCCGCATCAACGTCGCCGTCGCCATCTGGGAATGGCCGAGCTATTTCGACGCCGAACAGCGCCTCAAGGGCATCCGCCTCGACATGGCGAAGTGGCGCCGCCCCGACCCCGCCACTGCGCCGTCGGAAGCCAAGGCTGCGGGCCTTTACATGATCTGCACCCTGTCCAAGCACGCCGCCGAGCGCGCCGGCTATGCAGATGCGCTGATGCTGGACTATCGCGGCCAGGTGGCCGAGGCGACCGGCGCCAACGTGTTCTTCGTCAAGGACGGCGAACTGCACACGCCGACGCCGGACTGCTTCCTCAACGGCATTACCCGCCAGACCGTGATGGGTCTTGCCCACGACCGCCAGATCAAGATCAACGAGCGCGCCATCATGCCGGAGGAAATGGCGACCTTTGAGGAATGCTTCATCGTCGGCACCGCCGCGGAGGTGACGCCGGTCTCCGAGATCGGGCCGTACAGGTTCACCGTCGGCAACATCACCACCACCTTGATGAACGACTACATGAACGCCGTTCAGCCCAAGGCCGCCGCAGCGGAGTAACCGACCATCGCAATGCGTGAGCTCCGGGGCGCAATCACTCGAGGGTGACTGCGCCCTTTTTGTTGCCCGTTCCATCGCGGCCCGCGTCACGCTATCATGCAACGCATCCGGGGGATGATCGTCATGGAGAACTGTTCATGCCTGCCGTCCGTTTTGTGCTTGCACCATTCCTTTGCCTGGCGCTGCTTCTGCTGACGCCGGGCGTGACAAGCCGTGCGCTTGCAGCCGGCAGCAACGTGGCCGTTGGCCAGCAGATCGAGCAGATCATCCTCAACGGCGAAAGCAATGTCGGATCGATCGAGGACGACGAACGGCTTATCCAGGTCTTCACCTATTATGCGGACCGATCGTTCAAGCCGATCTGGGTGCGCGACGATGGCCTGAAGGGCAAGGGCAAGGTGCTGCTGACATTTCTCGAGAATATCGAGAACCACGGCCTGCGCGAGTTCAAGTACCGGGTTGACGCCATCCGCGACCTGGTCGGCGACACCCATCCGCGCGCGCTGGCAGAGCTGGAGATGCTGCTCACCAGCGCCTTCATCGATCTCGCCCGCGACCTGACCCGCGGACGGGTGGACCCCAGCGAAGTGACAAGGAACAACGACATCGAGTTGCCGCGTGAGTACGGTGCTGCTTATCTGCTGGACGGTGCCGAGCAGGCAGACGATCTCCAACCCTATCTCGCCAAACTCATGCCGCAGGACGAGCGCTACCACCGGCTCGTCGAGGCGCTTGCACGCTACCGCGCCATCCGCGATGCAGGCGGCTGGCAGCCGATCCCGCCCGGTGACGTCCTCAAGCCCGGCGGCACTGACGTGCGACTGCCGCTACTGCGCGAACTGTTGACCACGGTCGGCGACCTGAAGCCGGCAGACCGCCCGGTCGGCGAAGTCTACGATGACGTGACCGTTGCAGCAGTGAAAAATTTCCAGATGCGTCACGGGCTGGCAGAGGACGGCGTCATCGGTCCGACCACGCTCGAACAGATGAACAAGAGCGTGGACGACCGCATCCGCCAGCTTGAGGTCAATCTCGAACGCCGCCGCTGGCTGGACCGGGAACCCGGCGGCTTCTATGTGTTCGTCAACCTCGCCGACCAGGAACTCAAGGTCATGCAAGGCGAGCGCACTGTTCACACCGCCCGGGTTGTGGTGGGCAAGACCTATCACAAGACGCCCGTGTTTACCGAGAACATGACCTACCTTGTCATGAACCCCTACTGGAACGTGCCGTCGTCCATTGCAAACAAGGAATACCTGCCGAAGCTCAAACAGGATGCAGGCTACCTGCAGCGCCAGGGCATCCGGGTGCTCGACAGCGCCGGCAAGGAAGTCAACCCGTACTCGGTAAACTGGGCCGCGATGAGCCGCGTGCCCTACCGGCTGCGGCAGGATACCGGCGACAAGAACGCGCTGGGGCGGATCAAGTTCATGTTCCCCAACAAGTACAATGTCTACATCCACGACACTCCGGCCAAGAGCCTGTTCGAGAAGGATCTGCGGGTCTATTCACACGGCTGTATCCGCGTGCAGGACCCGTTGACCCTGGCCGAGGTGATCCTCAAGGACCAGGGCTGGACCCGCGACCGCATCGACCAGCAGGTGAACTCCGGAGAGCAGCGCATCGTCAAGCTGAAGCGGAAGGTCCCCGTTTACATCAGCTATATCACGGCTTTCGCCAACAAGGACGGCAACGTCCACTTCCGCCGCGACATCTATGGCCGTGACGAGATTCTGGCAGAACAACTGCTGACCGGGGGCCGTTTCGCCGAGGCGGATGATCACTGAACGGCAAGGGGAGCCCTGCGGGCTAACCGCTGCCTTCCACGGCCTTGCCAAGGAAGACCGCTGCTCCGGCGCCGAGGCAAAGCATGGCAAAGAAGACCGAACGAACCCGCTCATCGCGCTGCCACGCCATGACCGCGGCGATGGCCGACTGGATAGCGTAATAGGCCGCGAAAGCCTTCGACGCATAGGCAATGATCTGGAACACGTCCGCCGTCCATGTGATGAGCAGACCAATGCCGCACAGCCCGGCATAAGCCAATCGCTCGCTGATGCGTCCGCCGCTGAGTTCGTGGAACAGTCCACCAGACCCGCTGGTATCAGCGACGGCGGCAGAAAATTGCGCCGCAAGCGCCGCCCCGACCAGCAGGACCGGCAAGATCGGTGCTACCACCTTCATCATGTCGACGATGGCAGTTTCGGTAAGCTCCAGCTGGCCACGCTCGAACACGTAGGCCATCAGCAGGATATAGATCATGTAGATGAGGCTCGAGAGCCATTGCGCCCACTTCATCGAGGTGATGCGCGTCTCGGCATCATAGGTGGCGCCCAGGTAGCGCGAGGTCTCGAAGCCCTGCACCGTGACGATCAGGCCCAGCGCCAGCATCACCCCCTGCCAGCCTGTCTGCGTGGCAGCATTGAAGATCAGCCCGCCCGACTGCCACTTGTCCGTGAAGAAGCCGGCCATGCCGACGAGCAGGCCGGCGATGATCGCCAGCTTCACCGACACCGACAGGTACTCCATCAGCTCTAGCGAGGAAAAGCCGCGCGTCCAGCCGACGTAGAGAATGAGCAGGAATACGGCGCTGGTGAGCAACTGGGCATCCAGCCTGTTGTCGAGCGGCGTCAGGCTGAGACCGAAAGCCCCGAAGAGGTTGAGATAATAGGCGACTGAGACGATATAGGCGAAGCCAAGCGTCCACGAGGCTGCCGTATCCATCCGGTTTGCGACCAGGCCCAGCTTGCCGGTGCGGTGATGATTGGTGGATATGTTGTAGCGCACCGCGCTCCCCAGCGCGTAGGCGCCAAGGCACAACCCGGCCATCACCAGCGGCGCGTACTTTCCATAGGATGCATCGAGCAGCGGTCCCAGCACCAGAAAGCCGCTGCCGATGATCGACGCCAGCGGCGTGATCATTGCCCGCCAGGTGTCCGAACGATGCAACTTGGGCAGCCACATCACGGCTGCCGTCATGACCACGGCAGCCAGGATGAGGATGTTGATGATCACCCGCCCGTAACCGGCGGGAAGAACGCCACCTCGCGCGCGCCAGCCAGCGGATGGTCAAGGTCCACGTGCTCCTGGTCCACCGCAGCGCGGATCACGTTCATGTTTTCAAACGCCGCCGCATAGCCCTCGTCGCGACGGGCCAGATGAGCGGCAAGCTCGCCCACGGTCGTTACGCCGGCGGGAACCTCGATGGTTTCCTCACCCGTTCCGGTGCGCTGGCGCACCCAGGCAAAGTACAGAACCTTCATTCGTCCTCGTCGATCACGTGCTTCACACCCGCACGAAAATAATCAAGGCCAGTATAGAGCGTTGCCAGCGCCGCAATCCAGAGGAACACCAGACCGACGGTCGATGTATGTTCCATGACCTCATCGCCCGCCGGTCCGACGATCAGAAAGGCGATGGCCACCATCTGGATGGTGGTTTTCCATTTGGCCATCTGCGTGACCGGCACCGAAACCCTGAGCTCGGCCAGGAATTCGCGCAAGCCCGAAACCAGTATCTCGCGGCACAGGATGATCACCGCCGCCCAGATGTGAAAGCTGTAGATCTGGCCGGTATACGTGACCGCCAGCAGCACCGAGGCGATCAGCAGCTTGTCGGCGATCGGGTCAAGCATGCGCCCCAGCGACGACTGCTGCTGCCAGATGCGGGCGAGATACCCGTCGAAGAAGTCGGTAATGGCGGCCACCACGAAGATGCCCAGCGCGATCCAGCGGTTGGTCTCTCCGCCGTAGATCAGCAGGCCCACCACCAGCCGGCACCGCTGCGATGCGCAGATAGGTCAGAATGTTGGGCAGCCACGTCGCGACGTTGCCGCGCCGGTTGGGATGCCTGATCTTCTCCGCCTCGGCGCTCACTGCCCGCCCTCGTGAAAATGCTCGTAAATCGAGGTTGCCAAACTTCTGCTGATTCCCTCAACCGCCTCCAGGTCGGCAACCGACGCCCTGCTCACCGCCCGCGCCGATCCGAACGCCCTGAGCAGCGCCTTCTTCCGCCCCGGTCCGATGCCCTCGATCTCGTCCAGCGGGTTGGCCACCATGGCCTTCGACCGCTTGGCCCGGTGCGTGCCGATGGCAAACCGGTGCGCCTCGTCGCGCAACCGCTGCACATAATACAGCACCGGGTCACGCTGTTCGAGCATGAATGGCGCCTTGCCCGCCACGTGGAATTGCTCGCGCCCGGCGTCCCGGTCCGGCCCCTTGGAAATGCCTGCGACCGCAACATTCTCAACGCCCAGTTCGCGCAGCACATCGAGCACCGCCGAAAGCTGCCCTTTGCCGCCGTCGATCAGCAACAGGTCGGGCCAGATCCCGACAGATGTGTCATCGTCGCCGCTACCGGCGGCATCGCCTTCGGGCGGTTCCGGCCGCGCGCCATGTTCCTTGACCAGCCGTGAAAAGCGCCGCGTCAGCACCTCGTGCATCATCGCGAAGTCGTCGCCGCCGCCGTCCATCCCGGTCTTGATGTTGAACTTGCGGTAGTGCGCCTTGGCAAGCCCTTCCGGCCCCGCAACGATCATCGCGCCGACCGCATTGGTGCCCTGGATGTGCGAGTTGTCGTACACCTCGATGCGCCTCGGCATCCGGTCAAGGCCGAATACCGTCCGCACACCTTCCAGCAGCTTGCGCTGCGAGGAGGTATCGGCAAGCCTGCGGCCCAGCGCCTCGCGGGCATTGGTGCGGGCGTGATCCACCAACTCGCGCTTGTCGCCACGCTGCGGCACCGCGATCTCGACCTTGCGCCCCGCCTTCGACGACAGCGCATCGGCCAGCAGCTCAACCTCTGCCGCCTCGTCCGACAGCAGCAGCTGCCTTGGCACCGGCTTGTCGTCGTAGAACTGCGCGATGAAGGCGGCCAGCACGTCGGCTGCCTCGACCGTCCGGTCGGCTCGCGGAAAATAGGCGCGGGTGCCCCAGTTCTGCCCGGCGCGGAAGAAGAACACCTGGATGCAGGTCTGCCCGCCCTCCTGGGCAATTCCGAAGATGTCGGCCTCCTCCACGCCGTGCCGGGTTGATGCCCTGCGAGGCGGTCACGTGGCTGAGCGCCGAAATCCGGTCGCGGTAGATGGCGGCGCGCTCGAAGTCGAGCTCTTCCGCGGCCTGCTCCATTTGCCGTGCCAGCTGCTTCTTGACCGCATCCGACTTGCCCGACAGGAAGGCCTCGGCCTGCTTCGACCAGCTCGTCGTAGTCCTCCGGCGAGATCTCTCCGGTGCACGGCGCCGAGCAGCGCTTGATCTGGTAGAGCAGGCAGGGCCGGGTGCGGTTCTCGTAATAGCTGTCGGTGCATGAACGCAGCAAAAACGCCTTCTGCAGCGAGTTGATGGTGGCGTTGACCGAACCCGCCGAGGCAAAGGGTCCATAATAGTTGCCCTTGCGGTTGCGCGCCCCGCGATGCTTGGTGATCTGGGCGACCTCGTGGTCCTTGGCGATCAGGATATAGGGAAACGACTTGTCGTCGCGCAGGATGACATTGTAGCGCGGCTTCAACCGCTTGATCAGGTTGGCTTCGAGCAGCAGTGCCTCCGGCTCGGTGCGGGTGGTGACGAACTCCATCGACGCGGTATTGGCGATCATCGCCGCAATGCGGTTGGTGTGCCCGCCCAGCCGCGTATAGTTGGAAACGCGAGCCTTCAGGTTGCGCGCCTTGCCGACATAGAGCACGTCGCCCCTGGCGTCGATACATGCGGTAGACGCCCGGCTTGCCCGGCAGCGTCTTCGCAAACCGCTTGATCACCTCCGGCCCGTGCTCTCGGCCGGCCGGTGCAGCTTCATCCGGTGCAATGTCTGCAGACTGTTCGCTCATGGCCCTTATGTAGCGAATGCAGTGCCCGTGTGCGAGGCCCGAGCCTCAGCAAATCAGCCCTTTACCCGCTCGATCTCGATGCCGACGCTGGAGGCTTCGGGAATGATGTCGAGCTTCTCCACCCGCACCCTCACCCGCGTGATTGCCTTGTGCCTGAGCGCCTTGGCGGCGATCTTCTCCGCCAGCGTCTCGACCAGGTTGACATGGCCATCGTGCACGATGGACTTCACGTCCTTCACCACCTTCTCGTAGCTCACCACGTTCTTGATGTTGTCCTCAAGCGGTCCGCCGCATCTCCTGGACGGCGCAATCGATGTTCACGAGGATCCGCTGCGGGTGCTTCTTCTCGTGCTCGTAGATGCCGACCATGGCGATCAACGCCAGGTCGCGCACGAAGATATGGCGCAAGCCCGCCTCGGCGCTGGCGTAATCGGATCTCAGCTGCCGCGGTTTGCACGTCCATTGCACGCCCTCACATGAAGGCTATTCGTTGACGTCGGTCACGTCCGGCGTCTGCCAGACCAGATGCTGACCACCATCAAGCACGATCATCTGCCCGGTCAAGGCCGGAGCCGACAGATATGAACATCAATGCCGACGAAATCTCCTCCGGCGACGTGCCGCGATTGAGCAGCGTCAGCGAGGCCTGCTTGGCGAAGTCGGCCTCGTTCATGCGCACGTTGGGCAGCGCCGGGCCGGGCCCGATGGCGTTGACCCGGATACGCGGCGCCAGCGACTGCGCCAGCGTGCGCGTCACCGTCCACAATGCCGACTTCGACGCCGTGTAGGAAAAGAACGTCGGATTCAGCTTCCAGACCCGCTGGTCGATGATGTTGACGATGTTGCCTTGCGAGGTTTCCGGCAACTGGGCGGCGAACGCCTGCGCCAGGAACACCGGCGAGCGCAGATTGGTGTCGAGATGCCGGTCCCACTGCTCGACCGTCACCGTATCGGCCATGTCTGGTTCGAACCGGGACGCATTGTTGATGAGGCAGCTGAGCGGCCCCAGCTGCTCCACCGCAGTCGCGACGATCCGGGCCGGCGCGGCCGGGTCCGCAAGGTCGCCCTGAATGATCGCTGCCTTTCCGCCAGCCGCGGTGATCTCATCCGCGACCTGGCGTGCGGCATCCTCGGACGAATTGTAGTGAACGCCCACCGACCAGCCCTGCCGGGCCAGGTCAAGCGCCATGCGCCGGCCAATCCGCTTGGCGGCGCCAGTGATGAGAACAGCGCGTTGCATGAATACCTTCTAGTTGGTCCGCGACCGCAACAAGCCCACTTGCTGCGCCTGGGCATCAGACAGCCTGTCAGTCCGGGACAACGCAGCAACCGGCTCCGGGGTTTCACCCGATGTCTGCAACCACACCCGCCCCGGTCCGCGCAGCGTCGCCATTGCGGCGCTGCCGAACGAACCAGGCATGCCCTGCGTAACCGCATCGATCACCACGGTCGCGCTCAGCGCCGCAATGGCCCCGCCACGCACCGCAAGCGTCTCGCCTGCCTGCAGCGACAGCTCCGACACCTCGCCCTGTCCGCCGGAGAATACCCAGCCGTCGCCTTCGGCCAGCATCAGGATCAGCCCGTGCGGCCTGCGCCTGCCGGCAAGCCCGCGCACGTGACTGTAGGGTCTCAGCCGTACGCCCGGCCCCGCCGCCAGGAAACTGTCCTGCGGCAGCAGCACGCGGCCCGCCATGGTAGCGAGGTCGAACGCGCCCACCTGCCCGCCAGGCGACAGCACCAGCCGCGCAGGCACTGTCCCCACCGACGCCGCCATCAGCAGCGCCGGATGTCCGGCATCTTCAAGAATGATGAAATGGTCGTGGGCAATGATGGCGGACGCCCAGGTGGCCACGCGCTGACCGGGCGCAAGGCTGAGCGCCAGCTGCTGCATGATGTGGCCCGAGATCGCAAACCCGAGATCGCTCGGCCGTTCCCCCACGGCCACGTGCTCATGCAAGATGGAGGCAGGCTCCAGGAAACTCATGTCGCATCACCCACACACAAACCGCCGCCGCCAGTGCACCGGCCACAGCCCCTACGTCAGGTAGAATAGTCCAGACCGGTGCAAGTTTGAAGCAACTGTGTAACGGATGATTAACGTTTGCGCCCCGGCGGCCGGCCTCAGCGTTGGCATAGCACAGGCGAATACCAAACGCCGAGACCCCGCGTTGGCTCACTCACCCCTTCGGCAGCAGGATCACATAGTGCTTGCGCACCTTCTTCACCGTGTCCCAGGTGCCCTTGAACCCGGCCGGGATGATGAAGCCGTCGCCGGCCTTCAGCGTCCAGCTTTCGCCCTTGTCATTGGTCAAGATCGCCTCGCCCTCGATGAAATGGCAGAACTCCCACTCCTCGTACTCCATGGCCATCTTGCCCGGCTCGCATTCCCAGATGCCGCACAGCAGCCGGTCGTCCTCGCCGGTCCAGTGGTTCCAGGTGGTGGTGTTGACCGGCCCGCCCGACAGGGTCTTGGCCGGATCGACGACGTCATGCTCGGCGTCCGGCATGCCGGGACCGGATGTTCTCATCACGATAATGCCAGTCATTCTGCTGCAACTCCTGTTTGGGCCGCCTGAATGGCGCGCCATACCTTGAGAGGGGTAAGCGGCATGTCCAGGTGGGCGATGCCGTAGTCTTTCAGCGCGTCCATCACCGCGTTTACTACCGCCGGCGGCGCACCGGTCGCCCCGGCCTCGCCCGCGCCCTTGACGCCCAGCGGATTGGAAGCCGTCGGCGCGTCCTGGTTGAACTGCAGGTTGAAGTCGGGAATGTCGCTGGCGCGCGGCATGCAGTAGTCCATGAACGAGCCGGTGAGCAACTGGCCCGTTTCGTCATATTCCACGCCTTCCAGAATGGCCTGGCCGATGCCCTGCACCGCACCGCCCATCACCTGCCCGCCGGCGATCAGCGGGTTGATGATGCGGCCGAAGTCGTCCACCACCGTGTAGCCAACGATATCGACTGTGCCGGTCTCGGGATCCACCTCGACCTCGCACACATGCGCGCCATTGGGATAGCTGAACGACTTGCGCTCGAAGGTCTGCGACGACGACAGCGTGCCCGGCACGTCCTCGGGCAACGTCCCCGCCATGGCGCGCAACTGCCTTTCGAGGTCGAGCAGCGCGATGGCCCGGTCGGTGCCGGCAATGGAAAACTTGCCGGCCCTGAACTCGATGTCCTGCACCGCCGCCTCCAGCATGTGCGCGGCTGCCTGCTTGCCCTTGTTGACCACCTCGTGGCTGGTGTTCAGCACCGCCGAGCCGACGATCATCAGCGAACGCGCGCCGCCATGGCCACCGCCGGTGGCGATCTTGTCGGTATCGCCGCTCACGTAGCGCACCTTCTTCGGGTCGATGCCGAGTTCGCTGGCAATGATCTGCTTGTAGGTGGTCTCGTGACCCTGACCCGTTGCCGTGCCGCCGGTCATCAACGTCACCCCGCCATCATCCTCGAAGCGGATTTCGGCAAAGTCGGAGGGCATGCCCAGCACCACTTCAAGATAGCTCGACACGCCAAGCCCGCGAAGCTTGCCCTTGCGCGCCGACGCCTTGCGGCGCTTTTCGAAGCCTGCCGCGTCATGCGCCTTGAGCGCCTTGTCCATCGTGCCCTCGAAGTCGCCGCAGTCGATCACCATGCCCAGCGCCATCTTGAACGGATAGTCGCGGATGAAGTTCTTCCGCCGCAGTTCAATCGGGTCACGCCCCGTTTCATGCGCAGCAATGTCGACCAGCCGCTCGATCACATAGGCAGACTCAGGTCTGCCCGCACCGCGATAGGCATCCACCGGCACGGTGTTGGTGAACACCGCATCCACCGTCATCGAAATCGCCGGGATGGTGTAGTTGCCGCCCATCGACACCCAGCTGGCGGAGCTGGGAATGATCGTTCCGAACGACGACAGGTAGGCACCCATGTTGGCCTTGGTCTCGACCTTCAGCGCCACGAACCTGCCATCAGCATCCAGCGCCAGCGAGGCGGTGGTCAGGTGATCGCGGCCATGAATTTCGGCGAGAAAGTTCTCGCTGCGGCTGGCGATCCATTTGACCGGCCGGCCCAGCAGCTTTGCCGCGAACATCACCATGACGTTTTCCGGATAGACGAAGTTCTTCGCGCCGAAGCCGCCGCCCACGTCCGGCATCACCACGCGGACCTTCTCGGGCGGGCACTTGAAGATTGCCGCCGCCATCTGGCCTTTTTGCGCGTGCACCGCCTGGCCCGACACGTACAGGATCATCTGGTCCTTGTCCGGCTCATAGTCGCCCAGGCTGCCGCGCGGCTCGATGGCTGACGGCGCCACCCGGTTGTTGACGAAGGTCAGCGTGGTCACGTGTGCCGCGTCCGCTATGGCCTTGTCGGTGGCCGCCTCGTCGCCCTTGTGGAAATGGTAAGCCCGGTTCGACTTGACTGATGGATGGATCACCTTCGTTTTCTTGTCGAGCACCGTGGCGAGGTCCACCACGGCGGGCAGGTCCTTGTAGTCCACCTCGATGGCCTCGGCAGCCGCCTGCGCCTCAGCCTGCGTTTCGGCAATCACCATGGCGACGGGATCGCCGACGAACCGCGCAACGTCATGCGTCAGGGCGAACCGGTCAGGCACCGCAACACCGTTCTCGTCCAGCCCGTCGATGGCCGTCACCGTCGGAAACGGCCCGAGGCCTGCCTTCTGCACGTCCTTGCCGGTCAGCACCTTGAGCACACCGGGCATGGCCTTTGCCGCCGATGTGTCGATTTTGCCGATCTTCGCATGGGCGAACGGCGAGCGCACGAACGCCGCATGAGCAGTGTTTGGCAGCCGAATGTCATCGACATACTGGCCCGCCCCGGTCATGAAACGCTCATCCTCGACACGCCGTACGGCCTGCCCGACTGCAAACTTCTGAATGCTCATTGTTGCCCGCTGATTTTAGATGTCTGGTGGTTGAACGGATTAGTGCATGAGGCGGATGACAGGTGCAAGGCGGGTGCTGGCCGTCAGGTGGAAACCCTGGCAAGCAACTCTTCCCTTGTCGCGGTGAAACCGCCGGCCACCCACCAGTCTTCCAAACGGCGCAGCGTAGCGCCAAGTTCCGGCCCCGGCTGCAGGCCGGCCGCGATCAGGTCCGCCCCCGACACTGGCAGGGCGGGCACCGGCCACTCCCCGGCAAGGTTCAGCAGGCCTCGCCACGCGGCGTCATCAGGCGCTGCATCGCTTTGCGTCCACGTCAGCCGCACCGCGCGGGCAAAGGTTTCAGCACCGGTCTGATACAGCACCACCTTGCGCTCGTTGTCCCGCAAGCCCGGCGACGGCGGCATGGCATCGCGCAAGTTCGCAATGGCGCGGACATCGGCATTCGGCAGCCGCAAGCCGTCGCCCAGTTCATCAGCGCTCAAACAAAGGCCCGCCGCCAGCCGCAGCGAATAGTCCGGCGCAAGCCCGTTCGCGTGATCAATGGCGGCCAGCCGCGCCAGCATCGCCTCATCCAGGTTGCATCCGAACAGGGCTTCGCTGACACCGGTAGCGTTCATCAGCCCGGCCGCCCGCGCCGCGCCCTTCGCCAGCAGCAGCTTTCGCATCTCCTGGCCGACGCGTTCGCGCGACAACTGCGTCAACCCGCCCCTCAGCCGCTGGCAGGCGGCCAGCCCCGCCTCGTCCGGCGCACCGTGGCCGTACTGGGCAAAGAACCGGAAGAAGCGCAGAATCCGCAGATAATCTTCCGTTATTCGCGTGTCCGGATCGCCTGCAAAACGGATAATCCGGTTGAATATGTCTGAAAGTCCGCCGAGCGGATCGAGGATGTCGCCATCCAGCGAGGCATAGAGCGCGTTCATGGTAAAGTCGCGACGGGCCGCGTCCGCCTGCCAGTCATCGGTGAAGGCGACGGTGGCGTGGCGGCCATGCGTCTCCACATCATGGCGAAGCGTCGTCACCTCGAAGGGGGCGCCGTTGCTGACGATCGTGACAGTGCCGTGGTCAATGCCGGTCGGATGGGCCTTGAGCCCCGCCGCCTGCGCCGCTGCCATGGTGGCTTCGGGCTCAAGTGTGGTGGCGAGGTCGATCTCGTGCACCGGTTCGCCCAACAACGCGTTGCGCACCGCACCGCCGACAATGCGGGTTTCGCCGCCCGCCGCCGTGATGGCCGCGAACACCTCCGCCAGACCTGCTGATTGCAGGACGGGATGACCTTTCAGCGAGGCTGCGCTCATGGCCCGTACACCCGGTCGTGCAGGTTCTTGAGCATGCCTGCCGTTGCCCCCCACACATAGTGATCTCCATAGGGCATGGCATAGAAATAGCGCGTCGCGCCCTGCCATTGGCGTGAATGGCGCAAATGGTTGGCCGTATCCATGAAATGCGCCAGCGGCGCGTCGAAGATGGCCGTCACTTCGCCCGCTTCCGGCACCAGCGCGTAGCCGGGCTTGAGGAACGCCACCACCGGCACCACGCGAAAACCCGTGCGAGTCTGGTAGACATCGAGAAAGCCGACCGGATCGACGAACTGCGGCGCCACGCCGGTCTCTTCATGGGTTTCGCGCAAGGCGCACTCCACCGGACCGGGATCGGTGGCGTCGATCTTGCCGCCGGGAAACGCGATCTGGCCGGGATGGGTGGGCAGCGCATCAGACCGCCTGGTCAGCAGCACGTGCAGTTCGCCGCCGCGCTCCACCAACGCCACCAGCACCGCCGCCGCCCGCGACTTCACCCCCGGCACCTGGATCAACCCGCCATTGAGGTCATCGTCGGAGCGGATCGCCGGCAACGAATGATCCAGCACTTCGGGCGGCGGTGCTGCGTGCAACCGTGGCACGAACCGCTCGACAAACTCCTGTTTCGTTATGGGCTTCATCGGTTCAGACGCCTGCCTCGCCTGCCGGCATCAGCCGCCAGAATGCCCCGGCTGACCACACCCCGAACCAGCCGTCCTCAACCGTGCCAGCCTCGGCGAGATCATAGAACGCCTGCCGCCCGAGCCGCGCCTCCAGACGCCCGCGCACGCGAACATATGCGAGGTCTGCCCCATCGCCTCCGGCCGCCGGGCTGGCCCGCATCTGTAGCGGATGATCCGGTCCGATCACCACCTCGTCGCCGAGGTTGGTCGTCACCGTTACCTGCTGCTCCTGCCCCTCGCCCGCCACCTCTACGGACACGCCCGTAAAGGCGGCATCGTCGACCGTGATGAAACGCTTCTCCGCCGGGGTTACCAGCACGTGCGCGCCATCGGGCTCGCGCCGCAGGATCGAGGCGAACAGCGCCACCAGGCCGGGCCGCTGGATCATCCGGCCCTCATGGAACCAGTTGCCGTCCATATCTATTCGTATGTCGATGGGGCCTTCGTGCTGCGGATGCCAGGAGTCCACGGGCGCCGGCGCCCGGCGCGGCATCTCGGCGGCGGAAATGGCGTCTAGGCCCCGGATAGGGAAATCGGCTGTCATGGCTCACGATGAACCACATGACGATAATGTGAGCAAGTCCATGCAGCCGTCACGTGGGGACAAGGCGTTACATCGTGGTAACAAAGGTAGATAGGTCATGTTCCGGCCACCGTTCATGGCGTATGCTTTCGACGAAAAACACCGATTCCGGCAGATATTAGCGAATTGACTTTCAGGCAGGGAGTGCAGATGAGCAACGTCACCAACGCCGATGTGAAAATCCTCGACGAACTGGAGGCCACCGCCGCCCGGCTGGGCAAGGCCCGCGAGGCGATCCGCTCGGTGATTTTCGGGCAGGACAATGTCATCGACCTGGCCCTCACGGCGATCCTGGGCGGCGGCCATGCGCTGCTGGTCGGCGCACCGGGCCTCGCCAAGACCAAGCTCGCCATCACGCTGGGCACGGTGCTGGGCCTCGAGGAAAAGCGCATCCAGTTCACGCCCGACCTGATGCCGGCCGACATCGTCGGTTCGGAAGTGCTGGACGAGCCGGAAAGCGGCCGTCACCAGTTCCGCTTCGTCAAGGGCCCGGTATTCTGCCAACTGCTGATGGCCGACGAGATCAACCGCGCCAGCCCGCGCACCCAGTCGGCGCTGCTGCAAGCCATGCAGGAGCACCACGTTACCGTGGGCGGGGTGAGCTATGACCTGCCCTCGCCGTTCCACGTGCTGGCCACCCAGAACCCAGTCGAGCAAGAAGGCACCTACCCGCTGCCGGAAGCCCAGCTTGACCGCTTCCTGCTGGAGATCGACGTGCCCTACCCTGACCTGGAGTCGGAGCGGCGCATGATCTTCGCCACCACCGGCAACGCTGAAGACCCGGTCGTCAACGTCTTTACCCGTGAAGAGCTGATGCGCGCCCAGCGGCTCACCCGCACCATCCCGGTTGGCGAGAAGGTGGCCGACGCCATCCTGACCCTGGTGCGTTCGGCCCGGCCCGGCCCGGAGGCAAGCGAGTACACCAACGAGCACATTTCTTGGGGCCCCGGCCCCCGCGCCAGCCAGTCGTTCATGCTGGGCGTGCGCGCCCGCGCATTGCTCGACGGCCGGCTGTCGCCGTCGCTGGATGACGTGGCCGCACTTGCCCACCCTGTGCTGCGCCACCGCATGGCGATCACCTTCTCGGCACGCGCCGACGGCGTTTCCATTGACGACGTGATTTCGCATCTGGCCGCGTCAGTGGCAGGTTAGGCAAGGCGGCACCCGGCGCATGGCATCACCTGCATTGACATCAGCAAACCTGCGCGGCGCCGCCGACCGGCTGGCCGACGCCTACCCGCCGCTGCTGATCCAGTCGCAACGCATCGCCAACGCCATCGTCCAGGGCGCCCATGGACGCCGCCGCACCGGCCCCGGCGCCGATTTCTGGCAATACCGGCAGTACTCGCCGGGCAACTCGGTTTCGCGCATCGACTGGCGCAAGTCCGCCCGCGCCGGACGCACGCTGATCCGCGAAACCGAATGGGCCGCCACCAACACCCTGTTCGTCTGGGCGAGCCAGGCGGCGGGTATGGATTTCAAGTCGAACCTGTCCGAAACCTCCAAGCGCGACCGCGCCGCCATCCTGGCACTCACCGTGGCCACGCTGGCCATCCGCGCCGGCGAACGTGTCAGCGTCATCGGCTGGCCGCAGGCGGCCGGTCACAACCGATTGCTGCTGCGACGCATGGCGGCGTGGTATGCGGGCGCCGGCGGCGACAATCTCGCCAGCCAGTCGCTGCCGCCGCAAATGCAGCTGCCGCGGTTTGCGTCCTGCGTGCTGATCGGCGACTTCCTCGACCCGCTGGACAAGATCAAGGCAAACTTTTCGAGCATCGCCGACAGTGGCCTTTACGGCCACATCATCCAGGTGACTGACCCGGCCGAAGAGACATTGCCCTATCAAGGACGTACCGAGTTCATTGAAATGGCAGGCCGCAGCCGCTTCATCGCCGGCCGGGCCGAGACCTTGCGGGAAGATTACATCGCCGAGATGCACCGCCACCGCGAAGGCCTGAGACAGCTTGCCCGCCAGCTTGGCTGGACCTTCGCCGTGCACCACACCGACCAGTCGCCCCACCCGCTGTTGATGGCGCTCTATACCCGCCTGACTCAGCGGCCGGGCGCGAGGTAGGCCGGCCATGTCGTCACTGTTCGCAGGCCTGGCCTTCACCACCCCGCTGGCGCTCATCGGCCTGCTGGCCCTGCCGCTGATCTGGTGGCTGCTCAGGTTCAACCCGCCGCACCCGCAGCAGGTGAAGTTTCCTCCCTTCCGGCTGCTGCTGGACCTGCTTTCGAAGGAAGAACATCCGCAGCATACGCCCTGGTGGGTGCTGCTGATCCGGTTGGGGCTCGCCACCGCCATCATCCTCGCCGTCGCCGGACCCCTACTCAACGCCTCTTCGGTTCGGGACCGGTCTGCCGAGCCGCTGCTGCTGGTCATCGATGACGGCTGGGCATCAGCCGCCGGCTGGCAGGACCGCGCCAGGCTGGCGGAGGACATCCTGGCAGAGGCTGCACGCGCCGGCGCACCGGCGGCAGTTACCGGCACCACCGGCACCGCAACCGCGCGCCAACTGGCGCTGGGCGATGCCGAAACCGCCGCCCGGCAGGCCGCAGCGCTGGTTCCTTCCGCCCTCACACCACAACGCGGCCAGCTCGGCGTAGAACTGACCGCTGCCTTCGGCGGGCTTGACGGCCTGCGCGTGCTGTGGCTGTCCGACGGCCTTGCCCATCCCGGCGATACCGGCTTCGCCGACGCAGTTGCCGGTTTGGCCAAAGGCAATGCCCGGGTCGAGGTTCTGAAGCCCGAGGCTGCCGCCATTCCGCCTGCCCTGAAGCAGCCGGAGCTTGAACAGGCATCGCTCAAGCTGGCTGCCGTACGGGCAGACGCCACCACCGCCACGGCCGAGCCGGTCAGCGTGCGCGCGCTGAATGGCCGGTCGCTGGCCGATGCAGTGTTGCAGTTCGAGGCTGGTGCAACCGAGGCAGAAGTGAGCGTTGAACTGCCGCTGGAATTGCGCAATGAGGCCGCCCGCGTCGAACTGACAGGTCAGCGGACTGCAGGCGGCGTCTACCTGTTCGATGACCGCTGGCGGCGCAAGTCGGTTGCCATGGTATCCGGTGCCGCACTTGAACTCGACCAGCCGCTGCTGTCGCCGCTTTACTATGTGTCGCGCGCCCTGCAGCCCAGCGCCGAAATCACCGAGGTGGCGTCGGTCGAACAGATCAGCACGGCGCTGGACGAAGGTGCATCGATGCTAGTGCTGGCCGACCTCGGCGTGCTGGGCGACAGCAACGTGGAGGCGCTAAGCGACTGGGTGTCGCGCGGCGGCATCCTGGTGCGGTTTGCCGGGCCGCGCCTGTCCGGCGGCCACGACGGGCTGGTGCCGGTTGAACTGCGCTCGGGCGGCCGCGCGCTCGGCTCGGCGCTGAGCTGGGAGCAGCCGCAGGCGCTTGCCGCCTTCGCCGAGGACTCGCCGTTCGCAGGCCTTGCCGCCGACCCGACCGTGAAAGTCCAGCGCCAGGTGCTCGCCGAACCCTCCGCCACGCTGCCGTCGCGGGTGTGGGCGAGCCTCGAGGACGGCACGCCGCTGGTCACGGCCGCTGCCGAGGGCAAGGGACTGGTGGTGCTGTTCCATGTCACCGCCAATGCCGACTGGTCAAACCTGCCGCTGACCGGCCTGTTCGTTGAAATGCTGAAGCGGCTGGCCGACATGGCGCCGGCTGCGGGCAGCCTGAACGCCGGCGACGAAGCCGCGGGCGCTGCCGCCAATGCGCAAGCAGCCGCCGCCGGTGAAGGCGCGTTTACGCCACTGCGTGCCCTCAACGGCCAGGGCGAACTGACCGCCCCGCCCGTCACCGCTGCCCCGGTCGAGACCGACGGCTTCTTTACCATGCAGCCGAACCCGGCCCACCCGGCCGGCATCTATGCCCGTGGCGGTGCGCGCCATGCGCTCAACCTCGATGCCGTGGGCGACGGGCTCACGGTGTTGGCTGCACTGCCCTCATCGTTCGCCGTTTCGGGCTATGAGCGCGCCCGGCCCACCGACCTGTCCGGCTGGCTGTTCGCTGCAGCGCTTGCCTTGTTCGCCGCCGACATGGCCGCCATGCTGTATCTCACCGGCGGGCTGGCACGGCTGACCCGGCGGCGCACTGCAACCGCCTCGCTGGCCTTGGTCATTACCGGTGGACTGGCGCTGACCATGCTGGCTGCCACGCCGGCACCGTTGCGGGCGCAGGACACCGCCAGTTCGCAAGGTCTCAATGCGGCGGAACAATTCGCCATGCAGGCGAGCCTCGAAACCCGCATCGGCTACGTGCTGACCGGCGATCAGGAAGTCGACGCCACCTCGAAGTCGGGGCTGTCGGGGCTTGGCCGGGTGCTGATTGCGCGCACGTCCATCGAACCGGCCGAACCTATCGCCATCGACATCGAGCGCGACGTGATCGTGTTCTTCCCGATCATCTACTGGCCGGTGCTGCCGGGCGCCACGCCCCCCGACGATGCCCTGCTGGCCAAGCTGTCGGACTACATGAAAAATGGCGGCACCATCTTCTTTGACACCCGCGACGACAACGATCCCGTTTCCCAGGCCACCGGCCAGCCTTCGCCGGCCACCATGGCGCTCAGGGGCATTCTCGACCGGCTGGACGTGCCCGCCCTGGAGCCGGTGCCTGAAGGCCACGTGCTCACCCGCGCCTTCTACCTGATGAACACCTTCCCCGGCCGCTGGGCCGGCGGCCAGCTGTGGGTCGAGGCGCGCACCTCCGCCGCAGATGTAAACGCCATCGAGGCAGCAGCTTCCGACGGCGTGACCTCGATCATCATCGGCTCCAACGACTATGCCGCCGCATGGGCGGTGGACGAGGCAGGCAACCCGCAATACCCGGTGTCGCCGGGCGGTGAAGGCCAGCGCGAATATGCCTGGCGCACCGGCGTCAACGTGATGATGTACGCGCTCACCGGCAACTACAAGGCCGACCAGGTGCACGTGCCCGCGCTGCTCGAACGGCTGGGGCAGTAGGCGCTGAAACCCATGGTGTGGACCCTCGACATACAACCCCTGGTGCCGCTGTGGCTGGCCGTGACGCTGGCTGCCATTGCCGCCGTCATGGTCCTGCTCGCCCTGTTTACCCGGATGCGCGGCGCACTGTTGCGGGCGCTGGCAGGCGTGGCGCTGGCAGCCGCGCTGTTCAACCCGGTGCTGCTGCGCGAGGATCGCGAAACCCTGCCGGACATCGCCGTGGTGGTGACCGATCGCAGCCAGAGCCAGTTGAACGGCAGCCGTACGCAACTCACCGATGCGGCCCTTGCAGGGCTGAAATCACGGCTGGCGGAACTGCCGGATACCGAGGTCCGCGAGATCGAGGTGCGATCCGGCATCACCTCGGCCGATGAGGGGACCAACGCATTCGCCGCCCTGCGCCAGGCGCTGGCAGACGTGCCGCCGGAACGCTATGCCGGCGCCATCATGATCACTGACGGCCAGGTGCACGACGTGCCGCAGGGCGAACCGCTGCCGGGCTATGACGGCCCGCTGCACGCGCTGGTGACCGGCAAGCCCGGCGAGATCGACCGCACCGTACGCCTCACCCAGGCACCCAAGTTCGGCATCGTCGGCGAGAGGCAGGCGCTACGCTTTATCGTTGAAGACGCAGGCGGTCAGGCAGGTACGCCGGTGCTGGTCACCGTGGCCGTTGACGGCCAGGTGCTCGGTACCGTCACCACGGCGACCGGGGCCGAGAGCGAGATGGAACTCGAGATCCCCCACGGCGGCGACAACATCATCGAGCTGTCGGCAGCCGAACTGCCGGGTGAACTGACCATCCGTAACAACCGCGCCATCGTGGTCACAAAGGGCATCCGCGACCGGCTGCGGGTGCTGCTTATCTCCGGCAAGCCGCATCCGGGCGAGCGCACCTGGCGCAACCTGCTCAAGGCCGACACGTCGGTTGACCTGGTGCACTTCACCATCCTGCGTCCCCCGGAAAAGCAGGACGGCACGCCCATCAACGAGTTGTCGCTGATCGCCTTCCCGACCCGCGAGCTGTTCGTCGAGAAGCTGGACGAGTTCGACCTGATCATCTTCGACCGCTACGAGCGCCGGGGCGTGCTGCCGGTCACCTACCTCGCCAACATTGCCGACTATGTCGAGAAGGGCGGCGCCGTTCTGGTCGCGGCAGGCCCTGACTATGCCGGCGCAACCAGCCTCTACCGTACGCCGCTGTCTGCGGTGCTGCCGGCCATGCCGACCGGCGACGTCACCATCATGCCGTTCAAGGCGCGCGTGACGGACAAGGGCGAACGCCACCCGGTGGTGCGCGGCCTGCCGGGTGCCAGCAAGACCGAGCCCACGTGGGGCCAGTGGTTCCGCATCGTCGATTCGGAAGTGCGCGACGGCGACATCGTCATGGCCGGCCCCGACGACCGGCCGCTGATAATCCTGTCGCGCGTCGGCGAGGGCCGAGTTGCGCAGCTGATGTCGGACCACGCCTGGCTGTGGGCGCGCGGCTATGACGGCGGCGGCCCGCAAGCCGAGGCGCTGCGGCGCATGGCGCACTGGCTAATGAAGGAACCGCAGCTGGAGGAAGAGGCCCTGAGCGGCGTGCAGTCGGGCAAGATGCTGACCATCCAGCGCAACACCATGCAGCAGGAAGCCGCCGACGTGACTGTGACAATGCCCTCTGGCAAGACCGAAACGGTCAAGCTGGAGCAGGCCCAGCCCGGCATCTGGCGCGGCCAGATCGAGGCCAGCGAGGCAGGTCTGCACCGCCTGACGGACGGCACGCTTGAAGCGGTCGCCGCCGTAGGCACCGCCGATCCACGCGAGGCCGCCGACCTCGTCGCCACAACCAGCGTGCTGGGGCCCGTAACCGACGCCACCCGCGCCGCCGCAAGGTTCGTGTCGGGCGACGGGACCCCGGCATCACTCGCCCTGCCCCGGCTGGCCAAGGTCAGCCCCGGCCGCGCCATGGCCGGGTCAGGCTGGATTGGCCTGAAGGCAAATGGCGCCTATCGGGTGCTGTCCATCGGCAGCTTTCCGCTGTTCTCAACGCTGCTGGCGCTGGCCGCCCTGCTTGGCCTGATGTCGTTGACCTGGTACCGCGAAGGCCGCTGATCAGGAGATCAGGCCTTGTCCTTGCTGGCGAACCTCGACGGCGGCAACACCAGCCCGCTCACGCCGTCGAAGGCGCCGGGCTCCAGTTCGCGAAACAACAGCCGCGCCGGGTCGACCGGCCCCGGCAGCAGCAGCCGCCCGTCCGGCACCCGCGAAAACCCGAACGGTGCGTAATAGGGCTCGTCCCCGACAAGAATGACCAACCTGTAACCAAGGATACGGGCCTCTTCCAGCGCATGGTGCATCAGCTTGCGGCCCAGTCCCTTGCCTTGCAGCACCGGCTCCACCGCCAGCGGCCCGAGCATGACCGCATCATGGCCGGCCTGGCCGATCTTCAGCCGCCAGAAACTGATGACGGCCACCAGCCACTGCTCGGCCGCATCGTCAGCCGCCGGCAGCCACAGGCCGAAACTTAGGCCGGGCACCGCCGTTTCGCCTTCGCGGAAGCGATAGGATGTCTTGGTGCGCCGGCCGATGCCGAAGGCGCGGTCGAGCAACCCTTCGGACCTGGCCACAAGGGTAGCGTCGTCAAAGTCGAACGGCTTGATGATGGAGGCGTTGAAGGACATCGGGACAGGTCTTTCAGGCAGGAATGGTGATCACAATTCTTGCCGGTGCGCCGAGGGCCCGGAAGCGCTCACTCAGACCGAGTGCAGGAGCTGCCAGGCGGCGGACGGCAAACCGGCGCTGCGCAGCGTGCGTGCCGCGCCTCGCTCGATCACCAATCGTCGCTGCAGGTTCGTCCCGATCATCTCGTCCTGTCCTGTTGCCCGGCAGGTGCCGAAGCAGAGAGCGTGCACGTATCACGCATGACACGCAGCGGTCAAAAGCTTTGTGCCTCACCAGACGCCGGCAGGCTCCAACCCGCTGGCCAGCTCATCGAGCCGCCGCTTCATCGCATCGGAACAGTCTTGCCGGATCTGAGCGGGAAACAGGAACGCCCGCGCGGATATTTCAATCGACGGCTTCCACGCCTCTTCCACATAGTCGCGCACCACGTAAACCGCTACATAATCACCCGGAAAATGAACATGGTTGGAGAACAGCCCATGCATCTGCGCCCGGCCGTTCATCCTAACGGCGGCCTCCTCGTGCAGTTCCCGCCCCAGTGCCTCCAGCGCAGTCTCGCCGCGCTCCACCCCGCCGCCGGGAAATATCCAGCCGTGGGTATAGGATTGTTTCACCACCAGCATCCGGCCATCGCCGTCAATCACGACGCCGCGCACGCCCAGCGTCATGCCGCGCGTCACCCGCCCGAGCGGTTGCAGCAGCAACCGGTTTGCCAAGGGATAGATCAGGGACTTCAGCATCTGCACGCCTGCGATCTGGTGATGAACAAAATCCGGATCATCCCCTGCCACGGCCCGTATCAAACAGCAAGCACGGGCAATTCAGCACTTGCCCCGGTCCGCGCGCGGTTCTAATCGTTGCGCCATGCCTGTAACGTTCCATCCTGCCTGCCGCCAGCTTGCGGCCCAACCCGCAACGGCCGGTAAATGCTGAGACTGTTCAAGATATTCTTCACGGCCAAGGGCACCAATCCGTGGCTGGTGCTTGCCTGCCTGGTGCTGGCGTCGATCGCCGAAATCATCTCACTTAGCGTCATGCTGCCGACACTGTTGAGCGCATCGGGCGAGCAGGCCAGCCTGCCACCCGCTTTCAACGCGATTGTCCAGACCGTGCTGACGACTACCGGCATGCCGAACTCGCTGGGCGGGCTGACCTTGACCGTTGTGGTGATGATGATCGCGCGCTCGTTGCTGCTCGGCGCAGCCCTGACCTATGCCGGCTTCTCCATCGCCAACGTATCGACCCGGATGCGCGAGGACCTGCTGAAGGCCATGTTCACCACGCGCTGGCGCTTTTTCGTGGAACACCGTGCAGGCGCCATCGCCAACACCATCTCGATAGATGCCACCCGCGCCGGCCAGGCCTATCTTGAGTCGGCCCGCTTCGTGGCTGGCATTGTCCAGGCAACCGGTTACTTCATCATCGGCCTGATGGCGTCGGTCAAGTTCGCCATTGCCGGCGTCATCATCGGCGTGGTGCTGATTGCCAGCCTGGGCAAGCTGATTGCCATCAGCCGCCGGGCCGGAGCGAAGCAGGTCGACTCCACCCGTGAACTGGTGACCCTGGTCGCCGATGCGCTGAACAACATAAAGCCGATCAAGTCGATGGAGCGCACCGCACCGTTCATCGCGATGTTTACCCATAACCTGATCCGGCTAAGCGATTCAATCAAGACGCAGGTCATGGCGGCGCAAGCCCTTGAACGCGGCACCGACATCCTGATCGCGTTGATGGTCGGCGTGTCGTTCTATGTAGGCGTGAGCGTGTTCGATATTTCGCTGGCGGCGCTGGCGGTCATGGCGGCGATCGGCTTCCAGGCCTTCACCGTGGTGCGCCGCATGCAAGGGTATCTGCAAAGGGCCTCCGAACTGGAAGCGGCCTACAGTTCGGTTGAAACCATGTACCGGCAACTCGACAAGGCCAGGGAACGTCAGGCCGGAGCCACGGACATCACCCTGTCGCAAGCCATCCGGTTCGACAATGTCAGCTTCGCCCATGGCGACGAGCCAACCGTGCGAGACGTCAGCCTGGAAATTCCGGCCGGACGCATCACCGTGCTGCAGGGTCCCTCCGGCGCCGGAAAGACAACTCTGGTTGACCTGCTGCTGGGGCTGCACGAACCCCGCTCCGGACAGATCACCATCGATGGCAGGCCGCTGGACCAACTGTCGCTGAAGGCGTGGCGCAGCATGGTCGGCTACGTGCCACAGGAACTCCAGCTGCTGCATGCCAGCCTTCGCGACAATATTGCCCTGGGTGAAAAGCTCGGCGATGAGCAGGTGTTGCGCGCCCTGGACCTGGCCCATGCCCGAAGCTTCATCGACAGCCTGCCGGAACGGCTGGACACCAATGCCGGCGAAATGGGTGGACGGCTGTCGGGCGGCCAGCGCCAGCGCATTGCGCTTGCCCGCGCACTCGTGGGCCAGCCACGGCTGCTGATCCTCGATGAAGTGACCAGCGCACTCGATCCGAAAACCGAGGCGAGCATCTGTGAAACCGCCCGACAACTGGCCGGCGATTACACCATAATCGCCATCACCCATCGGCCCGCATGGTCAAGGATCGCCGACCGCCTCTACCGGATCGAGGCGGGTGAGGCGAGCGAGATCACTGACGCGAAGCCCGGCCGGCGCAGTCGCAAGGCGCCTGGCAAATGATCCGGATCGCCCATATCTCCGACGTGCACCTCGGGCCACTGCCGCCGGTCAAGGCGACCGAGATGACGTCGAAGCGGCTGGTCGGCTACAATTCATGGATGTTCCGGCGGCGCGGCATTCACGATCCGGCCATCACCGCCGCCATATTGCGAGACATCAAGGCCACGGCACCTGACCACCTGATGGTGAGCGGCGATCTTATCAACATTTCGCTCAAGCGCGAATTCATCAACGGCGCAAGCTGGCTGCAACATGCCGGCCCGCCCGACTGGATATCATTCGTGCCAGGCAACCATGACGCCTATGTCCCGGTTGCCTGGGAGGACGGACTGGGGCTGTGGGGCGACTACATGACCGGCGACCTGATGGTAGCGGGCGCGCGGCCCACCGACAGCGTATCGATGGCCTTTCCCTATGTCCGCCAGCGCCGCAACGTTGCCCTGATTGGGCTGTCTACCGCCGTGCCGACAAGGCCGGGCCGGGCCTCGGGACTGCTGGGTCCAGCCCAGCTGGAGGCAGTCGCCCGGGCTTTGTCCGACCTGCGCAAGCGAGGCTTCTACCGCCTGTTGATGATCCACCACCCGCCGCTGCCAGGACTTCGCCAAACACCGCAAGGCGCTGGCCGATGCGGCAGAACTTGCCGGCATCCTGCACGATGAAGGTTGCGACCTTGTGGTACATGGCCACAATCACGCCTCCATGCGCCACAAGCTTGCCTCCCGGCACGGAACCGTGCACGTTATCGGCGTTCCTTCAGCGAGTTCAAACGGCGCCCGCAACACCGAACCTGCCGCGTGGAACGAGTACAAGGTGCGCCGGGTATCGGGCCAGTGGCAATGCACTGTGTCTACCCGGGCTTGGAATGCGGCAGAACAGAAGTTCGTGCCACAAACCAGCTACAGTCTGGAGCCATAAGCACCAGCACGCCCGGGAGCATCGGCACACAAGGGCAAGGAGGACGGCTCGCGCCGGCAGCGCCATTTTCAGGTTACCGATCGTCGAAAGATACGTGATACGGCAGGTTTCGATCCCGTTGCTGACGGCACTGGGCGTGGGGCTGTCGGTGCTGTGCGCCGAGCGCATCGTGCAGGTGCTCGACGTCACCCTCGGCAACCGCAACTCGTTCGGCGTGGTGCTGGAACTGCTCGCCTACTGGATGCCTCACTATCTGGGTCTTGCAGCCCCGGTCGCGCTTTATCTCGGGCTGCTGTTCGGCTTCAACAAGATGTCGAAGGACTCCGAACTCGACGCCTTCCTGGCTTCCGGCATCAGCCTTGGCCGCCTGACCCGCCCGGTCACCATCATTGCCCTGGTGCTGGCTGCCAACGCCGCGCTGATGTTCGGCTGGGTGCAGCCCTATTCGCTTTATGCCTACCGGGCGACCATCCATACGCTGTCAAATGTCGATGTGTTCTTCCTCGCCGAGGAAGGCGT
>CAVOZK010000039.1:0-81781 GCA_963700935.1 uncultured Alphaproteobacteria bacterium | reverse complement strand
CCCCCGATACCGTGGCCCCGGGGCGAGCGGCCTCCTCGACCATCCGGCGCTTGTCAGCCATGGCAAAGTCCCGGCGCCGGCAGAGTTCGCCGGATCGACCGGAAGGAATGTAGGGAGATTCCACGTGATCAAGCCTGTGCTCAAGCACAGGCTTGGTACCGCCACCGCGCCGGTAGAGCAGTTTTTCCGCCCGACGTGGCTCCACCTGCCGCAGCTTCGCCCGCCAGTTGCCAAACCGCTTCAGCGGCAGGCCATGCAGCTCGCAATATTCCCGCTGGTTCAGCTCACTCGCAGCCCAGCCCTCAAGGTGGGCCCGCCAGAAAGCCTCGAGTTCATTGCGCCTTGCCTCGTTCAGCCGCGGCATCAGGACCTCCTTCATCACAGACCTCGCCGTGAAAAGAAGATCAGAACCGCCAGACCATCAACAAGTGTGCATTCCCTGTACGCTTACCCGATTTCCCTGATAGCTCGCGGAAATTCCCTGTTCGTTGAAAAACTTTCCCTGTTAGGGCATTTAGGGAATTTCAATTTTAAGTCACTGATATAGCAGCGCTTTTTTGGCTTCAATAACCTCGAAAGTGGCCGAAAATGCGAAAATTCCCTGTAAATTCCCGCATATCAGGGAATTTCACACAGAGACTGGTTGGCGACAGACTGCACCCACCACCATTCTTTGCATGGCATTCCACATCAGGTTTCGCGGCATCTTGCCGTGCGTACCCTTGAGGCTGTCATCACGCAACCTTCAGCACCACGGCCACGCTTGGAACCGTTCCCGCTTCACCCGGCATGGATACATAGGGGTCGGTCTGTTCCTCGACAGCCAGCCGTCCGGCATTTGCAAGGTCGCTGATCCTTGCGGCAAAGCCGTTCTGCCAGACGCTGGTCTTGACCGTCAGCACGATGACGCCGCCCGGGCGGCATATCCGCACCAGTTCGTCAAGTCCTTCCGGCCCCACATGTCCGGTGGTGAACACGCCTGCAGACACCACGCCGGCAAAATGTCCATCGGCAAACGGCAGCGGGTTGCCGAGCGCTGCCTCATGAAGCCTTGTGTAGACGTTCTTGGCCGCTGCGACCGCCAGCATGCCCCTGGAAATGTCGAGCGCCTCGACCTCGGGGTAGCCGATGATGCCCAGCCATTCGCCAACCAGGCCGGTGCCGGCCCCGGCGTCCAGCAGCGGTGCGCTGCCTTTTGGCAGGTAGCGCGACAGAAGCGCCAGGCAGATGCTGGGGTGACGGTAGCCGGCAGCCGCCATCTCGGCGTCATAGGTGCTGGCCCAGCCGTCATACAGGCTGGCAACCTCGCCGGGTGTCTTTGCCTCGTAGACCGCGCCAAGTGCGCCTTCGTGCCGGTGGCCTGACAATTTTGTCTCCTGCTGTTGATCTGGATGCCGGTTGCAATGCTAACCTGCCTTTCGCGGCTTGCAAGGGCCGCAGGAGAAGACAAGCAGGGGCGATCTGATGAGCGCAGACATCGAACCGGATCTGAGGCGGGCGCTGGACCTGGTGCCGGAACTGGCCGGCCATGCCGGACCGGTTGAGCGGCTTGGCGGACTGACCAATCGCGTTTACCGGGTTGGGGAGTTCTGTGTGCGGCTGCCTGGCGAAGGTACGGAAGAGTACATCAACCGCGCCAACGAAGCCGTTGCAGCGCGCGAGGCCGCGCACGCCGGCGTCAGCCCGGATGTCATCCACGCCGATGCCGGGACGGGCCTGATGGTAACTCGCTTCATCGACGGTGCCGTCACCATGAGCCCCGGGAATTTTGCCGCCCGCAAGGGCTCTCCGGCCCGCGCTGGCAAGGTTTTTGCCAAGCTGCACGGGTCGGGCGCGACCTTCCCGTTCCGGTTCGAGCTGTTCGACATGATCGACGGGTACCTTGGCGTGCTGTCGACCAAGGACGTCACCCTGCCGGACGGCTATCATGACGTGGTTGGTGAGGCCGAGGGCGTGCGCGCGGCGCTCGACGTTCACCCGGCAAACCTGGCGCCGTGTCATTGCGACCCGCTGTGCGAGAACTTCCTCGACACCGGCGAAGTGATGTGGATCGTCGACTGGGAATATTCTGGCATGAACGACCCGCTGTGGGATCTTGGCGACTTGTCAGTGGAAGGCGTGTTCAGCGAGGCGCAGGACATGGAGATGCTGGAGGCCTATTTCGGCCGCAGGCCCACCGCCGCCGAACATGGCCGGATGGTGATCTACAAGGCCATGTGCGACCTGCTGTGGACGCTGTGGGGTCTCATCCAGCTTGCCAACAACAACCCGGCAGACGACTTTCGGGCCTATGCGGATGGCCGCTTTGCCCGCTGCAAGGCGCTGATGGCCGATCCGGCCTTCGCAAGCCATGTCGAGGCGGTGCGGCGCGGGTAGGGGCGGCTGGTCAGGCTGCCACGTCGAAACGTGCCCCTTGTGCCGCGAGACGTTCGCGGATCGAGGCGGGGGGCTCTTCGTCGCACACCAGCAGATCAAGATCGCCGAACCCGCACACCCTCACGAGGGCGGTGCGGGCGAACTTGCTGGCATCGGTAATGACGATGCGGCGCTGACCGCAGCGCAACACCTGGCGGGCAAACTCGGCCTCGGCGAGATGGTGGTCCATGAAACCGGTGACGGCGTCCACCGCCGCGATCGAGATGATGGCGTGCTTCACCGCAAAGCCGGAGACGAACTCGATGGCCGACGGGCCAAAGGCGGCGCCGTTGTCGCCGTGCAGTTCGCCGCCGGCCATGTAGACCGTATTGCCGTTGACCGTTGCCAGCGTGCGCGCCACGTCCGACGAGTTTGTAACCACGGTCAGCGATGACTTGTTGAGCAGGGCTCGGGCCAGGAAGCTGGTGGTGGTGCCGGTATCCAGCATGATGCTGTCGCCATCCTTGATGAGGGCCGCCACATGCGCGGCCAGCCGCTGCTTGGAGGCTGCGTTTTCCCGCATCCGGCGCTCGAAGGGAGCCTCGATCGTCTTGAGTGCGGCCCGGACACTGCCGTGCGCCTTGACCAGTTCGCCCGCATCCGCCAGCGGCGCCACGTCCCGGCGCACGGTTTCGCGAGACACCCCCAGCCGCAAGGCAAGGTCGGTAATGCGGGCGCTGCCGCCCGAGCGCAACATCTGCACGATCAGCTCTTGTCGGGGCGTACGGTTCATGTGGCAATTTCGGTTGATGATGTGGCAAATGCTGATAAATCGACGAGTAAAGTGCAAATTTGCCACATGATTACATGAAAAACCACATCAAACCCACAAGCCTGATTGACTCGACGGTATCGCGGCCCTCACACTTGAAGGTGATCAGCCAGCAACAGCAGGAGAACTCGACATGACGCTAAAGGGTTTCGCGAAAACCGCAGGCTTTGCGACCGCATTCACGCTTGCCACGGCCATTACGCTCGCACCTGCCTGGGCAGAGGCTGAGTCGAAGGATCCGATCAAGCTTACCCTGCACGACTGGACCGGCCAGTTGATCACCACGCAGATCATGGGCGAGGTGCTGAAGAAGGCCGGCTACAACATCGAGTACGTTCAGGCTGACTATATCGCCCAGTTCGCAGGCCTGAAGACGGGTGACCTGCACGTGGCCATGGAAATCTGGGAAACCACGGGCCGCGACGCCATGGACGAGGCGACCGCCACCGGCAACGTGGAGAACCTCGGCGAGACCGGCATGCAGGCCATCGAGGAGTGGTGGTACCCCACCTACATGAAGGAGAAGTGCCCGGGCCTGCCGAACTGGGAAGCGCTTAAGGACGAGAAGTGCGCGGAGGCCTTCGCCACCGCAGAGACTGCGCCGAAGGGCCGTTATCTTGGCGGACCGGTGACCTGGGGCGGTTATGACGACGAGCGCGTCGAGGCGCTGGAATTGCCGTTCGAGGTGGTGCACGCCGGCACCGATGCGGCGCTGTTCGCCGAGCTTGAGTCCGCCTACCAGCGCCAGGCGCCGATCATGCTGTGGGTCTATGCCCCGCACTGGGCGCCAGCCAAGTATCAAGGCGAGTGGGTCGAGTTTCCGGCCTACACGAAGGAGTGCTACGAGAATGAGGCCTGGGGCACCAACCCGGACGCCAAGTACGATTGCGGCAAGCCGCGCGGCCCCATCTGGAAGGTGGCCTGGTCGGGCGTGAAGGACAAGTGGCCGGGTGCGCACAAGGCGATCCAGGCCTTCAACGTCAACAATGACGAAATGGGTGCGATGATCACCGAGGTCGATCTCAACGGCAAGAAGCTCGAGGACGTCGTGGCCGACTGGGTGGCGAAGAACGAAACCCGCTGGTCGGACTGGATCAAGTAGTTATCCCTGGCTACGCCGCCGGCTGCAGCGCCTGGCCGCGTCTCGCGTACCTGAGATGCGGCCAGGCCGCGCCCAAGATGATTTGAAATGACATCAACATCCGCCCGCAAGGTGACGCTCAGCCTCAAGTCGGTCTGGAAACTGTTCGGTGACGGCGCGGAAGCATTGCTGCGCGAAACCGGCGGCAATCCGGCCCCGGCGCAACTGCGCGAACGCGCCATTGTGCCTGCGGTGCGCAATGTAACGCTGGATGTCCTGGAAGGCGAGTGTTTTGTCATCATGGGCCTTTCCGGGTCGGGCAAGTCGACGCTCGTCAGGTGCATGTCCCGGCTGATCGAACCGACCGCCGGCGAAATCAGGTTCAATGGCGAGAACCTGCTGGAGGTCTCGCCGCAGCGCCTCATCGAGATCAGGCGCCACCAGATGGGCATGGTGTTCCAGCACTTCGCCCTGCTGCCGCACCTGACCGTGCTGGCCAATGTGGCGTTTCCGCTGGAGGTGCAAGGCGTGGCGCGGAAGGCGCGCGATGACCGAGCCCGCGAGATGATCGAGCTTGTAGGCCTTGCCGGGCGAGAGCATTTCTATCCACGCGAATTGTCCGGCGGGCAGCAGCAGCGCGTCGGCATTGCCCGCTCGCTAGCGGTGGAACCCGAGGTGTGGTTTCTCGACGAGCCGTTCTCGGCTCTCGACCCGCTGATCCGCCGTGAAATGCAGGACGAATTCATGCGTCTTCAAGCGGTTTTAAAGAAGTCCATCGTGTTCATTACGCACGATTTTGACGAGGCCATCCGGGTGGCGGACCGCGTCGCCATCATGAAGGACGGGGAGGTGGTGCAGACCGGTTCGCCGGAAGAGCTGGTGATGGCGCCGGCCGACGGCTACGTCGCCGAGTTCACCCGAAATGTCTCGAAGTCCAAGGTGGTGCGCGTTGCTGCCCTGATGAAGCCGCTGCCGAAGCGCGCGCCAGCGGGCGGCTATGCCGGTGACATCGACGCGGCAGCCCGCATCGCCGACGCCGCGCCGCTGTTCCTGGGCGCCGGCAAGCCGCTGCGGGTGACGGCAGCGGACGGCAAGCCGGTGGGCTTGCTCGACCAGGCCGATGTGGTCAGGCTGATGATGCAGGGCTGAGCGCATGAGCACCGTCACGCAGGACATCACCCCCGTTCCCCGGCTGCTGACAAGGTTGCGGCTGGCATGGCTTGTTGCGCTCGGCCTCGTTGCGTTCGTCTGGTGGCAGGGAGCGAAGGTTTTCCCGTGGGCGTTCAAGGTGCCGCGCGAGTTTCGCCTGCCGGCGCGCGACTGGATCGGCGGTGGCATGGACTGGCTGGTGGAGCGTGCAAGCTTCGGGCTGTTCACCTTCACCGAGTTCACCCGCTTCATCGCCGATCTTGTCGAAGCGCCTTACCGGTTTGTGCTGAGCCTGCTGTCTACCGGCTTCCTGCAGGGGCAGGGGTCCGACGCCGTGCAGATATTGCCGCCGGTGCCGTGGATCGCGGTGATCGGGGTGTTCGGCCTGATTGGTTACTATGCGGGCGGGCGCAAGCTGGCCTTGCTGGTGACCGGCTGCTTCGCGTTCATTGCGCTGTTCGGGCAGTGGAACAACGCCATGATCACGCTTGCCTCGATCCTGATCGCGGTGCCCATCGGAACGGTGGGCGGGTTATTGCTGGGCATCGCGGCCTGGCGCTCGCCGCTGTTCGACCAGGCGCTGCGTCCGGTGCTGGACCTGATGCAGACGGTGCCGGTGTTTGCCTATCTCGTCCCGATCCTGTTCCTGTTCGGGTTCGGGCCTACGGCGGCCATCATTGCCACCATCATCTATGCCATGCCGCCGATGACCCGCATCACCACGCTGGCGCTGAGGGGAGTTGCGCCGGAAATCCGCGACCTCGGCAACATGGTGGGCTGCACGAGGCGGCAGATGGTGTGGAAAGTCATGGTGCCGTCTGCCATGCAGAGCCTGATGGTTGGCGTCAACCAGGTGATCATGCTGTCGCTCAACATGGTGATCATCGCCTCGATGATCGGCGCGGGCGGGCTTGGCTACGAGGTGCTGACGGCGCTGCGCCGGCTTGACATCGGCACCGGCATCGAGGCGGGCTTCGCCATCGTGGCGCTGGCCGTGGCGCTGGACCGGCTGTCGCAGGCGCTGGCCTTGCGGGCTGCCGCCCAGCAACATGTCGAGGTGATGCCGGCAGGGCTGATCGCGCGCCACCCCTATACTGCCGCGGCAATCGCCCTGGTGCTGTTTACCGGCCTCGCCGGCCTTGTCCTGCCCTTCGTCCAGACATTTCCCGAGGCCTTGTACCTGTCCACCGGCACGTTCTGGAACGAGACGGTGAAGTGGATCAACGTCAACTATTTCGACCAGCTCGAGGCGGTGAAGAATGCCCTGCTGCTCAACGTGCTCATCCCGTTCAAGCGGTTTCTCGGCGATCTGCCGTGGGCGGGGGTGTGCGGGCTGGTGGCGCTGGCGGGCTGGTCGCTGGGCGGCTGGCGGCTGGCGCTGCTGACCGGCGTGCTGGCGTTGCTGATTGCGGTGACCGGCCAGTGGGACAAGGCCATGGTGACCGTCTATCTGTGCGGCATCTCGGTGGTGATCGCCTGCCTCATCGGCATTCCCATTGGCATGTGCTCGGCATCGAGGCGCCGGCTGTGGACCTGGGTCGAGGCCGTCATCGACACACTGCAGACGCTGCCTTCGTTCGTCTACCTGATGCCGGCAGTGATGCTGTTCCGGGTGGGGGATTTCACCGCCATGCTGGCGGTCGTCGCTTATGCGGTCTCGCCGGTCATCCGGTATACGGCGCTCGGCCTGCAGCGGGTGCCGGAAAACCTGGTCGAGGCAGGCCGCGCTACCGGTTGCACCGACTGGCAGCTGATGACCAAGATAAGGCTGAAGCTGGCGCTGCCCGAGATCATGCTCGGCATCAACCAGACCGTCATGCTGGCATTGTCGATGCTGGTGATCACGGCGCTCGTCGGCACCCGCGATCTTGGCCAGGAGGTCTACATCGCGCTCACCAAGGCCGATACCGGCCGCGGCCTCGTGGCAGGCCTGGCGGTGGCCTTCATCGCCATCATCGCCGACCGGCTGATCACCGCCGGCTCCAACCGCCTGCGCGCCCGGCTCGGTCTTGCACCACAGGAGACAACGGCATGAAACCGGTTGCAGACCGTATCGCGAACCTGCCGGTGTGGACCTCGCCCATCGAGATCGCGCCGCTCAAGGGCGGGCTGTCCAACGAGAGCCACATCGTCACCAGCGGGTCTGAAAAATTCGTCGTCCGGCTTGGCAGTGACTATCCGTTCCATCAGGTATTCCGGCAGCGCGAACTGATGACGGCGCGCGCCGCCCATGCCGCAGGCTTCGCGCCGGAGGTGGTGTATGCCGAACAGGGGCTGATGGTGTCGCGCTTCATCAACGGGCAGACCTATGGCGAGGCGCAGGTGCGCGCGGACCTGGACGAGATCGCCCGGCTGATGCGCCGCTTTCACATTGCCATGCCGGCCCACGTTTCGGGGCCGGGCTTCATCTTCTGGGTGTTTCACGTCATCCGTGATTATGGCCATACGCTGGTTGCCGGCAACAGCCGCATGGCGGGCAAGGTGCCGGGATACGTGGAGCTGGCGGCGAAGCTGGAAGCGGTGCAGCAACCGCTGCCCATCGTGTTCGGCCACCATGACCTGCTGCCGGCCAACTTCATTCACGACGGCAGCAGGCTGTGGCTGATCGACTTCGAATATGCCGGCTTCGGCACCGCCATGTTCGACCTTGCCGGCATCGCCTCCAACGCGGGCTTCGATGCAGGCGAGGCGGATGAACTGCTGGGCGTCTATTTCGACGCAGCACCATCGGGCGCGCTGCGCCAGTCGCACGCCGCCATGCAGTGCGCCTCGCTGTTGCGCGAGGCCATGTGGAGCATGGTGTCGGAGCTTTATCTCAATGCGCCCGGCGTCGACTACGAAGCCTACACGGCTGAAAACCTCAGCCGTCTCGAGGCAAGCCTGGATGCTTATCAAACCGCTTATGGAAAGGTCTGACCGGCCATGACTGAACTTACCGGAAAGGCACAGATTGTCGTCATTGGTGGCGGCATCATCGGCTGCTCTACCGCCTATCACCTGGCGCGCGACCACAAGGCGGACGTGCTGCTGCTGGAGCAGGGTAAGCTGACCTCCGGATCCACCTGGCATGCGGCGGGTCTCGTCGGCCAGCTTCGTTCGTCGGCGTCGATCACCCAGATACTGAAGTACTCGGTGGACCTCTACAAACGGTTGAAGGACGAGACCGGACTCGAAACTGGCTGGAAGATGACCGGCTGCCTGCGGCTGGCCTGCAACGAGGATCGCTGGACGGAGTACAAGCGGCTGGCCACCACAGCGCGCAGCTTCGGCATGGAGATGCACCTGCTGTCTCCGGCCGAAGTGAAGCAGATGTGGCCACTGATGGAGACGGGCGACCTGGTTGGCGCCAGTTACCTGCCGACCGACGGCCAGGCGAGCCCGTCGGACATCACCCAGTCGCTGGCCCGGGGCGCGCGGATGCATGGCGCGAAGCTGGTCGAGGGCGTGCGGGTGACGGGCTTCCGCAAGGCGGGCGGCCGCATCACTCATGTCGAGACAGACCACGGCGTCATCGCGTGCGAAAAGGTGGTGAACTGTGCGGGCCAGTGGGCGCGGCAGGTGGGTGCGATGGCGGGCATCAACGTGCCGCTGCAACCGGTCAAGCACCAGTACATCATTACCGAAAAGGTCGAGGGCCTGTCGCCTGATGCCGCCACAATCCGCGACCCGGACCGGCGCACCTATTTCAAGGAAGAGGTGGGTGGTCTCGTGATGGGCGGCTACGAGTTCGGACCCGATTGCCTGGACGACCGGCGACGTGCCGGACGACTTCCAGTTCCAGCTGTTCGACGACGACTGGGACCATTTCGAGCAGCATCTGGGACAAGCTGTGGCGCGGGTGCCGGCGCTCGCCGATACCGGCGTCAAGCAGATGATCAACGGGCCGGAAAGCTTCACGCCCGACGGCAACTTCATCCTCGGTGTGGCCCCGGAATGTTCCAACATGTATGTCGGCGCGGGCTTCAACGCCTTCGGCATTGCGTCTGGCGGCGGGGCAGGGTGGGTGCTTGCCGAATGGGTCAATTCCGGCGAGGCGCCAATGGACCTGTGGGTGGTGGACATCCTGCGCTTTTCCGGCCTGCACAAGGATCGCGACTGGGTGTGCGAGCGCACGCTGGAGGCCTATGGCAAGCACTACACCATCGGCTTTCCGCACGAGGAATACACCTCTGGCCGGCCGCGCATTGTCTCGCCGCTGTACGACCGGCTGAAGACGCGCCGGGCGGTGTTCGGCTCGAAGCTCGGCTGGGAGCGGCCCAACTGGTTTGCGCCTGAAGGCATGGAACCGCTCGACGAGTACTCGATGGGCCGGCAGAACTGGTTCGATGCGGTTGGAGAAGAGCACAAGGCAGTGCGCGAGGCGGCGGGCGTGTTCGACCAGTCGTCTTTTGCCAAGTACGAATTGTCCGGCCCCGGTGCGGCGCAGGCGCTGGACTGGATCTGCGCCAACCACGTGACGAAGCAGCCGGGCCGGTTGACCTACACCCAGATGCTCAACTCGCGCGGCGGCATCGAGTGTGACCTGACCGTGGCGCGGCTTGAGGACGGCCTGTTCTACATCGTCACCGGCACTGGCTTCCGCACCCACGATGCAGCGTGGATTCAAAGCCATATCCCTGCGGGCTGCAAGGCGCACCTGCGCGACGTCACAGAGGATTGGGGCACGCTGTCGCTGATGGGTCCGAAGTCCCGCGACATCCTTGCCGCGATAACGGATGTGGACGTCTCAGCTGACGCTTTCCCGTTTGGCCATGTGCGCGAGATCGCCATTGCCGGCCACCGGGTGCGGGCGCTGCGGGTGACCTATGTGGGTGAGCTGGGCTGGGAACTGCACATGCCGATTGCGGGCGCGGGAGACGTCTTCGACGCGCTCATGGCGGCGGGGGAACCGCTTGGCCTCAAGCCTGCAGGCTACCGGGCCATCGAGAGCCTGCGGCTGGAGAAAGGCTACCGCGCCTGGGGCTCGGACATCACGCCCAACGACTCGCCGTTCGAGGCGGGTCTGGGCTGGGCTGTGAAGCTCAAGCGCAATATCGACTTCATGGGCCGGGCCGCAGCGGAACGCGCCGCTGCCGGCCCGCTGAAAAAGCGGATGGTGGGGTTCACCGTCGAGGATGCCGCTACCATCCTGCTTGGCCGCGAGACCATCCTGCGCAATGGCGAGTTTGCCGGATACCTGTCGTCAGGCGGCTTCGGATATACCATCGGCAAGCCGGTCGGATATGGCTATTTGCGCCATGCAGACGGGGTGGACGAGGCGTGGATCGGGGCGGGTGCCTACGAACTCGTGGTGGCGGGCCAGCGGGTGCCGGCGCAGGTGTGGCTTGATCCCATGTACGACCCGGCCATGGCCCGGGTGAAGGCGTAAACGCCAGCACATCAGCCCGTCAGCACCCGCTTCACCGCGCCGTGCCAGCCGGCCAGCTTGCGGGTGCGTTCAGCCTTCTTCATCTGCGGGGTGAAGCGGCTGTCCAGCGCCCATGAGGCAGCGAACCCTTTGGCGTCCGGCCACAGGCCTGCCCGCGATGCGGCCAGCCATGCTGCACCCAGTGCTGTCGTTTCCAGCATGGTGGGCCGGTCAACGGGGGCGCCGGTAATGTCGGCAAGGCGCTGCATGGTCCAGTCCGAGGCGACCATGCCGCCGTCTACCCGCAGCACGGTCTTGCTGGCCTTTGCGCCGCGCCAGTCCTTGCGCATGGCGTCGAGCAGGTCGTGGGTCTGGTAGCAGACCGCCTCCAGCGCGGCGCGGGCCAGTTCGGCCGGGCCGGTGCCGCGGGTCATGCCGAGAATGGCACCGCGTGCCTCGGCGTCCCACCACGGCGCGCCCAGGCCGGTGAAGGCCGGCACCAGGTAGACGTCCTGTTCCGGGTCGGCGCTGGCTGCAAGCGTGCCGCTTTCCTCAGCCGTCTTGATGATGCCAAGGCCGTCGCGCAGCCATTGCACGGCTGGCACCGGCCATGAAGATCGAGCCTTCCAGCGCGTAGGTGACCTCGCCGTCCAGCCGGTAGGCGATGGTGGTGAGCAGCCGGTTCTTCGAGCGCACCATGTCTGCCCCGGTATTGAGCAACGCGAAGCAGCCAGTGCCATAGGTGGACTTCATCATGCCCGGCTCGAAGCAGGCGTTGCCGATGGTGGCGGCCTGCTGGTCGCCGGCGACGCCGAGTATGGGAATTTCAGCGCCGAGGATGGCCTTCCCGGTTATCCCGAAATCGGCGGCGCAGTCCTTCACCTGCGGCAGCATCGAGGCTGGTACGCCGAGGATGTCCAGCAGGGCCTTGTCCCATTTGCCGGTGCGGATGTTGTACAGTAAGGTGCGCGAGGCGTTGGTGGCGTCGGTGACGTGGGCGCGGCCGCCGGTCAGCCGCCAGATCAGGAAGCTGTCGACGGTGCCGAACGCGAGTTCGCCAGCCTCCGCGCGCTTGCGGGCACCCTTCACGTTGTCGAGAATCCAGGCGACCTTGGTGCCGGAGAAGTAGGGGTCGAGCAGCAGGCCGGTCTTCGCGTTGAAGGTCTTCTCATGGCCGGCCGTCTTCAGCCTGGCGCAGATGTCTGCGGTGCGCCGGTCCTGCCAGACGATGGCCCGGTGGATGGCCTTGCCGGTGGCGCGGTCCCATACCACGGTGGTTTCACGCTGGTTGGTGATGCCGATGGCGGCAATGTCGGCAGGCTTGATCCGGGCTTTGCGGATGGCCGTCTTGCAGGTCGCCACGACGCTTTGCCAGATTTCCTCCAGGTCGTGCTCGACCCAGCCGGACTTCGGAAAATACTGCGGGAACTCCTGCTGGCCGGTGCCAACTATCTGCGCTTGCGCGTTGAACACGATGGCGCGCGACGACGTCGTGCCCTGGTCGATGGCGAGAACGTACTGCCCCACTGCTTGCCCTCCCTGAAAGGCGCTATGCCCGGCCCGCAAACTGCCCGGCGGTGGAGGCTGTTGCAAGCTTGTCCATGAATGCCTGCAGCCTGTTGCGCTCGGCCATGCTGAAGCGGATGCCCAGCTTGGTGCGGCGGAACAGGATGTCGTCGGCGTCGCGCGCCCATTCGTGCGCCATGAGGTAGCGCACCTCGGCCTCGCTCAGGCCATGGCCGAAGTCCTCACCCGGACCGTTGTCCGGAATGATGCCTGCGGCTTTCGTGCCGTAGTGGCGGACCAGCCGCCGGGCTTGCGTGGCGTCGAGCCCGGGATGCGACTTGTGCAAGGCCTCCACGAGTGCGTCAAAGGCGCCGGGCGCGAAGTCTCCGCCCGGCAGCGTTGCGCCGGCGGTCCAGGCAGGCTTGCGGGCGCCCAGGACGGCCTCGATATCTTTCACAATCGCTTCGGCGAGCCGCCGGTACGTGGTGATCTTGCCGCCGAAAATGTTGAGCAGCACGCCTTCGCCTGCTGCGCCGTCCTGGCGGATGACGTAATCGCGGGTTGCCTCCTGCGCCTTCGAAGCCCCGTCGTCGTAGAGCGGCCGGACGCCTGAATAGGTCCATACGATGTCTTCGCGCCTGACCGGTTCGATGAAATACTCGCTGGCGGCGGAACACAGGTAGTCGACCTCTTCCGGCGTGATCTCGGGCTTGCCGGCGTCTGGCCCGTGGTCGGCATCGGTGGTGCCGATCAGGGTATAGTCGTCCTCGTAAGGGATGGCGAAGATGATGCGCCCGTCCTCGTTCTGGAAGATGTAGCACTTGCCGTGGCTGAACTTGCGCCGCACCACGATGTGGCTGCCGCGCACCAGCCGCACATTGTGTGCATCGTTCCTGCCGAATACCGACTGTAGCACCCGGTCTACCCACGGCCCGGCGGCATTCACCACCGCGCTGGCGCTGAGCTGCTGGCGCATGCCAGAGGCCCTGTCCTCGACCTCGATGTGCCACTTGCCGCCGTCGCGCCGTGCGCTGAGCACCTTCGTGCGCGGCCTGATATCGGCACCCAGGTCTGCTGCGTCGCGGGCGTTGAGCACCACAAGGCGGGAGTCCTCAACCCAGCAGTCTGAATATTCGAAGGCCCTGGGGAACAGCGGCTTCAGGGGCTTGCCCGCCGCGTCGGCGGATAGGTCAAGGGTGCGCGTTGGCGGCAGCAGCTTGCGTCCACCGATATGGTCGTAGAGGAAAAGCCCGAGGCGCAGCAGCCATGCCGGGCGCAGTCCCTTGTGATGCGGCAGCACGAAGCGCAGTGGCCAGATGATGTGCGGCGCCATCTGCCACAGCACCTCTCGCTCCTGCAGCGCCTCGCGGACCAGACGGAACTCGTAGTGCTCCAGGTAGCGCAGGCCTCCATGCACCAGCTTGGTGGACGCCGACGAGGTGCCGCCGGCAAAATCGCCTGCCTCGCACAGGCAGACCGAGTAACCCCGGCCGGCAGCGTCGCGGGCGATGCCGCAGCCGTTGATGCCGCCGCCGATCACGAACACATCATAGTGCGGCTTGAGGCGGCCCGGGTTTGACTGGTTGTTCATGATGCGGCCTGCTGTTCCGGAATGTCGCCGGCCACAATCACCTCGACGGCGCTCATGGCAATCGCCTCGGCCACTGCAGATGGTATCGGCGCATCCGTTACGAAAATGTCGATGTCGGACATTTGCCCGATCTGCACTGGTGCGTGGCGTTCGAACTTTGTGGAGTCCGCCACCAGTATCTTGGTGCGCGCCTGAGAGAGGATGGCCTGCGAAACCCGCACCTCACGGTAGTCGAAGTCGAGCAGGGTGCCTTCCTCGTCGATGGCCGAAGTGCCGATCACGGCATAGTCCACCTTGAACTGCCGGATGAGGTCGATCGCTGCTGCGCCGACGATGCCGCTGTCGGTCTTGCGCACCATGCCGCCGGCCACCACGACTTCCACGCCCGGCGCATCGGCGAGGATGTAAGCCACGTTCAGATTGTTGGTGATCACCATCAGGCCCTGGTGGCGGCGCAGCGCCTGCGCCACCTCTTCGGTGGTGGTGCCGATATTGAGAATGAGCGAGGAGTTGTCGGGGATGAGGTTCGCCACCACGGCGGCAATGCGCGCCTTGCCTTCGGCGGCTATCTCGCGCCGCGCCTGATAGGCCACGTTCACCGTGTTGGACGGATACACTGCGCCGCCATGCACCCGGTGAAGCTTTTCCATGTCGCACAAGTCATTGAGATCCTTGCGGATCGTCTGCGGCGTTACCTCGAAGCGCGCGGCCAGACCCTCGACATCGACGCGGCCTTCGCGGCGCGCGATCTCGAGAATGTCCATCTGTCTTGGCGGCAACTGGATCACGCCGGGTCCTTCCTTCGAAGTTCGTATATTTGCGCTTATTTTCGATTAAATCAATATGAGCGGTATTGACTTTCGGTTTTTTTCGTATTGATGTTAACCGTATTGCGCGCCACGCGAGCAAGGAGCGCGCATGACATGTGGAGGAGATATGATGAGGAAGCTGCTTCTGGCGTCCGTCGGCGCAATGGCGCTTGGCGTTACGGCGCTGCCGGCATGGGCCGACATGGCCGCCGCGGAAAAGTGGATAAACGACGAGTTCCAGCCATCTGCCCTGTCGAAGGACGAGCAGATGAAGGAGATGGAATGGTTCATCAAGGCGGCCGAGCCGTTCAAGGGCATGGAAATCAACGTCCTGTCCGAAACCATCCCGACCCACGAATACGAGTCCAAGACGCTGACCAAGGCGTTCGAGGAAATCACCGGCATCAAGGTCAACCACCAGCTGCTGGGTGAAGGCGAAGTGGTGCAGGCTGTGCAGACGCAGATGCAGACCAACCGCAACCTGTATGACGCCTACATCAACGACTCGGACCTGATCGGCACTCACTCGCGCCTGCAGCAGGCGGTGAACCTGACCGACTGGATGGCAGGCAACGGCAAGGACGTCACCAACCCGATGCTCGATCTGGACGACTTCATCGGCAAGTCGTTCACCACCGGCCCCGACGGCAAGCTTTATCAGCTGCCCGACCAGCAGTTCGCCAACCTGTACTGGTTCCGCAAGGACTGGTTCGACAAGCCGGAACTGAAGGAACAGTTCAAGGCCAAGTACGGCTACGACCTTGGCGTACCGCTCAACTGGTCAGCGTACGAGGACATCGCCGAATTCTTCACCAATGACGTAAAGGAAATCGACGGCGTGCGCATCTACGGTCACATGGACTACGGCAAGCGTGCGCCTGACCTTGGCTGGCGCATGACCGACGCCTGGCTGTCGATGGCCGGGTCGACCTCGCCGGGCCTGCCGAACGGACGGCCGATCGACGAGTGGGGCATCCGCATGGAGGAAGGCTCGTGCAACCCGTCAGGCGCGTCCGTGGCGCGCGGCGGCGGCACCAATGCGCCTGCCTCGGTCTTCGCAATTGCCAAGTGGGACGAGTGGCTGAGGAAGTACGCTCCTCCAGGTGCCGCCGACTATGACTTCTACCAGTCGCTGCCGGCGCTGGCCCAGGGCAACGTGGCCCAGCAGATATTCTGGTACACGGCCTTCACCGCCTCGATGGTGGCGCCGAAGTCCGAAGGCAACAACACCGTGGACGACCAGGGCAATCCGCTGTGGCGGATGGCGCCGTCCCCGCATGGCCCGTACTGGAAGGAAGGCATGAAGCTTGGCTATCAGGATGCCGGGTCGTGGACCATTCTCAAGTCCACCCCGGAGGACCGCGCCAAGGCTGCCTGGCTGTATGCCCAGTTCGTGGTGTCCAAAACCGTCGACACCAAGAAGAGCCATGTCGGCCTCACTTTCATCCGCGACAGCACCGTGCGGCATGAGAGCTTTACCGAGCGTGCGCCCAAGCTGGGCGGCCTCGTGGAGTTCTACCGCTCGCCTGACCGGGTGAACTGGACGCCGACCGGCGTGAACGTGCCTGACTATCCGAAGCTAGCCCAGTTGTGGTGGCAGCAGATCGGGGACGTCAACTCCGGCGCTTTCACCCCGCAAGAAGCAATGGACCGTCTGGCCGGTGAAATGGACCAGATCATGTCCCGCATGCAGGCTGCCGACGAACAGGCGAATGTATATGGTGGCTGCGGCCCGCGCCTGAACGAGGCCAAGGATCCGTCCGAGTGGCTCGGCAAGCCGGATGGACCGGCAGCCAAGCTCGAGAACGAGAAGGAGCCTGGCGAGACCATGGCTTACGAGGAAATCGTCAAGCGCTGGCAGCAGTAACGCAAAGCAACGGTCCTGGCAGGTGCGCAATCTCCTCCCGCGCGCCTGCCGGGTGCCGACAAGACTGACGGGCCCGGCATGCCGTTACATGGGCTTTCTGCCGGGCCTTGTTTTCACGCAACATGTTTCAGCGCCGCCAGGGCGAAGGCGCATTCAGGGTGGGCAGGCGAGGCATGGCGCTCGAACTGAAAGAGGTGAGCAAGAAGGTGGGTGCGCAGACGCACATTCACCCCACCAGCCTCACGCTTGAGCCGGGCAGCTTCAATACGCTCCTCGGTACCACCCTTGCCGGCAAAACGACCCTGATGCAGCTGATGGCCGGGCTTGAGCAGCCCAGCTCGGGCGAAGTCTGGTTCAACGGCCGCAACGTGACCGGCGTTGCCGTGCAAAAACGCAACGTGTCGATGGTCTACCAGCAGTTCATCAACTACCCAAACATGAGCGTTTTCCAGAACATCGCCTCGCCGCTGCGCGTGGCGCGACTGGCGGAAAGCGAGATCAAGGCCCGTGTCGGACGCATGGCGGAAATCATGAAGATTTCGGCCATGCTGGACCGGCGCCCGTCGGAGCTGTCGGGCGGCCAGCAGCAGCGCTGCGCCATGGCCCGTGCGCTGGTCAAGGATTCGGATCTCATCCTGCTCGATGAACCGCTGGCCAACCTGGACTTCAAGCTGCGCGAGGAACTGCGCGACGAGCTGCCGAAGCTGTTTGCCGGGCGCGATTGCGTCGTCGTCTACGCGACCACCGAACCGACAGAGGCGCTGTTGCTGGGTGGCTTTGCCGCGGCGCTGCACGAGGGCCATATCGCCGATTTCGGCCCGACGGTCAGTATCTACCGGCAGCCCTCGGGCCTGACCTCGGCGAAAGTCTTTTCGGAGCCGCCCATCAATACCGCGAGGGTCACCGTGCGTGGCGGCAAGGCCAGCATTGAGGACACAGTGTCATGGCCGTCGCCAAAGGGACTGGTCGATGGCACATATGTCGTCGGCATCCGCCCGCACCATGTCTTGCCGGTGCGCCAGTCGAAATCGGACGCCGTCATCAACGGCACGGTGAAGGTGGCGGAGCTGTCCGGTTCGGAGAGCATCATCCATTTCACCGCGTTCGGGGATGACTGGGTGTCACTGTCGCACGGCGTGCATCCGTTCGATGCAGGTGCCCCCGCCAGTCTTTATGCCGACATGACCCGCTGTTTCTATTTCGACACGTCCGGCCGGCTGGTCGTTGGCGGTGAAGCCGGAAAGGCAGGCTGACATGGCGCGGATTACGCTGGACAAGCTGAAGCACGCCTACATGCGTCAGCCGAAAGCCGACGCCGACTGGGCGCTCAAGCAGCTTGACCTCGAATGGGAAGATGGCGGCGCCTATGCGCTGCTGGGCCCGTCGGGGTGTGGCAAGACCACGCTGCTCAACATTATCTCCGGCTTGCTGGTGCCCTCGCACGGGCGGGTGCTGTTCGATGGCGAGGATGTTTCGGCCCTGCCGCCCGAGAAGCGCCAGATTGCCCAGGTGTTCCAGTTCCCGGTCGTTTACGACACCATGACCGTTTACGACAACCTGGCCTTCCCGTTGCGCAACAGGGGTGTCGATGAAGCCACCGTCGACAGACGGGTGCGCGAGGTGGCGGACATGAACGACCTCACCGCTATGCTGGACAAACGCGCGCGGGGCCTCACCGCCGACGGCAAGCAGAAGATTTCGCTGGGCCGCGGCCTGGTGCGCACTGACGTCAACGCAATTTTGTTCGACGAGCCGCTGACGGTCATCGACCCGCACCTGAAGTTCCAGTTGCGCTCCAAGCTGAAGGAACTGCACCAGCGGGTGGCCACGACGATGATCTACGTCACCCACGACCAGACCGAGGCGCTGACCTTCGCTGACAAGGTCGTGGTGATGAACACTGGCGAGGTCATGCAGGTCGGCACGCCGGAAGAGCTGTTCGAGCAGCCGCAGCATACCTTCGTCGGTCACTTCATTGGCTCGCCCGGCATGAACGTGCTGCCGTGCGAGATTTCCGGTGGCAGCGCAGTGGTGGCAGGCTGCAAGGTCGCCACGGCCAACAAGGCGCCTGCTGCGTCTGGCCAAACCGAAGTGGGTGTCAGGCCGGAGTTCGTGTCGTTCGCCAGCAAGGGAATTCCGGCGCGGGTCGGCAAGGTTTCCGATGCCGGGCGGTTCTCGATCGTCGAGGCGGACTGCGATGCGGGCCGGGTCAGGATGCTGCTGGGCGAAGGCCAGGCGGTTCCCTCCGGCAGCTTGCATCTGGCCTTCGACCCCAACGCAACACGGATCTATGTCGATGGCTGGCTGGCTGGACGGGAGGCGGGCGCATGAGCACCAAGACGGTCAACCAGAAAGCCTGGTTCCTCGTGCTGCCGGTGGTGGTGCTGGTGGCGTTCAACGCCATCGTGCCGCTGATGACGGTGGTCAACTACTCGGTGCAGGAGACCTTCGGCGATAACCTGTTCTTCTGGGCGGGGCTTCGCTGGTTCGAGGAAGTGCTGCGCTCGCCGCGCTTCCATGATGCGCTGTCGCGCCAGCTGATCTTCACCTTCACGGTGCTGGCGATCCAGATACCGCTCGGCGTCATCATTGCGCTCGCCATGCCGCGAAAAGGTCCGTGGGTATCGGTCTGCCTCGTGCTGATGGCGATGCCGCTGCTGATTCCGTGGAACGTGGTCGGCGCCATGTGGAACATCTTCGGCCTGCCGGAGCTCGGCCTGCTGGGCAAGACGCTGAACAGCCTCGGGTTTGACTACAACTATACCCGCCAGCCCGGTGATGCTTGGTTCACGCTGATCCTAATGGACGTGTGGCACTGGACGTCGCTGGTGGTGTTGCTGGCCTATGCGGGCCTGGTCTCCATCCCCGACGCCTACTACCAGGCGGCGAAGATCGACGGCGCGAGCTCGTGGGCGATCTTCCGCTACATCCAGCTGCCCAAGATGAAGCGGGTGCTGACCATCGCGGTGCTTTTGCGGTTCATGGACTCGTTCAACATCTACACCGAGCCGTCGGTGCTGACCGGCGGCGGGCCGGGCAATTCCACCACGCTTTTGTCCATCGACCTGGTGAAGATCGCGCTGGGACAGTTCGACCTGGGGCCTGCGGCGGCGATGTCGCTGATCTACTTCCTGGTCATCCTGCTGTTCAGCTGGATCTTCTACACCGTCATGACGCGAGATGAGGAAAACTGATGCGCAAGTTCTCCTGGCTGATCCCCACCGTCTACATCATCTTCCTGATGCTGCCGATCTACTGGCTGGTGTCGATGTCGTTCAAGACCACCAACGAGATCCTCGGCTCTTTCACCCTGTGGCCGCAGAACCCGACGCTGGAAAACTATGCCACCATCTTCACCGACCCGACCTGGTACATGGGTTACGTCAATTCGCTCATCTATGTGAGCCTCAACACGGTGTTGTCGGTGGCGGTGGCGCTGCCGGCGGCCTATGCCTTCTCGCGCTACCGGTTCCTCGGCGACAAGCACCTGTTCTTCTGGCTGCTCACCAACCGCATGGCGCCGGCGGCGGTGTTCGCGCTGCCGTTCTTCCAGCTTTATTCGGCCATCGGCATCTTCGACACTCACATCGCCGTGGCGCTCGCCCACACGCTGTTCAACGTGCCGCTGGCGGTGTGGATTCTGGAAGGCTTTATGTCCGGCGTGCCGAAGCAGCTTGACGAGACGGCCTATGTGGACGGCTACTCGTTCCCGTCGTTCTTCGTGAAAATCTTCGTGCCGACGATCTCTGCCGGCATTGGCGTTGCTGCCTTCTTCTGCTTCATGTTCTCGTGGGTGGAACTGCTGCTGGCCAAGACGCTGACGGCGGTTGCCGCCAAGCCGATTGCCGCGACGATGACCAAGACAGCCTCGTCATCTGGATATGAGCTTGGCCTGCTGGCGGCGGCCGGCACGCTGACCATCATCCCCGGCGCCATAGTCATCTGGTTCGTGCGGAACTACATCGCCAAGGGCTTTGCCCTGGGCCGCGTGTAGGGAGGGCGCGGACATGGAAGACCTCGTCATGTTCTCGGCCAAGTGGTGGACGCAGCCGCTGGGCACCTGGATGGCCTGGACGCGGGCAACGGCGGCCTTCTTCATCTTCATCGTTGTTTGCATCACCGCCATGGGCGTGTGGGAGTATTACCGCCCGGGCGGCAACCCCCGTCGGGGGGTGCTGGCCCTCGACACCACCCGCGGCGACCGGCTGTTCATCTCGCTGCTCGGCTCGGCATTCATCTTCATTGCCTGGCTGTATGCGGTCGGCGCGCCGCTTTGGTGGCCATTGCTCATTGCGCTGGCCTGGGCCGTTTTCGTCTTCCGCAAGGTGTAGGCGGGGCGTTTCTCAATCGGTGTTGAGAAGTTCGGCCCGGGCGCTGTTCTCAAGCGTTATCAGCTGGCGCAGCAGCTTGTGGCGGTCGACGGGCTTGCCGCGCTTGCGAAAGTCGGCCTCCAGCTTGCGCACCACATCATGCGGGCCGGGTTCTTCGAAATCCGACTGCATGACGGCGTCAACATAGGCCGGCAGGTCGCCGGCCTTGAGGTCGAGTTGGCGGCCGGCCCAGACCGCCAGAAGGTAGTTGCGCCGTGCGACAACCTGGCCGTGGTTGCGGGTCTCGGCTTCAATCCTGTCCATCAATGTCAGCTCCCGGCCCGGTTGCCGCTGCCTGAGCGGAGTTCATTGGCGATGCTGCCCTGCAGGCTGCGGGCCCGGTCGGCGATGAAGCTGCTGCCGTCGGCTTCCGCCTGCGCCTGCAGCCTGACGAGTGCCACACGGGCCTCCAGTTCCCTGAGCCGTGCTCTTGCCGTGTCGGACAGCATCTGCTGTTGCCGGGTTTCCATGGTGTCGTATTGCATTGTCTTGTCTCCAGGTCTGATCGTGATCTTCATTGCTGTCTGGCCGCCGGCAACTCCGGCACGCCGATGTGGCGTGGCAGCCGGAAGCCATAGGCGCTGCCTCCGGCAAGGCAGATGGAATGGACGCCGGTATTGGCGATGACCGATGCGGTGAAGCTGGCGTTGCTGACGCTGGGATAGCGGTATGCAATGTCCGGCGTCAGCTGGGCGCCGTCCTCGAGCGTCACATGAAGCGCATGTTCAATGCGTGTTGCGGCATCGGTCGCGCCAAGTTGATGCAGCAGCATGATGGCCGAGCGGATCATGCCGGTGGGGTTGGCAAAGCCGCAGTCGCCCAGCATGTCGAGATCGGATGCCACGGCGGTGAACAGCGCAAGCCTGCTGCCAAGGTGAACTTCCGGCATCAGGTGAGGCATCAGGGTGGAGTTGACGGCAAGTTCTGCCAGGGCGTGCGATGTCGCGCCGGCTGCCACGATGGTGCACAGACGGTCCGGATGATGCACCATCAGCGCGGTGCACCGGGACATGGTCATACAGGTGCTGGCGATGTCGGGGTTGGCCGCCGCTGACTGCTTCATCAGCAATTCGAACAGGCTTCCCGCAGATCGCATTGCGGATGAACTGGCGGTGGCCACAAGCTGGCGGCGCTGGTTCAACCGGGCAAACTCGAACGCCACGCCCAATGTCACCTGAAGGCTGGCGGCCTGCCTGGCGTTTGCTGGGTGATTGCACCCAAGGTGGCGGATGAGCGCAATGTCCAGCGGCGTGCTGGTCCGGAAACGGCTCAGCCCCGGAAGGTTGCCGGCAAAATGGAGAGAGGCAAAGAGCTGTTTCTCTAGCTGCGCCCAGCCCCCATCATCCTGAGCTTTCATCAGCGCTATAGCGGCAGGTGCGGCAAGCACGATGCCCGAGTGTGCGGTAATGGAGGCCGGGTCATGGCGGACCTCTTCAGGCGTCAAGATGATCCAGTCGAGGTGAGGGTAGGCGGCGTCGATGACCCGGCGGGCGTTGTGGGCCACGCAGGTTCGAGGGTCCGAACCCGACAGCAGCACCACCCTTGTTTTCGGCTCGTGCAACCGGGTGCGCGGCGCCACGCGCCGGCCGGCGGCTGAAGTTCTGGATGTTGGTACAGGGTTGAGCATGGTCTCGCTGTCTGTGTCTGTCCTGCGGCCTGGGCCGGGCGGATGAATGGCAAGTCTGATGCCACCCAAGCTAGGATCACTATGCCTATTGATCAAATCGAAACATGGAAGGTATTTTGATCGATAATATCTATTACATTCATGCGACCCGGAGCGATTAACCGATGCCCACCATCCGCCAGCTCAGATATCTTGTCGCCCTTTCGGAGGAGCTGCACTTCCGGCGGGCGGCCGAGAAGGTTCATGTCACCCAGCCCACGCTCAGCATGCAGTTGCAGGAACTTGAACGCCGGCTGGATGCCGCGTTGATCGAACGCGGCGGCAAGGCGGTAACGCTGACGCCGCTGGGCCGCGAGATTGCGGCGCGGGCGCGCCGGGTGCTGGGCGAGGTTCAGGATATCGTGGATCTCGCCACCTCGTCCCGGCACGGCTTGCACGGCACCATCCGGCTTGGCGTGCCGCCCACGCTGGGGCCTTACCTGCTGCCGCAGATCGTGCCGTCGTTGCACGAGGCCCATCCCAGTCTGAAGCTATACGTCAAGGAAGACCGGCCCAGCGAACTTCAGATGCAGCTTCAGGCCGGCGCGTATGACCTCATCATCTCGCCGCTGCCCATCAACCATGCCGACCTCGAGGTGGAGCGGGTGTTTCTTGAACCCTTGCTGGTGGTGGCGGCCCGCGATCATCCTCTTGCAGCGAACGAAACCATCAGCCGTAGTGATCTTGTCGGGCAGAGCGTGCTGGCCATCGAGCGCGGGCATTTCCTGCATGAGCAGGTCAGGTCGATCTGCGACGAGTTTGGTGCCACCCTGCTGCGCGACTACGAGGGCACCAGCCTCGACACCTTGCGCCAGATGGTGGGCATGGGCATGGGGCTGGCATTCCTTCCGGCGCTCTATGTGAGATCGGAGATTGGCGACCGGGGTGAAGTGGCAGTAATGCGGCTGGGTGACCGTACGCTAAACCGCCAGATCGGCATGGCGTGGCGAAAGCGCGCCGCCCAGGCCGCGCAGTTCCGGGAACTCGCCGAACTGGTCCGGACGCTGGTGGGCCGGCGACTGCCTGAAGTCAATGTCATTCACTGATCGGCAGCCTGCGTGCCACATAGACAGTTTCTATCGCCGCTGGCCGGACTAATGATTGGCCCTTTGCAGGCGTGATCCTCAAGTCTGGTCATGCAAGGGGTGCCGAGCGGCACCCTTGCACGGATCCATGACGAACGGCTTGAGGAGCGGACCCTTGGACTTTCCCGATATTTTCGTGACGATAGTCGCCATCACGGTGGCCGGCATAGTGATTGCCGGCCTTTGGCATCGCATCAGGCATGGCGCCACCCAACCCCGCCGGCCCGGCGCGTCACAGGTGCCCGCAGAATAGTGCGCCAGCCAGGCCGGGCTCAAGCCATCAGCTGCCGACGATTCGCTCGTCGAGCTTGCGGTCAACGATATCGACAGTCTGGTCGATTTCGTCGTTCTGCATGCCTATCTGGTGTGAAATCAGTTTCACCAGCAAATCGACGCGCTCGATGAACGGTGCGCCGCTGGCGACGGCGCGCGCTGCCGATGACGGCTTGAGCAGGCTCTCGGCGGCCTTTGCATATTTCTCGAACGGCACTGCGTCTTCCGCATCTGCGCCCAGCTTCTGGGCAATGGCGTCTACGTGCGCATAAATGCGGCGCGACAGTTCGAGGTCTGAATGCACGGCGTCGCGAATGGCGCGCGGCTCGCCCGGGGTGATGCAGCGGTAGTTGCCGGTCAGCAGCATCGACCACTTGGCCATCGGCACGAACAGCGAGTCGAACACCTTCAGCTTCACCGGCACGTCCTTGCCGTCCAGTGTCACCGCGTCAATGCCGGCTTCCAGTTCGCGCAGCATCTCATTGTGTTTCTCATCGGCGAAGACCGCTGCCTTGAAGTTGGTCGGCAGGCCGACGTGCAACACGTTGGCGGCTTCTTCCGGCGGACGGAAGGCCTGCGGGTCTGGCGAGCACAGCGTCATCAGGCCGGGCTCGAACCGCTCCCAGACCTGGGCATTGGTGTAGGCCTCTTCGAGGTCCATGCCGGCAAGCGCCGGAATCCGCTTCAGGTAGGGCAGCGGCGGCATGTTCATGATCGACAGGCAGGGCAGCTTCGCCTCGGCAATCCGCACCATGAGGGTGCGGATGGTGTGGTTGGCGTACTGCGGCTCCTGCATGGCCAGACCGACAAGGTCATAACGCGATACGTCGATCTCGTGCGGCGGAGCAGCGTCGAGCTTGCCGGGCAGGTCGCGCGAGAAAATGGCGCGGTGGACAGCCTCGTCGCGCAGCTTGATGCGGACCTCGGTACCGTCACGGTTGATCAGCTCTGCCGTCTTCTCGCGGCAGACCAGGGTCACGTTGTGACCGGCCATCAGCAGCTTGGTTGCCAGAAGCGAGCCGTAGGAGGCTCCGAGAATCAGAATGTTGCGCGCCATGTAACCTCCCAGCGGATTGAGATCTTGTTGGTATTCGATCCCTCAAGGCCGGGCAAGGTGCCAACATTGCCGCGCGATGCACATGGGGCAATTGATCGCAAAAGCTGTGCATAGCCGCTTGTGCGCGGCAAACCAGCCGCTACCGTGTTTGCGGACTGTTCGGCTGCCCGCGCGGGCGTGCCGCCACGAGGATGACGGATGACAGGCGACGGACATTACCGCTTGGAACTTGAGGGGATTACCAAGGCATTCCCCGGGGTGCTGGCCAACGACCATGTCAGCTTCAGCGTGCGCGCCGGTCACATCCACGCTCTGCTGGGAGAGAACGGCGCCGGTAAGTCGACCCTGGTGAAGATGATCTACGGCATCCTGCAGCCCGATGTCGGGCGCATCCTGTGGGAGGGCGCACCGGTCAGCGTCGCCAATCCGAAGGTGGCCCGGCGGATGGGCGTGGGCATGGTGTTCCAGCATTTCTCGCTGTTCGAGGCGATGACCGTGCTGGAGAACATTGCGCTGGGTATGGATGGCGCGGTCTCGCAGTCCGAACTGGAGGCGCGGGTGCGCGCGGTGTTGCACGAATATGGCCTGAAGCTCGACCCGCACCGGGTCGTCTCGACGCTGTCGGTTGGCGAGCGCCAGCGCATCGAGATCGTGCGGGCATTGCTGCTCAATCCGCGCCTGCTGATCATGGACGAGCCGACCTCGGTGCTGACGCCGCAAGAAGTTACGCAGCTTTTTGACACGTTGCGCCAGCTTGCCGCCACCGGCTGCTCGATCCTCTATATAAGTCACAAGCTGCACGAAATCCGCGAGATGTGCGACGAGGCCACCATCCTGCGTGGCGGGAAGGTAGTCGCCAGCTGCGATCCGCGCCGGGAGACGCCGCGCTCGATGGCGGAGATGATGATCGGGGCCAGCCTGAAGCAGATCGCCAAGCCGAAAGACCGTACGACGGGCCAGGAGAAGTTTGCCGTCGAGGGGCTGGTGCTGCCGGGCGAGGGCGCTTTCGGAGTGACGCTTTATGACATCGGGTTTTCGGTGCGGTCCGGCGAAATCTTCGGCATTGCGGGGGTGGCGGGCAACGGCCAGAACGAACTGTCGATGGCGCTGAGTGGTGAGCGCCCGGCCGCCAGCGCGGGTGCGATCCGGCTGGGCGGCAAACCGGTCGGCGCGATGAACGTCAATGCCCGCCGGGCGCTTGGCCTGTGTGCGGTGCCGGAAGAGCGCAACGGCCACGGCGCAGTGGCGGAGTTCAACCTGGCGGAGAACGTGGTTCTGACCGCGCGCAACCGCATGGGTCTTGCCGCGGGCGGCGGTATCATCGACTCTGGCGCGGCGGCCTCGTTCGCGGCGCGGGTGATCGAGGCCTTCGGCGTCAAGGCAATCGGGCCGGACGCGCTGGCGGGGTCGCTGTCCGGCGGCAACCTGCAGAAGTTCATCATGGGCCGCGAGATACTCCAGCAGCCCGACGTATTGGTGGTGTCGCAGCCCACCTGGGGCGTTGATGCCGGTGCGGCGGCGGCCATTCATCAGGCTTTGGTCGACCTTGCCGCAAGCGGCTCGGCCATCGTGGTGATCTCGCAGGACCTCGACGAACTGCTGGCCATCTGTGACCGCATGGCGGTGATCAACGAGGGCCGGCTGTCGCGCACGCTGGCGGTGGGCGAGGCCTCCATCGACGAGATCGGGCTGCTGATGGGCGGGGTGCATGGCGATCCGTTTGCCACCGCTGAACTGTCAGAGGCGGCCCATGCTCATTGAACTTGAACGGCGCAAGCAGCCCAGCCGGGTCATGCTTTATCTGACGCCGGTGATTGCGGTGGCAGCCACCATGCTGGCGGGCGCGGTGATCTTTACCCTGATCGGCCATGACGGCTTTGCCGCCGTAGGCAAGATCTTTTTCGGTCCGCTGCTTGACCCCAACAAATGGCAGGACCTGGGCGTCAAGGCCGCACCGCTGATCCTGATTGCGGTGGGGCTGGCCATCGGCTTCCGGGCCAATGTCTGGAACATCGGGGCGGAGGGTCAGTATGTGCTGGGCGGCCTTGCCGGCACCGGGGTTGCGCTCATGACCTGGGGCATGGAGGGCTGGTGGATCCTGCCGCTGATGTGTCTTGCCGGTATCGCCGGCGGCATGGCGTGGGCGGCTGTTCCGGCGCTTTTGCGCACCAGGCTCAACGTCAATGAAATCCTGTCGAGCCTGATGCTGACCTATGTGGCGGTGCAGCTGTTGTACTTCCTGATGCGGGGGCCATGGAAAGACCCGGAAGGCTTCAACTTTCCGCAGTCGCGGATGTTCACCGACTGGCAGCTGCTGCCGACGGTGGTGCCGGGCACCGTGGTGCACCTGGGCGTGCCAATTGCCTTCCTGGTGGCGCTGGCGGCGTGGTTCGTGATGGCGCGCACGGTGTTCGGGTTCCGCATCAAGGTGGTGGGGGCGGCGCCGGCGGCGGCACGCTATGGCGGGTTTGATTCAAGGCGCACAATCTGGGCGGCGCTGTTGTGTGGCGGAGGGCTGGCCGGGTTTGCCGGGGTGCTGGAGGCGACAGGGCCGTTCGGGCAGATGGTGCCGCAGTTTCCGGTGGGCTACGGGTTTACCGCCATCATCGTGGCGTTTCTTGGCCGGCTGCATCCGGTGGGCATCGTGTTCGCGGGGCTCGTGCTGGCGGTGTCCTATGTGGGTGGTGAAATGGCGCAATCTTCCATTGGTCTGCCCAACGCGGCCACGGGCGTGTTCCAGGCCATGATGCTTTTTTTCCTGCTGGCGGCGGACGTGCTGGTGCGCTACCGGGTCCGGATCGGCCACCGCGCGGGCCAGGGCGAGGGGGCCTGAGCGATGGACGCGCTGCTCATCGCCTTCATCATGACCGTTGTCGGCGCGGCGACGCCGATCCTGCTGGCGGCGCTCGGTGAACTGGTGGTCGAGAAGTCGGGCGTGCTGAACCTTGGCGTCGAGGGCATGATGCTGATCGGCGCGGTGACCGGCTTTGCGGTGACTTCGGTGACGGGCCAGCCGGTCATCGGCGTACTGGCGGCAATGCTGGCGGCGGCGGGATCGGCGGCCATCTTCGGCTTCCTCACACTGACGCTCACCGCCAACCAGGTAGCGACCGGCCTGGCGCTGACCATTTTCGGCATCGGCCTGTCGGCGCTGGCGGGCGGGGGCTATGTAGGCCGCACCGTCGACGTATTCGGATCGGTGTTCCCGGATGCGCTCGCCAGCCATCCGGTGCTGCGGGTGATCTTCGGCTACAGTCCGCTGGTTTACGTGTCGTTGCTGCTGGTGCTGGCGGTGAGCTGGTTTCTGCACCGGACGAAGGCGGGGCTGATCCTCAGGGCGGTGGGCGAATCAGACCTGTCGGCCCATTCGATCGGCTATCCGGTGATTGCGGTGCGCTACATGGCAGTGCTGTTCGGCGGCGCCATGGCAGGGCTGGCGGGATGTTTCTATTCGCTGGTGCTGACGCCGATGTGGGCCGAGGAGCTGACCGCCGGGCGCGGCTGGATTGCGCTGGCGCTGGTGGTGTTCGCCAGTTGGCGGCCGGGCAGGCTGCTGCTGGGCGCCTACCTGTTCGGCGCGGTGATGACGCTGGAGCTGCATGCCAAGGCGGCCGGCTCGTCGCTGCTGGCGCCGGAGCTTCTGGCGGCGATGCCCTATCTTGCCACCATTGCCGTGCTGGCGATCATTTCGGCCCGCAATGCGGGTAGTTCTGCGGCGCCGGCCTGTCTCGGCAAGCCGTTCAAGCCGGGCTCATGAGGCGCACGCCAGCTAGAGCAGCAGCCGGTCCATTGCCGACAAGAGGCCGAGCACTTCGCTTGAGGAGGGGCCGTGGCCGGTGCGCCGCGCGCCAGGGGTTCGGTAGTTGTCCGGGACGGAACCGGTTGCGAGGGGGTTGAGGCCGGCATCAGCCAGCGGTCCTGTTGCATGGGTGTGGGGGCGGGCCATCGTCGTGTCGTCCATTCATCTGCGGGGAAGATCCCCCGAGTTGTTGTGTTGAAAGTGACGATACCCGTAGTGCAACGGGCTTGATGTGAACGAAGTCACAAACCTCGCAAGCCCGGTTTATATCAACGCGGCGGCTTCTCGATTCCGTACAGTGTAAGCAGGTGAACGGCGGCGAGGATGACCAGGAATGCGCCGGCCAGCAAAAATGGCGTCGTGGGCCAGATAGACACATCGAAGCTCTTTTTCGGCCGAGTCTCGCGCCAGACATTAACGCCGATCAGGGCGATGCCTGCGGCCAGGGCGGCCCAGGTCAGCGCCAGTTCGTGAGTTGCCAGAATTCCCATGCGATTGCTCCAGGGCAAAAGTGTCCGGATTGGTGCGGATTGCCGCGCCCGGTGGTAGTTGACAGCCTGCGTCCGCGCAACTATGTTCCCGCCAGATTTTAACGAGGCCGTGCGTGGCTGACACCCGCCGCGCGCGGCTTTGAATTGAAAGACTGGTCCCATGAAGATCCGCAACTCGCTGAAGTCGCTTGCCAAGCGCCACCGCGCCAACCGTGTCGTCCGCCGCCGTGGCCGGTTGTACGTCATCAACAAGGTGAACCCGCGCTTCAAGGCCCGCCAGGGCTAAGCTTGCATTGGTCCGTTGCGCCTACGGGTGCAATCAACAGGTTTTGAACCCGCCGCAGGAACCCTCCTGCGGCGTTTCGTGTTTTTCAGGCCACAATGGTTTGCTAGGATGTGGTCATGAAGAAGCAATTGCTGACAATCGCGTGCCTGCTGGCAGGGCTCGCGCCGGCCGTGCCGGCGCTGGCGCAGGGGGCCGGCGAAGCCCATTCGACCATCGACGGGCCCAGCCTGCACAACAAGGATGCCGAGGCGAACCCGGAAGAGGTGCTCGACCGGCTTTTCGCCCAGCTTCGGCAGGCCGACGGCAAGGAAATGGCCGGCGTTCTGGAAAACGCCATACAGGCCATGTGGCTGCGTTCCGGCAGCCCGACGGCAGACGTGCTGATGAAGCAGGCGGGTGCGGCGGTGGAAGCCAAGTCGTACGGCCCGGCGCTGGCCATTCTCGATACGGTGGTGGAACTCTACCCGGACTATGCCGAGGGCTGGAACCGGCGCGCCTCGGTGCATTTCCTGCGGGGTGACTACACCAGCTCGATGTCGGACATCGAGCAGGTGCTGGCGCTGGAGCCGCGCCATTTCGGGGCGCTGTCCGGCCTTGGCGCCATCCAGAAGGAGCGCGGCAACGGCCGCGCCGCCCTAAAGGCATTGCGCCGCGCCAGGATGATCAATCCCAATCTCGACAGCATCGACGACCGCATCCGCGAGCTTGAGCAGGAATACGATCAGGGCATCTGATCGCGGCGCCACTTTGGGCAACCGGCAATCGGCGAGCCGATGAACGCTCGACCGATGAACATTGGACTCGATGCGATTTCGTCTGTGCCAGACTTCAGGCACGGAGCCTGGTTTGCACCGGGGTGACTCCGGCTTGTCACTGCAGGCGATGTAAAAACGGTTGCCAAGCCGGGCAAAGCCGGGTGAAACGGGAGCCATGGTTGAAGAATACGGCTGGTGGAAATGACCCGAAATCCCGGACTGACAATGCTGGTCATGCTCCAGGCGGTGGTGTCGGCGGCAAGCCTGGTGGTGGAGATCGTCGCGGGCCGACTGCTGGCGCCGCACGTGGGCATGTCGCTTTACACATGGACGTCGGTGATCGCGGTGGTGCTGGCGGGCTTTTCGGCCGGGCACTGGCTGGGCGGGCGGTTTGCCGAAAGAAAGCCCGACGATGCCATGCGGGCTACCGGTTGGGCGCTGGTTGCCGCAGCGCTGACCACGGCGGTCTCGGTGGTGCTGCTGAACTGGATTGCCGGGCCGGTGCTGACCAGTGCAGGCAACCCGCTGTGGGCCATCGTCATCCTGACCACGCTGGTGTTCTTCCTGCCGTCGTTCTTTGCCGGCGTGCCTGCGCCGGTGCTGGCGCAGATTGCAGTGACCTCCAGCCATGAGGGCCAGCAGGGCAGGGCGCTGGGGGCGATGTTCGCCTCCGGTGCGGTGGGCGCCATTGCCGGCACGCTGCTCGCCGGTTTCGTGTTCATTTCGTGGCTGGGCTCGGCGCTGACGCTGGCGGCGGTCACGGCGGTCTACGTGGTCTCGGCGGCGGTGTGTTTTGCTTATGCGGGCTGGCTCGCGGGTCTGGCGAGGGGCGGCGCGGCGGTCGCGGCGATCGCGGCGGCAGTGCTGGCCGGGGCGGGCGTTGCAGCGCCGGGCGCCTGTGACCGGGAGAGCCGGTATTTCTGCATCCGCACCATTGACGTGAGCGCCGACCCGGCAAGCCCGGTGCGGATGATGGTGATTGACCATCTGGTGCACGGCATCTCGGCGCGCGACCTGCCGGAGGTGATGTTCAACGAGCATTCGGCGATGCTGGACGAGCTGGCGCGGCGGCGCACTGGCGGGCGCGAGTTCGCGTCGTTCTTCATCGGCGGCGGTTCGTATTCGGTGCCGCGCGGCTTTGCGGCGAGGAAGACCGGGCCGGTGACGGTGGCCGAAATCGACCCCGGAGTAACGGAGGTGGCGGCAAAGGATTTCTGGTTCGACCCGGCAACGGCGCGGGTGCTGCACGAGGATGCCCGCACGGCGTTGCTGATGCGCCCCGAGGAGCGCTACGACGTGATCATCGGCGATGCCTTCACCGATATCGCGGTGCCGGCGCACCTGATCACCCGGGAGTTCTTCGAACTGGTGCGCGACCGGCTGGAGCCGAATGGCAGCTACCTGATGAACATCGTCGACTTCGAGCACCGGCTGCAGGCGCTGGGCGCCATCGTGGCGACACTCAAGCAGGTGTTCCCGGTGGTCGAGGTGTGGACAATCCAGCGCCGGCCGGCCCCGCGAGAGCGCAAGGTGTTCGTGGTGGCGGCCGGCGCTGCGCCGACGCCGCAAGGCAGTTTCATCGCCCGCTCGCCCGATCCGGCGCAGTATGGCGCGCTGGCTGACCAGTGGGTGGATGCGCTGATTGCGCGTCATGGCGTGCTGCTGACCGACGATTACGCACCGATCGACCGGTTGGTCGGCTTCGCCGATCAGGCAAGGGTGGAGTAGCGGCCGTCCCGAACGTTCAGGCGGCGCGGCGGACGAACACCGATGCGATGCCGGCCGTGACGAGGAACAGCGCGCCGGTGCGGGTTGCGGCGCGCAGCACCGAGGGCTGGCGGATCCAGTGGCGCGCCGAACTGGCCAGCAGCGCATAGGCGCCTGCGTTGAGCATGCCGAGGATCACGAACGTGATGACGAGCACACTGGCTTGCGGCGCGAAGGCCTTCGCGGGCGTGATGAACTGCGGCACGAAGGCGAGAAAGAACACGATGCCCTTGGGGTTGAACAGCGTGACCAGGAACGCGTCGCGGAATACCGGCCAGGTGCGCAACGGGGCATCTGGTTCGATGCCGGATTGTGGAACAGGCGGTGGGGTAACAGGCGTGCGCCACATGTTGAAGCCGATCCAGACCAGATAGGCGGCGCCCAGCCACTTGATGATGGTGAAGGCGGTGGCCGACGCGGCCAGCACGGTGCCAACGCCGATGAGCGACAAGGTGGCGGCCATGAGGTCGCCCAGGCCGACGCCTGCCACCGAGGCCAGCGCCACCTGCCGGCCATGGGCCAGCGCCTGGCTGATCACCAGGATGATGGTGGGGCCGGGAATGATCAGCAGCACGAAACTTGCGGCGGCGAAGGCGGCCAGCACGTGCGCTTCGACAGGCATGGACGGCGCTCCGCCTATTCGGGCGTGGCGACCCTGGCCACGCGCAGCATGTTGGTCTTGCCCGGCGTGCGCAGCGGTACGCCTGCGGTGATGACGATACGGTCGCCGGCTTCAGCGAACTTCTCGTTGTAGGCGATGGAGACGGCGCGGAACACCATGTCGTCGAGGTCCTTGGCGTCTTCGGTGTGGACGCAGTGCAAGCCCCAGCAGACGGCAAGGCGGCGGCCGGTGGCGATGCTGGGCGTCAGCGCGATGATGGGCAGGAAGGGGCGCTCGCGCGCCACCCGCAGGCCGGTCGAACCAGAGCCGGTATAGCAGACGATGGCTGCGACGTTGAGCGTTTCGGCGACGGTGCGCGCGGCATTGGCGATGGCGTCTGCCGACGTCGGGTTGGGCTCGGTGCGGGCGTTGGCGATGATGCCCTTGTAGAGCGGGTCGCGCTCTATGGACTGGGCGATCTTGTCCATGGTCTGCACGGCTTTCTCGGGCCACTTGCCGGCGGCGGATTCTGCCGACAGCATGATGGCGTCGGCGCCTTCGAACAGGGCAGTGGCTACGTCCGACACCTCGGCGCGGGTGGGCACGGGTTCGTTGACCATCGACTCCAGCATCTGGGTGGCGACGACGACCGGCTTGCCGGCGCGGCGGCAGGCGCGGACCATGCGCTTCTGCCAGCCCGGAACGGCTTCCAGCGGCAGTTCCACGCCAAGGTCGCCGCGCGCGACCATGATGGCGTCAGTCGCGGCGACGATATCGTCGAGGTAGTTGAGGGCAGACGGCTTCTCGACCTTTACCATGATGCCGGCCTTGCCGCCGATGATGGCGCGGGCTTCCTCGATGTCGGAGGGCAGTTGCACGAAGGACAGCGCCACCCAGTCGATGTCGAGGGTCAGGGCGTAGTCGAGGTCGGCGAGGTCTTTCTCGGTCAGCGGGGTGAGCGGGATGATGGTGTCGGGCAGGTTGACGCCCTTCCTTGCAGACAGCACGCCGCCGAACACCACGCGGGTGTCGATGACCTTGCCGTCTGCGGCGGTCACTTCAAGCCGTACGCGCCCGTCGTTGAGCAGCAGGTGTTCGCCGGGCTTGACCGCAGCAAAGATTTCCGGATGCGGCAGGTAAACGCGGCTGGCGTCGCCCGGCGATTCGTTCATGTCGAGACGGAAGCTGTCACCCGCCTTGATGGTGACGCTGTCGCCGGCGAAGGTGCCGATGCGCAGCTTCGGGCCTTGCAGGTCGACCATGATGCCGATGGGACGGGCATGCTTGGCTTCAATGGCGCGGATGTCGTCATAGCGCGCTTTCAGGTTGGGATGGTCGGAGTGGCTCATGTTGATGCGGAACACATCAACGCCGGCGAGAAAGAGCTTCTCGATCATCTCCGGGGTAGAGGACGCGGGGCCCAGGGTTGCGACGATCTTGGCCTGACGTTGCCGTCTCATGGAACCTGGTTCCTTGCATGGAGTGGAGGCTGGCGCCGGCAGCCGGGCGGGATGGCGCGGATAGTAAGGCAGAAAGGCCCGGTTACTGGGTGGGCTGCTGGGCCGGCGCAGCGGTGGTCTTGGCGCCTTCCAGCTTGATGGTCCAGTCCAGGTTCTCACCGGTATCAACTTCAAAGAAGCCGGTTTCGTTGTAGCCGCGTTCCTGGCAAGAGGTATGGCCACGAATGGTGAACAGCTTGTCGCGGGTGCACATCTTGGCAGGGCCGCCCCAGGAGCCGCCCTGGTCGTAGTCGACGGCGTAGATGTAGTACCAACGGGCGATCAGCGGCCCTTTTAGCAGGGTTTCGCAGGCATTTGCGGCAATGTTCCACCAACCTTCGGAAGCCCAGCCCTGCTGGTCGGCATAGCCCAGCGCCACGCCAACGCGGCTGGGCGTCAGGTTGCACAGCTTCAGATCGGCGCGTGCCGGCAGCGAGGCAGCGGCAAGCATGGTTGCAGCGAGCGCGAGAGGCAGCAGTCGAGGACGCTTCATAAGCAGTCTATCCCACCCAATTATCCGGCCATGCCTGCACTGGCTACGGCCGGCGGTTGAAATTCTGGCGGCCTGACCCGCCACTGCGGGCGACCTTGCGGCGCCCGTGCTGGATGAGCGCAAGGTTGCCATCGCAAAAATGGCCTTACAATGACCGGATACAGTAACGCCGTCATTGCCGTTTTAACGTGTTCATGTGCGTGGTCAAGCGCGCTGGACAGTACCGCCCCCGTTCCTGTATTGCGGAATGCCATGAACCTTCATCCAGCGAGCGTGACGGTGGACGGCGAACCGAGTGCAGACGATAGTGGTTTCACCAGCCATTACGTCGTGCCGGGTGACCGGACGCGCGGCATTCTGCTGGTATGCGACCACGCGCGCAATGCGCTGCCGCCGCAATATGGCAGTCTTGGCCTGCCACACAGCGAGTTCGAGCGCCATATCGCCTTCGATATCGGAGTGGAGGAACTGACGCGACGGCTGGCGGCGAGGCTTGATGTTCCGGCGGTGCTGAGCTGCTTTTCGCGGCTGTTGATCGATCCCAACCGGGGCGAGAACGACCCGACCCTGATCATGCAACTGTCGGACGGGGCCGTGGTGCCGGGTAACGCGGTGATTACCCGCGAAGAGCGGGAACACCGGCTCAAGACCTTTTACCGGCCCTATCACGCGGCAATCGATGCTGAAATCGACGCCGCCATTACCCAGGGCGCCCCACCGGCGCTGGTCTCCATCCATTCCTTCACGCCGGCCTGGAAGGGCGTGCCGCGTCCATGGCAGATCGGGTTCCTGTGGGACGACGACCGGCGCTTCTCGGACCTGTTCATTGCCGCCATGCAGGCGGAGGGCGGGCTTTGCGTGGGTGACAACGAACCTTATGCGGGCGGGCTGGAGGGTGATTGCATGGACCGGCACGCGGTCAGGCGCGGTCTGCCGCACACGCTGATCGAGGTGCGCCAGGACCTGGTTTCCGATGATGCCGGCATCGCGGAATGGACGGACCGGCTGGCGGCGGCCCTTGAAACGATGGCCGGCAACGGCCAACTGAAAAGCCTGCACGAACAGGCCTGACCGGAGGATAGCCATGGACGAGAAGACGATGACCGAACTTGAGGCCGCCGCGTTCCGGCGCCTTGTCAGCCACCTGCGCAAGCGCACCGACGTGCAGAACATCGATCTGATGAACCTGGGCGGGTTCTGCCGCAACTGCCTGTCCAACTGGTTGAAGGACGCAGCCGACGAGAAGGGCGTGGCGCTGGACAAGGAAGCCGCGCGCGAGCACGTCTACGGGATGCCCTATGCCGAGTGGAAGGACAAGTACCAGACCGAGGCGAGCGCGGAGCAGGTTGCCAGGATGGCGAAGTCCCATCCGGGGCATTGAGGGGGCAACTTCTCCTGCGCAAAACGCACCTCTTTCGCTGGACAGGCCCGGCAGCCTTCACGCATGAGTAGGGTCTGCAACCAAGTGAGTGCGGGGAGCAACCGGCATGGACACCAAGACCAATTTTGCGCAAGGCCAGCTGCGCTCATTCATTGAGCGCATCGAGCGGCTGGAAGAAGAGAAGAAGGCCATCGCAGCCGATATCAAGGAAGTCTATGCGGAGGCCAAGGGCACCGGCTTCGACACCAAGATCATGCGCAAGGTGGTGTCCTTGCGCAAAAAAGACGCTGCAGAGCGCCAGGAGGAAGAGGCAATCCTCGACCTTTATCTCAGCGCGCTGGGCATGGCGGCTGCCGGTACGGACGACGGCGACGAGTAAGCCCGGTTCAGGCCGCTACCTGTTTCAGCACCCACGCCACCGCCGTGAGGGCTGCAACGCTGAGGCACCAGATGGCGATGAACCATGCCATGCGCGACCACCATGAGCGGGTGGAGCTGGTGGATCCACCATGGCCGCGCCCGGGTTTTGATGCGGGCATTGCTAGTGATACCCGTCTTCAGGCCTCACCTTGCCCTTGAACACCCAGTAGGCATAGGCCGTGTAGCCCAGGATGACGGGCAGCAGGATGGCGGCCCCGACAAGCGTGAAGGCCAAGGTGGAGGCGGGGGCTGCGGCATCCTCGATGGTCAGTGAAGGCGGGATCATGTGCGGGTAGAAGCTGATCCCGATGCCGGCGAAGCACAGGATGAAGATGGCCAGCGAGGCGACGAACGGGCTGGCGTCGTGATTGTCACGCAGGCCGGTGTGCAGTTTCCAGGCAGCAACCGCCACCAGCAGCGGCACGACACCGGAAAACAGCATGGCGGGCCATGCGAACCAGCGCTCCCAGTAAACCGGGTTCTGGAATGGCGTTAGCAGGCTGACCAGGCCGATGGCGGCAAGGGTTGCCCCACCCGCCAAACGCGCATAACGGCGCATGCGCTGTTGCAGTTCGCCCTCGGTCTTCATAACCAGCCAGGTGGCACCCAGCAGGATGTAGCCTGCCGCTGTTGCTGCGCCGGTCAGCATGGAAAACGGCGTCAGCCAGTCCCACCAGCCGCCTGCATAGGCGCGTCCCTCAATGTGGATGCCCTGCACCAGCGCGCCCAGCGCGATGCCCTGCATCACGGCGGCCACCAGCGAGCCGAAGAAGAAGGCGAAATTCCAGACCGGTTTCCAGCGCCTTGTGCGCCAGCGGTATTCGAAGGCGACGCCCCGGAACACCAGCGCCAGCAACATCAGGATGATCGGCATGTAGAGTGCCGGCATGACCACGGCGTAGGCCAGCGGGAACACCGCAAACAGGCCGCCGCCGCCGAGGATGAGCCAGGTTTCGTTGCCGTCCCAGACGGGTGCGACCGAGTTCATCATCACGTCCTGGTCGGCTTCGGAAGTGCCGGTGGGAAACAGCATGCCGACGCCCAGGTCGAACCCGTCGAGCACCACGTAGAGCAGCACCGCAAAGGCGATCAGGCCGGCCCAGATGAAGGCGAGTGTTGCAAAGTCCATGGCTTATTCTCCTGCTGCCGAGCCAGCGGCGCGCGCGGCAGGGTGAACGCCGGCCGAGCGCAAGGGGCCTGAGGACAATGCATCTTCATCGCTCTCCGGTGGTTTTGACATCAGCCGCAGCAGGTAGAACACGCCCGCGCCAAAGACAAAGAAATAGACCACTGCGAATGATGCCAGCGAGACGGCAACGGCAGGCGCGTCGATGGGAGACAGCGAGTCTGCCGTGCGCAACAGGCCGTAGACGGTAAATGGCTGCCGGCCCACCTCGGTGGTGATCCAGCCCGCCAGCACCGCCACGAACCCCGCAGGCCCCATGGCCAGTGCTGCCCGGTGAAGCCAGGGCGCAGCAAAAAGGCTGCCGCGCCAGCGGGCATACTGTGACCACACGCCAAGGCCCAACATCGCAAAGCCCAGGCCAATCATGACGCGGAACGACCAGAACACGATGGCGACAGGCGGTTCGTTCCCGTCGGGTATGGTATCCAGCCCGTCCAGCGGGGCGTTCAGGTCATGCTTGAGGATGAGGCTCGACGCCTTGGGGATCTGGATGGCGTAATCGACGCGCTTTTCTGACGGGTTGGGAATGCCGAACAGGATCAGCGGCGCGCCGTCCGGGTGACTGTCGAAATGGCCTTCCATGGCCATGACCTTTACCGGCTGATGCTCCAGCGTGTTCAGGCCGTGCAGGTCGCCGGCGAAAATCTGCACCGGCGTGACGAGAGCGGCCATCCACATGGCCATGGAGAAGGCCGTGCGCACCGGGGCGGTGGTGTGGCCCTTCAATAGATGCCAGGCGGCTGTGGCGCCAACCACCAGCGCGGTGGTGAGGTAGGCGGCAAGCACCATGTGAACCAGCCGGTAGGGGAACGAGGGGTTGAAGACGATCGCCCACCAGTCCTCGGGCACGAACTGACCTGCCTCGTTGATGGCATAACCGGCCGGGGTCTGCATCCACGAGTTGACCGACAGGATCCAGGTTGCCGACATCAAGGTGCCGAAGGCGACCATGGCGGTGGCGAACATGTGCAGGCCGTTGCCGACGCGCTCACGGCCAAACAGCATGATGCCGAGGAAGCCCGCCTCAAGAAAGAAGGCGGAGAGGACCTCATACGCCATCAGCGGCCCGAGAACCGGACCGGTCTTGTCGGAGAACACCGACCAGTTGGTGCCGAACTGGTAGGACATCACCAGGCCGGACACGACGCCCATGCCAAAGGCCACGGCGAAGATCTTCTTCCAGTAGTCGAACAAGGTGAGATAAGCGGCCTTGCCGGTCCACAGCCACGCCGCATTGAGGACGGCAAGATAACTGGCCAGGCCGATGGAAAACGCCGGGAATACGATGTGAAAAGATACCGTGAATGCGAACTGAATGCGCGCAAGGATTTCAGCAGACAGTTCAGGCATGGCAGCCTCCTGTGCAGTTGCCGTCTGAACAGCCTACACGAGAGTTGAGCATTATCAAAAATTCAAAAAAATGAATGTTTATGCAGTGAGGCGACATGCGCGGTGCAGAGAGCAAGGCCCCAACAAAAACAGCTCCCGCCAGTCTGACGGGAGCCATCTGAAAAAGGGTTGTTCCGGACGTGCTTACTGGTTGCCGTTGCCGAAGGTCAGCGGTGCTTCAACGAATTTCAGGACTTCGGTGGCGCGAGCGTCCGACTGCTGCCAGGAGATGGGCGCCTTCTGGAAGTGACCCTTGCCGGACCGGTTCACCACCTGGCTGTCGCCCTTGGCGGACCGGTTGACACCGGCAGCATCTGCCGGTTCGGTGGCTTCTTCCTCGTCACTACCCATGAAGGCGGCGATCAGCTTCGACAGGGCTGACTTCTCGTCTCTATCGAGGGCCGGCACCTGGTTGGCCTCGTCGCGCACGAACGGCTGCGGTGCGCCATCGCGGCGGGCAAGCGCGTCGGTGTTGGCGAACAGGTCGCTCAGGCTGGTGGTGTTGGCATAGGTGACCGACAGCGGGCGAAGCTCGCCTTCGACCTGTGTGGCGTTGTCGAGGCTGCCCTTGGCGGTGGTATTGCTGGCCAGAAGCGTCGAGCGGTCTTCATAGGCGAGCGAGGCAATGTTCGTGGGGCCGAGGTTGCCGCGCACTGGCGACTTGCTGGCGGCAACATTGAAGTTCTGGTTGGTCGGCACCGGCGCGGACGCGGGTTCGATCTTCATGTTGGCTGCGGCCAGCATGAGCACTTCGATCGGCTTGGGACGCGGCTTCGGCACAGCCCGCAGGTTTGCCACCTGCTGCGGCGCCTCCTCTGCCGATGGCGAGGGCGGCGTGGACTTCGACATGGCAGCCAGCACCGCATCGGCCATGGAAGCCTGGATCAGGTCAACCGGACCGGACTGTTGTACTTCGTTTTCTTCCTGGTCCTGCTCCTGGACCGGTGCTTCGTAGGAGGCAACCTTGCTGGTGTTGCCGGTCTCGCGGGCGGCCAGCAGGGTATTGCCGACGCCACCGCCGCGGGCATTGACCGTGCCGGCATACTTGCGGCTGATGCTGGCGTAACGCGACGGGCTCATCCGCGGCCAGTGGCGGACGCTGCCGTTGTCGATGTGCACGAAGCCATACTTGCCGGAACGAGGATAGAAGCCGACACCGCCAACCTTGCGCACCAGTGCAGAGCCCATGATCTTCTCCACCGGCACGTCGGGGAAGTAGAAGTCAATGGCGTTGCCGCGCATGTGTTGGGATTTGTTGGCCACCTTGCGGCCGATGCGGCGCAGCATGGCGTTGGTGCGCGGGCTGCGATAGCCGGACACGATGTGAATGGGCTTTTTCGAGCCGAGATCGGCGTGCAGTTCCCAAAGCAGGTCGAGCGTTTCGAGCGACATGTTGGTCGGCTCGTCGCGGCGCCAGTCGCGCAGGAACCAGTTGATCTTCTTCAGCGCGTCGCGGTCGTACTGACCGTTGCGCTTGTAGGTGACGGTGATGGATTCCTTGGTGTGGGTGAAATACATCGACAACGTGCGGGTTTCCGCCGAGGCCGAGGCGGCGCCGGATGTCATGATGGATGCCCCGAGAATGGCCGCGAAGCAGCCACCGAGCAAACCACGTTTCACCTGGGAGGCCGTATCCGAAATCCGGACGACCCAAGGATCCCTGCCGATCATAAACTCTCTGAAACGAGGCAAGCGCCTCGCATCCCCTACTTATCTACCCCTGAGCAGATACGTTAAACGTACTACAACCCGTCAACAAAGACCACAAGAATAAGGCTGCTATGGGGCAGTGTTCATACTCACCCCAACAGCATGGCAGATCATGATTAACGGGCAATTAAGAGGCGCGCCGGATCGCTCCGGCAACGCGTCAGCGAAGCACGGACCGCTCTGCGTTCATGGCCCGGGCGAGATACTCGTCACGTTTGTAAATGTCCGGAAAATAAGCAAGATTTCCGTTCTCGTCGGTCCAGGCAGTAAAGTAGGTCAGGTGCACCGGCAGCTTCTTCTGCATCTGGATGGGCGTGTTCTTGCCCGATGCGATGGTGCTGGCCACCTTGTCTTCGGACCAGCCGAGGATGTGCGTTGCAAGCTCACGCGGATTCTGCACGCGCACGCAGCCATGGCTGAATGCCCGCGACTCGTTTTCGAACAGCGAGCGCTTGGGCGTATCGTGAAGATAGATTGCGTGGGTGTTCGGGAACATGAACTTCACTTCGCCCAGTGCGTTGTTGGGTCCGGGCTTCTGGCGGATGCCAACGCCGCCATTGTAGTTCCACCAGTCGACATTGTAGCTGGAGACGCTCTGACCACGGTTGTTGACCGCTTCGTAGCCGCGCTGCTCCAGGTAACCGGGATTGGCGCGCAGCTTGCGCAGATATTCCTTCTTGATGATCGACTGCGGAATGCCCCAATAGGGGTTGAATTCCACCCGTTCCATCTCGTCAGAGAAGAAATAGGTCTGGTTGGAAGGCTTGCCGACGATGACGCGGGTTTTCCACTCGATGGCGTCATTGTTGATGATGCGCATCTCGAAGGCAGGCTGGTTCACCAGAATGTAGCGCGAGCCAAGATTGCGAGGCAGCCAGCGCAGCCGCTCCATGTTGAGGGCCAATTGCTCGGAGCGTTCGACCTGCGTCTTGCCGTTGAGCGCGGCGATGGTGTTTCTGCCAGCCATGCCGTCCGGCGACAGACCGGCCGACTTCTGGAACGCCTTGACGGCAGCCACATCGGCCTCCGACATTGTCAGGGAGGCGTTTTCTGCCGCCAGAACGGCTGATTCCGAGCCAAACAGGGGGGCATCGGTTGCAATGGCGCCAGATTGGGCGGTCTCTTCGGAATTCTTGATGAAATTCAGCTGCTTCAGGCGCTTGCGCAACAGCGGCACGCGCTCGTCGGTGACGCCAAGCTTGAGCAGCGCGCCCTCTGGCACGACGATCTGCTCTTCCTCGCGTTCCGATGCACCAAGCCGTATCAACTCCTCGCGCATGGCCTTGTAGGCGGGCAGCGTCGGGTGCAGCCGCATCAGCCACGAGGCCGGTTCGGGGTGGTTCGCGAGCGATGCGGCAGCGTCGGAAGCTGCCACGTGGGGTGGCTCCAGGTCATGGTATCCCGAGATCTTCTTCGGAGTCACCAGCCCGCCGGAAGCGTGGTGGGCATAGCGCAGCGCCATGGCGGTGAGCTCCAGCTCGAACCGGGCGAGGGTTGCGGCGTCGGCGCCAAGGTTCGGCAGGCTACCTGCGGCAGCCAGCGAGGGCAGCTGGTAATGATCCGGGTCAAGGCCTTCCTGGGCGGCAGCACGAAATACCTTCAGCACGCCTTCAGCCTTGGCCGACGGCTTGCCATCCTCGATCCACAGCGGCGCAAAGCTGCGCTTTTCATAGAGTTTCACGATTGCCGCAAGTTGCGGCCCCGAGACATTGGCGCCGTCCAGCCCCGCCTTCAGGGCCTCGAAGGTCGCCTGGGCGAGCGGATCGGTCAGTTCCACTGCTTCAAGCTGGTCTGACACATCGACGGTTGCCCCGGCTTCCGTTGCAAAGACGGGTCCTTGCGGGCGCGGCTGCTTGAGATCAGCCTTGACCAGGCGGACCAGTGCATCAGCCTTGTAGGTGTAGTACTGCTCGCCGGTGGAGGCCACGTCCGGACCTTCATCATCGCCGGCTTCAAAGCTGGCGCGCAGGCGCTCGCGCCGCTCAACTTCGGCGTCGAAGTCACGCTCGTTGGTGGCGCTCGAGAAGAAACCCCGGCCGGTATTGAAGAAATCGAAACTGCGGGTGCGCTCGGTGTTGCGCTGGCGCTGCTCTTGGCGCTGCTGCTGACGGGCGCGCTGGGTCCAGAACCCGTCGCCGTCGTCAGCGCTGCGGCTGTTGAAATTGAATGAGCGTTCCTGCTGGGCGCTGGCGTCCGTCATGGCGGCAGGCAGTGCAAGGCAGCTGGTCAACAGGATCGCTGTCAGTCGCGAAAACATCAAAATACCTCCCCTATCTTCGCCCCTACGTCACTAAAGCCACAGCGGCGGGCGCTGTGCAATAGGGCTAAAAGGCCAGAGGGGCAATTTGGCGGTCAATTAACCGCGAGCTTCCAGGCCCAGATCGCGCATCTTCCGATACAGGGTTGAGCGGCCGATTCCCAGCTTGCGGGCGACTTCCGACATCTGGCCCCGGTAGCGGGTCAGCGCCAGCCGGATCATGTCGGCCTCGATTTCCTCCAGCGTGCGTATATGGCCGCCTTCGGTAACCGCCGGGATGCCATAAGCCATACCGTCGGCAACCATGCCGGAAGAACTTGCCGGCATCATGGCAGGTGCTGATGCCGGAGCGGCGCCGCCAATGATGGCATCGGCGCCGGTGGCACGGGGCGGTTCGGGACGCGGCGCAGGCGCGGGCGGTACCTCCACCTCGAAGCCTTCGGTCAGCGCGGCAATCTGCGGGAAGTCTGCAATGGTCAGTTCGGCGCCTTCGCACATGACGATGGCGCGGAACACGGTGTTCTCAAGCTGGCGGACATTGCCCGGCCACTGGTAGACCTTGAGCATTTCCAGCGCCTGGGCGCTGATGCCGGTTATGCGGCGGCCTTCCTCGGCGGCGAAGCGGGTGATGAAGTGCTGCACCAGCGGGGCGATGTCCTCGACACGGTCGCGCAACGGCGGCGCCATGACGGGGAAAACGTTGAGACGGTAGTAGAGGTCTTCACGGAACTGACCGGCCTTCACCATCTCGATCATGTTGCGGTTGGTGGCCGAGATCAGCCGGATGTCCACCTTTACCGGCTTGCGCGAGCCGACCGGGTCGACCTCGCCTTCCTGAATGGCGCGCAGCAGCTTGACCTGGATGTCGAGCGGCAGTTCGGCCACTTCATCTAGGAACAGGGTGCCGCCGTCGGCTTCCTGGAACTTGCCGCTGTGCTTGCCGACAGCGCCGGTGAAGGAGCCCTTTTCGTGGCCGAACAGGATGCTCTCAACGAGGTTCTCGGGCAGCGCACCACAATTTACGGCGACGAACGGCTTGCCGCGGCGTTCGCTCTCGCCCTGGATGGCGCGGGCGATCATTTCCTTGCCGACGCCGCTTTCGCCCTCGATGAGGATCGGGATGTTGGAATGGGCGGCGCGCTTGCCAAGCCGGACCAGGCTATGCATGGCGGGGCTGGCGATGATCAGGTCGTCGAACGACATGGCGCCGGAAACCTTCTGGTTCAGCCGCTTCACCTCTTCGGTCAGCGCGTTCACCTTGAGCAGGTTCTGGATCGAGACCTTGAGGCGTTCGGGATTTACCGGCTTGACCACGAAATCGTCGGCGCCGGCGCGCATGGCCTTGACGACGGTCTCGATGGAGCCTTGCGCCGTCTGGACGATGACCGGGACCGTAGCGCGGTATGCCGACAGCCGCTCGAGGAACTCCAGTCCGTCGATTTCGGGCATGACCAGATCGAGGATGATCAGATCGACCGGTTTCGAACGGCTGGATTCAAGGATGTCGAGCCCCTGCGCAGCGCCTTCGGCGGAAACCGCGTCGAAGCCGAAACGCTTGACCAGTTCTTCGAGGATGCGGCGCTGGGCCGGGTCGTCCTCAACGATCAGAATCTTGTGTGGCATGCTGTCTCTTGGCGTTGCACTTGCTGCCGTAGGCAAATGATTGACGTTTTGACGCCAGCACCGGCGGGCCTTGCATGACGCGCTGGCTGGCGTTGCTTTCAAGAGGGATGATGCCAGCCATTGGTAAAGGCGTGCTTAAAATGCGCCAGATTGAGACAGGTCGCTGATTTTAAGGAAATAATGCCGGAACCGGCTTGTTTGCCAGCTTTTGAGCGGTCATATGTGGATATCTGAAACCATTGATGAGCAGATTGCTGACGCCAGCACGGAGACAAGATGATCCTTACCGTCAACTGTCCACCCCGCGTTTTCACCCCCGCAGGAAAGTCTGCCGCAAGTGCCGGCGGCAAGGAACTTGGCGATCTGCCGGAATGGAATCTCGACGACCTGTACGCAGGGCCGGACAGCGCGGCGTTCAAGGCTGACCTTGAACGGGCCGGCGAGGAAGCGGCCGCGTTTGCCCGCCGCTATCAGGGCAAGCTCGACGGCCTGCTGAACGGCGGCAAGGGCGGCGATGCCCTGGCTGGCGTCATCAAGGACTATGAAGGCCTGTCGGACCTGTTCGGGCGCATCGGTTCCTTCATGATGCTGTATTACGTCGGCGATACGACCGATCCGAAGCGGCAGAAGTTTTATGGCGACGTGTCGCAGAAGCTGACCGCCGTCACCTCCGGACTGGTGTTCTTCGAACTGGAGTTCAACCGTCTCGGCGAAGCGGCTCTCAACAAGGCGATGACGGCTTCGGCGGCGCTGGCGCATTACCGGCCGTGGATCGACGACTTGCGCAAGGAACAGCCCTACCAGCTGGAAGACCGGGTGGAGCAGCTTTTCCATGAAAAGAGCGTGACCGCGGCAGGCGCCTGGAACCGGCTGTTCGACGAGACCATGGCCCGGCTGAAGTTCGAGGTTGATGGCGAGGAACTGACGCTGGAGCCGGCGCTCAACCTGCTGCTGTCAAAGGACCGGGTGAAGCGGGAGACGGCCTCCGAGGCGCTGGCGCTGGTGTTTTCCCGCAACATCGCGCTGTTCGCCACCATCACCAACACGCTGGCCAAGGACAAGGAAATCTCCGACCGCTGGCGCGGCTTCAAGGATGTGGCCGACGCCCGCCACCTGTCGAACCGGGTTGAAGGCGCGGTCGTCGACGCACTGGTAAGCGCCGTGCGCGAAGTCCTATCCAAAGCTGTCGCACCGCTATTACGCCATGAAGGCGAAGTGGCTGGGGCTCGACAAGATGATGCATTGGGACCGCAATGCGCCGCTGCCCGAACAGGACGACACCAAGGTGCCGTGGGACACCGCACGGGCCATGGTGCTGGATGCCTATGCGGGCTTTGCACCGGAGATGGCCGACATAGCCCGGCGCTTCTTCGACGAACGCTGGATCGATGCCCCGGTGAGGCCGGGCAAGTCGTCCGGCGCCTTCGCCCACCCGACAGTGCCCTCGGCGCACCCCTACGTGCTGCTCAACTATCAGGGCAAGACGCGCGACGTGATGACGCTGGCGCATGAACTGGGGCATGGCGTGCACCAGGTGCTGGCCGCCAGACAGGGGCCGCTGATGGCGTCCACCCCGCTGACGCTGGCGGAGACGGCTTCAGTGTTCGGCGAGATGCTGACGTTCCGGTCATTGCTGAACCAGACCACCGATCCGGTGAAGCGCAAGGTGCTGCTGGCGGGCAAGGTCGAGGACATGCTCAACACGGTGGTGCGCCAGATCGCGTTCTACTGCTTCGAGCGCGAACTGCACACGGCGCGGCGCGAGGGAGAGCTGACGGCGGACCAGATCGGCGAGCTGTGGATGCAGACGCAGTCGGAAGCGCTGGGCGAGGCGATCGAGTTCGGTCCCGGCTACGAGACGTTCTGGGCCTATATCCCGCATTTCATCCACTCGCCGTTCTATGTCTATGCCTATGCGTTCGGCGACTGCCTGGTGAATTCGCTCTATGCGCGCTACCTGGAGGCCGAAGAAGGCTTCCAGCAGAAGTACTTCGAGATGCTGAAGGCCGGCGGCACCAAGCACCACTCGGAACTGCTCAAGCCGTTCGGGCTTGATGCGACCGATCCGGCGTTCTGGCACAAGGGGCTGGCGATGATCGAGGGCTTCATCGACGAGCTGGAGCAGATGGAGGCAGCCGCAAGCTGACGCACCGCATGAATGAACTTTCCCCCCATTCCGCCCTGAACCCGGACCGGTTGCCACGGCCGTTCACGGTGGGGCTGAAGGCGTTCGATCCGGACAACTGGATCGTGCCAGATGCCCATCTGGCGGCGCAGGTACGGGAGAAGGTGGAGCACTTCTCCACCCGGCACGCGGCGGTGTTTGCCGCCGAGCCCGATACGCTGGAGGCGCAGTTGGAAGTGCTCGGCATGCTGCTGGGCTACCTGCCCAGGCGCTATCCGGCGCTGTGGCGGGTCGACGGCAACGAGGTGACAATCGTGCCGGCGGGGCTCAGTTACAGGGTGGACGAGTTTGCCGACCGGCCGCTGGAACTTGCCTGCCGGCTGATCCAGGATGACCTCGTCCTCATGCGCAAGGGCGACAGTGGCTACCGGATCGCAGCGGCTGCGGTGTGCTTTCCCTCCACGTGGGTCCTCGGAGACAAGTTCGGCAAGGCGATTGCCGACGTGCACGGGCCGGTGCCGGGGTTTGCGCGCGGCACGCGCTCCGCAACAGTGGTGGACCGGATCTTCGAGAACCTGAAGGCGCATGCGCCGGTGGAGCGGTGCAACTGGTCGATCTACGAGTTGGCAGACCTGCATCACCCGAAGAGCCATTCCACCCACAAGCGCTGGGACGGGCAGCAGCAGGACCTGGTGCTGTCGAGCTTCATCCGTGCCGAGCGGCAAACGCTGACGCGGCTGCCCAAATCCGGCGACGTGGTGTTCACCATCCAAATCATCGTGGACCCCGCAAGACTGCTGATGGAGCATCCGGAGCGGGCAAGGATTGCGGCGACCCTCAAGGAGCATGTGGAAAGTCTTGACGAGGCGGAGCTGGCCTACAAGGGCCTGTCCGGCCACCAGGAAACCGTGATGCGGGAACTGGCGGTACTGGCCGCGAGTTAAGCTTTCACCATGGCGCAAGATGATGACCCCACGAAGGACAACGAGGCCAACCGGCTATCGGGAAGGCTGAGCCGCTATGCGCGGGTCGGCACCGGCGTGGGTTCGGCGGCAGCACGGGTGGCGGCGGGCCGGGCGTTTTCGTCCGGCGGCGGCATGACCGCTGAAGCGAAATTGTTCCGCGAGGCGCTGGGTACGCTGAAAGGCCCGCTGATGAAGGTGGCGCAATTGCTGGCCACCATTCCGGAAGCTCTGCCGGCGGAGTTCGCCGAGGAGCTTTCCCAGCTGCAGAACGAGGCGCCGGCGATGGGCTGGCCGTTCGTGCGCCGGCGCATGGCGGCGGAACTGGGGCCGGACTGGCAGTCGAAGTTCGGTTCATTCGAACCCGAGGCGGCGGCGGCGGCCAGCATGGGCCAGGTGCACCGGGCCACTTCCCTGGACGGCCAGCCGCTTGCCTGCAAGCTGCAGTATCCGGACATGGCGTCAGCGGTTGAGGCGGATCTCTCCCAGCTCAGGGTGTTGTTTGCGCTGCACCGGCAGGTGAGCCGGGCCATCGACACCACCGAGATTGCCGGCGAGATCGGGGCGCGGCTTCGCGAGGAGCTCGACTATGTGCGTGAAGCCGGTCACATGCGGCTTTACAAGACGATCCTTGCCGAGCGCCCGACCATCCGCATACCCGAACTGAGGGAAGAGCTGTGCACAAGGCGGCTGATCACCATGCAGTGGCTGGAGGGCCGCAAGCTGCTGGAGTTCAAACAGTCGGACGAGGACACCCGCAACCTGCTGTGCCGGCACATGTTCGATGCGTGGTGGCGGCCGTTTACCAGCCACGGCGTGATCCATGGCGACCCGCACCTGGGCAATTACACGGCGTGGGAAGAGCCGGACGGCACGGTCAAGGGGCTGAACCTGCTCGATTATGGCTGTATCCGGGTGTTTCCGCCGTCGTTCGTGCGCGGTGTGGTGGAACTTTACCGGGGCCTGCAGCGCGAAGACCGCGACCAGATCGTGCATGCCTATGAAATCTGGGGCTTCAAGGGCCTCAAGGACGAGCTGATCGACATTCTCAACGTCTGGGCGCGGTTCATCTACGGGCCGCTGCTGACCGACAAGGTGATGGCGATTTCGGACGGTTCGTCATCGGCGGCGCAGTATGGCCGGCAACAGGCATTCACCGTTCACAAGGAACTCAAGGAGAAAGGCCCGGTCAGGGTGCCGAAGGAGTTCGTGTTCATGGACAGGGCGGCCATCGGGCTGGGCTCGGTGTTCATTCACCTCAGGGCGCGGATGAACTTCCATCAGCTGTTCGAGGATGCGCTGCAGTCGTGGGAGCTCGACACGGTGGGCGACCGGCAGGCGGCCGCGCTCACGGCAGCCGGCGTGGCGCCGCAGATCGAGGCAGCGTGAGGGGTTGACGCAAGTCAACCGGCGGCGTGCCGGCAGGTTGTACAAACAGAACGAACGATGCCCAGCGAGGCTTCAGCCATGACCACGCCGCAACCGCAGCAGGCGCCGGATGGCGCCGGGTGGAACCATTGGATTGCCGCTCGGTTCCGTGATGCAGCCCGGCTGCTCGAACAGCAAGGCGCCGATCCGTTCCGCACCGGGGCCTATGCCCGCGCCGCCACGGCGCTCGATGGCATGGAGACAAGCGTGGCGGAGGTTCACGCGCAAGGCGGGATCGAGGCGCTGATCGATTTGCCGGCAATCGGCAAGTCGTTGGCGGCGGCAATCGCCGAGATGCTGCAGACCGGCAAGTGGCAGCAACTGGAGCGGCTGCGCGGCGCGCTCGATCCGGAGAAACTGTACCAGACCATTCCCGGCATCGGCCCAAAGCTTTCGGCGGAGATCGTTTCGACGCTCGACATCGACACGCTGGAAGAGCTGGAAGCCGCAGCCCATGACGGGCGGCTGGAAAAGGTGGACGGCGTTGGCGAACGGCGGGCTGCCTCGATCCGCCATTCGCTGGCCAGCATGCTGCAGCGGCGGCGGCCAATCCAGAAGGCCCAGACGGCTGCACGTCCATCGGCGGCCGATGTGCTGAGCGTTGACGAGGAGTACCGTCGCAAGGCCAGGACGGGCAAACTGCCGGTGATCACGCCGCGCCGCTTTTCTTCCAACGAATTGCCGATCCTCCATAGCAGCCGGGGCGAATGGCAGTTTACCGCGCTTTATTCCAACACGCCTCGGGCGCATGAACTGGGCCGCACCCGCGACTGGGTAGTGATCTACTATCACCACGACCATGAGCCGGAGGCACAGTGCACGGTGGTGACGGAGCATGCGGGACCACTCAGGGGCTTGCGGGTTATCCGCGGGCGAGAACGCGAATCGGGCGAGGCCTATGCCCATCCCGAAACGAGCAGTGTTCCACCAGCTGACTAGATTCCAAACGGATAGGTGTCCGGTACGCCTCTCAGCTTGCTGGTGGGCAGCGGATTGATGGCGCTGGTCTCGTCGATCCAGATGTACTCGTCGAACTGCTTCGGCAGCAACGCCTCGAAATAGTGGCTGGCAAGCTCGGTTTCGGGCCGGTAGATGACGCCGATGGCGCGCTCGAGCCGAGGTCGCGCCAGTTGCTCGACCAGGTCCAGTTCATGACCCGGACGCATGGGCACGATCAGGCCCGGCAGGCCGGTGAGGTGGAACTGCCGCTCGTAGCTTTGCGGGTGCGACGGTTGCACCGCCTTGACCGCCATCGGTCCGTCCCAGACCGAGGCGGCGGCGACGGTGCCGCGGTCGGTGCCGAAGCCGATATGGATGGTCTGTCCCGGATATCCCTTGCGGCATAGCTCGCCGATATTGTGTTCGCCGCGTTGTGACATCTCGGTGGCCGAGGCATCGCCGATATGGGAGTTGTGCGCCCACACCACTGCCTTCGATTGGGGTCCATGGAAGCCGAGGACGTTCTGCAGCGTATCGAACATGTGGCCGTCGCGGAGGTTCCATGATGCCCGCGAGCCGTAGTACATGATGCGGTAGTAGCGCTCGGCATTAGCGATCAGCTGGGCGTTCTGGCTGGCGTCAAGGAAGCGCTCGCCGTCACGCTCGACATAAGCCTGGCGGTTGGCATGCAGGTCCACCAGCATGCGGGTGACCGCGTCCTCGCAGTTGCGGTAGGCATCGCGCAGCGCGGCGCGGCCATAGGCGGCCGGGTCGGCTTCCCACGGGCTGAGGCAGCCATAGCGGTGGCGGGCTATGTCGGCCAGTTGCGGGTCGACATCATCCAGATAGGCGGTGATGGCGTCGACAGAGACATAGAGGCTATAGAGGTCTAGCCCATAGAAGCCTGTACGATGCTCCTGGGCCAAGCCCGCGTTATGCCTGTGCAGCCAGTCGACGAACTCGCGGGTCTCCTCGTTTCGCCACATCCAGGTGGGGAACCGGGCGAACGCCTCCCATTCGCTGGGCTTCGCCTCGCGGTGGCGGACATAGTGGTCGATGCGGGCAGCATCGGGCCAGTCGGCTTCCGCGGCGACGATGGTGAAGCCCTTCTCCTCGATCAGCCGCCGCGTGATGGCGGCGCGCAGTCGGTAGAATTCACTGGTGCCGTGGCTGGCCTCGCCGATCAGCACGATTCGTGCATCACCGATGCGGTCCATAAGGCCGTCGAGTGGAGCGTCCTCAACCGTGCCGAAGCTCTCCGCGTGCCGGGCAATGAGGCGGGGCAGGCCGTCGCTGGTGACAGGCCGGGACTGGATGACGCGGGGTGTCGTGCTTTCTGCATCGCCCGGTTCGGCCTCCCAGCCTTGCTCGCCGATGAGCGGTACGAAGCGGACGTCCGCCAGGTCTTCGCGGTCGAACTGGCCCTTCTCGCGCCGGGTGATGCGGATCAGTTCCTGGGAAGTCTGCGAACGGCCCACCGGTACGACAAGACGCCCGCCTTCAGCAAGCTGCGCCTTCAGGCTTTCGGGCACTTCCGGGGCGCCGGCGGACACGAGGATGGCGTCGAAGGGGGCGTGCTCGTCCCAGCCGCGAGTACCATCGGCATGGATGACGTGGACATTGCCGTAGCCCTGGTCCGCCAGCGCGGCGGCCGCCTTTTCAGCCAGTTGGCCGACGCGTTCCACGGTGTAGACCTCGCCGGCGATTTCGGCCAGCACGGCGGCGGCATAGCCGGAGCCAGCGCCGATCTCGAGCACCTTCTCGCCACCCTTCAAGGCCAGCGCCTCGACCATGTAGGCGACGATGTAGGGTTGCGAGATGGTCTGGCCGGCAGCGATCGGCAACGGCCGGTCGGCATAGGCGAGGTGGCGATGCTCGGCCGGCACGAACGCCTCGCGGCGCACGGTCTCCATGGCCTTCAGCACCAAGGGGTCGCGCACACCGCGGGCGTGGATCTGTTGACGCACCATTTCCTTGCGGGCGGATGAGGTATCGCTCATGGCGGCAGCCTTGCTTGTGGAACGTTGTGACGCCCGGCAGTCAAGCGCAATCCGTCCGTATGCGCCTTAATCGAGATCAAATGCAGCCAGGTACGTTGTGATCGGGCCAAGGACAGGTGCGGCGATAGTGCAAGTGGCGTTGACGGGCGCGCGGTTGCTAGGTATTGCAGTCAGAGGAAGCGCGAAAGGTGCGGAGGGCGCCGGATGCGTGGCCAAGACAACAACAAGCACTCTTGAGGGCACGTTCACATGGCTGGCGATAACCGTTTTACCGCTGATGTACTGGATCCGTCGGGCTCGACCGACCACGCCGCGACCTATGCCGGTTTCATCAAGTTTTCCGTCGCGCTTGGCATCGCCTGCTTCGTGATCCTGACCTCGCTTTGCGTGTTCGCCTTCGCCCCGAGCGGCGCTCTGTCGTTGACGCTGGGCTTCGGCGGGCTGATCATTGGCCTGCTGTCGGTGATCATCGATATCCGTATCGGCTCCGGCAAGTGGCTTTTGTCCGGCGGCGTGGCTGCGGTGTTCGCGCTGCTTGCCGCAATGTCGATGGTCTGAAGCGCCACAACCGCCCGCGCGGACTTGATCGCACAACCTTGCAACGGTAGCGTATCCCAACTGGCGCAGCTTAGTGCGCCGCAAGGATCCTGTTGCACATGGCTGGCATGACTCCCCAGGAAGCCGCGGAGGCGGCGGCGGAAGCCGCGCAGGCCGCGCAGATCGCCGCCGAGAAGGCGCAAGCTCTTGCCGATCATGCCCGGCTGATGGCCGGTGATGGCGGTGCAGGGCTGGAGGAGATGTTTCTGCAGGTCATGGCATTCGCGCTCGTTGCCCTGCTGGCGGCAGGCGTCGGCGCTATTGTGGCGAGCCATCGTGGCGCCCGGCAGGTAGCGCCGCTCATGCTGGCCGGTGCCGGTGTTGCATGTCTTGCCGTGGCGGTGGCAGGCCTGTTATGGCCTGCAGGCTTGGGCATGGCCGACTCATGGATGGCGTGGAAGCTGAAACTCGCCGGCATGGCCCTTGCGGCCTTTTTCGGGGCTTATGCCGGCAAGGCCGGGGCGTTGCTGCTGGCGCGCGACGACGGGTTCAGTCCGCGCATCAGGCAACTTCAGATGAACGCCACGATCCTCGGGGCAGCAGCGGTCCTGACCGCCTTGCTGGCGACGATGCTGCTGGCGTTCGATCAACCGGTGGCGCTGATGGTGCTGTGCGCGCTGGCCGGTGCGGCTGCCGCAGTGGTGCAGGTGCTGCCGGCCGATGATACGGGGCTTGATCCTGTGCTGCCGATGACGCTTGCAGCAGCCGGGCTTGCCGTTGCCGGAACGGGCTTGATGCTTGGCAACGTCGCCTTCACCGCGGCCGGGCTCATTGCCGGAGTGGCGGGGGCAGGACTTGCGATCATGGGCGGAAGCGGGCTGGGCTCGAACCTTGGCAAGTAAGTTGGTCTATTCCACCATCGCCGTGCTGGCCGTGGCCTACCTGGCTGTGGCGGGCTTCATGTATGCGGCCCAGCGCAGCTTCCTTTACGTGCCCGGCAGTCATGCGTTCGAGGCGCCGCAGGCGGCGGGGCTGGAGGGCTACGAGGCTCGTGATATCGCCACGGCGGACGGCGAGACGCTGAAGGCCTGGTTCACGCCGCCGCCGCACAACCCGGCCGGCATCATCGTCTACCTGCACGGCAATGCCGGCACGCTGGCCGAGCGCGCCGACCGGTTCAAGCTGTTCCGCGACGAGGGCTATGGCGTGCTGGCGTTGAGCTGGCGCGGCTATGGCGGGTCTACGGGATCGCCCACTGAAGCGGGTTTGCTGGAAGATGCGCGGGCGGCGCTGAAGATGGTCGAGGCCGAGGGCATCCCGATGAGCCGGGTGGTGCTGTTCGGTGAATCGCTGGGTTCGGGCGTGGCGGTGCAGCTGGCGGCGGATCCTGCGACACGGCCGGCGGCAGTCGTGCTGGATGCGCCGTTCACCTCGACTGCCGACGTTGCCCGGCTGAGCTACTGGTTCCTGCCGGTGAGCATACTGATGAAGGACCAGTTCCGCTCCGATCTGTTCGCGCCGAAGGTAACGGCGCCGGTAATGGTGCTGCACGGCACGGCGGACCGGGTGACGCCGTTCCGGTTCGGCGAGGAACTGTCGAAGAAGTTTGGCGGGCCGATGAAGTTTTATCCGATGGAGGGCGCGCCGCACGTGGCGGACCTGACGCCGCAAAGCTGGGGCGCGATCAAGGCGTTCCTCACCGAACACGGCGTCGAGCACGCCAGCCGCTGAAGGCCATGTTCAGGCATAGCCGAGCGGCAGCACGGAGGTGCGCTTGATTTCTTCCATGACGAAGCTCGAGGATACATCCGACAGTTCCACCCGCGAGATGAGGCGCTGATAGAGCGCGTCGTAGGCCTTCATGCTGGGCACCACCGCCTGCAGCAGGTAGTCGGTGTCACCGGTGGTGCGATAGATTCCGATGATCTCGGGCAGATCGCGCACGGCGGCGCGGAACGTCTCCAGCCACTGGGCGGTGTGGTGGTTGGTGCGCACCGAGATGAACACGGTAAGGCCCACATTCAGCGCTTCGGGGTCGAGCAGCGTGACGCGGCCGCGAATGATGCCCTTGTCCTCCATCTGGCGGATGCGGTTCCAGCAGGCATTGCGCGACAGGTTCACCTGATCGGCCAGGGCGTTGAGCGACAGGCTGGCGTCTTCCTGCAGCAGTGTCAGCAATTTTCGATCGATCTGGTCCAACATCGCGATGTTCCATCACTGAATGGGACAATATCCCATAATACTACAATATTCGACTGACATTTGGGAACCCATTCGATCTCACGGCGGCTAGATTGTTCATCACAATCGGAACCGGGAGAAACCCTCATGAAACGCACAATCGAAGCCGCCTTTCTCGATCACCCGAACAGTGTGGGCGAGAGCTATAGCGAGCATTTCATGTTCGCCAGCCGGTTCGGGCTTAAGCTGATCGGGGCGGGACTTGCCGCGATGGTGCACGGGCTGTTGCCGTTTGCATTTGAAAGCACCGCCAGCCCGTACGGTAAAAGAGCTGTATCCGCGCATCGCGAATCGCGGCAACGCCAACAACGCCTGACAGCATTGGACAACGCCTGATGTGCCGCTGGCTGGTCTACCGGGGTGAGCCCGTCTACCTGGACACGCTCGTTACCGAGCCGAAGCACTCGTTGATGGCGCAGAGCCTGAAGGCGCACGAGGCCAAGATCGAGACAAACGGCGACGGTTTCGGCGTGGGCTGGTATGGCGAGCGCGACGTGCCGGGCCTGTTCCGCGAGCCGTTTCCGGCGTGGAACGATGACAACCTGCGTGGCCTTTGCCAGCAGATCCGGTCGCGCTTCTTCTTTGCCCATGTGCGCTCGTCCACCGGCACGCCGGTGTCGCGGGCCAATTGCCATCCGTTCGTGATGGGCAAGTGGATGTTCATGCACAATGGCCAGATCGGCGGCTACGAGCGGCTGCGCCGGGCGCTGGAATTCGAGATTTCCGAGACGTTGTATCCGCACCGCAAGGGCACCACGGATTCGGAACTGCTGTTCCTCATGGCCATGTCGCATGGCGGCGAGCGCGATCCCGTCGGTGCGTTGCGGTTTGCGCTGGCACACGCGGAAAGCCTGATGCGCTCGAACGGCATTGCGGAGCCGTTGAAGTTTGCCGCCGCCATCGGCGACGGGCATACGCTGCATGCGTTCCGCTATTCGAGCGACGGGCAGTCGCCGTCGCTTTACTACCGCTGCGGGCCGGGCGGGCTGGTGGTGGTGTCGGAACCGCTGGACCGGGACGAGCCCCGGGCGTGGACGCCGGTGCCTGAAGGCAGCGTGCTGTCGTTCTCGGCCGGTACAGGCTGCTCGCCGGTGATCGCGCCGTTCAACCCGTCGCAGAAGATCAGTGCTGCGGCGGAGTGAGGCCGGGACGGATAGCCCACGAACGCCAAAAGCCCGCGTGACCGTTGTGGCCAGCGGGCTCGAGGCAACCCTGAAACGGATTGAAAACTTACTTGCCGCGGCGGCCGGCGACAACCAGGCCTTCGCGCTGCATGCGCTTGCGGGCCAGCTTGCGGGCGCGGCGGATGGCTTCGGCTTTTTCGCGCGCCTTCTTCTCGGACGGCTTTTCGAAGTGGCCGCGCAGCTTCATTTCACGGAAGATGCCTTCGCGCTGCATCTTCTTCTTCAGCGCCTTGAGCGCCTGGTCGACATTGTTGTCACGTACAATTACATGCACAGGCAAAAATCCCCGTGTTGGCGTTAGATCAATGTATCAGCAGCTGGAACGGTGCCCGGGCGGACATTCGGAAAAATCAGCCCGAAAGGGACAAACACCACCAGCAGGACAGGCAGAACCCGTCCTGATTGGCCCCGTGACTACCAGATGCAGGCAGGCTTGTCGAGAGGCAAACGCGGTTTGAATGCGGCAAAACCCAAGCTATTTGCGCAGTTTGAGCCGGGTAACGTGGCCCATCTTGCGGCCCTGGCGAACTTCCGCCTTGCCATAATCATGCACCACGGCGCCGGGAATGGCCGCGAGGTCCCGGGTGGCCTCGATTTCGTCGCCCAGCAGGTTCTCCATGACGCAATCGCTGTGGCGGCGCGTGTCGCCAAGCGGCCAGCCGGTGATCGCGCGAATGTGCTGTTCGAACTGCGATACGTGACAGGCGGCCTCGGTCCAGTGGCCGGAATTGTGTACGCGCGGGGCGATCTCGTTGACCATCAGGCTTTCCTCGCCGCCCTTCACCGACAGGAACATCTCGACCCCGATGACGCCGGCATAGTCGAGCGCGTCGAGTAGGGTGGCGGCGATGTGGCGGGCTTGAGTGGCGGTGCGGGGCTTCAGCCTCGCGGGCACCGTGGACGACCGCAGGATGCCGTTTTCGTGAATGTTCTCAGCGACATCGAAGCAGGCAATGGTGCCATGGACATCGCGCGCCGCGATCACGGATACTTCGCGCTCGAACGGCACGAACGCCTCCAGGATGGCGGGCTGACCGCCAATTTCGGCGAAGGCCTGGACAAGGTCCGTATCGGCCTTGATGCGGGCCTGGCCCTTGCCGTCATAGCCAAAGCGGCGGGTCTTGAGCACGGCAGGCCGTCCGATGTGGCAGACTGCCTCTTCAAGCTCCTCCGGTGAGGCGGCGGGGTGGAAGTCCGGCACGGGGATTCGCAGGCCGGAAATATATGTTTTCTCGGCGACGCGGTCCTGGCTGACGCGCAGCACGTCCGGCTTGGGGCGCACCGGGCAGATCTGCTCGATGAGGTCGCACGCCTTGACCGGCACGTTTTCCCACTCGTAGGTGATGACGTCGCAAGCTTCGGCGAAGGCTTTCAACGCCGCGTCATCGTCGAAGCCTGCCTCGGTGTGGGCATGGGCCACAGCGAAGGCCGGGTTGTCGCCTGCGGGCGCGAAGATGTGGGTGCGGAAGCCCAGGCGAGCCGCCGCCATGGCCAGCATGCGGCCAAGCTGGCCGCCGCCCATGATGCCAATGGTGGCGCCGCGCGGCAATGGCAGATCCCGGTTGCGGTCCATCAATCGTGTGGTCTTTCTGCAACGGATTCAGTGCGTTGTGCACGGTATGTATCGAGTCGCTCTGATATCTTGCTGTCGCTCAATGCAAGTACTGCAGCAGCCAGAAGCGCAGCATTTACAGCACCTGCCTTGCCAATGGCGAGGGTGCCGACAGGAATTCCCGCCGGCATCTGGACGATGGAATGTAGCGAGTCCACACCGGAAAGCGCCTTGCTCTCGACTGGTACGCCGAATACCGGCAACGGCGTCATCGAGGCGGTCATGCCGGGCAGATGCGCGGCGCCGCCGGCGCCAGCTATGATGACCTTGAAACCGGCCTCCCGGGCACCCTTGGCAAAGCTGTAAAGCCGGTCCGGCGTACGGTGGGCCGATACGATGAGCGCCTCATGGCTGATGCCAAGCTCGTCGAGCGTGTCGGCAGCGTGCTTCATGGTCGGCCAGTCGGACTGGCTGCCCATGATGATGGCGACGTCTTTGGAGGCTTTGCTTACCATGGCCCGGCCTTGTGTTCGCGGGTTGTCCGGAAAGCGCGCGATTATATGAAAAGCCGGTGCGGGCGCAATGATTGTTTGCGGGCAGCGGATCAGGCGATGATGTCGGGCAGAATCTGGTCCTCGATGCGCGAGATGCGATCCTTCAGCGCCAGCTTTTCCTTCTTGAGGCGGCGCAGCTGCAACTGGTCCCCGGTGCCGGAGCGTTCGAGCGAATCAATGGCGATGTCGAGGTCGCGGTGGCGCTGCTTGAGGGCATTGAGCAGCCCGACAAGCTCGTCCTTCCTGGGAATGGTATTCATCGGCCCCTGAGTTCCTCCCGCCAAGGCGTCTGCGCTTATTTGTCCGGTATTGTGCGGTTTTTGCAAGCAGTCATTCAACACAATGCGACGTGTAACGATTTCATGACACGGGTGCATCGACAGGCGGGAAAAGCCATGGCACACTTTCAGGGTTAGCCTGTCCATCAACACAAGGAGCATGAACATGTCGCTTCGTTCGCATCTGGAAGAATTGACTGCCAAGCATCAGTCCCTCGAAACCCAGATCAGTGAAGCCATGCGGCATCCCTCAGTCGATACGGTGGAGCTTACCAAGCTCAAGCGGCGAAAGCTGCAGCTCAAGGACGAGATGCAACGCGTCGAAAAGCAGCTCAGTTCGCACTGATCAAACACCAGTTTCCGCGGTTTTCAGCTGTTTTCATCGCCGAAACTGCCAACATGACGCCGCCCGGCAGCCATGCTGCGGGCGGTTTTTTGTTGTTCGAGGCGGCTTTATCCAGACTGCGCGGCAATTCGGGTTTGACGAAGCAGCGAACTGCTGACAGCCTGACTGTTGCGTTTTCAACAATCGAAAGGAGGTGATCCGATGTCGAGTGAGGTCCTTACTGCCAGCAAGGCAATCCAGGTACAGTCAACCGGTGTTGGAGCAGCCTCCGGCACCTCATGAGCCTGTGCCGGGGATTGATCCCGGATCTGTTTTGACTGGCAGATCTCACGAAGAGCCCGCAGCGTGCGCCGTTGCGGGCTCTTTTGTTATTGGTTTTCCGGTGGCCGGACGCCAGATGTGCAACGGCCCCGGAGCGAGGGGGCACTCCGGGGCCGCACCGAACGCAACACGCTTGCGAAAGGACTTCAGCGCAGAGGCAACACGAGGAGAACTTGCCTTGCGCAAGCAGGTGCGGCGTCGTGAGGCAAGGTCAGCGGCGGTTGCTGCGCTCGAAGTCCTTGGCCACAGGCAGCTTGCCGGAGAAGTTGAACGACTTGCCCTGCGCCGAGGTGGGGCGGACAGTTGCGGCAGCAGATTGCTCGTCCTGGCTTTGCAGGGTTGCCTGAGCGGCAACACCATACTTGGCGGCTGTGCCGTAGAAGGTGTTGCCGGCAAGGGCAGGGGCGGCAAGCAGGCCAAGGGCGGCGAGGGTCAGTGCAAGCTTGTTCATGATGTATCTTTCCTTCTTGTTGTTTGTTGGCATCAGCGCTGTTTCGGCTGTTTTGCCGTGGCGCCGGTGTTGAAAAAAGATCGGCCTTTCCGTCCCCGAAATCCAATCAAGCCGGTACACGCAATCGGCACAGGAAATTCTGTTGCGCGGCGTGTACTTGCAGGGGACCAAGTGATGAACTGCACATGGCTGATCACGGCTTTCGTGAGCGCCTGTGATCGGCAGTGGCGCGACTCACCGGCACACGAAGGTATAACGGCCCCAGGGGCGGCGGTGTCCGGAACGGGATAGAGGTGATGCCGGTCATCAAGTTTTCTGATGCGGGCGTGGGCAGGCTGGAGCCGCCGGCCGAAGGCCGCGTGGACTATTGGGACAAGGCCCGACCGGGCTTCGGCCTGCGGCTGACCAGCAGCGGCAAGCGGACCTGGCAGATCATGTATCGCGCAGGCGGGGTGCGCCGGCGGCTGGCGCTTGGCGAGTGGCCGGCGCTGCCATTGAAGCTTGCACGCCAGGCGGCCGAGCAGGCGATGGCGCAGGTGGAGGCCGGCAAGGACCCGGCGCGCGAACGCGCCGTGGTGACCGGTGGTCCGGTGACCGTGCAGCGGCTGGCCGACGCCTACCTGGAGCGTCATGCCAAACGCAACAAGAAGACATGGGCTGCGGACGCCGGGATGATCCGGCGCGAGGTGCTGCCGGCATGGGGCAAGCGGGCGGCGGATACGATCCGCCGGCGCGACGTGATCGAGCTGGTCGAGGGCGTGGCTGCGCGGGGTAGGTGCGTGATGGCGAACCGGCTGCTGGCGCTCATCCGCAAGATGTATGCCTGGGCGCAGGACGCAGACCTCGCCGATGCAAACCCTGCCAGGGGCGTGCCCGCACCACACCGCGAGATGACGCGCGAGCGGCTGTTGAGCGAAGCCGAGATCGGCAAGCTGTGGAGCGCATGGGACCGGATGGGCTGGCCGTTCGGACCGCTGTTCAAGCTGCTGCTGCTGACCGGTCAGCCGCGTTCGGACATCGCCGCGATGCGGCTCGACGACATCCAGTTCACTTCAAGAGTATGGACGCCGCCGGGCGCGCGGGCTCATGGAGGACACACGCATGAGTTGCCGCTGTCCGATTTCGCACTGGAAATCCTCGCCGTGCTGCCGCGCTCGAGAAGCGGGCTGGTGTTCCCGTCCGGCCCGCGCTCTGCAACGCCGGTGAGCGGCTGGTCGAACGCCGTGGCGAAGGCAAGAAAGCTGTCGGGCGTGGAGGGCTGGCAACTGCGCGACCTGCGCCGCACGGCAGCGGTTGGCATGGCGCGTGCGGGGGCGGCGCCGGAGCTGCTGGACCGGGTGCTCAACGTGCGCTCGGGCACGGCGGCGGGGGTGCGCGGCATCTACCAGCTGGCCGCCGAGATGGACGAGAAGCGGCGGGTTCTCAATGCCTGGGCCGAGCAGGTGCGGGCCATGGCCGGTACCCCAGAGGACGTCTGACGGACTGGAACCCGTTCCGGAACCCGGAGTGTCGTACGATTTCCAAAAACCTGAGATTTACGAGAATTTATTGAGTTAAGGCAGGTGATAATAAATCACCTGCCAAGATGTGCATTCATCAGCCGGGTCTCAGACGTCCTTCGCCATGTCGCGCAGCCTGAACTTCTGGATCTTGCCGGTCGAAGTCTTCGGCAGCTCGGTGAAGACGACGTGCCGGGGCACCTTGTAGCGGGCCATGTTGTTCCGGCAGTACTCCATGATCTCTTCCGGCGTTGCGGACTTTCCAGCCTTCAGTTCGATGAAGGCGCATGGCGTCTCGCCCCATTTGTCGTCGGGCTTGGCGACCACGGCGACGGCGGCTACGCAGGGGTGCTTGTAGAGTGTATCCTCCACCTCGATCGACGAGATGTTTTCACCGCCGGAGATAATGATGTCCTTCGAGCGGTCCTTCAGCTGGATATATCCGTCTGCGTGTAGCACACCCAGATCGCCGGTGTGGAACCATCCGCCGGCGAATGCCTCGGCCGATGCCTTCTCGTTCTTGAGGTAGCCCTTCATGATGATGTTGCCGCGCATCATCACCTCGCCCATCTGCTCGCCGTTGGCCTCGACGAACTGCATGGTTTCGGGGTCCATCACGGTGAGGTCGTCGAGCGCCACATAGGGCACGCCCTGGCGCGCCTTCTTTGCCGCGCGCTCGCCCGAGGGCAGAGCGTCCCACGCGACGTTCCAGTCATTCACCACGGCCGGTCCATAGCTTTCGGTGAGGCCATAGAGGTGGGTGACGTTGAAGCCGGCATCGGCCATGGCGGCGAGCGTCGCCTCCGGCGGCGGGGCGGCGGCCGTGAAGAACTGTACGGTCTGATCGAGCTCCCGCTTCTCCTCTTCGGGGGCGCCGAGGATGGTCGACATGACGATGGGCGCGCCGCACAGGTGAGTCACCTTGTGGTCTGCCAGCGCATCCCAGATGGCCTTGGTGCGAACCTGGCGCAAGCATACGTGAGTGCCGCCGATGACCGACATGGTCCACGGGAAGCACCAGCCGTTGCAATGGAACATGGGCAGTGTCCAGAGGTAGACCGAGTGCTTCTGCATGCTGCCGGTGAGCACGTTGCCCTGGCCCAGCAGGTAGGCGCCGCGATGGTGGTAGACGACGCCCTTCGGGTTGCCGGTGGTGCCGGAGGTGTAGTTGAGCGAGATGGCGTCCCATTCGTCGTCCGGCTTCTTCCAGGCGTAGTCCGGATCACCTCCTGCGATGAAGGTCTCGTACTCCGTCTCGCCGATGAGCGGACCGTCCTGGGCGAACTCGGGGTCGTCGTAATCGATGACGATGGGCTTCGATTGTTTCGTCATCGACAGCGCTTCTTTCATCAGCGCCGAGAACTCGCGGTCGACGATGAGCACCTTTGCCTCGGCGTGGTCGAGGGTGAAGGCGAGGATGGCGGCGTCCAACCGGGTGTTGAGTGTGTTGAGCACCGCGCCGGTCATCGGCACGCCGTAGTGGCATTCGAGCATGGGCGGGGTGTTGGCCAGCATGACGGAGACGGTGTCGCCCTTGCCTATGCCGCGCCGCTCAAGCGCAGAGGCGAGCTTGCGCGAGCGGGCATAGAACTCGGCATAGGTGCGGCGCTGGTTGCCGTGGATGATGGCGGTATGAGCCGGATAGACCTTGGCCGAGCGCTCGAGGAAGGAAAGTGGCGTCAGCGGCTGATAGTTGGCGTCGTTCCTGGCAAGGCCGATATCGTAGGGGCTGGTCATGTGATCTCTCCGGCGAGAAATGTAAGTCAACTGAGCGATTATCTAGACCTAGCAGGTTGCCGGACGCAATTCATCCAAAGACACCATCCCAGATCAGTTTCAACCCGACCGGAATGAGCGCGGCGTAGGTGATGCGGTAGAACAGTGTCTGGTCGACGCGCTTCACCAACCAGGCGCCGGCAAAGGTGGCCAGCGGGGCAAGGGGGATCAGCATCGCTGATGTCATCAGATTCGCCGTCGAGAATTGCCCCAATGCGAAGTACGGCGGCAGCTTCACCGCGTTGACCACGGCGAAGAAGATCACGCCGGTGCCGGCATAGAGCGTCTTGTCGAGCTTCAGAGGCAGTGTGTACATTTGGAACGGAGGCCCGCCGGCATGTGAAACAAAGCTGGTGAAGCCTGCAATCACGCCCCAGAACCGGCCCTTCCAGGGCTGGCCAGTGCTGGCAGGGCGGTTGTTACCGCCTCCAAACCACCATTGCAGGGCAAACAGCAGCGATATTGTGCCAACGATCAGCCTGATGTGGCTATCGTTGACGTAGGCGGCAGTTGCCCAGCCTGTGGCGATGCCGATGACGGCGGCGGGCAGCATGATGACGAGGGTGGGCTTGTGATAGACGCCGCGCCAGGCCCAAAGTCCGGCCAGGTCCATGGCGACGAGGATGGGCAGGAAGATGGCGGCGGCCTGCACGGGCGGGATGACCAGCGCCACCATCGGTACGCCGAGCAGCGCCAGCGCTCCGCCGAAGCCGCCCTTGGACAGCCCGATCAGGATGACGGCGGCAACGGCTAGAGCGTAGAACAGCGGATCGGTGATCATCGGAAGGCCCGTGGCAGAGGTAAAGCAGATGATGTGCGCCCGTGGGAGGGCGGGGTCAAGCGCGGGAAGACGGAGCCATGGCCGCCCTGATTGCCCATTAGTTCAGTTGCCAGCATCGAGGCGTTTGTGACAAGACTCAGCCTGATCAAGGAACAACACGGGCGCCGGCACCGGACCGGAGCAGGGGAGGCACCATGAGCAGCCGCTATCACGAGGTTTACGACAGCTGGAAGCAGGACCCGGAAGCGTTCTGGGCTGCGGCGGCAGGGGACATCGACTGGATCAAGCCGTGGGACAAGGTCTTTGACCGGGTGGACGGGCTGGACCGCTGGTTCGTCGGGGCAGAATGCAACACCTGCTGGAACTGCGTCGACCGGCACGTGGAGGCCGGCCGGGGCGATCAGGTGGCAATCATCTATGACAGCCCCATCACCGGCGCCAAGCGCACCCTCTCCTACGCAGAACTGCTCGATGAAGTGGCGACGTTTGCGGCTGTCCTGCACAAGCGCGGGGCGCGCAAGGGCGACCGCGTCATCATCTACATGCCGATGGTGCCAGAGGCGGCCATCGCCATGCTGGCGTGCGCGCGCATTGGCGCGATCCACTCGGTGGTGTTCGGCGGGTTCGCGCCAAAGGAGCTGGCCACCCGCATCGACGACGCCACGCCGAAGCTGATCATATCAGCCTCGTGCGGCATCGAGCCGGGCCGGGTGATCGCCTACAAGCCGTTGCTGGACGAGGCCATCGACATTGCCAGGTCTAAGCCTGCAGGCACCATCATTCTGGCCCGCGAGCAGGCACAAGCCAGCCTGAAGGATGGCTATGACTTCGACTGGGCCACAGAAATGGCCGCAGTGCGGGCCGCAGGCGAGAAGGCGGACTGCGTGGCCGTCAAGGCAACGGACCCGCTGTACATCCTCTACACATCCGGTACGACCGGTCAGCCCAAGGGCGTGGTCCGCGACAATGGCGGGCACATGGTGGCGCTGAAATGGTCAATGGACGCCATGTACGGCGTGAGGCCCGGCGAGGTGTACTGGGCGGCGTCGGACGTGGGCTGGGTGGTTGGCCATTCCTACATCGTCTATGCGCCGCTGCTGCACGGCTGCACCACCATCCTGTTCGAGGGCAAGCCGGTGGGCACACCAGATCCGGGCACGTTCTGGCGGGTGATCGCGGAGCACAAGGCGGTGTGCCTGTTCACCGCGCCTACCGCCTTCAGGGCGATAAAGAAGGAAGACCCGAAGGCCGAGTATCTGAAAGGCCACGACCTCAGCCACTTCCGCACGCTGTTCCTGGCTGGTGAGCGCGCTGATCCGGACACCATCGTGTGGGCTGAAGGTATACTCAAGGTGCCGGTAATCGACCACTGGTGGCAGACCGAGACGGGCTGGACCATCGCCGGCAATCCGGTGGGCCTTGGCGCGCTGCCGGTCAAGCTGGGCTCGCCCGCCGTGCCGATGCCGGGCTACGACATCCAGGTGCTGGACGAGGGCGGCAAGGAACTGCCGCGCGGCACGCTGGGCGCGATCTGCGTGAAGCTGCCGTTGCCGCCGGCATGCCTGCCGACGCTGTGGAACGCCGACGAGCGGTTCAGGAAGAGCTATCTCAGCCACTTCCCCGGCTATTACGAGACGGCGGACGCGGGCTACATGGACGAGGACGGATACCTCTACATCATGGCGCGCACCGATGACATCATCAACGTGGCGGGCCATCGCCTTTCCACCGGTGGCATGGAAGAAGTGCTGGCCTCCCACCCTGATGTTGCCGAGTGCGCGGTGGTGGGCATTGCCGACAATCTCAAGGGGCAGATCCCGATCGGCTTCGTGGTGCTGAAGTCCGGCGTCAACAAGCAGCCGGGCGATGTGGAAGCGGAATGCGTCAAGCTGGTGCGCGACAAGATCGGCGCGGTGGCGGCGCTGCGCCACGTGATGGCGGTGGGCCGGTTGCCGAAGACCCGCTCGGGCAAGATCCTGCGCGGGACGGTGCGATCAATTGCCGACGGCGCTGACTGGAAGATGCCTGCCACCATCGACGATCCGAAGATTCTCGACGAACTGACTGCGGCGATGAAGGCGCGCGGGGTGGGCACCCTGTGATCTCGCCCGATCACGCAAGGCTGATGGCGCGCTACAATGCCTGGCAGAACCAGTCAGTCTATTTGGCGGCCGAGACGCTGGACGATGCGGCGCGCAAGCTGGACCGGGGCGCGTTCTTCGGCTCGATCCATGCCACCTTGTGCCACCTGTTGTGGGCCGACCTGATCTGGATGAGCCGGTTCGCCGGCACGCCACGCCCGGCCGCCCCCGGCATCGAGGCGTCGGCCAGCATGATCAGCGGCTGGAACGAGCTCAAACGGGAGCGGGTACAAACCGATGAACTGATCCCGTCATGGGCGAGCGAGGTCAAGCAGGACTGGCTGGCCGACGAACTGACCTGGCGTTCGGGCGCGGCGGGGCGTGAAGTCTCCAAGCCGTGCTGGCAACTGGTCGCGCATTTCTTCAACCACCAGACCCATCATCGCGGCCAGGTCCACGCCATGCTGACCGCAGCAGGTGCCAGACTGGACGATACAGACCTGTTCTATATGGACGCGTAAGGGCATGTGAATGCCGGCTCGGCGAACAAATTGCTAAGGCCGCTGGCGCAATTCTAGGCGGTTATTGGCTCGAAATTAACACTCTTCCCTTAACGTCAATTTTGCAGACCACAACAGGCATACCTTTCAATGACTTCCCGCGCCGTGAATCACAATCTCATTGGTATCGTTTGTGTCATCGGCGGTACGGTTGCGCTTGGTCTGCAGGATATGCTGATCAAGCTGCTGGCTGAAGACTATCCCTATCCATTGCACGAGATTGGCCTGGTGCGGTCGTTGGTGGCACTGTTGCTGGTGTTCGGCTTCCTGTGGCTGGAAGGGGGGTTCCGGCAGCTGGTCAGCAACCGGCTCGGCATCCACATGTGGCGCGGATTGCTGCTCATCTTGGCCAACATGGCGTATTTTCTCGGACTTTCGGTGATGCCGCTGGCGGATGCGGCGGCGGTGTTCTTCTCTGCGCCCCTGATCATCACGCTGCTGGCGATCCCGTTTCTGGGCGAAAAGGTGGGCCCGCGGCGCTGGACCGCCATCATCATTGGCATGCTTGGCGTGCTGATCATGCTGCGGCCCGGCAGCGATGCAGTACGTTTGGCAGCGCTGCTGCCGCTGCTGGCGGCTATCTGCTACGCGTCGATCCAGATTCTCACCCGCAAGCTTGGCACTACCGACAATGCCTCGGTCATGGCGTTCTATGTCCAGGCCTGTTTCCTGGTTTTTTCAGGCGTTTTCGGCCTGCTGTTCGGTTCCGGCTGGGCGATGCCCGGTGACGGCAACATGGCGCTGACGTTCCTGCTCAAGTCCTGGGCCTGGCCTGATGTGACGGGCATGCTGCTGATGGGCGGCTGTGGCGTGATGGTTGGCATTGGCAGTTACCTGCTGTCGCAAGCCTACCGGATTGCCCAAGCCCGCACGGTCGCGCCGTTCGAGTATACCGGCCTGCCGTTCGCGGTGCTGCTGGGCTTCATCGTCTGGGGCGAACTGCCGGACGGCTGGAGCATGGCAGGCATCCTGCTGATTGCCTTGTCAGGCGTCTACGTGTTCTTCCGCGAGACGCGCGACAACGATGAACTGCACGCCGAGGACCCCAACATCAGGTAGCCTCGTGTTGCGGCGCGCGCACGAAAAAGGGCCCACAAGAGGCCCTTTGCGCAGATCGCTTTCAAGGCGCTGCCGATGGCACGATCATTCCTCGTCCGCGGCCGGCTTCTTCAGGTCCTTGAGCTTGGCGAAGACGGAATCCACATCGACATCTTCCTCTTCCGGCTCGGACGGCTCTGCAGGACCGGACCTGAAGCCCGAGAATGCCTCGTCGGCGGTCGGCTCGACGTCTGCGGGCTGTTCTGCCGGTGCCTGGCTGGAGATGGCATATGGTGGCGGCACAGTTTCCTCGGCAGGAAGCAGGGTACGGCCCGTCTCGCCGGACGCTTTCTGAACCCGCTTGGCGGCCTTGCGGACTGCAAGGTCAAGTTCCAGCTGCGAGCACAGCCCCAGCGTCACCGGGTCTACCGGCTTCAGGTTGGCGCTGTTCCAGTGGGTGCGATCGCGAATGGCGTTGATGGTGTTCTTGGTGGTGCCGACCAGCTTCATGATCTGGCTGTCGGCCAGCTCGGGGTGGTGACGCAACAGCCAGGTAATGGCGTCCGGGCGGTCCTGGCGGCGGGAGACGGGCGTGTACTTCGGCCCTTTCTTCTTGGCGACCGTGGGCAAAACGATTTTCGACTTGGCCAGATGCAGCCGGTAGGTTGAGTCCTTCTCGCCCTTCTCGATTTCCTCGCGGGTGAGCTGGTTGGCCACGACCGGGTCCATGCCCTTGATGCCGACTGCCACCTCACCATCGGCGATGCCTTTTACCTCAAGTTCGTGCAGTTTGCAGAAGTCGGCAATCTGGCGGAACGTAAGGGCAGTGTTCTCGACCAGCCAAACGGCGGTGGCCTTGGGCATCAACGGTGCGTCGGACATGAGTTCTCTCCTTCAGAACCGGTTCTTCTGGTCCTGCTGATCCAGCGGGATCAATGATGTTCGGGATACGCCGGTATATAGTCCCGGAACGCCGGCAACGCAAATGCTGAATTGGCCGGCTGGCTACAATGTATACTTCAGGTCGCTTGGCTTGCCGGCGGCGCGGGCGGCGAAATGCTCCTCGAAATTGAGCATGTCCATCAGGCCGGTACCCGCCTTGAAGGCGGCAAACGCCTTTTCCTCGTTGGCCATGACGGAGGCGGCGCCATCGACAAGCGCGGCGAGTTCCGCATCGGTGCCGCAGATGACACCGTCGGCATCGGCGAACACGATGTCGCCTGGATGAACCACCACACCGCCGCAGCTGACCGGTACCTGGATGGCGCCAACCTGCTGGATGGTGCCGGCGACGGGGTGCACGAAGCGGGCATAGACCGGCAGGTCGATGGACTGCATGGCGGCCGAGTCCCGCACGCCGCCGTCGATGATGATGCCGCCAAGTTTCTTGCGGGCCGCTTCCATGGCGAACATCTCGCCAGCCAGCGCCAGGTTGCCGCCACGCCCGTCAATGACCAGCACGTCTCCTTCTGCCGCGTCGGCCAGTACGCGCATGACAGTCAGGAAGTCATTGCGGCATGACGCGGTGCGGGCGCGCCCGATCAGCTTGCGGCCCGGATTGACCCGCCGGATGCCGGCGTCCATGGCTCGGATGGCCTTGTTGACGTCGGCAAGCATGGAGGTTTCGAGCTGGGCAAGCCGGTCGAGGAGGGGGGTCATTGCAAGAGCCGTCTTTGACTGGGTCCCGGAACAAGTCCGGGACACGAAAATTGATGGATTGTGCCCCGGCCTGCGAGCCGGGGCACAGAAAGTAACGTTACATCATTGCCAGCACGCGGGCAGGCCCGCCGGAGCCACCCTTGTGCTTGGGCGCGCCGAGGATAAGGGTTGCGCCGGTGGCGGGCACGTCATCGAGGTTGGCAATGCACTCCAGCCCCCAGCGGTTGGCGGGCAGCCAGGCATAGTGGGTAGCGAAGTCGGGCGAGATGCCATAGTCCAGCGACAGCGTGTCGACGGCCATGCCGATGGCGCCGGTTTCGAGCAGCATCTTGGTTGCCTCGATGTGGAAGCCGGGGAAGTGCATCTTCTTCTCGGCATCGGCATTGCGGAACTTGTCGCTGCCGACATGCGCCGACCAGCCGGAATTCATGGCCACGCAGGCGCCGTCCGGAATGGCGCCGTTGGCGTCGATCCAGGCCTTGATGTCGTCGGGCGTCACCTGGTAGTCGGCGTTTTCCGCCGCCTTGGCCTTCACGTCGATCACGCAGAGCGGGCAGACCAGGTTGGATACCGGTACTTCTGCCACCGACTGGCCATTCTCCGAGAAGTGCAGCGGCGCATCCATGTGGGTGCCGGTATGTTCGTTGACGCGCAGTTCGAACAGGTTGAACTTGTGCTCCGCCCAGTTGAATTTCTGCTCCTTGAAGAACTGCTGTTCGCCGAAGAAGGTCGGAAACTGCTCGTGCAGTTCATGGGTCAGGTCAGCCACCTTGCTGCTGCCGGTGGCAAGTGCGGGCGCTGCCATGTTGGTGCCCACGGTTGCGGCAGCCGCTGCACCGGCAGCTGCCGTCTTGAACAGGTTGCGGCGCGACAACATCCGGCTCTTCACGCTCTCGATCACGCAGGCGTCACACATCGGGGTACTCCTTTGCCGACTGGTTGGGCGCCGGCGGCTCGGCCGGCGGATCGCCAGTCTAGCAAAGGAATTGCGGCGTGGAAGGGGTACATCCTTTCATTCGCGGAATTCCCGATGGAAAGCCGGTCTCCACGTTTGCTGGGTTTGCTCAGACTTCCAGTACGATTTTGCCGATGTGGGCGGAGGTTTCCATCAGCGCGTGGGCTGCCGCCGCGTCGCGCAGCGGGAAGGTCCTGAACAGTTGCGGTTTAACCTTGCCGGCCTCGATCAGCGGCCAGACCCTTTCCTTGAGCGCCGAGGCAATGGCGGCCTTGTCGGCGATGGGGCGGGCGCGCAGGGTGGATCCGGTCAGCGTCAGCCGCTTCATCATCACCATGACGAAGTTCACTTCTGCGGTGGAGCCGTTGAGGTAGGCAATGTTGACGATGCGCCCGTCCATGGCGGCGGCCTTGATGTTCTTCTGGATATAGTCGCCGCCGACCATGTCGAGGATGACGTCTACGCCTTTCTTGTTGGTGATCTCGCGGATCACCTCGGCGAAGTCTTCCTCGCGGTAGTTGATGCAGCGTGCGGCACCCAGTTCCTCGCAGACCTTGCACTTCTCCGCCGAACCCGCGGTGGTGTAGACGGTCGAGCCGAGTGCTGCGGCGATCTGGATGGCGGTGGTGCCGATGCCGGACGAGCCGCCATGAACCAGCAGGCTCTCGCCGGGCTTCAGGCCGCCTCTCTCGAACACGTTGGTCCACACGGTGAAGAAGGTTTCCGGCACGCCGGCGGCCTCGGCCATGCTGAGGCCCTTCGGCACCGGCAGCGCGTTGGTCTCGTGCACCACGCAGTATTCCGCATAGCCGCCGCCTGCGGTGAGTGCGCAAACCATGTCGCCGATCTTCCACTGGCTGGCGCCCTTGCCCAGCGCCACCACTTCTCCGGCCACTTCAAGGCCAGGCAGCGGCGATGCGCCGGGCGGCGGCGGATAGGCGCCTGCACGCTGCAACACGTCCGGCCGGTTGACGCCGGCAGCCGCCACCTTGATGAGTATTTCGTGCTCGCCCGGTCCTGGCGTTGCCATCGTGACGGGCTTGAGCACCTCCGGTCCGCCGGGTGCGGTGATCTCGATGGCGGTCATGGTGGCGGGTATGGAAGTCATCTCGGCAGACCTGTCTGGTGGAATGGTTGTCAGCGAACCGCGAGGGTGGCATTATTATCTGGTGCAGTTAGTAACGGGCCGATGTTCAGGTGGCAAGCGGAGGTACGGCATGATGGAAGACGAAGCGGTCAAACCGAAAAAGCCGGGGCCAGCAGCAGGAGAGGACCTGGCGATGCTGTCGGTGGAGGAGCTTGAAGAACGCGTTCAGCTGTTCGAGGCGGAAATTGCCCGGCTGAAGGCGGCCATTGCGGCTAAACAGTCTTCCCGGCAGGCGGCAGATTCATTCTTCAAGCTTTGAAGCGGAAAAATCGAAATTTTTTTACGCTTGGTAAGTCGTTGAAACTGTTTCATTATCGAGCAGGTAACCTCAACAATTCGAGTCAAATTTGACCAAAATGAATCACGTTAACCTTTTGGTAACGAGGCTTGGCGTAAAGTCATTTACGTAATCCTCTGGGTTACCCGAGTGGTTTTCCACTCTGTTTGACGCCTCCCTGTTAGACTTTCGAGCCGCGATTTTTCGCGGCTCTTTTTTTGTCCGCACTTATCCCCTGAATCTGGCATCGCGATTGCTTGAACGGTGGCAGGTGCGGCAGTTGTGGTTCATATTGATCTTCGTTGAACCACGTTGGCCGGATCGGTTTTCTTTTTTGCCCGGCCAGGGTTGAGCAGAGGTAGTTATGATTTCAGGTGACAAACGCGAGCGCGGCATGCCCGTCGATTTCCTTTCCCGCTTTACCGCGTCGCGGCAGTTCCACGAGGTTTTCCAGGAAGGCATGAGCCTGATCGAGGAGACCGCCAACTACCTCGATGGCCCCGGCCGTCAGGACGTGCGCGAACTCGACAAGCAGGGATCCGTGACCTATGCCAGCCAGTCAATGCGGCTGACCACGCGGCTGATGCAGCTTGCGTCGTGGTTGTTGCTGCAGCGTGCGGTGAGCGCCGGCGAGATCAGCCGGGCGGAAGCCGAGCAGGAGAAGGGGCGGATCAGCCTCGACGAAATCGGTCAGGGTCAGCCGCTGGAAGGCGAGGAACAGCTGCCCGAGGCGCTGCAGGCGCTGGTGACGCGGTCGCTGAGGCTGCACGAACGCATTCTGACGCTGGACGTGATGATTGCCGAACGCGACGAAACATTGCTGACTGGCGAGGCGGCGAACGAGGTGAACTTGCACCTGGACATGCTGCAAAAGGCGTTCAACGCCAAGCGGAGTTAGGATTCGGTGGCTGTGTTGCGGCCGTCGTGCCGGGACCCAGCTTGGGCCCCGGAACTGGTCCGGGACACATCAGCAAATCAGCTTTCAGCTAACAGAAAGCCCGGCCAGATGAGCCGGGCTTTGTTGTTTTCCCTGTCGGAGACCGCCTGCGGTGCTCTCCTCCACGCCTCTTGATTACTTCTTGAGGAAGCCGAACTTCTGGTTGAAGCGGCTGACGCGGCCACCACGGTCGACCAGGTTGGCGGACCCGCCGGTCCATGCCGGGTGGGTCGAAGGATCGATGTCCAGCTGCAGGTTGTCGCCTTCCTTGCCCCAGGTCGAGCGGGTCTGGAAGGTCGAGCCGTCGGTGTTGGTCACCGTGATCATGTGGTAGTCTGGATGAATGTCTTTTTTCATGACTTCAAGCTTTCGTGCGGCGCATTTGCTGCCGGGGCCGGAATACGGCCTCACGGTGCCCATGAATGCGGGGGGTAACTGGCAAATCCGGCGTGGTCTATACATGACAGGGCGCGGGAGTGCAACCGTTCCCGGGTGTGGCACCGGGACACGCAACGCGCGGCTTGCAGGCGGGCTTGCGCCGCCTGTATGGTTTGGCTGAAAAACACGCAAGTCGATGCGCTGACTTGAAAAAGAAAACGGGCGGGGAACAGCCTTGAACACGAAAGCAGCTGAAGCGCCACTGCAGTCCGGCGGGGCGGTGGCGGGCACGCCGGTCAACGGCAAGGCGGACACCAGCCAGCGCGCCAGTCGCGCAGCCTGAAGCCGCTCAGACGGCTGATGCCGCTTCCTGTTCCGCTACCGCATGCAGATGCTGGTGGCGGGCGTGTTCCTGGTCCTTGCGGCCGCATCCACGCTGGTGGTGCCGGTGGCGGTGCGGCGGGTGATCGATAACGGGTTTTCCGGCGAGAACGCGGCCGTTCGTCGACCAGTATTTCTCGGTGATGATGATTGTCGTGGCGGTGCTCGCGGTATCCTCGGCGGGGCGCTACTACTTCGTGACCTGGATCGGCGAGCGGGTCGCCGCGGACGTGCGCGATACGGTTTTCTCGCACCTGCTGAGGCTGTCGCCGGCGTTTTACGACCAGGCCCAGTCGGGCGAGGTGCTGGCGCGACTGACCGCCGACACCACGCAGGTCAAGAACGTCTTCGGCTCCACCGTTTCGGTGGCGCTGCGAAATGTCGTCATGCTGAGCGGCGCCATCGGCATGCTGGTCCTGACCAGCCTCGAAGCTGTCGGGCATGGTGCTGCTGGTGATTCCGCTGATCGTGCTGCCGATGGTGATCTTCGGCACGCAAGGTGCGCGTGCTGTCGCGCCTGGCGCAGGACACGCTGGCGGCCTCGGCGGCCACTGGCGCAGGAGTCGCTGCTATTCGGTGCAGGCGGTGCAGGCGTTCGGTCAGGAGCCGCGCATCGGCCAGCACCTTCAACGTGGCGACGGAAGAGGCGTTCAAGGCGGCGGCAGAGCGGGCGCGGGGCCGCGCGGTGCTCACGGCGGCGATCATCTTTCTGGCCTTCGGGGCGATCATTGGCATCTTGTGGTACGGTGCGCAGGAGGTGCTGTCGGGCGCCATGACGCCGGGCACGCTTGGCCAGTTCCTGCTCTATGCGGCGTTTGCAGCTGGCGCCATGGGTTCGCTGTCGGAAGTGTGGGGCGAACTGCAGCTGGCGGCGGGCGCGGCGGAACGTCTGTCCGAACTGCTCGACACCGATCCGGACATCGCAGACCCGGTCGTGCCGGTGGCGATGCCGGACAAGGCGTTGGCTCGGTCGCTTTCCGTAATGTGCGGTTTGCCTATCCGACACGAGCCGATGACCCGGTGCTGGACGGGTTCGAACCTTGACGTCAAGCCGGGTGAGACGGTTGCCATCGTCGGCCCGTCAGGCGCGGGCAAGTCGACCCTGTTCGGACTGATCCTCAGGTTCTATGACCCGCAGGCAGGAGAGGTGCGCGTTGACGGGGTCAACGTGGCCGATGCCGCTCTCGAAGACGTGCGCCGGCGCATTGCGCTGGTGCCGCAGGACACGGTGATCTTTTCCGCTAGCATCTACGACAATATCCGCTTCTCGAAGCCCGGCGCCACCCGCGAGGAGGTCGAGGAGGCGGCGAGGCTGGCGCGGGTGGACGAATTTGCCTTGCGGATGCCGCAAGGTCTCGACACCCACGTGGGCGAACGCGGCGTGACCCTGTCGGGCGGTCAGCGCCAACGCGTGGCCATTGCGCGGGCAGTGCTGCGCGATGCGCCGCTGCTGCTGCTCGATGAGGCCACCAGCGCGCTGGACGCCGAAAGTGAGCGCTATGTGCAGGCAGCCTTCGAGGATCTGATGAAGCAGCGCACCACGCTGGTGATCGCGCACCGTCTGGCCACCGTACGCAACGCTGATCGCATCGTGGTGCTGGACGGCGGCAAGGTGGTGGCGGAGGGCGCCCATGCCCAGCTGATGAAGAAGGGCGGGCTTTATGCGCGCCTGGCCAAGTTGCAGTTCAACGAATAGTATCTCTCCATGCTCAATGCCTTGACACTGATCCTCGTCTGCCAGCTGGCGGGCGAACTCGCTGCTGCGTCGGGCAGGCTGCCGGTGCCCGGGCCGGTGATCGGCATGGTGTTGCTGTTCTGCTTCCTGATGGTTCGCGGCGGCATAGCAGACAATATCTCGCGTACCGCTGACGGTCTGCTCGATCATCTGTCGTTGCTGTTCGTGCCGGCGGGCGTCGGGGTGATGCTGCATTTCCGGCTGCTGGGCGATGACTGGCTGGCGGTGGCCGCGGCGCTGGTCATCAGCACACTGGCGACTATTGTGGTCACGGGTCTCGTGATGGCGAAGCTTTCCGGCAGGAACGGGTCCGAAGATGGGTGAGCTGCGCGACATCTGGGTCTACCTGTCGACAAGCCCGCTGCTGCACCTGACCATGACGCTGGTGGCGTTTCAGGCAGGTTCATGGGTCTACGAGCGGGCAGGCCGCCACCCGCTGCTCAACCCGGTGCTGATCGCCGTCGTGGCGGTTGTGGCCATGCTGCTGGCGACGGGCACCAGCTATGCAGACTATTTCGCCGGCGCGCAGTTCGTGCACTTCCTTCTGGGTCCGGCCACCGTGGCTCTGGCCATTCCGCTCTACCGGCAGTTCGAGCGGGTGCGCAAGTCGGGCCTGGCAATCGCCGCCTCTATCCTCACCGGATCCTTGACCGCCATCGGCTCGGCGCTGGGCGTGGGCTGGTCGCTGGGCGCGTCGCGCGACACGCTGATCTCGCTGGCGCCGAAATCGGTGACCGCGCCCGTGGCCATGGGCATTTCGGAACAGCTGGGCGGCTGCCGTCGCTCACCGCCGTGCTGGTGATCCTGACCGGCATCGTCGGCGCCATGCTTGCGGCCGCTTGCGCTCAACCTGATCGGGGTGCGTGACTGGGCGGCGCGGGGCTTGCCATGGGCACCGCCAGCCACGGCATCGGTACGCGCGCGGCGCTGCAGGTCAGCGAGGTGGCGGGCGCTTCTCCGGCCTCGCCATGGGGCTGAATGCGTTGGCCACGGCGATCTTGCTGCCGGTGGTGTGGCAGCTGCTGTTCTGAACAGTCAGGGCCGCATGTAGCCAGCACATATCCCGCCTCAACCTTTTGACTGACCTTGCGTGACATAATTGGCAGAGGCGATTAGCCTCTTGGTTCCGGGGAATGATCTCGTTACAAGAGAGGATTATCCGGATCGACCCCTTCCAGGAATATGGTGCTGGCGTTCCTGACAGGTCTGGCGGCGCTGGCGGTGACGGCGGTGGCGCCTGCAACGGCGGCTCCTGCCGGGCCGCTTGCTGCGTCTGCTGTTACGGCAGGCATTGCAGAGGTTCTTGTCCACGAAGTCGGAGGACCGCCGCTGGCGGCGTAACCGCCATGGCAACCGGTTTGCGCGAACGGCGCCGCGGCTTCGGCATTTCTACGACGGCTACTATTATGCCGTGCCCTGGTGGGAAGACGAATACTACGACGACGAGCCAGTTTATGATCGCGACGTTGGCGGATATGACAGGACCACGAGGACTGGTGCCGCCGCAAGTACCGCTCATACCGCCCGCGCACCGACGCGTGGACTGACTTTGACGGCAATACGCGCGAGTGCATTCAGCCCGGTTCAGCTGATCGATCCATCCGAGTGGATAGTGTTCCCGGCCTGAACGCCGGGCATCGCTGTCAGGCATTTGCCCGGGCAGCCTTCGCGTTTCACCCGGTCAAATTTCTTCGCCGGCGACGGCCAAGCTCATCCGGGGGAAGACGGGTGGGTTGGATAGTCCCTTGCCAGCCGTGGTTTTTTCGCTCCATTCCAGGTCGGCGACACGACCGTGGTGCTGCTGCGGCTGCGCGCGTTCTCGAGCGTGCGCAGGGCCAGTTCCAGCGTCAGGTGCTGGCTGGCCCGGTCGAACGGCGACCGGCTGCATTGCCAAGCGGAAAGTCGGAGAACACGAAGCGCGGCACGCCGCAATGCTCCACGATGTCCTTTGCCGCCCATCAACACGGTGGCAATGCCGTTTCCTCCAGGTGCCGGGCGGCAAGGCTGACCGACTGGTGGCGGACCGGGCAGTTCGGCACCAGCACGGCGGCATCGGCGCCATCCTCGCGCAAGGCGGCCAACGGTGCAGGGGCGTCGGTCTCGATGTTGGTGCGTTGAGGAGCGATCTGGTCGGGAACCGTGCACGCGGTGGCTCAGCGTGCCGATGCGGCGGTGCATGGCGGCTTGCTTCAGGCTGCGCAGCGGAAAGCCGGTGTTGGCGTCCTTGGCCGAGGGTATGCTTGCGGTCATAGGCGATATCGGCGATGCGCACGTCGGGGCTGGAGAGACCGGCCTGGACCAGACGGAGAAGAACTCGCTTCGCCATTATAAGGATCGCCCGGTCCCTGGCCCGGCGGATCGGGGCGGTAGGGGCTGCGGTGGAGCTGACCAGCGCAACAGTTGCCTTGTTCAGGCGCGGTTTCGACAGTGGCGTGAACGGTACGCCGTCGTGGTGCGCCCACTGGTACAGGTTGTGATCGCCGAGCGCGAGTTAGCCACTTCGCGGGCACGCCATGTAGGCGATCGGTGGCGTTTCCCTGTGTCATCGGCGACATCATAGCCGCTGGCTGAGAACCAGGTCCCAAGTGCATTGTTGCATGGCCCACATGCGGCCAGAAGATCTGTATCAATGGCCGGCGCGCTGTTAAAGCGGCAGGGCAAATGTTCACGCCCTGGAGATCTCGTCGCCATTGCGCTGACCTTCATCGCCGCCGGGTTCGTCAAGGGCGCGATCGGGCTCGGCTTGCCGACGGTGACGCTGGCGCTGCTGACGCTGCCGCTGGGCCCTGAAGCCGACGCTGGGCATTCTTGTCATTCCGCTGCTGGTTACAAATGCCTCGCAGGCTTTGCAAGGCGGCTACCTCAAGGGGCTCCTGCAGCGGTTGTGGCTGTTCCTGGCCGTGGCGGTGATCACCGTCTATGCCGGTGTACAGGTGCTGCGCGACGGCGCGCTCGGAAGTTCGTGGCGATGCTCGGGCTGATCCTGATCATCAACTCGATCATCTCGTTCACAAGGTTTCGCATTCCGCCGCCGCCGACGGAGGCGGGCGTGGTTGCCGCCGTGTGCGGCGGGCTTCAGCGGCATCATGTTCGGCATGACAGGCAATTTCGTCGTGCGGCATCCTGTTCCTGCAGGCGCTCGGCCTGAAGCGGGACGTGATGGTGCAGGCGCTGGGGGTGACGTTCTGCACCATTTCCGCCGCACTGGCGCTGTCGATGACGCAGCGCTCCATGCTGACGCCGGACCTGATGGCGGTCTCGGCGGGCGCGCTGGTGCCGGCCGCGCTGGGCCTGTGGCTCGGTACGCGCTACCGCAAGTCGATCTCGGAAGAGCAGTTCCGCAAGATGTTCTATCCGGGTTTGCTGGTCATCGGCCGCTCGCTGCTGTTCGGCGCGCTCAGGTACCTGATGACGGGGTGAACTAGGCTGGCATCACGGCCTTGAACAGCGCCCAGTACTCCTCCGCCGTAGGGCTGGACTGGGTTGGTGCGGTGGGCGAGGTCGGCCGGTGCGTGAGGCGCCGAAGTAGTCGATCATGTCCTCGCTGACGCCCATGGCCTTCAGCGGAGATGCCGATATCTCGTTCATCTTCTCCACCGCTTCGGCCACGTCGGCGTGGAACTCCGGCCCATGGCGGCGCGCAGGCGGATGCGTGCTTATTTCTCCTCGCAGTGAGGCGCGTTGAAGCGCAGCACGGCCAGCAGGATGACGGCGTTGAGCGTGCCGTGGTGAACTTTCAGGTCCTCGCGCCGGCCGATGGCGTGGCTGATGGCGTACCGAGCCCGGAGCCCCTCGTCGACATGGGCGCCTTCGGTCGATGCCGTCGTCGTTGCCAGCGGCTTCCTTGTCGTCGCCGTGTTTCACTGCGCGCGCAGGTTGCGCCAGCCCCGCCACAGCCCGTCCAGGCCGACACCGTCTGCAGGCGGGTTAATGGTGGACGTCGACTGCCTCGATGCAATGGGTGATCGCGTCATACCAGGTCGCAGCGGTGAACATAGGCGGCAGGCCCAATGTCAGGTCCCGGATCACAGATGGCAATCATACGAGATGAACTGGGATTGCCGAAGGTCATCTTGCCGCCCGTCCTCCAGCACAATGACCAGCCCAGCGACACTTCCGAGCCGTTGCCGGACGTTGGTCGGAATTTCAATCACCGGCAGCAATCACCTTCACCAGCTTGTTGCCGCCTTTCATCGGGTCAAACTGCGACAGCGGTCGACCGGAACCTGCCAGTAGGGCAACGGACTTGCCCAGTTCCATGGCCGACCCGCCACCCAGCGCAATGACACCGTTCGCCCTCGGCCTGATACAAGTTGACAGCAGCCTTCACGGCCGCCTCGGTCGGGTTGCTAGGTTTGTCATCAAACACGCGGCACCGGCCATCGGTCATCGGCCGCACGGCATCGAGAATGCCCGCAGCGAATGCCCTTGTCGGTGGGATCAGCGGCATCAGGCCGAGCCGGTCGAGCAGCTTCTGGAACATGCCGATGGCGCCGTAGTAGAAGTCGGCAGGTGGTCCAGAAAGCTCAAGGTGGGCGGTGGATTCCGGTGAATGGCGATGGAAAGTGGGCGCACCGGATTCCGGCTGATGACCAATTCGTCGACGGCAACCAGCACTTCCTCTACCGAAGCCCGCGGCCCCTGCTGACCCCACGCCATCCAAGCCAGATTTCGGTTCCAATCCAGTGAGAATCGACATGAAGTCAATGGCAATGAAGATCAGCCGGGCAACGTGCTGTTGCACAACGGCGAAGCTCTCATCGCGGTCGATGCCCGGCGCGTGAAGCCGGGCAAGGGCGGCGCCTTCGCGCAGGTGGATGAAGGGCATCATCAGCACAAGCTGAACAGCGGTTCCGGTCTCGGAAACTGTCGAGAAGGTGCGCCTTGAGCAGAAGATTTCCGGTTCCTATGAACAGGGCGACATGCTGGTGTTCATCGACGACCGACCTACGAGCAGATCGAACTGCCGAAGGATTTCGTCGGCGAACGCGCCAGGCATTCCTGCAGGACGGCATCGTCGTCGCCATTGGAAAGCTATCGACGCCGCTGGGCGTTTCCCTGCCTGACTACGTGACGCTGGAAGTCGTGGAAGCTGATGCAGTGGTCGAGGGCAGAGACGGCATCGTCCTCGTACAAGCCAGGCGATGATGGAGAACGGTCCAAGGTCATGGTTCCGCCGTTCATCGGCGCAGGCGGAAAAGATGCAGATCGTCGATACCGCCGAAGTGACCTACGTGCGCCGCGCCGCCCGAAGGTCACGCACGACGGGATCGACTGTTCCCCCTGGTTCCGTGATGATCAACGCTGCCGCAAGGCGACCAGCGCGCCATCACACGCGATTTCGGCGAGGTGGCCAACCTGCAGGTGTCGCTGAAAGGACCGGCCGACTTCCATGACCCGGCCGACCGCAAGGCCGGAGGTGGTGCGCGAAGAGCTGTCCCGGGCGCGCCGCGATGGGCTTCCTGCTGGAAGAGGCGGGCGAGATCAAGGGCAAGGACGGCCGGCGTGTCTCGGTGGTCGACCCGATCAACGGCGCCCACCAACTTCATTCACGGCATTCCGCACTTTGCCGTCTCCATTGGCCTGACCCGAATGGCGGGCCGGTGGCAGGCCTGGTCTACAACCCGATCACCGATGAGCTTTTCGCGGCCGAGCGCGGCGGCGGCGCCCTATCTCAACGACCGGCGTATCCGGGTGGCGGCGCGGCGCGACATCCATGACGCGGTGATTGCCTGCGGCATGCCGCACCCGGGCGATCATGTCGAATTCCGGCCGAACTGGCGCAAGTGCGGGCCAAGGCCTCCGGCATCCGCCGGGCCGGCACGGCATCGCTCGACCTCGCCTGGGTGGCGGCGGGCCGGCTGCGACGGCTGCTCGGAGACAGGGCCTGGAGCCGTGGGACATCTGCGCCGGCATCGTGCTGGTGCGCGAGGCGGGCGGCTTTGCCGCGATGCCGGACGGGCGCCGACGTCATCGCCACCGGCGACATCCTCGCCGGCAACGAACTCATCGCGGCCCGCTGGGCGACTGCCTGAAGGCTGCGAAGCAGGCCTAGTTCGCGAGACCGTCCGAAGCGGGCCAGCGCGACCATCAGGGCGTACAGCATCGTCATGATGCAGACCCCGATCAGCGATGGCCAAGCAGGACCAGTGGCAACGACACGATGAGTGCGCCGAAGGCAGGCACAGCCCACGACGCCTCGGATACGATGGCGATGATGACACCAACAACAGGGCCTTGACCATCAAATACAGCCAAGTCGGCTCGATGAATCGCAGCCGACAAGAAAGCGCCATGGCATCATTGCAGGATGACCTGCTCACAGGGGTGACAAGCGCCAGGCTTTTGACTACACTGGCTTGGCGCGATCGGCCCTGCGAGGGCATCGGAGCGCTCCGGCGCCAGGTGCTGGAACAGGACAGGAACGACGGCATGCTGACATCGGATCATCTGAAGGTTCTTGAACTGCCGCGGTCTACCTCGTGCGCATGGCGGTGTTCACCGTCTCTGCATCGGTATGGCCGCACCATGCTGTACCCGAACATCCAGACGGCGTTCATCGCCAATCCCCGGGCTCAACGGCATGATCGTGCTGGTGCTGCTGCTGGGCGTGGCCTACACGTTCCGCATGGTGTCCGGGCTATGGCCGGAGGTCAACTCGGTGAACAGCTTCCGGATCAGCCGATCCAGGAACTGGAGATACCCTACAAGCCGACGCTGCTGGCGCCGATGGCAGCGCAGCATTGCGCCGAACCAGTCGGGCTGACCATCCTGTCGCCCATTACATTGCGCTCGTTGCTTGATTCACTGGCCTCGCGCCTTGATGAAGCCCGGACATTTCGCGCTACGTCATCGGCCTGCTCATCTTCTTCGGCCTGCTGGGCACCTTCTGGGGTCCCTTGCGGACGATGACGACGAGATCAGCGACACGATCAAGAACCTCGATGTTTCAACTGCATCCGGCACCATGTTCGAGGAGTTGAAGGCCGGGCTTGAAGCCCCGCTGGCGGGCAT
>CAVOZK010000038.1:0-54396 GCA_963700935.1 uncultured Alphaproteobacteria bacterium | reverse complement strand
ACGAACATGGCTCATGCCGTAGAGCTTCAGCTGGTCCATCGCGTCCAGCACCTGTGATCTTTCCATGGTTGGGGCTCCTCAGACTGTCATAGCGTTTGCAATCGGCGACCGGCTCGCAGGTCAGCCGCAACGCGTCCGGCGTATTGATGGTCAGCGGGGGTGGCGGTTCGCGATGTCGGGCCAGGATGTTCAGGACGACGGCCGCCGCCGGGCGCCTTCGTTCAGGGCCTCGGCACAAGCTGCCTCGACTGCGTCCAGACCATCGGTAGGGATCATGCTCAGGATCTGCACCATCTGGCGGTCGCCGTTCGGCACCTTGCCAAGCTTGCGCTGGACGCGTCTGATTGCCGACGGCAGTTCCCAATCCTTGAAGGGCGCACCGTTCCTGAGGGCGCCAGGTTTGCGAGCCAGAACAGGAATGTAGTGCAGCGGGTCATAGATGGCCTTGTCGCGCCCGAAAGCGCGGTCGTGCTGCCCGACGATCTTGCCGTCCTGCCAGAACTCGACCCGCTCGGCATAGGCGCGGATCTCGACCGGGCGGCCGACGGCGCGGCCATCGACCGAGTAGCGGTTCTTGTCGAACCGGACGAGGCAGGTCTTCGACACCGAGGCCGGCACGGCGTGGAAGCCATCGAAGGGGTCGGCATAAGGCACCAGGCTCGCGCGCTCGGCCTGGAACACTTCCCAGATCGTTCGGTCCCGGAGTTCCTGGTGGAGATTGGCCTTGGCCCAGGCAACACAGCGGTCCTCGAGCCAGGCGTTGAGCTCGGCGTAGCTCTTGAACTTCGGCCGCGGCACGAAGAACCGTCGCCGGACAACACCCACCTGGTTCTCGACTTGCCCCTTCTCCCAGCCGGATGCCGGGGTGCAGGCGACCGGCTCGACCAGGTAATGCCCGCACATCTGCTGGAACCGCCGATTGTAGGCGCGGTCGCGGCCGACGAAGATCGTGTCCACCGCGGTCTTCATGTTATCGTAGATGCCCCGCGTGCAGGTCCCGCCGAAGAAGGCGAAGGCCTTGTCATGGGCGTCGAAGACCATCTCCTGCGTCTCGCGCGGATAGGCCCGGACGAACAGCATCCGGCTGTGGCACAGGCGGACATGCGCCACCTTCACGGTGGTCGTCGCGCCGTCGATCACCACGATCTCATGGCTCCAGTCGAACTGGTAGGCCTCGCCCGGATCGAAGCTCAGAGGGACATAGGCGGCGGCCGACGCCTCCTGCTCTTCCTTGGTCCACGTGGCCGCGTAGCGCCGGACAGCATCATAGCCGCCTTCATATCCACGTGCCCGGAGAGCCTCGAAAATCCGGATGCGGGGGGTCAGCCGCTCACGCTTGGGCTTGCGGGCGTTCGCCGCCAGCATATCGTCGAGCTCGTCCTTCCACGGATCAATCTTCGGAAGTGGCTGGATGGTCCGTTCGTAGGTGAGCTCGGTCACGCCGGACCGGATCACCTTGCGCACCGTGTTCCGCGACACCCGCAGCTCCCTGCAGATCTGCTTGATCGGCTTCCTGTCCTGAAAATACGCCCGCCGGATCTTCGCTATCGTCTCCACAACCAACATCCCACACTGTGCCTCCCGATGAACTCGGGGGCATCATGACCATCAGTGTAAGGGGGGTCATTTTTGGACGCCGATCACCCCTCTACGGGGTCAATTTTGCATGCCTGTTCACAGTTTGGCAAATTGCAGCGGATGTGATGTAATTTTCTTTGAAGTGCCTCCGCTACCAACCATTTCAATAGTCAGATTTCTGTATCATCGGCGTTTGCGGTTGCAGGCATCGCCAGATCCAGATCAAGTTCGGCTGGATCTTGCCACCAAACGATCTGCCACAATCCATCTGGCGACCAGTTCTCCGGACCTTTCCAGACATGCCCGGCGATGATCAAGGCTGTCCGAAGCCGCGCCCGAGCAGATGCCAGTGACTCTCTTGCATAGCAAGGATCCGGTGCCGGGCGTTGCCTTTTCCGGTCGGGCCTGTCAGCGGAAAGAATCGACCAAATTTCAGGCAGGCAACAGAAACCGATAAAAATTTCATCGGGAACCAGGGGAGGCAGAATCAGTCCAAACAAAACTTCAGGCCATTAAATTCAACATAGGCAATGGCTTACCAGTTTCCCAAGAAATGGTTAACGTTTGGCACGGGCCTTGAAAGTGGGTGAGCGTCATCAACTACCCTGACGGGAGACGCATCATGTCCAAGCCTCGCCTCGTAAAATATGGTTTCCGCGCCGCTGTGATCGCAGCAGCCCTCATGTCCTCCACCTCGTTCGCCTCCGCCGAAGACACCATCAAGGTCGGTATCCTGCACTCGCTGTCGGGAACGATGGCCATTTCCGAGACCACGCTCAAGGACGTCATGCTGATGCTCGTCGAGGAGCAGAACAAGAAGGGCGGCCTGCTGGGCAAGAAGCTGGAAGCAGTGGTGGTCGACCCGGCGTCCGACTGGCCGCTTTTCGCCGAAAAGGCTCGTGAGCTGCTGGAGAAGGAAAAGGTGGCAGCCGTGTTCGGTTGCTGGACCTCGGTTTCGCGCAAGTCCGTGCTGCCGGTGTTCGAGGAGCTCAATGGCCTGCTGTTCTACCCCGTGCAGTATGAAGGCGAGGAAAGCTCGAAGAACGTATTCTACACCGGTGCTGCACCAAACCAGCAGGCAATCCCTGCGGTTGATTACCTGATGAGCGAGGAAGGCGGCGCGGTCAAGCGCTGGGTTCTGGCCGGCACCGACTATGTCTACCCTCGAACCACAAACAAGATTCTCGAGGCCTACCTGAAGTCAAAGGGCGTCGCGGAAGAAGACATCATGATCAACTACACGCCGTTCGGTCACTCGGACTGGCAGACCATCGTGTCGGAGATCAAGGCCTTCGGTTCGGCCGGCAAGAAGACGGCCGTCGTGTCCACCATCAATGGCGATGCCAACGTGCCGTTCTACAAGGAGCTGGGCAACCAGGGCATCAAGGCTGAAGACATTCCCGTCGTTGCCTTCTCGGTGGGCGAGGAGGAACTCGCCGGTCTCGACACCGCTCCACTGGTCGGCCACCTGGCGGCCTGGAACTATTTCCAGTCGGTCGAGGCCCCGATCAACGCCTCGTTCGTGCAGGAATGGAAGGCGTTCATCAAGGATGACAAGCGCGTCACCAACGATCCGATGGAAGCTCACTTCATCGGCTTCAACATGTGGGTCGAGGCGGTCAAGAAGGCCGGCACCACAGATCCCGACGCGGTGGGCGAAGCAATCATCGGCGTGACTGTCCCCAACCTGTCGGGCGGCTACTCGGCCATGATGCCGAACCATCACATCACAAAGCCGGTGCTGATTGGCGAAATCCAGGCCGATGGTCAGTTCGACACCGTCTGGCAGACCTCTGGCCTTGTCGTCGGCGACGCTTGGTCCGACTACCTGCCGGGCTCCATGGACCTGATCTCCGACTGGCGCAAGCCGATGTCGTGCGGCAACTTCAACGTCAAGACGGGCAAGTGCGGCGGGGCAAGCAACTGACGTCTGGTTTCATTCCCGGACGCAGGAGGGTGGCACGCGTTGGCTTTCATCCGCGCCACCCTCTCAACTTTCCCTTCCCATACTTGCTGGAGTGAAACCTCAGTGACGCTCATGCGCAACTTCACGGCAGGTCTGGCCGGCATGCTGGTTGCCTTCCTTCTCATGCTGGTCCCGGCAGCAGCCGACGGACTGGACGCAGCGATTGCGGGCTTGAAGGAGAAGAGTTTCAACAAGCGTCTCGAAGCGGTGGGCGACATCGCCGCAACCGGTGACCCGCGCGCCGCTGAAGTCCTCAACGCCCTTTCTGACGGCAATGCGTTCATCGTCATGGCTGATGGCCGGGTGGTGATCCCCGCGCCCGGAGCTGCGGGCAACTATGTGGATGCAGCTACCGGAGAGGACGCCGGCGTCCTCGCCGACGGCGCACTCGAGCGGATCAGGATCAACAACCGCATGCGAGGCGCAATCCGCGATGCACTGGGTTCGCTGACGCTGATGTCAGCTGACCCAGCGCAACGGCTGAGTTCTGCCCGTACCATGTTCGCCGCGCCTGATCCCGGCGCGATTGCGTCTCTTGACACCGCCATCGCCTCCGAAACCGACATGACTGTGAAACAGGCACTCGAGCAGGCCCGTGCCGCTGCAGTACTGCAGTCCGACCTGCCGGAGGCCGACAAGCTGGCAGCCATCTCACTGGTCAGGGACATGGGCAACCAGGATGCACTGGCCCTGCTGACGCCGTTGGTGGCCGGTGAAGACGCCGTTGGACAGGCAGCGGCAGCAGCCGTCACGGCGATAGAAAAGTCGCTTGCCCTGTGGCGCAATGCCCAGAACGCCATCTACGGGCTCAGCCTCGGTTCGGTTCTGCTGCTGGCCGCGATCGGCCTTGCCATCACCTTCGGCGTCATGGGCGTGATCAACATGGCCCACGGCGAGATGGTGATGCTGGGCGCCTACACAACCTTCCTGGTGCAAGAGTTCATCCGTCAGTCTGCGCCGGGCCTGTTCGACTTGTCGCTGTTCATTGCCTTGCCGCTCGCCTTTGCGATTACCGGGTTGGTCGGCATTGCCATGGAACGCGGCATCATCCGCTTTCTCTATGGCCGCCCCCTGGAAACCCTGCTGGCCACATGGGGCGTATCGCTGATCCTGCAGCAGGCAGTGCGCACCATCTTCGGACCAAACAACCGCGAGGTTGGCAACCCCTCATGGATGTCAGGATCGGTCGAACTCGGCCAGCTCACACTCACCTGGAACCGGCTTTACATCATTGCCTTTGCGCTGTTGGTGTTCGCTGCGCTTTACCTCGCCATGCGCTACACCAGCTTCGGTCTGCAGATGCGGGCTGTGGTGCAGAACCGGCGCATGGCAGGCTCCATGGGCATCCGCACCAGGTGGGTCGACGCGCTTACCTTCGGACTGGGCTCCGGCATCGCCGGCATCGCCGGCGTTGCGATCAGCCAGATCGACAATGTCAGTCCCAACCTCGGCCAGAGCTACATCATCGACAGCTTCATGGTGGTGGTGTTTGGTGGTGTCGGCAACCTGTGGGGCACGCTGGTCGGGGCCATGACGCTTGGCATCGCCAACAAGTTTCTCGAGCCTTACTCCGGCGCGGTTCTCGCGAAGATTCTCGTGCTGGTGTTCATCATCCTGTTCATCCAGAAGCGGCCGCGCGGTTTGTTCGCGCTCAAGGGCCGGGGGGCGGAATCATGATCACCGCCATGCTGGCGCGCGCGCTGGGACGCTGGAGTTATGTGTTCCTCGGCGTCGTTGCCGTGGTCGCCCTGCTGGTGCCAGTGCTGCACCTGGCGCTTCCGGAAGGACATCCGCTGCACCTGTCAGGCTATGCCGTGGCGCTGATGGGCAAGTACCTCTGTTTTGCGCTGCTCGCCCTGTCGGTAGACCTCATCTGGGGATACTGCGGCATCCTTTCGCTTGGCCACGGCGCGTTCTTCGCGCTCGGCGGCTATGCCATGGGCATGTACCTCATGCGCCAGATCGGCACGCGCGGCGTCTATGCCGATCCAATCCTGCCCGACTTCATGGTCTTCCTGAACTGGAAGGAGCTGCCCTGGTACTGGTACGGCTTCGACAATTTCGGCTTTGCCATGCTGATGGTGCTGGTGGTGCCGGGTGTGCTTGCCTTCGTGTTCGGATGGTTCGCCTTCCGCTCGCGGGTGACCGGTGTGTATCTGTCGATCATCACCCAGGCCTTGACCTACGCGTTGTTGCTGGCGTTCTTCCGCAATGACATGGGCTTCGGCGGCAACAACGGCCTGACCGATTTCAAGGATATCCTGGATTACTCCCTGCAGGCCGACGGCACACGGGCCGCACTGTTTGCCGCCTCCGCCATCGCCCTTGCGCTGGGCTATGTCGTGTGCCGCCTGATCACCACGTCGCGTGCCGGACAGGTGATGGAAGCAATCCGCGATGCCGAAAGCCGCACCCGCTTTCTCGGCTACAAGGTCGAGCACTACAAGCTGTTCGTCTTCGTCGTGTCGGCCTGTCTGGCTGGTGTGGCCGGCGCGCTCTATGTACCGCAGGTCGGCATCATCAATCCCGGTGAGTTCTCGCCCGCCAACTCGATCGAGATCGTCATCGCGGTGGCCGTCGGCGGGCGCGGCACGCTGATCGGGGCCGTGATCGGGGCGATCCTCGTCAACTATGCCAAGACCTGGTTCACCGGCGCCTTGCCGGAATTGTGGCTGTTCGCGCTGGGTGGGCTGTTCATCGCCGTCACGCTGTTCCTGCCACGCGGCATCCTCGGGCTCGCCATTGACGGCTGGAAACGGCTGCGCCCCGCAGCGCAGCCTGTGGCTGCCGGCCAATCAACCGCAGCATCCCAGGCCAAGGGAGCGGCGGAATGAGCGTGATCCGGCAAACCTCGCTGCTGTACCTCGATGGCGTCACCGTGACGTTTGACGGTTTCCGCGCATTGAACAGCCTGTCCCTGATAGTGGAACCGGGCGAGATGCGTGCCATCATCGGACCGAACGGCGCCGGCAAGACCACCATGATGGACGTCATCACCGGCAAGACCCGGCCGGACTCAGGCGAAGTCCTGTTCAGTGGCGACATCGACCTCACCCGGCTGGACGAGGCCGACATTGCCCAGCTTGGCATCGGCCGCAAGTTCCAGAAGCCCACCGTTTTCGAGAACCAGACGGTCGGCCAGAACCTTGAACTCGCCCTGGCCGGCACCCGCAAGGTGAGCGAAGCGCTGCGCTGGTTCGCGTCGGACAACGACAAGGCCCGCATCGCTGAACTCCTGGAGATCACCCGGCTTGACCCGGTTCGCAACCGGCTGGGCCGCGAACTGTCGCACGGACAAAAGCAATGGCTGGAGATCGGCATGCTGCTGGCCCAGAATCCGAAGCTTTTGCTCGTCGATGAACCGGTTGCCGGGATGACCGACAGCGAAACCGTCGAGACGGCCCGACTGTTGCGCGAGATCGCGCAGGATCACTCGGTGATCGTGGTCGAGCACGACATGTCCTTCGTGCGCGATCTGGATGTGAAGGTGACGGTACTGGCCGAGGGCTCGGTACTCGCCGAAGGTTCGCTCGATTCCGTCAGCGCCAACGAGCGCGTCATCGAGAGCTACCTGGGAAGGTAATGGAAGCCATGCTGACCGTCGACAACATCGACCTCCACTATGGTGCGGCGCAGGCCCTGCGCTCGGTCAGCCTCGATGTTCCGGAAGGTCAGGTGACCTGCGTGCTGGGCCGCAATGGCGTCGGCAAGACCAGCTTGCTCAAGGCCATCGTCGGCCAGATGCCGGTCACATCCGGCAAGGTGTCCTGGAACGGTCACGACATCACGTCGCGCGCACCCGAAGACCGCGCCCGTGCCGGGGTTGCCTATGTGCCACAGGGCCGCGAAATCTTTCCGCTGCTGAGCGTGCGGGAAAATCTGCAGACCGGCCTGTTCGTGCTGCCGCGGGCGGAACGCACGATACCCGATGAAATCTTCGAGCTGTTTCCAGTGCTGAAGGACATGCTGTCCCGCCGCGGCGGCGACCTGTCCGGTGGGCAGCAACAGCAGCTTGCCATTGCCCGTGCGCTGGCCATGCGCCCGAAGCTCCTTATTCTTGATGAACCCACCGAGGGCATCCAGCCGTCTATCATCAAGGACATCGAGCGGGTCATCGCACTGCTTCGCGAACGAGGCGGCATGGCCATACTGCTGGTCGAGCAATACTTCGATTTCGCGAAGGCGCTGGCCGACACCTTCGCCGTGATGGATCGTGGTGAGGTGGTCATGTCCGGGGAAATGACTGGAGCCGACGAGGCGGAAATTCTCAAGCACCTGACCATTTGATCGGATGCCGGAAGAGGTCGTGTCTCACAACCATCGTGGTCGACATTTCGCACGTATCAGGCAACACCTGCTTTTCCGGCCATCACGCAGATCGTGAATCTGGCTTGAGTGTTCGCGATTGACTGCTCCATTTGGCATATTCCGGAAGGTCTGATGGGTAGTCCAGTTGGTCCGGTGTTCAGCGCAAAGCCGACACTGTTGCTCTGCCAACAACCGCCAGACCAAATCCTCACGCCCGCGACTTCCGAACAGATGATCTGGGTCATGATGGCGGCAACGCCTCCCTTCAGCCGGTGCTGAAATCCAAGCCATGGCGAGTGCCTGTTTCGGAAGGGAAGGAGACAGCCTCCGGACGAGCCGCCACCTGTCGATTGTTCCGGGTTTCTGTCCGGTCGAGAGCCCATGCGTACATGGACAGACCTGCCGGCACATTTGTCTTTATCGCTCATGGCAAGGCGGGATGTGCGCTGTTGCATGGGTGCCATGATGAAAAACCGTTTCTGTGCCACCGGTCAAAGTTGCACCCTTCAACAGTTGCAGACCGCCGCATCCAAGGTGCTCCGGGAGGCAACCAAGCCGTCGCTGCAGAACAAGCAATCTTTATCCGGATCGCCAGCCCGCCATCCGGGCGCAAGGCCAGGGAGCCACGAAGCATGAGGACAGCCAGTTCATTACCCCACGCGCGCGACCTGGCCCGGCAGTTGAGAAAAGACATGTCTGCGATGGAAGATGTGCTGGCCAATTGCCGCTCGGCCGTCGAAGCGCGGGAAAGCGAGATAAAGGCATTCAGGTTTCTGGACTGGGAACTTGTGAAAAAACAGGTCGGTGAACTTCACCGCATCCCTGCTGAAAGGCGCGGATCGCTGTTTGGTCTGCCAGTCGCGGTGAAGGACATATTCGACACTTCAGACATGCCGACAAGCTACGGGTCAGAGATTTATGCCGGCCACCGCCCCTCAGCAGATGCGGCGTGCGTGGCGCGGCTTCGTGCGGCCGGCGCCATCATCCTCGGCAAGACGGTGACAACCGAGTTCGCCTTCTGGCATGCCGGGCCAACCCGCAATCCGCACGACACCATGCGCACTCCGGGCGGTTCGTCCAGTGGGTCGTGTGCCGGGCTGGCAGCTGGAATGTTTCCCTTGGCGCTTGGGTCGCAAACGGCAGCGTCCACCATGCGCCCTGCGGCCTTCTGCGGTATCACCGGCTACAAGCCGTCGAGACACTGGATCAGCCGGGCTGGCGTAAAGGCACTTGCCGGCAGCACGCTGGACGCGGTTGGGGTGTTTGGCCGCTGTGTCGATGACGTTGCCTTGCTTGCCCAGGTCATGGCCGGCATCGAGATGGAAGAAGATGACAACCCTTCGCTGGATGCGCCAGTCATCGCCACATGGCAGGGACAAGAGTGGAATGCTGCGGAAACTTATGCGACGTCGGCGGTTCTCGAAGCAGCAGAGCGGTTGGCCAGCGCAGGCGCGAATGTCATCAAGGTAACGCCGGCAACAGATTTCGACCGGCTCATCGACCTTCAGAAGCTCGTGATGGCGCGCGAGGCCGCTTGCGACCTGGCATGGGAACACCTTTGCCACCGCGACCTGCTGAGCGACACGCTGGCAGACTTCCTCGACGAAGGCACAGCGGTTTCGGCCGCCGGCTACCAGTCGGCGCTGGCTTCGGTCGACGACTGCAAGTCGCGGATCGATCAGCTGTTCGGCGCCGCCGACATACTTGTTGCGCCGTCTGCTCCAGGCGAGGCGCCCTTGCACGAAACCGGCACGGGCAATCCCGACATGAGCCGTGCCTGGACGCTGCTGGATTTGCCGAGCATCACCATACCGTTTGGCAATGGACCCTCCGGTCTGCCGCTGGGCCTGCAAGTGGCGGCCCGGCCCGGGCACGACGAAACGCTGCTGGGCACGGCGCGGTGGATTGAACGTGTGCTCGGGACCGAGGTGCCATGAGCGCGGCTTCGTTCTCTCACCATACCGCCGGGGTGAACGGCATCCACGTTCACTATGTGCGCCAGCAGCCTGATGGGGCTGACATCAGGATGCCACTGGTGCTGCTGCATGGCTGGCCGGAATTCTGGTACGTCTGGCACAGAAACATTCCTGCCCTGTCCAGGCACTTCGATGTCATCGTGCCGGACCTGCGCGGGTTCGGCGATACCGCCACGCCGCCGGGGATTCCAGCGCTTGGCGATTACGTGGCGGACCTTGCAGGCCTGCTGGATCATCTCGGCGTGGAGCGCGCCGGCATCGTCTCTCATGACGTTGGCGCCCATGTCGCCCAGGCGTTTGCGCTGGCTCATCCGCATCGGGTCAAGGGACTGTTCTTCGGCAACTGCCCTTATCCCGGCATTGGCAGGCGCTGGGTCGAGAACCGCCATGCCAACCAGATCTGGTACCAGAGCTTCCAACTGTTGCCGCTGGCGCTGGAACTCGTGGGCGCGAGCCGCGACAGTTGCCGTGCCTATTTCAGGCATTTCCTCGATCACTGGGCTGCACAGCCGGGCCGTTTCGATGACGACCTGGAAGCCTGGGTCGACAACTTCATGAAGCCGGGGAACCTTGAAGGTGGATTCAACTGGTACAAGGCAGGCAATGAGGCTCGGCTCAGGCAGATCAGCGACGGTCCTCAACCACGGCCGGTGATCGATCTGCCGGCGCGGTTTCTCTGGGGCAGGGAGGACCCGGTGCTGTCGAGCCAATGGGTGAACGGACTGGAGGACTATTTCAGCAACGCCGTCATCGAGATTTGCGAAGATGCCGGCCACTTCGTTTTCTACGAACAGCCGGATCGCGCCAATGAGGCGATCACGTCATTCTTCCTGCAACTGGCGGAAGTGGATGGCAGGATATGATCGACGTGTTCGGCCACCCGGTTGAGATCGACCTGCGGTTGGCCGCGGTGATTGCCTGTGTGTGCCTGGGCGGGTTCATTCGTGGCTTCACCGGGTTCGGTTCGGCGCTGGCCATCATTCCGTCGCTGGCCCTGATCTTTTCACCACGTGAGGCGGTGGCCATGCATGCCGTGATGGAAGTGCCGGTGATCCTGTCCATGGCGGCCAATGCCGCCCGTGGCGCCAATCGCGCGGTGATCTCGCCCATGCTGGCCGGATTGATCATTGCCACACCTGCCGGCGCCTACGTGCTGGCGGTGGCCAGTGCCGAGGTGATGAAGATGGTGATTTCACTGGTGGTGCTGGCCATGGTGGGCCTGCTGTATTTGCGCCGCGACCTCAAGTTCAACCTGAGCGGGCCGGCCGCCGGCATGACCGGTCTGGTTGGAGGAATCTTCCAGGGCGCGACCGGTGTCGGTGGCCCGCCAGTCGTGACGGCGCTGCTGGCCCGGGGCGACGCCACCACGGACACGCGCGCCAACATATTCACGGTGATGTCGGCAATGATCGTCATGTCGATCCTGTCGTTCTGGTGGCTGGGTTTCTTCACCCCGACGGTGCTTCTGATCGGGGCGCTGGCTGCGCCTTTCTGCCTGGTGGCCACATGGACCGGTGCCCGCTGGTTCAGACGTGGCGGCAATGCCCATTTCCACAAGGCCGTGCTGGGACTGCTGGTCTTGCTGTCCCTCATGACGCTGGTGGCGGCGGTGCTGTGACTGCCCGTTATGCGGCAGTCCAGCCGCCGTCGATCGGGAAGGCCGTACCGGTAATCTGGGCGGCTGCGTCCGAACACAGAAACAGCGCCAGCGCCCCGATGTCGGACGGCGAGACGAAGTTTTCAGACGGTTGCTTCTCGCGCAGGAATGACTTCGCCGCCTGCTCCAGTTCGAGATCATGCGCAGCTGCATAATCCACGATCTGGCTTTCCAGCAGCGCAGACCGGACATAACCGGGGCAGATGGCATTGCAGGTGACCGGTTCTGACGCGGTTTCCAGCGCCACCGTCTTGGTCAGCCCCACCAGTCCGTGTTTTGCAGCAATGTAGGCAGACTTGTTGGTGCTGGCGACCAACCCGTGCACCGAAGCGATATTGATGATCCGCCCCCAGCCGGCTGCGCGCATTGCCGGCAGCGCATTCCGGATCAGCCGGAACGGCGCCGTCAGGTTCAGCCCGATGATGCGATCCCAATGCTCGTCGGGAAACGAGTTCAACTGGCGCGACATGCTGGATGCCGGCGTTGTTGACCAGGATGTGGAGCCCGCCAAGCGTACTGTTGGTCATGGCAACGAGATCGCCAGCCGCCTCCGGTTCAAGCAAGTTGTGATCGCTTGACGCAACCTCTTGCGCCCCGGCGGCAAGCATGTGCTCGCGTGCCGTCTCCAGCGCCCGCGCACCGTCTATGCCATTGATCATGATGCGGCAGCCCTGCCTGGCCAGCGACAGGGCAATGGCCTTGCCGATGCCGGAGGTGGACCCGGTAACCAGGGCCGTGCGGCCTGTCAGCGTAGTCATGCCGTTGTGCCTCAAACCAGTGTGCGGCCACCATCTACATAGACGGTCTGGCCGGTGATGAAGCCACCTGCCCGTGACAGGAGCAAGATGACGGTTCCGAAAAGGTCATCAGCCTCGCCCAGCCGGCCCATCGGTATGGCTGAGATCGCATTGTGGCGGAACCCGGCGTCGGACAGGTAGTCATGGGTGAGGCCGGTTTCGGTCAAGGCCGGGCCGATGGCGTTTACGAGAATGTTGCGCGGCGCCCATTCGCGGCCAAGCACCTTGACCATTTGCGCCAGTGCAGCCTTGGAGCTGGCGTATGCTGCATAGTTGGCATTGGCGACATACGATGACACTGAAGCGATATGGACGATCCTTCCGCCATCGCCATCGAGCCCGGCAGCTACCGCGCGGGAAAACAGGAAAGCCGCTGTCACGTTGATGTCGATGCAATCCCGGAACACCGCCTCGTCGAAGTCGGCCGCAGGGGAGATCGGCAGCTTGCCCGCAGCGTTAACGCCTCCATCGAGGCGCCCGAACCTTTCCCTTGTCAGCGCTGTCAGCCGCGAGACTGCTGACTCATCCCGCATGTCGGCAATCTCGCAGACCGCATCGGGTATGGTCTCGCCAATGCGGGATAACGCATCGCCGTCCACGTCGAAAAGCACCAGTTTCGCACCGCGCCCTGCGAGCTCCTGGGCAATGGGGCCGCCAAGACCGCCGCCTGCGCCGGCAACCAGGTACACGCGGCCGGAAATGTCGAACAGCGGATCAGGCATGACGGGTTGCGTCTGGGTCATGTCAGGCCGGGCGGATGACAAACAGCGGCTGGTCGAATTCCACCAATGCCGAGTCGTCCACCAGGATGGCATCGACGACGCCCGCGACACTGGCGGTGATCGTCGTGTAGAGTTTCATCACCTCGATCATGCACAGTGGATCGCCCGCTGAAACCTTTGCACCAACCTCGACAAACGGCGATTCGTCCGGTGACGGGCGGCGGTAGAACGTGCCAACCATGGGCGCCTTGACGGTGTGCGTTCCGGCACCGCCTGCGGTTGTTGCCGATGCCGGTTTCGCCGCAATTGACGCCGGCTGGGGCGCGGCAGTGGCTGCGGCTGCGATTGGGGCGGCAGTGGTGGCCTGGGGTGCCGGTGACACTGAACTGGCGCCGCCACGGCGCACCACCAGACGCATGCCTTCGGCCTCCAGCACCAGTTCTTCGCAGCTGGAGCTGTCGATGATCTTCATGATCTCCGCCACTTCCTTGAAGCTCAGGGACATTGCTTTCTCCGTTTACTCGTCTGCCGCCGTACCGCGGGCATAGGTTGATGACAGCCGCCGGGCGGCATCGCGCATCTGCGGCACGTACCCAAGCATCTGGTTGAGGGTCATGCGCGCTTCCGGCGCCGAAATGGCGATGCCGCCGAGCGAGCGGCCATCTTCGCCGATGACCGGCACGGCCACGCACACCACGCCGTGCATGAACTCCTGGTTGTCGGTGCCGATGCCATCACGGCGGATTTCGGCAAGTGCCTTCAGCAATGTGTCCTGATCGGTGATGGTGTTGGCCGAGTAGGACGACAGCGGCATGGCCCCGATGGTGTCGGCCAGCTCGCGCTCGGGCAACCGGCTCAGCATCAGTTTGCCGATGGCCGTGCAATGCGCCGGCACCCGGCTGCCGGCATCGAAGCGCAGGCCCAGCGGCCACTTGCCCTCGACGCGATCGAGGTAGATCACCTCGCCACCGCTTAGGACGCCATAGTTGCACGTTTCGCCGACCAGTTCCGACATCCGCTTGAGAATGGTATGGCGCAACGAGCGGGGTGCCGCCGCTGCCAGGATACGGTGCGCCAGTCCGACAAGGCTGTCGCCCTCGATAAAGCCGCCACCAAACTCGTCGCGCTGCAGAAACCCCATGTCGATCAGCAGGTTCACGATGCGGTGGGCCGTCGGCTTGGTCATGCCGGTCAGGCGCATGATTTCCGCCATGGAGGTCGGTTGGGGATTTTGCGAAACGACCTCAAGCACCGAGAACGCCTTGCCGGTTACCCCAAGCTCGGCCAATTGCTCGTTGCGCTCGGCATCGGCAGGGCCGACATGCGCGAACCCCTTGGCGGCCGATCTGCCCACCACGGTGAACTTTCTGCTGCCAGTTGCCGTCATCGTCCTGTCCTCGCTTCGCTTGACCCTTGCGCCACTGTGGCCGTCCCTACCTCAACTATACCTGCAACAGGAATGATATCAATCGTCTTGCTTGATGGTACTCAGCAGAAAAATATCTCCCATCGCACAAGCTGTCTTGTAAAAATGAGATGGATCGTTTTGAATGATGAGACCAGGTGCGGATTCACTGATCGGTCAAACCATCCATGCATGAGCCCACACACTTCCGGCGCGTCCTGATCGCCAATCGAGGCGAGATCGCGCTGCGCGCCATCCGGGCGTGCCAGCGACTGGGGCTGGAGAGTGTGGCCGTCTACTCTACTGCCGATGCAGCCTCGCCGCATGTCTGGGCGGCGAGCAAGGCAGTTTGCATCGGCCCGCCGCCGGCCCGCCAGAGTTACCTGTCGATCCCCTCGCTGATCCACGTCGCCGGCCAGACAGGATGTGATGCCGTCTATCCAGGCTATGGATTTCTGGCTGAGAATGCCGATTTTGCCGAGCAATGTGTGCAAAACGGGCTGAAATTCATTGGTCCGCAGGCCGAGGCCATTCGCATCATGGGCGACAAGTCGAAGGCGCGCGAAACTGCTGCCAAATATGGCGTGCCGGTAGTGCCGGGCTCGCAGGATGTGTTCACCGACGTGGAACTGGCGAGACCCGAAGCCAGGCGCATCGGCTTTCCGCTGCTGGTCAAGGCGCGTGCCGGTGGTGGCGGTCGCGGCATGCGGGTCGTCGAGTCGATGTCCGGATTTGCCGCAGCCTTCTCGCAGGCCACCCGCGAGGCCGAGGCCGCGTTTGGCGACGGCGCGGTCTACATGGAGCGGTTCTTTCCAGCCGTCCGGCATATTGAGGTGCAGGTATTCGGCGACGGCAAGGGCGGTTCAATCGAGTTCGTGGAGCGCGATTGCAGTGTCCAGCGCCGTCACCAGAAGCTTGTCGAGGAGTCGCCTTCGCCGGTGGTCAACGAGACCACCCGGCGCGGTCTGCTGGAGGCTGCCGGCAAACTGACGCGCGGCCTCAAGTATGAAGGCGCGGGGACGATGGAGTTCATCCTTGATGCCGCCACCCACGAATTCTTTTTCATCGAGATGAACACCCGTATCCAGGTGGAGCACACGGTGACCGAAATGCTCACCGGGCTGGACCTCGTGGCACTGCAGTTCGAAATCGCCCGCGGCGGCCCGCTGCCGCTGGTCGATGAGGCGAACATGCCCGGCGGTCACGCCATAGAATTCCGGATCAATGCGGAAGACTGGACGCGAGACTTCCAGCCTGCACCCGGGGTGCTGAAAAAGTGGAGCTTTCCGCAAGGTGCCGGCATCCGCCTTGACAGCGCGTGTTATGAAGGCCAGCGGATTTCGCCATTCTACGACTCGATGATCGCCAAGCTTATCGTTCATGGCCGCGACCGCGATGATGCGATCCGCATAGCGCGCAACGTGTTCGACAGCGCCACCTGCGAAGGCGTGGCCACCACGCTCGACTTCCACAGCATGCTCATCGGCCACGAAGCCTATTTGAACAACCGCATTCATACGCGCTGGATTGAAACCGAACTGTTCGCCAGCCAGAAGCAAGAGGCGATTGCATGACCCGCAAGGTCAGACTGATTGACGTAACGCTGCGCGATGCGCACCAGTGCCTGTGGGCCACCCGAATGACCACGGCGATGATGAAGGACATTGCCCCGCGCCTGGACGAGGCCGGGTTCGAAGCCATCGACCTGGTTGGCGGCGCAGTGTTCGACGTGATGGTTCGCTATCTGCGAGAAGATCCGTGGGAACGGATGCGCATCCTGAACCAGTGGGTGACGAAGACGCCGCTGATCATCCACACCCGTGGACAGAGCCTGTTCACTTTCGAGTTTTTCGCCGACGACGTGGTGGAACTGGCGGCCGAGCGGTTTGCCGCCAACGGCATGCGCTATCACACGCCGTACGATGCGCTCAACGACATGCGCAATCTGGAGATCCCGATCAAGGCGGCCAAGCGGCACGGGCTCTACGTGGTGGGCGGTCTTGCGTATACCCACAGTCCCGTCCACACCGACGAGTATTACGTCCGCAAGGCGAAGGAACTGGTCGCCCACGGCGTCGATGCGGTGTTCGTCAAGGACGCCAGCGGGCTGTTGCGGCCCGAACGGGTGGCGACGCTGTTTCCTGCCCTCAAGCAGGCCATCGGCGCCATGCCGCTACAGATCCACACACACTGCAACTCGGGCCTTGCGCCATACAACGTGCTGCAAGCGGTCGAGCACGGCGCGGACGTTGTCCACACCGCAACCTCGACGTTGGGCAACGGCGTGTCGCATACGCCGACGGAACTGTTCACCCGCAATTGCCGCCGCCGCGGCTACGACGTCGATATCGACCTTGCACCGATCGAGGAAGTGGCGGAACGCCTAGCCTACATTGCCGAAAAGGAAGGCAAGCCCGTCGGCAAGCCGCTGGAGTACGACGAGTTCCACTTCCACCACCAGTGCGCCGGCGGCATGGTGTCGAACCTGCAGTACCAGCTCGAGACCATCGGACTGCAGGACCGGCTTGAGGAAATCCTCGAGGAAGCCGGACGGGTACGCATGGACCTCGGATATCCTATCGTGATCAGCCCGTTCGCCCAGTACATCGTCACCATGGCCATCCTCAACGTGATGGGCAAGGACCAGGGCAAGCCGCGCTATGAAACGGTGCCGGACGAAGTCCGCCGCTATGTGCGCGGGGGCTATGGCGAGATCGCCGGCGAGATCGATCCGACCCTTTACGACAAGATAACCGGCGGCGCAGAACCGATCAGGCAACGCCCCGGTGAACTGGTGCCGCCCGCGCTTGAACGGCTGCGCAAGGAACGCGGGCCGTTTGCCAGCGATGACGACCTGCTGCTGGCGGCCTTCTACGACAAAACGCAGTACCAGGCTCTCAAGGAGGCGGGGCCCATCAACACCGAGTATCCGATCATGGAAACGCCGTTGCTCACCCTGGTTAAGGAACTGAGCCAGCGGCCAACCATCAAGAGTTTCCATTTCTCCAAGAGCAACTGATCCCTGGGCAAACAGCATAACGACGGAGCCTGCCAGACATGACGACGCCGATTATCATCACGACCGCGATCACGGGGGCGATCCCGCGAAAGGCAGATAATCCGGCTGTTCCTGTCACCCCGAGCGAGCAGATCGAGTCCACCCACGAGGCATTTGAGGCCGGGTCCGCACTGGTTCACGTGCATGTGCGCGACGAGAACGAGAACCCGTCTTCCGACATCAATCTGTTTGCCAGGGTCAAGGAAGGCGTGGAGAAGCATTGCCCCGGGATGATCATCCAGTTGTCCACGGGCGGGCGAGGGCGAGAACCGTCAGAGCGCGGCGCGATGCTGTCGCTTGGGCCGGACATGGCGTCTCTTGCAACCGGTTCGGTCAACTTTCCCGGACAGATCTACGAGAACCCGCCAGACTTCATCGAAGCGCTGGCAGGCCGGATGCTTGAATACAAGGTCAAACCGGAGATCGAGGTGTTTGACGCGGCGATGCTCTACAATGCCGTCAACCTGGCCAGGCGCGAACTGATCAATCCGCCACTCCACGTTCAGTTCGTCATGGGCATTCCGGGCGCAATGCCTGCGCGGCGCAACCTGCTGGAATTTCTTGTTGGTGAACTCAAGCAGCTTATGCCGCAAGCGACATGGTCCGCCATGGGCACCGGCCGGCATCAGTTCGAAGTGAACAAGTGGTGCCTCGAGCTCGGGGGCCATACCCGGACCGGCTTTGAGGACAACCTGATGGTTGCCAAGGGCAAGCCGGCTGCGAGCAATGCCGAACTTGTCAGCCTGATCACCAGCGTCTGCGCCGATTTTGATCGCCACCCCGCCTCGCCGGATGAGGCGCGCAAGCTGCTTGGCCTTTGTCCGGCTTCAACCTTGGAGACCCTGCAATGACTTCATCCACAACGATGGCAGCCTTCTCCGGTAGCGCCAATGGCCAGCTCTCCTTTGCCCGGCAAGTGCTGCTGGCGCTGGGCGGCAGCTTGCTGATTGCGCTGTCTGCAAAGATCCAGGTGCCTTTCCAGCCTGTGCCAATGACCATGCAGACGCTTGTGGTCATGTGCCTGGGGCTTGCATACGGGCGCAATCTCGCGTTTGCCACGGTTGCCCTGTATCTGCTTCAGGGGGCAGCCGGATTGCCGGTGTTTGCCGATACGCCTGCCAAGGGAATCGGACTGGCCTACATGTTCGGCAGCACCGGAGGTTATCTCGTCGGCTTCCTGGCCGCTGCGACGCTGTGTGGCTGGCTTGCAGAGCGCGGCTGGGACCGCCGCATCCACACCACGGCTGCCGCGCTGCTGGCAGGCACTTCACTCATCTATCTGCCGGGTCTGGTCTGGCTCGCATCCCTTCATGGCTGGGACAAGCCCATTCTCGCTTGGGGCCTGTGGCCGTTTCTGCCGGGTGAACTGACGAAGATTGCGATCGGCGCCTGCCTGATGCCCGCGGTGTGGTCTGGGTTTCGCTGGCTGCAGGCTAGACGCTAGAATGAAGACTTGGCTCGATATGGAATTCATCAAGGGAGGGCTGTTGATCGAAACTGACTGAGACGACCGAAGTCTAGTGCGCGTTCAGAAAATGCAACCTAATTGGGAGGAAACCAAATGCGCAAGTTCATGAAACTACTCGGCACCTTGATGGTTGGTGGCATTGCCGCAACCAGTGCCATTGGCGGCCAGCCGGCCAGGGCTGCCGACGCCATCTCGGTCATGCTGTGCCCGTTCGGGTGCGGACCGATCGCCGGTGATACGGTTCTGATGAACCAGATGATCAAGTCCGGCGCGGACGTGATGATCCTGCCGCAGGAAACGCCGGGCTACATGTACAACATCCGCGAAATGGCCCAGAACGAGGCAAAGTGGAAGCACACGATCTTCGCAACTGAAGACACGCTTATCCAGGTTGCCTATGACGGCGGCAGCGAGGACATGAAGGAGTTCCTTCCAGAGCCGGTCAAGGTGCCGTGGAAGTTGCTCTACGGCGAAGCCTGGTGGGGGCAGGGCAAGTTCCTCGCCACGTTTGATTGCAGCCTCAAGTCGATGGGTGATCTGAAGGGCAAGCGCATCTCGCTGGGCCTGCGCGGTCAGTCCGACTGGGGCGTGTTCTCGCGGCTGTTCCTGAACGATCTGTATGGCATCAATCCGGAAAACACCGATATTCGCCACATGACGCCGGGCCAGCTTACCCAGCAACTGATCGATGACGCCACCGATGCTGCGGTTGCCCCCATCGGTGCGGAGCCGCTGTTGAAGGAGTTCCTGATCCCTGGTCCTGTCCGCCAGCTCGAAGCGACCGGCAAGAAGATCTGCTATCTCGGCGTCACTCCGGACGAAGTGAAGAAGATGAACGAGAAATACGGAGCGACCTGGATCCACGTCGAGCTGCCGGCCAACACGCTGCCGAGCCAGACCGAGCCGCTTGGCATCGGTTTCAACCGAGCGTTCAAGGCGTCGCACGAGCAATTCGACGAGGAACTGGCCTACAAGCTGGTCAAGACCGTGGCTCAGCTCGGGCCGCAGATGAAGGAGCTCAATCCGCTGTGGAAGATCTGGTCGCCTGAACTGATGACCTGCGGTCTGTCAGAGGAAAACGCCCATCCGGGAGCCATCCGCGCCTTCAAGGAACTGGGCATGTGGGACCTCACCAAGAAGTGTGAGCCCATGACCTATCCGAAGAGCTGACCCTTATGTGCAGGCCGGGGCGGTCATGCCCGCTCCGGCCTCATCCTTCAGCCGAACTGCCGGGCCGCTTGCGGCCGTCCTGATCCATTTCCTGGAAGTCTCGCACATGACCAACTGGCGCAAACTGAGAACCGCTGTCGATATCCCGTTCATCGTCATCGGCGTCATCCTGACTGTCTATATCGGTTTCTCTGCGTTCGGATATGTGAAGAATTCTTCCGAGCACTATTCCAATTTCATTCTTGGCGTCTGTCTCATGACGGGCCTGCTCGCCATCCGCAACCTGTGTGATGAGAAGCTGGGCATCGAGCAGACCGCCAGCGATGCCGGTGCAACCAGCGGGGTCAAGCCGCTGTTCTGGCCGCGCCTTGTGCTGGCTGTGACTGCTCTGGTGATGAGTGCTGTCGGCATGGGCTATGTCCGGCTTAACGCCGTTCAACTGGAAACCAGTCAGCCATTCTTCACCGATACGGACATGGTTTTCGGGTGGCTGATGACGATCTCCATCCTGATGCTTACCTTCATTCACTGGGGCTGGTTGCTGACCACGGTGATCTCGATCTCCATCGCCTATTTCTTCTTCGGTTACCTGATCGAGAACCCGTTGTTCGTGACCCCTCACTATGATGCCAAGTTCGTCATGAACTATATCGGACTGGGCACCAACCAGGGCTTCTATTACCTGGCGCAGGTGGCGGCGGATTCTGTCTATTTCCTGATCATCTACGCCGCCATCCTGCTTGGCGTGGGCATGCTCGACATGGTGCTGGAGGTGGGCAAGGTGACTGGCCGCAAGGTGGCCGGCGGGGCAGCAGGCCCGGCCGTCATCGGTTCCGGCATTGTCGCCTCGATCATGGGGCAGGCCGTCTCCAACGTTGTGCTGACCGGCCGGCTCACCATCCCGATGATGAAGAAGCACGGCTATTCCGGCTCCATGGCGGGCGCCATCGAGGCCACCGCGTCCACCGCGGGGCAGATCATGCCGCCGATCCTTGGCCTGGCCGCCTTCATCATCGCGTCGTTCCTCAACCGTCCCTATGTCGATGTGGCCCTGGCAGCCATGTTGCCCGGCCTGCTCTACATGATCGGCATATCCATCGCGATCATCGTCTATGCCAAGCGCAACGACCTGCCGAAGCTGGTAGAGAAGGCCGATACCCAGATGATCCGCCGGTTGCTACCCACCTTCCTGGTTTCCTTCGGCGTGGTGCTGTGGCTGTTGCTGGGGTACCGCTCGCCAGCTATCGCAGGTCTTGCCGGCATCATCCTTGCGCTGGCCCTGTGCCTGCTGCAGGGCAAGTATCGCCCGACGGCAAAGCAGTTGTATTCAGCGGTGGAGGAGGGCTTCTATCTTGTCGCCATCCTGTCCTTGCTGCTGGTAGCCATCGGCCCGCTTGGCCAGGTGATGCTGACGACCAACCTCTCAGGGCGGCTCGGCTCGGTTCTGGTTGCCTATCTACCCGATACCCAGTTGCTGCTGCTGGTCGGGGCGATGATCGTCTCGCTGATCCTCGGCATGGGCCTGCCTACGCCGGTGGCCTATCTGATAGTGGCGCTGGCACTGGTGCCTTTCATGCAGCAGATCGGCGTGCCACCGCTGCAGGCCCACTTCTTCGTATTCTACTTCGCGGTCTTCTCGACTCTAACCCCGCCCGTGGCAGTGAGCGTGCTGGCGGCAGCGAAACTGGGCAATGCCAGCTTCATGCGAACGGCCGCCGATTCCATGAAGATCGCATCGACGACGTTCATCATTCCGTTCGCCTTTGTTGCCTCACCTGAACTGATGTCGTTCCCCAACCTGACGTGGCCGGTTGTTCCGGCATTTGCGGAGGTCGTGGCGATCCAGGCAGCCGTGTCAATTGCGGCCTACGGTTATTTTCTGCGCAATCTCAACTGGTGGGAGCGGCTGGTGTTCCTCGGCATCGCCTTCGCCGGATTTTTCAACATGATGCTGCACGACAGCATGTACTTCTATCTGGGCGCTGGCGTGTTCGTGGTGATCACCGGATGGTTGATGTACAGCAGAGGTCAAACTGCCGTCTCCACGAGATAGCACAGTGAATGCCTGCTGCCGGAACAGCAGGTCGCAAGGGCTGGTCCGGGTGACATTTGCGTCCCCCGGACACCGTGCTTCGGTGCGAAAGATGTCGATTATTGGACCGTGAGCTCAACTGCTCATCAGCCTCACCACGGGGCCGAGAACTGGCCGCAAGTCCGGGTCCGCCCGCAGCAAGCCGGAGAGCAGCGCAGCGGTACGAGGCACCCCGTCTTTGCCATCACGCCGTTTTCATTGACCAAGTGATCTGTACGCAAACTCTGGTTCGCCTGGCAGCTTGAGTGCGCAGAGGCCTGTTCCGGTTCGGTTTCGATTTCATGATCCGCGTGCCGGGGGGTCGAGCGCCTTCTCCGCTACCAGATCTTTCAGCCTGTTTTTGCCAATCGGCCGATGTGCAGCCGGCCTTGCCGGCGTGAGTGCGTCTGCAAACGTCTGCGCCACGCGCGGCCACGAATGACGGCGGGCGAAGGCCATGCAATCCTTCCGGCGGCAGCTGAGTGCGGTGCGTATGGCGGTGGCGAGGTCTTCGTCGAGACAGCCGACCCGGGATGAGGTAATCACGTCGACCGGGCCTTCCACCGGAAACGCGGCGACCGGCACGCCGCAGGCCAGTGCCTCGAGCATGACCAGGCCAAAGGTGTCGGTCTTGCTCGGAAACACGAACACGTCCGCCGCCGACAGGGCGCGGGCCAGGTCGTCTCCACCGAGATAACCGGTGAAAACAACACCTGGATAGCGCGACCTGAGTTCGGCCAGTTGTGGTCCATCGCCCACCACGACCCTGGTGCCAGGCAGGTCGAGCGACAGGAAAGCCTCAAGGTTCTTCTCTATCGCGACCCTTCCCGCGTTGAGCATGATCGGCCGTTTCAGCCCGGCGAACTCGTCGCTTTGGAGCGGACGGAACTGTGCAGTGTCAACGCCGCGGCCCCAGACGGCGATGCGCCCGAAACCTTCAGCCTTGAGGCGCCGGGCCACGGTGGGTGTCGGCACCAGCGTGGTGCAGGCGGGGGCGTGGAACCGTTTCAGCACGCCATGGGCAAGGCGCTCGACGCCGGGCAGCGGAAGCCGGCTTGCTATCATCTCGGGAAACCGTGAGTGGAAGCTGGTGGTGAAGGCAAGCCCGGCCTTCAGGCAATGATGGCGGGCGAGCCAGCCCAGCGGGCCTTCGGTTGCAATGTGGATGCAATCGGGCCGGGCTGCATCGACGAGCTTTGCAACGGTGCGCGGCCGGACCAGCGCCAGCCGGATTTCGGGGTAGGTGGGCATCGGAACGGTGCGCTGGCCTTCGGGGGTCAGCAGCGTGACCGTATGGCCCCGTCCGCGCAGGTGCCGCGTTACGGTATCGAGCGTTCGGACAACGCCGTTAACCTGCGGATACCAGGCGTCCGTCACCAGAAGGATATGCAACGGCCATCTCCTTTCGCTGAGGGATGGCGGCCAGATCGCGCCAGTTGATCAGCTCGAACGAACCGTCGAAATGTTCGACCAAGGCCGAGCAACTCTCCACCCAGTCGCCGTCATTCAGATACTCTATGCCATCGATGTTCCGCATGCCTGGCGTGTGGACGTGACCGCAGATGACGCCGTCCGCGCCGCGCCGGCGGGCCTCGCGGACAACTGCCTTCTCGAAGTCTGACAGGAACTCAACCGCTCTCTTGACCCGGTTCTTCAGGTACGCGGACAGTGACCAGTATGGGCCGGCCGGTCAGGCGGCGCAGGCGGTTCACGGCGCCGTTCAGATTCATTGCCAGCTCGTAGGCATTGTCGCCGAGATAGGCCAGCCACCTGGCGTACTTCACCACGCCGTCGAACTCGTCGCCGTGCATGACGAGATACCGCTTGCCGGTGGCGCCGATATGGATGTCGGTCAACCGGACGGCAGCGCGGCCGAACTGCGAGCCGGCGAAATCGCGGAAGTTCTCGTCATGGTTGCCGGGAATGTAGATCACCCGGGTGCCCTTGCGGGCCTTGCGGAGCAGCTTCTGGATGACGTCGTTGTGGGTCTGGTGCCAGTACCAGTTCTTCTTCAGCGACCAGTTGTCGACGATGTCGCCGACGAGATACAGGGTCTCGGACTCGGTGTTGCGCAGGAAGTCGAGCAGCATGTCCGCCTGCGCCCGCCGGGTGCCCAGGTGGAAGTCTGAAATCCAGATGGCGCGGTAGCGGGCGGGGCTGTTGATGCTGGCGCGTACGTTCATGGGTGTGTGGCCTGTGCAAACCAGTCGATGCCGTCGCGTCCGGCTGGTTGGAGAGTGGGCTGCCGGTCTGGCGCCAGCGAGGCAATCACCGCATAACCGCCACCGAGCCTGGTCGTTTCGCAGGATGAGGCCTGTCTCGTGCGCGAGTTGCGCCAGATACGGATCAAGGTTCTCGCGCGGCGTGACATGGAACCGGGCCAGCCAGTGCCGCATGGCGGCGCGGGCAAAGCCCGGCCAGCCGTCCATGGTACCGAAATCGACAAGGTGAAGGCTGCCGTCAGGTTTCAGTTGGGTGAGGGCGTGGCGGATTGCCTGTTGCCATTCGGGTATCATCGAGATGGTGTAGGACAGGAACACCCGGTCAAAGCCGCCGACGCGGAACTGGGCGCAGGCGTCGAAGTTTTCGGCGTCTCCCTGGGCGAGGAATATCCGCCCCTGGGCATTGCTGCGCTGGATGTTGCCAGCCGCAGATTCGAGCATCTGCGAGGAGATGTCGAAGCCGTAGAACAGGGCGTGAGGTGTTCGCCTTGCGGCGGCTGCCAGGTTGCGGCCGGTGCCACAGCCCACTTCAAGCACGCGCCCGCCCTCGGGAATCGCCATTGCCTCCAGCATGGTGTCGCGGCCAAACAGGTAGTACTTGCGAGTGAGGTCATAGAAATGCCGCTGGCGCCGGTAGACGCGGTCCATCATCGCGGCGTGGCCCTGCATCGCTCTGGCGTTCGTGCCGGTCCGCATCATCCGCGCAGCCTGTAGATGTGGAACCCGCCATAGATGGCGGAGCGGTCATTGGCGCCCAGCTTCTGCGAGGTGTCTGCGTCATAAGTCCAGCGGCCAAGGATGCCGGCGTCCAGCTTTTCCTCGAGGGGCGAGTGAGGTGCGGCGGTCCGGAAGATGACGCGCGCACCCGGCCGCGCGGCACGGGTGATGGTCAGCCAAAGGTCATTGATGCCGGCCTCGTCCATCCAGTCTTGCGCATCGAGCAGCACGACCCGGTCGACGCTTTGCTCCGGATGCGCCGCCAGAACGTCGGTAACCGGGTTGTTGACACTACGGACCCGGTCAACGTTTGCCTTGAGCGTTGCCCAGTTGGCGGCTTCCAGGTATGGCGGCAAGCCGACGCCGTCGCCTGACGGGCCGTAGCTGCGGCCGAAGGCCTGGCGGGCGAAGTAATTGCCGGAAAGCGGGTGGGCGCAGGCAAGTTCGCCGAGGCGCTCGCACAGGACATCGGCCATGTGGCGCCCGCCGGACAGTTCGGCATACTGGGCTGGTGGAATGCCTAGTCCATACAGCGACATGGGCGATGACGTGAGCCAGCGGATGAACTTCCTGTCAAACAGCGGCGCAAGCTTCTCGGCGAAGAACCAGCGCTGTTCGTCGAGCGACCGGGCCTGCATGATGCCGGCCGGATCAACGCCGTACAGCCTCGCCGTGGCATGCGCCAGCGAGATGAACCGGCCAAGCAGCCCGTGGCGGTAGAAGCCCCGCGCAAACAGGTCGATGCGGCGGCCGCGAAGGTGCCGTTCATGGCACCAGTAGCGGCGCGCATCACTGCCAAGGTGGGGCTCTATGAACAGGTCGAAGAGTTGCGGGTTCAGCGGACTGGCCGCGTCTGCGAAGAACCGCGAGAAGTCTTCATGTGATGGCAGATGGCGGGCTGCCTTCAACTTCAGTTCCAGCAACGCCAGGTGCGCCAGGTTCAGGTCCACCGCGGTGATCCGCGCCGGGCTGGCGGTCAGGTAGGACATGATGTTGCAGCCGCCGGACGCAATGGCGACGATGTGATGATGCGGTTCTATCTCCATGGCAGCCATGTCGACTGCCGGGTCTTCCCAGATCTGCGGATAGACCAGGCCGTCGAACGCCATGGCGAACAGGTGGTCGAGAAGCCCCTCGCGCCTGGACCTCGAACTGCGGATCGCCGCGCGCTTGAGGGGGGTTGCCGCCTTTCCCGGCTGCGCGCCAGTGAGAACCGTTTCGTGCATCTCGACCTCGTGCATCAGTTGATGCAGCGAGGCGTAGGGCGAGTCGGTTACTGCTGCACAACGGAACGATGACAGTTTGATAAAGAAGCCGGCGGGGACGCCAAGGGGACCCTAATAGGTCGCCCGGCGGTTGAAGTTGGTTTGCCGCTGGACCCTGCCGGTGTCGATGCCGGTGCCGAGCTTGTGGCGTTGTACATAGCGCTGGCGCTTGTTGTAGGGCACCAGGCTGGCGCCATCCAGCTTGTCGCGGAGGCTTTGCAGATACCACTTCATCTTGTGGTCGGGCAGGCTGGTGAAGGTGATGCCCTGGCTGAAGGCGCCGATTGACTTGTTCGCTGCGGTGACCTCGTCGAGGTAGCAATAGTTGGTTCCCTGCAGTAGCACGATTTCCGGCCCGAGATGGGCGAAGCGGGCGTTGGCGCCTTTCACCGCATCCGGCAGCATGGCCACCGCATCGTTTTGGTAGACAACCCGCAGCACCGGCAGGTAGGCGTAGCGACGGACCCCTTCCGGATTGGTGAACTTGGGCTGGCCGAAGGTGTAGACGCCGCCAATCGCATAGCCGTCGCGGTCGAGATAGGTAGCCAGAATGGCGGCGACCGCGCCACCCAGCGAGTGACCGGTGAACCAGGTCTTGTAGGTGGGAATGAGACGTTGCCTCGCGTCGGCGTAAATCACTCTCGCGACCGTGTGGAAACCCCGATGAACAAGCACACCGGCCTTGTCGTCGAAGGCGCCGTGGGTGTCCATGTCGAGCTTCCAGTTGATGTCGTCAACGGTGCCGCGCACAACGACCGTATGGGTGCGCCGGGCATGGTCGGTTTCGATGAAATAGAGCACGTTGGTGTGGCCGGGCGTGGCGATCCACGACACACCGGGATGGCGGTCGCGGATGGCGTCTGCGGGCGCGTAGGCATTTGCTGACTTCAGTGCAAACTCGTACAGCCGGGCGAAGTCCACCCGGGCATCGTGCGTCAGCAGGTCCATCGGCCGGGCCCTGGCGGGGCCTGCCGCCAGCCCCAGCATCAGAGCGAGCACGAGCAATGCCACCATCATGTCAAACCGAGTCGCCAGGGTAGCTGATCTGGATCCACTCATCGCTTCAAAGCTCGCTGTTTGTCCGGGTCCTGAAAGTGCTTGCAACCGGATTTCGCCAATATGGTGGCAACATGCACAATTGGAAAAAGAAAACACGCAAGACCGGCGGAGTCTTGCGTGTCTTCCAGTACGATAGCAGATGCAGAGGTTACTTGCTGAGGTGCAGTCGGCGAAGTTCGTCGGCAATCTGCTGGAAGTTCTGCACCAGCGCTTCATTGGTTGGCGGGTCGAAGTACTTCTCCGGGTCCGACGCGCAGTCTTCGATCAGCTTGCGCTGGGTGGCGCTGGGAACGTTGTAGGCAAAAGAGTAGACCACAATGTCCTCGGCCTTCACGTTGGCGCAGGCCTGGCTGAGAAGCTCGTTCTGCTTCTTGACGCCAGTCCAGTAGTTGCTGGTGCCGAGCCGCTCCTGTGCCAGGTAGCCGTAGGCGGTATAGGTCGACAGGTTGTGGTTGGGCTGGTTCTCGAAGGTGTTTTCACCGTCGGTGAGCAGCACCATGGCCTTGGTGGTCTCGGAACTGTAGGGACGGCCTTCGGTGAACGGTTCTCCCGGCGACAACACGCGCAGGCCCCAGCCGACGCCTTCGGCCACGTGGGTGTAGCCGTCGGCCTTCATCGCCTTGATGGTGGCCAGCACCGGCGCCTTCTTGTTGGTCAAGGCCTGGATCGGCTGGATGTTGCAACCCTGGTTGGGCCCGCGCGAGGCCGGGTGGGCCGGGTTTCTGCGATACTTGCGGGTGTCGCGCTGCATGTCGTCCAGGTCACCGTCGGCGCCGGTATCGGTCATGTAGGAGTTGTAGTAGCGATACTTTGTGCTCCAGCCGCAATCCTGCTTGGTCTGGTTGGCGCCATAACAGGACTGGTTTTCCGCCACCTTGCCGGGCTCGTCCGGTGCAAAGGCTGGCGGAAACAGCGTCTGTGGCACGGTCGGGTTCGGCTCGACGTCGGAGACCGCAAGGCTGCCTTCGCGCGCTTCCACGCAGCCGGCCCAGCTGTGCTTGCGGCTGAGCCGGGAGACGTTCTCCCAGGCCATCCAGTTATGCCAGCCGGCCTGCTTGAAATTGGCCTGCGAGAGCGCGTTCTTGCCTTCGGTGTCCACCCAGCTGGCGTCAGACTTGTCGGGGCCGACATTGACGAACTGCGAGAACGGCACCACGCCGACCTTCAGCGTGGAGGCGGTATCGCGAGGACCGAACAGGATCTCGACGAAATCATTGGCGGCAACCTTGAGGGTGGACAGCCGCTGCTCCTTGGCCATGGACCCGGTATTGTCGAACACCAGTACGACGTCGAGGTTGGTCGCCTCCTTGCTGACTTCGGCGAAGGTGGCAACCACCTGGCTGTTAATGCCGATTGCCTTCATCAGATAGTTCTCGACCTCCACGTGGACGTCAACGCGGATCGCGTTTTCCTTCACCGTCAGCGTCATTTCGGGCTGGCCGATATTGCGCGGATTGCCAAAGTTGGCGTTGAAGTAGTTGACGGCGAGCTTCTGCAGGTCTTCGTCTGCCATGTTCGCCTCGCGGCCCGCAGCCAGCGCGGCTGCATCGACGGCCGCCTGCAGGCGTGCCTGTACCGATACCCAGTTGCCATAGTCGACGGCCGCGCCTCCGGCCATCATCAGTGGTGCAACTGACAGGGCGACAACGGCGCCCAGGTTGCCTGACGAACTGCGCAGAAACTGCTTGAGGCGCCTGGCAAGGGCTCCTCCACTCAACGTACGGACTGACATGTTGATCTCTCCCTTGTCTGGCTTCGCTTGCGGCCCGGATGGATTTTGTCCGGGTACTGCCGAAACCAAATATTAATCAAGATCTTGGGAGATGGAACTATTGGTTTATTTTTTGATAAACAAACAGGTGAAACGATCAATAAACAAAAATCATCAGTTTATATAAAATTTTAAATCAATAGATAGCAAAAATGTAATCAGGAAACCACAAAGCATTGATGGTTCGGCATATTCAGCTTGACCGCGACCATGCGGCAATTTGCGGTCAGCAGGCTGTCAGATGTCGAGGAACACAGTTTCAGCGCTGCCTTGAAGCTGCACGTCAAAGCGCCACGTAGTGTTGCCTTCGGGGTCCGGTCGGGCCAGCAGGGTATTGCGCCGGTCCTGGTCTGCGATGGCGGCGAGCAGCGGATCAGTGGCATTGGCAGTGTCTTCATCGCTGAAGTAGATGCGGGTATGCAGGTGCAGGTTGATGCCACGGGCGAACACCATCAGCGTGATGTGCGGTGCCTGCTGCGCGATGCCGCCAGCCGCCGGGACAGGGCCGGGCTTGACCGTCTCGAAGCGAAATTCACCGGTCTCGAAATCGGTGTGGCTGCGCGCCCAGCCGGTGCGGCCCGGCCCGTAGCGGCCATCCGGCCCTGCCTGCCAGATCTCCACCATGGCGTCCTTGACAAGGTCGCCGCCGCCATCGCGGATGACGCCGCGGATGATCACCGGCGTGCCGCCCTCAAGGCCGGTTCGGTTGGAAACAGTGTGGTGCGGCACGTCCAGTCCGGCCACGTTGGGCAGGGTGCCGACGTGGACATAGGGTCCGGCAGTCTGGGACGGTGTTTCCTTCAGGCTCTTGATCGCGGTCATCGGCTGCGGCCTTCCTCGAAGAAGGTTTCGTTGCGCCCGCGCAGTACAATGTCGAAGCGGTAGGCCAGGCTGTCGAACTCTAGTTGCGAGGCCATGTCGAGTTTCGCCACCAGCTGGTCGATGGCAGCCGCATCGGGGATCGTGTTGACGATTGGGCAGTGGCGGATCAGCGGATCGCCCTCGAAATAGAACTGGGTCACCAGCCGCTGTGCGAAAGACGCACCGAACAGCGACAGGTGAACATGGGCGGGCCGCCAGGCGCAGCCGTTGTTGGGGAAAGGGTAGGGGCCGGGCCGGATGGTGCGGAAGGAGTAGCGACCCTCGCTGTCCGTCATGCAGCGGCCATAGCCGGAGAAATTTGGGTCGAGCGGGGCGAGGTAACCGTCTCTCGCATGACGGTAGCGGCCGCCGGCATTGGCCTGCCAGATCTCGATCAGCACGTCTGGCTGCGGCCGCGCATATTCATCCAGGACGCGGCCGGAGATGACGATGCGCTCGCCCAGCGGACTGCCGTCCATGGCGGCGTTGTGCAGCATGTCGGCGTCGAGGCCGACGAGATTGTCATGGCCGAATACAGGCCCGGATACTTCGCTGACGGAGGGTGGCATCTGCAGCAGCGGCTGCGAGGGGGAGCGCAGCCGGGTGGAGTTATAGGCCGGCGTCAGCGCCTTCGGATGCCAGTCCCGGTCGCGGGGGTCAAAGGCGGGCGGCGGGGTGCTGGTCATGGCCTTGAACCTCCTTGCAGGTAACCCGTGCGATGCTATCCGGCTCGCCGCATGGCCGCAACACGGCAGGGCTTGAGTTCGGGCCCAAGCCGGGGCAGTGTTGAGGCGTGGACAAGATACAGCGTCAACCATCGCGAACAGTTGCGGACGAAGCGCCTGCGCGTGCCCTGTGCACGGATTGCGGCATCTCGCGCACGGCTGATCCGGCCCGCTGCGGGCGCGCCTGCCAGTTCATCAAGCCCGACTATCCACGCCTCGAAGCGCAGGTGCACGGCAGACCGCGCGATCCCGTCCGGCCTGACGAACTGCACTTTGGCCCGTTCCGCCGAATGGTGAAGGCGCGGATGAAGCAACCCGCACCTCGCGCCCAGTGGACCGGCATCACCACCGGCATCGGCGAGCGTCTGTTGCGGGCGGAGCTTGTTGACGCAATTCTGTGTGTGGGGCCGGACCCGGAAGACCGGTGGAAGCCGGTGCCAAGGCTGGTGACGCGGGCCGAAGACATGGCCAGCGTGCGCGGCATGCGCATGGGTTATGCGCCGCTGCTGCAACTGCTGGAGCCGGCGCGTGATGCAGGCCACAGGCGGATCGCCATCATCGGCATTCCCTGCCAGGTCTATGCCCTGCGCGCGCTGGAGGCGGAGTTTGGTTTCGAGCGGTTGTACGTGATCGGCACGCCATGTTCCGACAACACCACGACAGAACGCTTCCACCAGTTCCTCGCCCTGCTGTCGGACAGGCCGGAGACGGTGAGCTATCTCGAATTCCGCGCCGATTATCACGTGGAGCTGCGTTTCGACGATGGCCGGGTGAAGGAGGTGCCGTTTCTCAAGCTACCGATCTCCAAGCTGCCGCCGGACTTCTTTCCGATGACCTGCCGGACTTGCGTGGATTATACCAACGTGCTGGCCGACATCACCGTGGGCTACATGGGCGGCGAGGGCGAGCAGTGGCTGCTGGTGCGCAACCAGCGCGGCGAGGAGCTGCTCGGCCTGCTGGGCGATGACGTGGTGCTGGGCGAACCGGGAAGTGCGGGCAAGCGGGCAGGCTCGGTCAAGGGCTTTATCGGCAACGTGGCGCTTGCGGCCGGTGGCTTGCCGTTGCGGGCGATGCCGGACTGGCTGAGGCCGGTTATGGCATGGGTGATGCCGCGCTTCGGTCCGCGCGGGCTGGAGTTTGCCCGCACCCGCGTCGAGATGAAGGCGGCGGAAACGGTGTTGCACCTGCGCCGCCAGGCCGGTCCGAAGATGAAGAACATGGTGCCGGACCATGTCTGGCAACTGGTCAAGCCTTATGGCCTCGAACCTGAGCCGGGAGAGCGGACAGGGTCTGACCGGGGTGAATAATCCCTAAGAAAACGGAACGTTCGGCAGCGGCCAGCCGTTGACCCTGCATGCAAGCGCCGTGAGGCCCGTTCTGGAGCCCGGCGAAAATTCACACGATATTCGAGGAGGTTTCTCCATGCCCAAGATCAACCAGTCAAAGATCCTTATCATCGCTACCCACGGCTTCGAGCAGTCGGAGCTGGAAGTGCCGCTCAACCAGCTGAAAAAGGCAGGCGCCAGCGTTCACGTCGCCTCGCTCGATGGCAAATCCGTTCGCGGCTGGGACAACAAGGACTGGGGCTCTGAGGTGAAGGCCGACAAGCAGATCACCGATGTCAATGTGGACGACTATGACGCCGTGGTGCTGCCCGGCGGCCAGATCAACCCCGACTTGCTGCGCATCGAACCGGACGTGATCAGCCGCATCAGAGAGTTCTACAACAAGGGCAAGGTTGTTGCTGCGATCTGCCATGCGCCGTGGCTGCTGATCGAGGCAGGCATCGTGAAGGGCCGCGACGCGACGTCATACAAGTCTATCCGGACCGACATGATCAATGCGGGCGTCAACTGGAAGGACGAGCAGGTGGTAACCGACAAGGGTCTCATTACCAGCCGCCATCCGGGCGACCTTGATGCCTTCGTGTCGAAAATCATCGAGGAAGTGGAAGAAGGCGGGCACATGCGCCGCGCTGCCTGACGCTGATTATCGCCAACGCCATGACGCCGCCGGTTGTAGTGACCGGCGGCTTTTTGTTGTGCGCCAGTCAGAGGCTCTTGAGCAGTCGCCAGGCCTTGAAGCTCAGTTCGTAGCCGGCCTCGCGCAGGGCGCGGAACGCCTCGGCCGACAGCTCGCTCACCGGCATTGCGAGTTTGGTATCGTCGTTGCCGGCTATCGCGTCGGCAATGGAGGCGCCGAAAACGGTACCCGGCGAGATGCCGCGTCCATTGTAGGCGATGGCCGTGTAGAGGTTCTCTGCCAGCTTGTGGACGCGCGGCACGTGGTCCTTGGTGAAGGCGATGCGGCCATGCCAGGCCTTTTCCCACCTCACCGGCCCCAACTCGGGGAAGTAATGCTTCACTGCCTTGTGAGCCCAGGTCCGCGACAAGCCGGTTTCGCCGCCGATCAGCTTGCCCATCGAGCCGACGATGAGCCGGCCGTGCGCATCCCGGCGGGCGGAGAACATGACGGTGCCGGTGTCCCACAGGCCCTGGCGCTCCTTCAGAATGCGGTCGTCATCGCCGCTGAGCGGTTCGGAGGCGAACTGGAAATAATGGATCGGCGTAAAGGCCTGGTTCAGGCCGGGCCAGAGCTCGTCGGTGTAGGCGTTGGTGCCGAGGACTACGTAGCCGGCAGTGACGATGCCGGTGGGGGTGGTGAGCCGCCACTTGCCGTCCACGCGTTCGAGTTTCGTGACGCGGGTGCTGGTGTGAAGTCTGGCGCCGGCGCTGACAGCGGCGCGGGCGAGGCCACGGGCATAGCCCATCGGGTTGATGGTGCCGGCGCGCCGGTCCAGCAGGCCGCCGTGGAAGGCGGACGAGCCGATCTTCTCTTCGGCCTGCTGGCGGTCGAGCAACTCGACCGGTGCGCCGAGCTTCTTCCACTGGTTGTAGCGGTTGGTGAGGTCTGCCATGCCCGAGGGCGCGTGGGCGGCATGAATGGTGCCGTTGCGGGTGGCTTCGCAGCGGATCTGGTACTTCTCGATCAGCGAGAACACGTACTGGGGTCCGGCGCCCAGGAGTTCGACCAACCGCTGGCCTGCCTCATGGCCGACCACTTCCAGCACCTTTTCGGGCGGCAGCCAGAGGCCCGCATTGAGCAAACCCGCGTTGCGTCCGGAGCCGCCGAAGCCGACGTCCTCGGCCTCGAGGATGATGCTCGAAATGCCATGACCGGCCAGGTGGAGCGCGGCCGAGCAGCCGGTGTAGCCGCCGCCGACGATAGCCACTTCGGTGGTGACGTCGCCATCAAGCGGTTTGTAGGCAGCGGTCTCGGGGGCGGAGATATCCCACAGTGAAATGGCGTCGCTCGCAGGCTTCGGCATGATGGGCTGATATCCGGGAAAGGGTTCAGCGCCGCAGATTGGCGGTTTTGCCGATCCCACGCAAGGCCCGCCATTATTCCGCATGCCGGGTTGCAGAAGACAGTTCTGGAGTCATAATCCCGCTCCCCGCCATGCAGTTCGCGTTGTATGGCCAAGAGATCAACAACAGGGAGGAAACGGGCATGAAACGCCTTTTGGGTATCGCCATGGCAACCGCGTTCATGGTCACGGCGAGTGCGGTGTCATGGGCTGCCGACACCACGCTCAGGATTTCGCTGCAACTGCCGCTGAAGAGCCACCTGGGCCAGAACCTGCTTCTGTTCAAGGAAGAGGTCGAGAAGAACTCCAATGGCAAGGTCGAGGTACAGATCTACGACTCGGCCCAGCTCTACAAGGACAAGGAAGTGCCGCAGGCCGTCGGCTCCGGCGCCATCGAGATGGGCGTGGCGTCGCTGACACGCTTTGCCGGCGAGATTCCGGCGGTTGACGTGTTCTACCTGCCGTTCGTGTTCAACACCGAAGAGCTGGTGCGCAAGGCCACCGCACCTGGCTCGACCGTTCGCGGTCCGCTTGACGAAGCCATCCTGAAGACCGGTTCGCGCGTGCTTTGGTGGCAGGCCTATGGCGGCAACATCATGCTGTCCAAGGGCGCGCCGCTTAAGAGCCCTGATGACCTGAAGGGCAAGAAAGTGCGCGTGTTCGGCAAGACGCTTGGCACCTGGGTTGAAACACTGGGCGGCTCGCCAACAAACACGGCAGGTTCCGAGCAGTATCTTGCCTACCAGCGCGGCACCGTGGACATCGGCATGACCGGTGCTTCCGGCGTCAAGTCACGCAAGCTGTGGGAAGTGATGGACCACATCACGGTCACCAACAATGCCGACATCGAGTTCATCGTGCTGATCAACGAGAAGTTCTGGCAGGGGCTGGATGCCGAGACGCAGAAGATCGTTTCGGAAGCCGCGCTGAAGGCCGACATGGCGGTGCGTGACGAGATGGCCAACATCGAGAAGGCCGCCTTCGAAGAAGCGGCAAAGAACGGCATGACGGTCTACTATCCGACGCCGGAAGAGATCGCCAAGTGGAAGCAGGCCTCCGAGCCGGTGCTGACCCAGTTCGAGGCGGAAGCCGGCGAACTTGGCAAGCAGGTGCTGGAAGCGGCCCGCGCTCTGCAGGCGACCAACTGACGGCCACTGCTGTTTCCTGACATCGACTGTACCCGTCCCGGCTGGACGCCGGGGCGGGTGCTCGCCACTTCAGTCAACCCCTACGGAGTTCGCACGGCGATGACGCGGCTGATCAACAAGGCATCGGAACTTTGCGGACACGTCTCGGCGTGGCTGCTGGTGATGACCGGCGTGGCGCTGACCTGGGAAGTGGTGGCCCGCTACGTTTTCTCCGCGCCAACGAAGTGGGCCAGCGAGACATCGGAACTGATGCTGATCTGGGCGGTGTTCCTGGGGCTTGGCTACACCATCCGGCACAACCGCAACATCGTTATCGACATCCTGTACGAGCGGCTGCCGGACGGCTGGAAACGGGTGCTTGACGCGTTCTCCAACCTGGTGCTGCTGGCATTTTCGCTCATCGTCATGTGGTACGGGTTCAAGATCGCCTGGGACAGTTTCGAGGTTGGCCGGACCACTGCGACGATCATGGACTTCCCCAACTGGTGGGCCGAGACGTCGGTGCCGTTCGGCTTCGCATTGGCCGGGTTGCAGTGCACGCTTGAGGGGCTCAAGGCGCTGACCGGGCGTGGCTGGGTCGCCGGGGCCGGCAACGAGGGGCACTGAGCAATGACCACCATCCTGATCCTGGCTGGCCTGTTCAGTCTGTTGCTGATGCGGGTGCCGGTGGCGTTCGCGCTGGGCGGGCTTGGCCTGCTGCTGCTGATCATGGGCGGGTTCTCGCCGCTGATGGCGCCTCAGGGCCTGCTCGGCACCATCGACAATTTTGTGCTGTTGGCGGTGCCGCTGTTCCTGCTGATGTCGAACGTGCTGTTGAAGGGCGGCGTGGGGCGTGACCTGTTTGCCGCTGTGCAGGCCTGGGTTGGCCACCTGCCGGGCGGGTTGGCCATCGCAACTGTCATCTCGTGCGGCATCTTCGCGGCCATCTCCGGGTCATCGGTGGCCACGGCGGCGACCATCGGTACGGTTGCGATCCCCGAAATGAGCAAGCGCGGCTATCCGCGGCCCTTCGTGCTGGGGCTGCTGGCGGCAGGCGGTACGCTGGGCATCCTCATTCCGCCGTCGATCCCGATGATCGTCTACGGCTTCATCACCGAGGAATCGGTGATCGCCCTGTTCAAGGCCGGCATCGGGCCGGGCCTCATGCTGATGGCGTTGTTCATCGCCTTTTCGATGGTCTATGCGTGGCTGTCGCCCACCTACAAGCCGTCGCCGGCGGCAAGCTGGGACGAGCGCTGGCGAACGGGGCTTCGCGCGCTGCCGGCGCTGGCGCTGGCCGCGCTGATCATCTGGGGCATCTACTGGGGCGCCTTCACGCCGACCGAGGCCGCGGCCATCGGCTTTGCCGCGTCGCTGGTGATCACCGTGTTCGTGCTGCGCACCCTGACCTGGACGGACTTCAAGGATGCCGTGGTACAGTCGATGGTCACCACGGTTACCATCCTGTTGATCGTCGCCGGAGCCAAGGTGTTCGGCAAGGCGATATCGCTCTACCGTATTCCGCAGGACGTCTCGATGTTCATCTCGCAGAACTTCTCCGAGGCGTGGATGTTCATTCTCGTCGTGGGTCTGGTGCTGGTGGTGATGGGGCTGTTCCTCGAAGCCCTGTCGATGATGCTGATCATGGTCCCGGTGCTGGCACCGTCACTGCTGGGCCTCGGCATCGACCCGATCTGGTTCGGCGTATTTTTCGTGATCATGATCGAGTGCGCGCTGATCACCCCGCCGGTGGGCCTCAACCTTTACGTGATACAGGCCGTCGGCAAGGCCTCCATGCAGGAGGTGGCGCGCGGCGTGTGGCCGTTCCTGGCGCTGATGCTGTTCACCGTGCTGCTGATCTACGTGATCCCCGATATAGCGTTGTACATACCCTTCAAGATGTAAGGATTGCCTTCCATGACCAAACCAACACCGGCCCAGCGGCTGCGCGAAATCCTGTCGGAAGACACCTGCCACGTCATGCCGTGCTGCTGGGACGGGTTGAGCGCCAGGATGATCGGTGATGCTGGCTTCAGGTTCTCGTTCATGTCGGGCTTTGCGGTGTCGGCCTCTCGTATCGGCGCGCCGGACACCGGCCTCATTTCCTTTGGCGAGATGCTGGACCAGGGCCGCAACATCTGTGCAGCTACGGACATCCCGATCATCGGCGATGGTGACACGGGCTATGGTAATGCGCTGAACGTGCGCCGCACGGTGGAGATGTATGCGCGGGCCGGTTTCGCTGCGGTTATGATCGAGGACCAGGTGGCGCCCAAGCGTTGCGGTCATACCAAGGGCAAGCTGGTAGTTGACCGCAATGAGGCGTTCAATCGGATCAAGGCTGCAGTGGATGCGAAACAGGCAGGCGCCGACATCATGATATTGGCGCGCACCGACGCCCGCCACGGGCACGGGCTTGATGAGGCAATCGACCGGGCGAAAGGTTTTTCCGACCTTGGCGCCGACATGCTGTTCGTGGAAGCGCCGCAATCGGAGGTGGAGATGGCGCGGCTCACCCGCGAAGCGCCCGGCATCCACATGGCCAACCTTGTCGAAGGGGGCGCTACGCCGATCCTGCACCCCGACCGGCTGCACGAGCTGGGTTACCGGTTTGCCGCTTATCCTCTGACGCTGCTGTCCGCCGCCATGAAGGCCATCCAGGATGCACTTGGCGTCATGGCCCGGCGCGAACACCCGGCAGCTGCGTTGCTGGAATTTGCCGAACTGCGCAAGGCGGTCGGGTTCGATGACTACTACATTGCGGAGCAGGCGTACTCGGATAGTCGCGAGTAATTCTCTATCCTAACGTCAACGTAATTTACGCACGCTCCAGGAGTGGGGCGCAAAATTCGCGGCAAGATTGCCCTATGCGTCATCTTTACAATGAGATTTGTTGCGGCCATTGTTTTCGGGGAAGGGCTGATGCGGCGGTCTTTTCAACGGGTGAGACAAATACAGGGATCAAGGCAATGTTCAAATTCAAGACTATGGCCGTGGCTGCGCTGGCTGTTGCAATGATGAGCGGCTCGGCGCTGGCCGACGAGTGGACCAAGATCAGGGTTGGTACGGAAGGCGCTTACAAGCCGTTCAACTACATCGACTTCAGACGGCAAGCTGCAGGGCTTCGACGTCGAGATCGCGCAGGCGCTGTGCGACGAGATGAAGGCCGAGTGCACCTTCGTGGCGCAGGACTGGGACGGCATCATTCCCGCACTGCTGGCCAAGAAGTACGACGTGATCATCGCGTCCATGTCGATCACCGAAGAGCGCATGAAGCAGGTGGACTTCACCGACAAGTACTACAACACGCCGGCCCGCTTCGTGGCCAAGAAGGGTGGCGCCATCACCGACACCAGCCCGGCAGGCCTGAAGGGCAAGGTGCTGGGCGCGCAGTCTTCGACCACGCACTCGTCCTTCCTGGAAGACAATTACAAGGACAGCGAGATCAAGCTCTATGCCACCCAGGACGAAGCCAATGCCGACCTGGTCGCAGGCCGGCTTGACGCCGTTCTGGCCGACTCGGTGGTGATCCTCGACTGGCTGAATTCCGATGCGGGTTCGTGCTGCGAGCACATCGGTGAGAACTACAACGACGCCAAGTGGTTCGGCTCGGGCGCCGGCATGGCGGTGCGCAAGGAAGACACCGCGCTCAAGGACAAGCTGAACGTTGCCCTCAAGGCGATCCTTGAAAACGGCAAGTACAAGGAAATCAACGACAAGTACTTCCCGTTCTCGGTCTACTGAGGATTTTCGGGGCTTTGGGTCCCGGCAAGCTATACACAGGTGCCTGCCGTGCTACAGTGCCCGGCAGGCATCTTGTTTTTGATGCTGGTGATTGTGAGGGGCAAGGCAACAGCAATGGAACTCTTCCAGATGCTGGCATGGGGTCCTGAAGGCTGGGCGGACGAACTGGCTGAAGGTACCTGGCTCACGGTGCGGCTGGCGCTGGCCACGCTGCCGTTCGGGCTGGCGCTTGGCCTGCTGGTCGCGCTGGCCAAGACCTCCGGCGAGAAGTCGCTGGAAACGGCTGCCAACGTCTACACCACCATCTTTCGCGGCCTGCCGGAGCTGCTGACCCTGTTCATCGTCTATTATGGCGGCCAGATGGCATTGCAGAAACTGGTCGGGCTTTTCACCGACACCTATGTCGAGGTGAACGGCTTCGTGGCCGGGATGGTGGCGCTGGGGCTGGTGTTCTCCGCCTTTGCCTCGGAGGTCTTCGCGTCTGCCTTCAAGGGCATCCCGGCGGGCCAGGGCGAGGCTGCACAGGCGCTCGGCATGACCCGCTGGCAGGCGTTCCGGCTGGTGACGCTGCCGCAACTGATCCGGCTGTCGATCGGGGGTCTGAGCAACCTGTGGCTGATCCTGCTCAAGGAGACGTCGCTGGTATCGGTGATCGCGCTCAACGACCTGTTGCGCAATACCAATGTGGCGGTCGGCTCGACCAAGCAGCCGCTGTTCTTCTACTCCGTCGCGCTGGCGATCTACCTGGTGCTGTCGCTGATTTCGTCCAAGGGCCTCGGGGCCATCGAGGCGCACGTCAAGCGTGGCGAGGAGCGCCGCGCATGAGCGATGCTACGGCCGGCATGATCGAGGCGCAGAAGCCACCGCCGCAGGCCCGGCGCCGCTGGGGCATTGCGCGCATTGCCGGCACCATGCTGTGCGGCCTGTGGGCGGCGCTGGGCTTGGGCATTGCCGCCTCCCTGGTCAGCAATTACGACGCCGACATCTTCACCAGGTACATGCCCAGGATGATGGAAGGGCTTTGGGTCACGGCCAAGCTGGTGGTGTTGTCCATCATGGCGGGCGGATTGCTGGCCATTCCGCTGGCGCTGGCGCGGATGTCTCACAATCCGCTGATCGCCAAGCCGGCATTTGCCTATGTTTACGCGTTCCGCGGCACGCCGCTGCTGGGTCAGGTTTTCCTGCTGTATTACGGCGCCGGGCAGTTCGTCGATGAGTTGCAGGCGGTGGGTTTGTGGTGGTTCTTTCGCGATGCCTACAACTGCGTTTTGCTGACCTTCATCCTGAACACTGCGGCCTACCAGGCGGAAATCTACAAGACGGCCATTGAATCGATCCCGCGCGGGCAATGGGAGGCGGCGTCGTCGCTGGGCCTGCACAAGGGTACGACGTTCCGCAAGATCATCCTGCCGCAGGCGATGATTACCGCGCTCAGGCCGCTGGGCAACGAGATCATCCTGATGGTGAAAGGCTCCGCAGTTGCTTCCATCGTGACGGTGTTCGACCTGATGGGGGCGACCAAGTTGGCGTTCTCGCGCACCTACGATTTCAACGTGTACCTGTGGGCGGCAATCATCTACCTGATGATCGTGGAGACGCTGCGCCGCGTATGGGCGGTGCTGGAACGGCGACTCACCCGGCACCTTGTGCGGTGAATCCAGCCAACGGGGCGGTGGCCAAAAATGGCACTCAACTGTCGCAAACCGTATACATCCAAAGGCGGGCAGCGATGTAGCATTCCGCCTCAGGGCTCACCAGGAGGATGCTTGCGATGTCCGTTGCCGAACATGACGAACCACACGCCCGCCGGTCGGGAGGCCGTTCCGGAAGGCGCGAGCGCCGCGCCGTTGCAGCGCCGTCCCTGCCCACGCTCATGCGCAAGACGCCGGTGCTCAACATGGCCAGCGACGAGTGCGGTCGAGCGCATTCACGATGCGGCCTGCACCATCCTGGAAGAGGTCGGCATCGAGTTCCGCGACGATGACGCCATCGCCATGTGGAAGGCGGCCGGCACGAAAGTGGACGGCTACCGTGTCCATATCGGCCGCGACCAGCTGATGGACCTCGTCTCGCAGATCCCGTCCGAGTACACCATGCATGCCCGCAACCGCGAGCGCACGGTGACGGTGGGCAACGACAAGTCGATCTTCGTGCCGATGTACGGTGCACCCTATGTGCGCGACCTGGACGGCCAGCGCCGCTATGGCTCGCTGAACGACCTCAACAACTTCCACAAGCTCGCCTACATGTCGCCGGCGCTGCACTCCACCAGCTCGATCATCTGCGAGCCGATGGAGATTCCCGTACCGCGCCGCCACCTGCACATCATCCAGTCGGCGCTGACCCATTCCGACAAGCCGTTCATGGGCATCGTGACCGCGAAGGAGCGGGCCGAGGACACCATGAAGATGGCCGGCATCGTGTTCGGTGACGACTTCGTGCGCGACAACACGGTGCTGACCTCGGTGGTGAACTGCAACTCGCCGCTGGTGTGGGACCAGACCATGCTGGATGCGCTGCGCGTCTATGCGGCGCACAACCAGCCATGCCTGATCTCGCCGTTTGCGCTGTGCGGCGCGTCAACGCCAGCCTCGTCTGCGGCTTCGGTGGCGCAGTGCGTGGCCGAGGCGCTGGCGGGGCTTGCCTTCACGCAGCTGGTGCGGCCGGGCAGCCCGCAGGTCATGGGCCAGTTCATGGTGGCGGTGGACATGAAGTCGGGCGCGCCGATGGGCGGTACGCCGGAAGCGGCGCACATGATGTTGCTGTTCGGCCAGCTGGCGCGAAAGTACAAGCTGCCGTGGCGCACTTCGGGCTTTCATGTGGGCTCGAAGGTCAACGACGCGCAGGCGGGTTATGAAGCCAACATGCTGATGCATGCGGCCATCCTGTCGGGCGCCAACTATATCTGGCACGTGGCGGGCTGGCTGGAAGCGGGGCTGTCGTGCGGTTACTCGAAGTTCGTCACCGATGCCGACCAGCTCGTCGGCTGGTACAAGTATGCGCAAGGCATCTCGTTCGACGATTTCGACGACGCCATGGAAGCAGTGCGCGAGGTGGGGCCAGCCGGGCACTTCCTCGGCACCGCCCACACGCTGGAGCATTTCGAGAAGGCGTTCTTCACGCCGGAGCTGATGGACTTCAACTCGTTCGAGCAGTGGGCGGCGGAAGGCTCGCTGACCATGGAGCAACGCGGCAATGCCAAGGCGCGCGCCATGCTGAACAACTATGTCGAGCCGTCGATGGACGAGGCCAAGGCGGAGGAGCTGGCGGCATTCGTGGCGCAGCGCGAAAAGGAACTGCCGGACAGCGTCAACTGACCAGATCGGGCTTGACCGGGCGCTTGCCGGTTTGCAGTGTGCGCGCACCATACCGACCTCATCAGAACAGGGAATTTCCGGCCATGCTTCTCAAGGACAAGATCGCAATCGTAACCGGCGCGTCAGGCGGGCTGGGCCTTGCTTCGGCGAAGGCCTTTGCCGAGCAGGGCGCAAAGGTGGTCATTTCCGACGTGACCGACGAGAAGGGCGAGGCAGCCGCTGCGGCGCTGCGCGCTGACGGGTTCGACGTGCAGTACCACCACTGCGACGTGACGAAGAAGGCCGAGATCCAGGCGTTGATCGACGACACGGTGAAGGCTCACGGCAGGCTCGACATCATGATGGCCAATGCCGGCATCGTGCATGCCTGCGACCCGCTGGAGCTGGCCGAGGAGGACTATGACCGGGTGCTGGCGGTCAACCTCAAGGGCGTGTTCCTGTCCGGCCAGCTGGCGGCGCGGCAGATGATGACGCAGGAGCCCGACGAGAACGGCCAGCGTGGCGTCATCGTCAACATGTCGTCGTGCCAGGCGGTCATCGTCATCCCGGAGATCGCGTCCTATGTCATGTCCAAGGGCGGCATCAACCAGTGGACCAAGGCGCTGGGAATCCGGCTTGCCAAGGAGGGCATCCGGGTCAACGCCATCGGGCCGGGCTCCATCGCCACGGAAATGTTCAAGTCGATCGCCAACGATCCGGCCAAGATCCGCAACATCATGTCGCGCACGCCGATGGGCCGGCCGGGCGAGCCGTCGGAGATCGGCTCCATCGCGGTGTTCCTGGCGTCGCCGATGGCCAGCTACATCACCGGCCAGACCATCTATCCCGACGGCGGCCGGCTGGGCCTGAACTACACCGTGCCGGTGAAGGACTGACCGCGGTCGGGCAAAGCTCATCCCTTGTCACAGGACCGCCCCCAGAACCTGATCATCTTCTGCTCAGACGAGCATGCCCGGCGCGTGGCACGGTGCTATGGCGATCCGGTCGTGCGCACACCGACACTCGACACCATCGCGCGGTTGGGCACCCGTTTCAGCAATGCCTACACGCCGTCGCCGATCGGCGTGCCGGCGCGGGCCAGCCTGCACACCGGCCTGCAGGTGCACGAGACGCGGTGCTGGTCTTCCGCCGAGCCCTGGCACGGCCAGCATGAGAGCTGGGCGCACACGCTGCGCGATGCCGGTCATCCGGTGGTTTCCATCGGAGAGCTGCATTTCCGGCACGGCGGGGAGGATCACGGTTTCGACGAGGAAATCGAGCCGATGTACCTCGCCAGCGAGGGCGGGGACCAGGTGAAGGCGCTGCTGCGCTCGCCATTGCAGCCCAATGACCATGCGGCGGAGCGGGCGGCGGAGATGGGGCCGGGCGAGACCAGCCAGAGCGAACATGACCGGCGGGTGGCGCATGAGGCGGCCCGGTGGCTGAAGCGGTATCCGCGCAAGTTCACCCGCAAGCCATGGGTGCTGTTCGTGTCGTTTGGCAGCCCGCATCATCCGCTCAAGTGCCCGGAAGAGTTCTACCGCCTTTATGAACGCCGGAAGCTGCCCGAACCGCCGCGCCAGCGCCCGGAGCACGAGGTGCTGGAGGAGATCGCACGGTCGAACAACCTCGACGGGCACTTCGACGATGGCATGCGCGAGGTGGCGCGCCGCAGCTATTATGGGCTGGTCAGCTTTCTCGACGACAATGTCAGGCAGGTGATGGAGGCGCTGGAGGAGTCCGGTTCGGCGCGCGATACCTCGGTCATCTACCTGTCGGACCATGGCGAGATGCTGGGCAGTCACGGCTTCTGGAGCAGTTCCGTCATGTACGAGGATTCGGTTGCCGTGCCGCTGCTGATGATGGGACGCGGACTGCCGGACGGGGCGGTCAACGCGACGCCGGTGTCGCTGACCGACATTGCCGCCACCGTGAAGCAGGTGGTGGGATTGAGGCAACCGCAGGCCCGCGAGACGTGGATGTCGCGGCCCCTGCAGGGCTTCGCGGAGCGGCCGGAACCGGACCGCTTCGTCATCTCGCAGCATCATGGTGGCGGCAGTCCCTGCGGCATTACCATGCTGCGCTACCGGCAGTGGAAGTACGTGCACTATGCGGGCCGCGATTGTCCGCAGCTGTTTGATGTGGCCAGCGACCGTCATGAGCTCACCGATCTGGGCAGGTCACGTATGCACGAGCGCGAGCGCGACATGCTTCGCACCCTGCTTGGCCATGTGCTAGACCCCGAGACAGTGAACGCGGAAGCGGCTGCCGGCCGCGCGCCGGCCGTACAGACAGGGAACCAATGCCAATGACGGCACCGCTTGAAGGGCTGAAGGTCATCGAACTGGCACGCATACTGGCCGGCCCGTGGATCGGGCAGACGCTGTCTGACCTTGGCGCCGAGGTGGTCAAGCTGGAAAGCCCGGACGGCGACGATACCCGCAACTGGGGGCCACCGTTCGTGACCCGGGCCGACGGCTCGCGTGGCGATGCGGCTTACTTCCACTCGGCCAACCGGGGCAAGAAGTCGGTCATCGTCGACTTCCAGACCGAGCAGGGCCGGGACACCATCCGCAAGCTGGTGGCGGATGCAGACGTGTTCATCGAGAACTTCAAGGTGGGCGGGCTGGCCAAGTACGGGCTCGACTATGAAAGCCTGCGGGAGCTTAACCCTCGCCTCATCTACCTGTCGCTCACCGGCTTCGGCCAGACGGGGCCTTACGCCCACAAGGCCGGATACGACTTCATGATTCAGGGGCTGGCCGGCATCATGGACCTGACCGGCGAGCCGGACGGCCAGCCGCAGAAGATCGGCGTTGCCTTTGCCGACATCTTCACCGGCCTTTATGGCGTCATCGCCATCCAGTCTGCGCTGCTGGTGCGCCAGCAGACGGGCAGGGGCCAGCACATCGACATGGCGCTGTTCGACTGCATGAGCGCGGTGCTGGCCAACCAGGCGCTCAACTATCTCGTCTCCGGTACCCCGCCCAGGCGCATGGGCAACGCGCACCCCAACATCGTTCCCTACCAGGTGTTTCCGGCGGCCGACGGGCACCTGATCATCGCCACCGGATCGCAAGCCCAGTGGGCCAAGATGTGCCAGGTGCTGGGGCTTGAGGAACTGATCGACGACGAGCGTTTCCGCACCAATGCCGACCGGGTGAAGAATCGCGATGCACTGGCGGCGCTGATCTCGGCCAAGACCGGCGAACGCGCCCGTGACGACATGCTGGCCGAACTGGAGAAGGTGTTCGTGCCGGCCGGTCCCATCAACACGGTGGAGGACACCTTCAACGACCCGCAGATCGTCCACCGGGCCTTGCGCATCGACGTTCCCGATGGGGACGGTGTGATGGTGCCGAGCGTGCGCACGCCCATCGTCTTCTCCGAAAGTACGCTGAAGCTTGAGCGGGCGAGCCCGAAGCTGGGCGAGCACACGGACGACGTCGTCCTGAGCCTCAAGGGTTGATGCGCCGGCATGGCGGCGTTCACACGACAGCAGGTTGAACAGGTTGCCGCCGCGCTGGCCATCGGGGCAGGCGGCGGCGGGGTGTTCTGGTGGCTGGGCCTGCCTGCGCCGTGGCTGGCAGGCGCAATGGTGGCCGTGGCGGCGGCAGCGCTTGCAGGCAAGATCCGCACGGTAATGCCGAAAGCGTTGACGCGGTTTGTGTTCATCCTGCTGGGCCTGCAGATCGGCGGGGCGGTGACGCCTGAAACGCTGGAGACGCTGTCGCGCTGGCCATTGAGCGTGGCGCTGCTGGCGGCGACCATGGCGGTTCTGGTGGTTGCCGGCGTGATGTTCTACGAGCGGTTTCTGCGCTGGGACCGGGCGACCAGTTTTTTCGCGGTGATGCCGGGCGCCCTGTCGCTGGCGCTGGCCATGGCGGCCGACACAAGGGCGGACCTGGCCAAGGTATCCGTGGTGCAGGTGATCCGGCTGTTTGCACTGGTGGCGGTGCTGCCGTCGCTGATCACGGCATTTTCCGGCACAGAGGCGGGTTCTCAAGCCGTCGTGGTGGCCGAACCGGGTTCGTTGCGCGATGTGGTGCTGGTGCTGGCGGCCGGACTGCTGTCGGGTTTTGTGTTTGACAGGCTCAAGGTGCCCGCAGGTCTGATGCTGGGCCCGGCGCTGGCCAGCGGCGCCATGCACCTCACCGGCGTGGTGCACGGCGTGTTGCCGGACTGGGTGCTGCTGCCGGCCTTCGTGTTTCTCGGCACCATGATCGGCATGCGCTTTGCCGGTGTCAGGCCGGCGGACCTGGCCAACCTTGCCGGCGCTGCGTTGTCTGGCCTTGCCCTGGCGCTCGCCATCAGCCTAGCTGGCGCCGGGCTGGTATCGTGGCTGATCGGCATTCCGTTCTCGCATACGCTGCTGGCGTTCGCGCCTGGCGGGCTTGAGGCCATGACCATCCTGGCGTTTGCCCTCAACCTGGACCCGGCCTATGTAGGCGGCCACCAGATCGCGCGGTACATGATGATCGCGCTGGCCATGCCGCTGGTATGGGCGCTGATGCGCGGGCGGCGGCGGGACGGCGAGGGCAGTTGATCCCTGCTCACGGCGTTGTCAGTTCGGCCAGGGCTTCAGGCGGTGTAGAAGGGCCTCATGGAAACAGTTGATATCAAGGTCATGGTGCTGCTTGCCGTTGCGGCGTCAATGATGGTGCTGGAACGGCTGTTCCCGAAGGCGCGGCCCTTGGCGGCGGCGGGCCTTCGCACCGCATGGGACCGGCTGCTGCGGGTGCTCAAGAACGCCAGCCTGCTGCTGATCAGCGCCGGGCTGTCGCCGCTTGTGGTCATTCCGCTGTCGGCGCTTGCCTCCACCCACGCGCTGGGCTGGCGGCCGGAGTGGATGTCCGGCTGGCAGGGGCTGATCATCGACCTGCTCATCCTCGATTTCTGGATCTACTGGTGGCACAGGGCCAACCACGAGATCCCGTTCCTGTGGCGTTTCCACGAGGTGCATCACCTTGACCAGTTTCTCGATGCCAGTTCCGCGTTCCGGTTTCACTTCGGCGAGGTGATGCTCTCCGCGGGGGTGCGTGCGGTGGTGATCTGGCTGATGGACATCCCGCTCACCTCGGTGATCCTGTTCGAGACGATGGTGCTGAGCATGGCGCTGTTCCACCATTCCAACGTGGCGCTGCCGGGCTGGCTGGAAAGGCCGTTGTCGAAGATCATCGTCACGCCGTCGATCCACTGGGTGCATCATCATGCCATCCGGGCTGACACGGATTCGAACTATGCCAATACGCTGGCGTTCTGGGACATCCTGTTCGGCTCGCGCTCCAAAACCAGGCGCTGGGACGAGATGCCGATCGGCGTTCAGACGCGCCATGACGAGGGCTTGTTCGGCCTGCTGACGCGACCGTTCAGAAGCCATCGAAAGTAATGGCGCGCGTCAGGTGGAGGGCGCCATAAGGCTCCACCCGGCTGCCATCGGTGTCCCACAAGGCGCCGGCGGAACCGCCCGCCCAGAAGGTGCCGGCCCACGGCAGGGTGAACTCCCATCCCATCGCCGATATGCCAGCGCGGGCATGCAGGTAGTCCTCGCCGCCGCTCAGCGAAAACTCGGGACCAACCTTCAGGCCGTTGTCCAACCGGTAATAGGGTCTTGCTTCGACAAACCATTCATCGACGCCGGAGACGTAGTCGCCGTACCAGAAAGCGCCCCAGTCGTCTGCGCCAACCATATGTCCCTGCGCCGAAACCCTGACGTGGAGCTGGTTGCTTCCAAGCCCGGAGTTGGGATCAACCGGTGACAGCGTGTAGTCGCGCCATGCCACCCCCGCCAGTACCGCGGCCTGCCCCCAGTCTCCCGCCACCTGCCAGCCGAGTTCGCCGTCCAGCCCGATGCCAGCCACCCAGATTCGGGCGTCAGTCCGGGCTGGAATGTCCGTGACGTAGGTCTTGGCCTCGCCTTTCAGCGATCCACGCACGATCAGGCCGGTTTCGTCCGCGGCGTTGAAGGGTGACCAGGTCAGCGTCTGCCAGTTCCAGGCATCGTTTATTCCGCCGCCAATGCCAACGGAGAGGTACATGTCACCGGCATTGGCAGGCAGGACCGCGCCAGTCATGGCGCAACTCGCGGCAATGGCGAAGGCTGCTGCCGAGACTGCTGCCGGGACAGACGTCGAGGCGGCCTTGCGGGGCCGCCATTCTGGCAGCATTGAATTCGCCATCCCTGCCGCTCTTGTGAGCCGTGGTGTTCTGCTGGCGAGGTGCTGAGGTCTTCATGCCTGCCCCTTGCGAGAACAATCATGACGCAAGGACATGGCAGGTACAACTCTACTAAAATTTTAGACGTTTACAGAGATTCAACCTATAATAGTATTTGGGGTAAATCATCGCGGGCTGCTCGCTTGATTCTCAGCGTTGGCGTCATGGCATAATGGATGCATTCCTGACGGCGACGTATTAATGTTGCGCCAAAGCCTTGTGCCAGTCTGGCACGGGCCGGCCGGCGCGCAAACGGCGTTGGTGTGTCGCAGCACGGCGGAAGGCCCTGTCAGTTGAGTACTACACAGCCTGAAATCAACAGCCCGGATGAGCGGGACGAAGGCCGGATCACCGGTCTTGACCGCGAGGTGCGGCGGGCGCGCCTGGCGCAGGCGGCGCATTTCGATGCGCTGGTCGGCATTCGCGATGCCCAGACGCTGAGGCTGGCTGCGCTGCATGACGAACTGACTGCCAGGATGCGTGACGAACCCCGGTTGAAGCCATTGTTGCCGTTGCAAATGGATACGGGGTTTCCGCCGAGATTGTGGATCGACGACATTTCCTATGTCGAGATGGAGCCTGATCCGCGCAGCTTCCGGCTGGTGCGGCAGGACCAGTCCGGTCATGTCATCATTGCCGAAACCCGGGAATTGCGCGACATCACCAACCGCATCCGTACCTATGCCGCGCACCGGCTGGTCGAGATCGAGCGACAGGCTGGCAAGGGGTCGAACGGCAACTCCAAGTCCGTCGCGCAGTTTATAATGGTCTGGCTGACCGGCTTCACCTTCGGCGTGCTTGCCCTGCTGGCGGCGGGTGTGCTGCTTGGCAAGGTCAACTTCTGACCCAGGTTGAGGCGGGAATCGGTGGCCAGTGTGGCAGCCCCGGCGAACCGCAAGGCAGCAGTTGCAGGAGGTCTGCTGTGGGTTTTGCGGTTTTCCGCGGCGGGCCGGTTTTCTCGGGCGCTTCAGTTTTTCAATTAAATCAGCTAGTTGAGCGATTTTTGACGACCTTCGAGTTACAAACCGAAACATCAAGTGATTTCGGCCTGCTTCGGCCATTCTGTTAAAAGTGTTTGCAACAAACCAAGACTTCAAGCGGGTTTGCGACGGTGGCGATTTGGGGGCTGCCGGAGCTTCGGGGTTGCGCAGGCACCTCGGCCAATCCGCGAATTGCAGGGGTAAGAGTTGTGCGGGTAGACACGACCACTGAATTTGGAACTGGCGCAGGCATGGACGCAGCAGCAGCGGGTCCTCGGCCGACACCCACCATCAATACCGACCTGGTGCAGCGGCTTGGCGGCTTCACCACCTTGTGCGAAGGGCTTGACTATGCAGCCCAGGGCCAGACCGGCATGAATTTCTACGGTCCGCGCGGCCTGCTCGAGGAAAGCATGAGCTACCGCAACTTGCGCAAGCGGGCCATCGAAACGGCTCACCGTCTGCTCAATGCCGGGGTGAAGCCTGGTGATCGGGTGGCCGTGGTGGCTGAGACCGGTGCGGATTTCATCACCGTGTTCTTCGGCTGCCAGTATGCCGGTGTCATCCCGTGCCCTTTGCCTTATTCCATGTACATCGGTGGTCACGACTCCTATGTGAACCGGGTGACGGGCATGCTCGAAAGCGCCCATGCCACGGCCGTGGTGACCACGCAAGACCTTGAGGAGCTGGTTCGTGAAGCGGCCCAGCGCGCCGGTGTCAGGAAGGTATGGACCCATGGCGAACTGGCGCAGTTCCCGTCTTCCGGCGCCGATCTCAAGCCGTTTGGTCCGCAGGATGTTTCCTATATCCAGTATTCTTCCGGCTCCACGTCTAGCCCGAAGGGTGTGCTGATCTCGCAGAAGGCCATTTGCGCCAACACCATGACGACCCTTCGGCATGGCCTGAAGGTCGTTCCGACCGACCGGACGTTCTCGTGGCTGCCGCTGTATCACGACATGGGCCTGGTGGGCTTTTGCCTGTCGCCAGTGATGGGCCAGATTTCCGTGGATTACCTTCCGACCCCGGCTTTTGCCCGGCGTCCGGCGCTGTGGCTGAAGCTGATGTCTGACAACCAGTGCACGGTCGCCTATGGCCCCACGTTCGGCTATGATCTCGCTGCCCGCCGCATCAACGGCGATGCGGCATCGCTGAAGCTCGACCAGTGGCGCGTTGCCGGCATCGGCGGCGACATGGTTCGCGCCGACGTTCTGAAGCTGTTTGCCGAGACGTTGTCGGTTGCCGGTTTCAACCCGAAGGCCTTCCTGCCCAGCTACGGGATGGCCGAATCCACGCTCGGCGTATCATTTACCGACCCGGAAGTCGAGATCCGGGTTGATGTCATCGACCGTGCAGCGATGAAGGCCAGCCGTGAAGCAATTCCCAGCGATGCAGACTGCCCGGACGAGGTGCGTCACTTCGTGGTGTGCGGCAAGCCGCTGCCCGGCCACCGGATGCGCGTGGTGGACGAAGCCGGCTGCGAACTTGGCGAGCGCCGCATCGGCCGCATCGAGATTTGCGGCCCCAGCCTGATGTCCGGCTACTACCGCAACCCGGAGGCCACCGCAGCGATCATGCGCGAAGACGGCTTCATGGATACCGGTGACATGGGCTACTGGGTCGATGGCGAAATCGTCATCACCGGCCGAGCCAAGGACATGATCCTGCACCATGGCCGCAATATCTGGCCGCAGGACATCGAGTGGGCCATCGAGCGGCTTGAGCAGGTGCGCGATGGCGACGTGGCCGCCTTTGCCATGGAAGGCCGCCAATGGCGAAGACCGGGTGACGGTGCTGGTGCAATGCCGGTTGCGGGATTTCGGCGCCATCGAGGACTTGCGCAAGCAGGTTGCCGCACAGGTGGTGCGCAGCATCGGAATCGAAGCCGACGTGGTGATGGTTCCGCCCAAGAGCCTGCCTTTCACGTCGTCCGGCAAGCTGTCGCGCGCCGGTTCAAAGGCGCGGTACGTCAGTGGTGAAATTGCCGAGATCGCCGGCAGCTTCGCCGGAGACCGCCAGGCGGCATCGATCGCAGCGGAGTGACCGGAGCAGCCGTTTCCCAGCCCCTGCGAGATTGCCCTGACCGGGGCGACCGGCTTTGTCGGCGCTCACACCGCGCATGAACTCGCCGGGCGTGGTCATGATCTGCGGCTGCTGGTGCGCGATGCAACCCGATTGCCGGCTGGCATGGCGACGCGGGCAACCGTGATCGAAGGCGGGCTTGACGACGAACCGGCACTGCAGCGGTTGGTGCAGGGAGCCGATGTGGTGATCCATGTGGCCGGCGCCATCAAGGCGAAGAGCCTTGCTGCGTTCATGAGCGTCAATGAAGCCGGATCAGCCCGTCTGGCTTCGGCTGCTGTTGCTGCGCGGGTGAAGCGGTTCGTGCACGTTTCGTCGCTGGCCGCGCGCGAGCCACAATTGTCGGGCTATTGCGCGTCAAAGGCTGCGGGTGAAGTGGCGGTCCGCAAGGTGGCGGATGCAGCGAATGGCATGGAACTGGTGATTATCCGGCCGCCGGCCGTGTATGGGCCGGGAGATCGCGCCACGTTGCCGCTGATACGGGAACTGTCCGGCAAGGTGGCCATTATGACTGGCACGACCGGACAGCGGCTGTCGCTGATCCACGTGGCCGATCTCGCCTCCGCACTGGCGGCAGCGGCTGAGGGCGCAGGCCGGGACCGGGGCTGCTACGAGGTCGATGACGGCACGCCCGGTGGCTACAGCCATGCGGCGATGGCCGCAGCGGTGGCGCATACGACGGGCCGGACACCCGCAGTGGTTCACCTGCCGCGCTGGCTGGTGGCGATGGTGGGGCTGGCGTCGGAAGGGATGGATGAGACTGGGTGGCCGGGCGGTCATCCTGAACCGCGGCAAGACCAGGGAACTGTGGTTCGAAAACTGGGTTTGCAGCGGTGAGAAGTTCGAGGACGCAGGACCGTGGCAGGCGCGTTACCGGTTTGCCGAAGGCTTCGGACAGACCCTGAAATGGTACCGGGACAACGGGTGGTTGCCAGCGTGATGCGACCTGCCTACAAGACGGCACGGATTTGGTGAAGAGAAACAACTGACATGACATCTGAACAAAAGGCGATTTTCGACAAGCTTGGCGAACTGCTGGGCCCGTTCAACGAAAAGGGAGTCGAGATCAAGCCCGAAACCGAGATCGCGGTGGACCTGGCCATCGACAGTGTGTCGGTGATGGACTTCGTCATGGAAGTGGAGGACCACTTCAATATCGATATTCCATTGAACGTGCTGTCCGATACGCACACGATGCAGGACATGGTGGGCGTGGTGCAGGCGCGTCTCAAGAAGGCATGAGGTGAAGCGTATGGTTGACCTGCTTGACAAGTACAAGCCGCTGTTGCAACGCCTGAATGCGATCGAACAGGCGGGATCGCGCATCGGACCGGTCAACGAGCGGCTGGTGTCTCCGACGCGCGCCATCATCGACGGGCGCGACACGATCCTTGCCGGCACCAACAACTACATGGGCGTGACCTTCGAGCGCGAGTGCATCGAGGCGGGCCAGAAGGCGCTCGAAGAGTTCGGCACCGGCACCACCGGTTCGCGGATCGCCAATGGCAGCTATGCAATGCACGAGGAACTCGAGCGCGAGCTGGCCTCGTTCATCGGCATGAAGCACTGCATCGTGTTCTCCACCGGCTACCAGGCCAACCTCGGCATGATGGCCGGACTGGCGGGGCCGAAGGACACGATCTTCCTCGACGCCGACAGCCATTCGTCGATCTATGACGGCTGTACGCTGTCGGGCGCAAAGCTGGTGCGCTTTCGCCACAACGACGCGGCCGACCTGGACAAGCGGCTGTCGCGGATGGAAGACGATGGCGGCGGGCGGCTGGTGGTTCTGGAAGGCATCTATTCGATGCTGGGGGACCGGGCGCCGCTGGCCGAATTTGTCGAGGTGAAGAAGAAACACGGCTTCCAGTTGCTGGTCGACGAGGCGCACTCGTTCGGCGTGCTTGGGCCCAATGGCGGCGGACTGGCTGACGAGGCGGGGCTGATGGACGAAGCAGACTTCATCGTCGGTACGTTCTCCAAGTCGATCGGCGCCATAGGCGGGTTCGGTGCATCCAACCATCCGATGTTCGAGACGCTGCGCTATGCGTCCAAACCCTACATGTTCACCGCGTCTCCCTCGCCGGCCTCGATCGCCACGGCAACGGCGGCAGTGCGCCTGCTGAAGCGCGAGCCGCAGCGCCGCGCCCGGCTGGAGGCCAATTCGACGCGGCTGTTCAACGGCCTCAAGGGGCTCGGTCTCGAACTTGGCTGCGACCGGGTCAGCCCGGTGATCGCGGTGAAGTGCAGCGACGAGCCGTCGACGCTGGCGATGTGGAACCAGCTGCTGGCGGCAGGTGTATACGTCAACATTGCGCTGCCGCCGGGTACGCCGGGCAAGCTGTGCCTGCTGCGCTGTTCGGTATCGGCCGCTCATACGGACGAGGAAATCGACCGGATCATCGATCTGTTCGGATCGGTGGTGGTGGGCAACGTGCTTGCCGCCGCAGCGTCGGCCTGATCGACTGGACCGAGGCAGGGCCTAGGCGACCGTCTCGGCCCTGAAGCCGATGGCACCGGCCACGGCAGTGTAAACCAGGAACGGTGCCCAGGCGCCGAACCAGGGTGGCACGAACCCGACTTCGCCCATCGTCAGCGAGATGCCCTCGAAAATCGAGTAGGTGAAGCCCAGCGCCATGCCGACGAGGAAAAGCTGGCCGGCGCCGCCGCCGCGGCGGAACCTTACCGCCAGCGGTATGCACAATGCGACCATCAGGAACGGCGTGAACAGCAGTGACATGCGCCGGTGCCACCAGGTTTCGAACACGTGCACCGGCTTGATGCCAAACCC
>CAVOZK010000037.1:0-62186 GCA_963700935.1 uncultured Alphaproteobacteria bacterium | reverse complement strand
CCGGTTGCCCAGGTCTACAACCTGATTCGCGGCACCAACCCGAGCCCTGGCGCCTGGACCACGCTGAACGGCGAGGAGGTGCAGGTGTTCGACTGCCGCCGTGAGCCCGGCGACGGCATTTCGTCCAAGGTGATGGCTGTTTCGGACAACGGCGTTAGCGTACAGTGCATTGGCGGCCGCATTCGCCTGATGCGGGTGCGCCCCAAGGGCGGCGACAAGGTGGCTGCACATGAATGGGCCGCCCAGGCCGGCGTGGTGAAGGGCACTGCACTCGGCGATTGAGCGGCATGAACATCATCAGCCCGTTCGGCAAATGAGACGGGCAACACAAGGGAAGGAAATATCGTGTCGGTTCGCAGGATTTTGGTTCCCATCAGGCTGGACGGCAAGGGCGAGAACGTGCTCGATCACGCCATGGCGCTGGCAGGCAAGAACTCACACATCGAGGTGGTGCATTGCCGCCCCGCGCCAAAAGACCTGATACCGTTCGGTGTGTCAGTGCCGGCGATCCTTCGGGATCAGATCACCAAGTCGGGCGACGATCTTGCCATGGCCGAAGAAAAGCGCGTCGTGGAATTGTTCGAGTCCTATGCCAAGAGCCGCAAGCTGAAAGTGGTGGCCCCCGGCGAACCGCATCCGAAGAATGCCATGTCGGCCACCTTCCGCGTCGAGCGCGGCAAGCAGGCCAATATCGTATCTCTTCGTGGTCGCCTGGCCGACGTGGTTGCCGTAGCCAAGCCTGATCGCGACCGTGCCATTGGCCGCAATACGCTTGAGGCTGCCCTGGTCAACACCGGCTCGCTGGTGATGATGTGCCCGGAGGCCGCGCCGCCGAAGGAGCTCGGCAAGCATGTGGCCATTGCCTGGAACGGCTCACGCGAGGCGGCACGCGCGCTGGCGCTTGCCATACCATTGCTTGTCGCGGCAAAGAAGCTGTCGATCCTGACCATTGCCGGGGAAGAACTTGAGCTGACCGCAGCGCACCTGATGAGCTATCTCGGCGACCACGATCTCAAGGCCGAACACCTCGAGGTCAAGTCCGACCACAATGTTGGCAAGGCGCTCATCGACGGTGCTGGCACCGCGGGTGCGGATTGCCTGCTGATGGGGGCATACGGGTCTAGCCGTGGCCGTGAACTGGTGCTCGGTGGCGCCACCCAGTACGTGGTTGACCATGCCTCGATCCCGATATTGATGGCCCACTAGGCAATTGGGGGCGTGGAACTTTCACAGGACGGAAAACTTGAGGAATTACTGCGACATACTGTCAGGTTTTGGCTTGCTGCCGCTTGACGATCTGATACGATGACCTCGGCTCTGGTATACCACACTCCAGATTGAAGGAGAAAACAGTCGGTAAATCAGTTGTTTGATTACGTGCCAACGCCAAAGCGACAAAGCCATGCAGGAGATTTGGCAGCGCGGGCGAGGCGCGTATAGACTACGCGGCTTCCGCCAGTCTGGTGGAAGGCGTTCAAGACCCAAAAGGGAGGAAACCATGGGTATCACTAGAAGACTTGCAATGGCCTTGACCTGCGCGGCAGGCCTGATGACGGGCGTTGCCGGCATGTCCAGCACGGCTCACGCCTGGGAACCGACCAAGCCGATCGATTTCGTCATCATGGCGGGTGCCGGTGGCGGCGCTGACCAGATCGCGCGCTTCATCCAGTCGGTGGTCGAGAAGAACAAGATGACCCCGCGTCCGCTGGTGCCGAACAACAAGGGCGGCGGTTCGGGTGCCGAAGCGCTGATCGCGCTGAAGGGCACGAGCGATCCTGATCATACGATCCTGGTGACGCTGAACTCGTTCTTCACCACGCCGCTGCGCCAGGCAAACCTGGGCATCGACATCAAGACCTTCACCCCTGTCTACATGATGGGCGTTGATCCGTTCATGTTGTGGGTCCACAAGGACTTCGGCATCACCACGTTCGAGCAGTGGCTTGAAACGGTCAAGGCAGCCAATGGCGAGTACGTCATGGGCGGCACCGGCAAGGGCCAGGAAGACTCCATCGTGATTGCATGGATGGAGCAGAACTTTGGCTTCAAGGTGAAGTACATCCCCTACAAGGGCGGTGGTGACGTGGCCAAGGATCTTGCCGGCAAGCAGATCATGGCGACGGTGAACAACCCGTCTGAAACCAAGGGCTTCTATGCCAATGGCGACGTGGTTCCACTCATCTCGTTCTCCGACGAGCGTGCGCCGAACTTCCCGGATATCCGCACGGTCAAGGAACTGGGCAAGGACTTCTCCTACTACAACCAGCGTGCCGTGGTTGGCGCGCCTGGCATGTCGGCAGAAGCTGCTGCCTACTACCAGGATCTCTTCAAGAAGATCTTTGAAACGCCTGAGTGGCAGGAGTACCTGAAGGCCGAAAGCATGGATGCGCTTCCGATGGATGCAGATGCGCAGAAGGCCTACTGGGATACCCAGGTCGCACGTCACGCCGAGCTGCTGAAGTCGCTCGGCGAATAAGTGGCTGCCTGACAGTCACCTGTTAGTCGCCGGGGCGGGGCAAGGCAAATCCTGGATGGCCTGTGCCCGCCCCGGCACACCAATTGAATGCAAACGCATCGTGGCGAACGGGCAATAGTGCCTGCTCGGATGATGACGCACGGGAGGAAGCCGCCATGCGGCGCGGGGAAATCATTACGGCAGGCATCCTGGCCCTGCTCTCGATCTACATCATGTTCAAGAGCACCGAGCTCGAGATCGGCTATATCCGTGGCGAAGGCCCCGGAGGCGGCTTCTGGCCTTTCTGGCTTGCGGCCATCATGCTCATCTGCACGGTGTTCATCGCCATCAACTGGGCGCGCCGCACGTCACCGCCGTCACAGTCCACCGAACCCATGCTGGATTCGTATGGCCTGAAGATGCTCTTCCTTGTTGGCGGCGGCATCGCAGGTTTCATCGGCCTGAGCCACATCATTTCCATGTACGGCGGCATTTTCGTGTTTCTGGTCTACTACCTGAGGTTCCTCGGACGGCACACCTGGGCGCTGACCATGACCCTGGCTACGGCGGTGCCTATCATCTTCTTCTTCTTCTTCGAGGCGCTGATGCGGATCACGCTGCCCAAGGGCTGGAGCTTCACCGAGCCGCTCTTCAACTGGCTTAACAACTTCATTTACTGAAATTCCTTCGGGCGCGCGCAGTGAGCCGCCCAACCGCAAGGGGCTAGAATAAGATGGAAATTCTCGGACTTCTGGTGGACGGCTTCCTGGTGGCCATGCAGCCGCTGAACCTGCTGCTCATCATCATCGGCGTGACGCTGGGCCTGTTCATCGGCGCCATGCCGGGCCTTGGATCAGTCAACGGCGTGGCCATCCTGCTTCCGATCACCTTCCTGGTGCCGCCCGGCTCGGCCATCATCTTCCTGGCGGCAATCTATTATGGCGCGATGTACGGCGGCGCCATCAGTTCGATCACGCTGGGCATTCCAGGCGCCTCCACAGCCGTGGCGACGACGTTCGATGGCCGTCCGCTGGCCATGCAGGGCCGCGCCAGCCTGGCGCTTGTCACTGCCGCCATCGCCTCGTTCATCGGCGGCACCGTTTCCAACATCTTCTTCACCGCATTTGCCCCGCCGCTCGCCTCTGTTGCGCTCAGCTTTGGCCCGCCTGAAATCTTCGCACTCATGCTGCTGGCGTTCGCCACCTTCGTTGGCCTTGGCGGCGACGACATTCCGAAAACCATCTTCTCGATCTGTATCGGCCTGGTATTCGCCTCTGTCGGCTACGACGAAATCTCCGGCGCACCGCGCCTGATCTTCTTCGACATTCCGGGCTTCCTGCACGGCATCAACTTCCTCGTCCTCGCCATCGGCGTGTACGGTATCGGCGAGATGCTGTGGACCATCGACTCCACCCGGGGCAAGATCACCTCGACCGAGGCCAAGTTCTCCGTCAAGGGCGTGATGAAAGACGGCAAGGAATCCATGCGCCGCGGATGGAAGGGCACCACCATCGGCTCGCTGATCGGCTTCTTCGTCGGCATCCTGCCGGCGGCCGGTGCAACGCCTGGCTCGCTGATGTCTTACGGTGTGGCCAAGATGCTCTCGCGCAACCCGGAAGAGTACGGCAAGGGCCATCCTGACGGCGTTGCCGCACCTGAATTGGCCAACAACTCGGCCTCGACCGGCTCAATGTTGCCGATGCTCACACTTGGCATCCCGGGCTCGCCGACCACGGCGATCCTGCTGGGCGGCATGGTGATCTGGGGTCTCACCCCCGGGCCGCGTCTGTTCGTGGACCAGAGCGAGTTCGTGTGGGGCTTGATCGGATCCTTCTACGTCTCCAACTTCTTCGCCCTCGTGGTGAACCTTGCCTTCATCCCGGTGTTTATCTGGATGTTGCGCATGCCCTTCACCGTCCTGGCGCCGATGATCTTCGTGCTCTCTGTGGTTGGCGGCTATGCGGCCACCCGCGACATGCACGACGTCTGGCTCATGCTGATCTTCGGTATCGGGGCATTCTTCCTGCGCAAGCTGGACTATCCGGTTGCACCGGCCGTGCTGGCCATCGTACTGGGGCCGATCACCGAACCGACGCTGCGTCAGTCGCTGCTGCTGTCATCGGGTGATCCGACCATCTTCCTGACCCGCCCGATTGCCGGTCCGATCACGGTGATCGCAATCATCCTGATCCTGCTGCCGCTGTTCAAGTTCGGCTGGAACAAGTTCAGGAAGTCCGGCAGCAAGCAGCCGGCGCAGCAGGGCTGAACGAAGCCGGAAACTGCAAAGATTGCGAGGGCGCTCCGGACCGGGGCGCCCTTTGCATTTTGCAGCCGGACATTGCGAGTTATCTGTTGCAGACCCGGCAGGATTGAAGTGTAAACTCGTTGGCGGAAATGGTGAGTTTGCAGGAGGCCGGCCATGCGCCTGGATGACGAGAAAGCCAGTTCGAACGTCGAAGACAGGCGGGGCCAGGGCGGTGCTTTCGGCCGCGGCGGCATTCGCATTCCGATGGGCAGGCGCGGCGGTGGCGGCATCGGCATTGGCACCATAGTAATTCTCGGCATCCTTTGGCTGGTCTTTGGCATCAACCCGCTCGATATGCTGAGCGGCGGCATGCAGCCGCAACAGCAGCAGACCCAGCAGGTGCCACAGTCACCTTCTGGCACCGGTACAGCGGCAAATGATGAATGGGGCCAGTTCGCCGCCAAGGTGCTGGGCACCACCGAGCGGACCTGGACGCGCATCTTCCAGGAGAACGGCCGAACCTACGAAGCTCCCCGGCTTGTCCTGTTCTCCGGCTTTGCCCAGTCGGCCTGCGGCAACGCCCAATCGGCCATGGGTCCGTTCTATTGCCCGCGCGACAACAAGGTCTATATCGACCTGACCTTCTTCCAGGACATGCGTTCGCGCCTCGGGGCCGGCGGTGACTTCGCCTATGCCTATGTAATCGCGCACGAGGTCGGCCATCACGTCCAGAACCAGCTCGGCATCGCCGACAAGGTCATGGCAGCCCGGATGCGTTCATCCCAGGAGGTGGCTAATCAGCTGTCGGTGCGGATGGAGCTGCAGGCGGATTGCTTCGCCGGCGTCTGGGCGCGCGACAACAAGGACCTTCTTGAAGAGGGGGACATCGAGGAAGGGCTCAATGCGGCCTCCGCCATTGGTGACGACCGGCTGCAACGGCGCAGCCAGGGCTACGTGGTGCCAGAAAGCTTCACTCATGGAACCTCCGAACAGCGGATGACCTGGCTCAAGCGCGGCATTGAAACGGGCAGCATTTCAGCCTGCGATACCTTCAGCTGATCCTTTCCGTCAGCTGTTCCAACAACAGAGAAAGGCACCTGAAGCAGTCCGCTCCAGGTGCCTTCAATCTTTAGTGCCGAAGCTGACCGGCGATCAGCCTTTCATCTTGTTGACGATCATGCCTACGATTGCCTGCACCACCAGGCCCGCCACGCCGCCGCCAACCAGTTGGCCTGCCATTGCGCCGATGTCTATGCCTGCCCCTGCATCGCCGCCGGCCGCTCCCAGCAGACCGGGCAGGATCTGGCTGAGGATGGTGCCGCCGCCGACACCGCCCACGGCGCCGGCGAGGATGTTGCCGACCTGGCCCATGTTGGCGCCGCTGATGAGTTTGCCGCCCGCGCCGCCGCCAATGGCGCCGCCGATGACCTGAGCAATGATTGATTCCATGAAACTAGCCCTCTGAGTTGCATTTTCGCTTGGGCGGAAAGGAGTTTGTCCGCCGCAGGCGCAGCCTAACGGGCTTTGGTATCAGGTTGAAGACTGCTCGGCAGCTGCGTGTACAGATGGGAATTCTCAGTATGCGCCAGCCTTGTTGGCGGGTGAAAGCAGCGCAAATGGCGTCTTGATCAGGATGCGCAGGTCCAGCCAGATCGACCAGCGGTCAATGTACTCCAGATCGTACTTTACCCGGTTCGCGATCTTGTCATGGGTGTCCGTCTCGCCGCGCCAGCCGTTGATCTGTGCCCAGCCGGTGATGCCGGGCTTGACCTTGTGGCGGGCGAAGTAGCCGTCGACCACCTGCTCATAGAGTTCCGTGGCGGCCTTGGCCTGGGTGGCGTGCGGGCGGGGGCCGACCAGCGACAATTCGCCCTTCACCACGTTGAACAGCTGCGGCAGCTCGTCAATGGAGGTCTTGCGGATGAAGCGCCCGACGCGGGTGACCCGCGGGTCGTCCCTGGTGACCAGCTTCACGGCGTTGGCGTCGCTCATGTCGGTATACATGGAACGGAACTTCCACACTTCGACGAGATCGTTGTTGAAGCCGTACCGCTTCTGCTTGAACAGCACAGGCCCCTTCGACTCGAGCCGGATGGCAACCGCCGTCGCCAGCATCAACGGGGAAAGGGCGATGATGGCAAGCAAGCCGATCACCCGGTCCATGGCGGACTTGAGGATGGCCGACCACCCCGCCAGCGGACGGTCGAACACCGACAGCATCGGCAGGTCGCCGAGATATTCATAAGCTGTGGGCGCAAACCGCAGTTTCGAGGACTGGCCGGAAATGCGGATGTCCACCGGCAGCTCCCACAGCCGGTTCAGCACTTGCAGCAGCCGTTCCTCAGCCGACAGCGGAATTGCCACCACGACCAGGTCGATGCGGTTTTGCCGTGCATGAACGGCCAGCTCGCCGATGCGGCCCAGCTTGCGGTGGGCGCGCACGGACGCGGGCGAGCGTTTGTCATCGCGGTCATCGAACAGGCCGACGATCTCGATGTCGAGGTTGGCGGACCCCTCCAGGATGTTGATGGCTTCTTCCGCGGCCTTGCCGCCGCCGACAATGGCGATGCGCTGGCGCAGCATGCCGCTGGCAACGCGCGGCTTGAGCCAGCTTGCCGTGGCAACGCGCGAGATGGAGAAGTGCAGGGCCGGTATCAGCATCCAGCCGGCCAGCCACGCCGCCGGCAGGTCGTACATCAACGTGCGCGTCAGCACGAAACCCGCCGTGCCGGCCAGAATGGTGAACCCGGTCGCAATCAACGTTGATCTGACAGGCTGGATCAGTGACCGGATGTCGTATGCGCCGACGCTGCGCAGCGCCAGCAGGCTGGAGAAAACCATCACCATGGCGCCGAACGTCATCATTGTCGCGCTGTCGGGCTCCAGCGCCAGCGCAGATTGGAGGACCAGCGCGGCGGTGCCGATGAACAGCACCACGAAGTCGGAGATCTTCAGCACGCGCTGAACGATTTCGGGATCAAGAAAACTGCGCGAGAGGTTCGGGCCGTAGCCAGCTTCAGCGATGCTCATTGTGTCCCCCATGACTGCCTGGTGCGAGCCGGCAGAGCATGCGCGGATTGGGTTGCACCCGCGTAAAGGGGCGTGGTGAATCATTGGTTGCAGCAGGCCGGCCGGAACGAATTTCCGTAGGCAGCTGCAAAATCGCCCAATTCGGAGACGATGTTAAGCCTATGGCAACCATAAACCTTGACAGTGATCCGAGCCTTGAACTTGCAAGGCCGAATGACCATCTGAAGTTAGTTGCGCCACCAGTCTGCAAGGGGCACTGGGCGACGCGGCCAGGAAATGAGGGATATTTCATGAGACTGTCTGCAGCCGCTGCCATTGCCGCAGCCGTCGCCGTTTCGAGTTTGCCTGCCACCGCCAACGATCTTTCACTCGAGCCCGAAGCCATTGCTGCCCTGTTTCCCGGGCACTACGAGGCTCGTGTCGCCGGTGGATACGTTCTGATGATTGCGGCAAAGGAAGACGGCTCGATGATGGGCCGGGCCTTTGGCAAGGAAGACAAGGGTGCGTGGAAGCTCGAGGATGACAAACTCTGCGTTGCCTGGAATTCATGGACGCGCGGCAAGTTCAAGTGCGGCTCCATCGTTCAGAACGGGGAGTGGTACGTGGCCATCAATGCTCAGGACGGCGACACCATGCAGTTCCGCCCGGTTGACAGTAAGGTCGTGATGTCCGCCCAGGTCGGCCAGAAGCGCCGCAGCGACCGTTAGAGGTCTTCAACAGTTCTACCGGTTTGGCGCGGCGGTCCCTTCAGGCTCGCCGCGTTTTGTAATTCAGCCCCGGCCCCGGTACGCAGGCACCCCCTGGTCGGGCAGCCACAGGCCCTTGGGCGGCGTGCCGGTCTGCCAGAAAACGTCGATGGGAATGCCGCCGCGCGGATACCAGTAGCCGCCAATGCGCAGCCACTTCGGCCGCAGCAGTTTCTTGAGGTCGAGGCCGATACGTACCGTGCAGTCCTCGTGGAAGGCGCCATGGTTGCGGTACGAGCCCAGATAGAGCTTCAGCGACTTTGACTCCACGATCCACTTGCCCGGCACGTAGTCGATGACCAGGTGGGCGAAATCCGGCTGGCCGGTAACAGGACAGATCGAGGTGAACTCGGGCGCGGTGAAGCGAACGAGATAGCTTTCGCCCTGGTGTGGTGCAGGAACGCGCTCAAGCGTGGCGTCTTCAGGCGATGCGGGCAGGGCCGTGGCCTGTCCCAGTTGCGACACGGCGGGTTTCCTGCTCATTGGGTCAGGCAGCCTTTGCCGTGGCGAGCGCACCGGCGATGGCGGCATCGAGCCTGTCGACGATCTCGGCCACGTGGGTCTCGTCAATGATGTAAGGCGGCGCAAGCAGCACGTGATCGCCGGCGAGGCCATCCACCGTGCCGCCCATGGGATAGCACATCAGACCCGATGCCAGCGCCCGCTTCTTGATGTCGGCATGAAGCTTCAAGGCCGGTTCGAAGGGCTGTTTCGTCTCCTTGTCGGCGACCAGTTCCACCCCCAGGAACAGCCCGCGTCCGCGCACGTCACCGACATTCGGGTGCTGGCCGAAACGGGCTTCCAGCGCGCTCAGCAGCTTGCCACCCATGGCATTGACGTTGGCCAGCAGGTTGCGGCTTTCGATTTCCTTCAGCACCGCAACGCCGGCCGCGCAGGCCGCCGGATGGCCCAGATAGGTGTGGCCATGCTGGAAGAAGCCCGAGCCTTGCTCGATTGCTGAGTAGATTTCGCCCGAGCACAGCATGGCACCGATCGGCTGGATGCCTGCCCCCAGGCCCTTGGCGATGCACACGATGTCCGGACGGACATTGTCGCATTGCTCCGAGGCGAACAGCGAGCCCGTCCGGCCCATGCCGCACATTACCTCGTCGAGGATCAGCAGCACGCCGTACTTGTCGCAGATTTCGCGGATGCGGGCATAGTATCCCGGCACGGCCGCCACAGCGCCCAGCGTGGCGCCCACCACCGGCTCGGCGATGAAGGCTGCAACCGAGTCTTCGCCAAGTTCGAGGATTTTCTCCTCCAGCTGGTTGGCGACGCGCAAACCATAGGCTTCAGGCGTTTCGCCCTTGGCTGCCCAGCGCCAATAGTAGCACGGGTCGATATGGTGCATGGCGGCAGTGAGGAACGGTTCGAACTGCTTGCGCCGCCAGCGGTTGCCGCCGGCTGCCAGCGCGCCCAGCGTGTTGCCGTGGTAACTCTGCCAGCGGGCAATCACGTGCCGCCGCTCAGGCTCGCCCTTCTCGAGGAAATACTGCCGGGCAAGCTTCATGGCCGCCTCGGTGGCTTCCGATCCGCCGGACACGAAATACACCCGGTCTATGCATGCCGGTGCGCGCGCAATCAGCATCTCCGCCAGTTCCTCGGCGGGTTCGGAGGTGAAGAAGCTGGTATGCGCCCATGCAAGCTTGTCGAGCTGCGCCTTGACCGCTTCGTGCACCGGGCCCGGCGAATGGCCGAGGCAGGACACCGCCGCCCCGCCGCACGCATCGAGATACCGCTTGCCGGCGGCGTCGATGATGTAGGGACCGTCACCGGCGACAGCGACAGCCGGGTTCAGCTTGGTGTGGCGGGGAAAGACCTTCGACATGGTTGATATGTTTCCTGTCAGGCTGCGGCGCGCAAGCCCAGCATTTCGCGGGCCTGAGTCCAGGTGGCGACGGGGCGCTCGTACTTCTCGCACAGCTCCACTGCACGTTTCACCAGCGCCGCATTGGACGGTGCGAGCCGTTCCTTGTCCAGGCGTACATTGTCTTCAAGGCCGGTGCGGGCATGACCGCCGGCGGCAATGCACCACTCGTTGAGCACGATCTGGTTCTGGGCAATCCCGGCGCCGCACCATCTTGCGTCCGGCGCCAGGCGCTTCAGCGTCTTCACGTAGAAGTCGAACACGTCCTTGTCGACCGGCATGGCGTTCTTCACGCCCATCACGAACTGCACGTAGAGCGGCTTCTTCAGCCGGCCATCCTCCGACATCTTCACTGCCTGGAAAATGTGGCTGAGATCGAATGCCTCGATCTCCGGCTTGACGTCGTACTTGATCATCTCAGACGCCAGCCAGTCCACCAGCTCCGGCGAGTTCTCATACACCCGATTGGGAAAGTTGTTCGAGCCTACCGTCAACGAGGCCATGTCGGGCTTCAGCGGCAGCATGCCGCCGCGCTCACGGCCCGATCCGGACCGGCCGCCGGTCGAATACTGGATGATCATGCCCGGGCAATGCTTCTTGAGGCCCTCGCCAAGCCGCGCGAACTTGTCCGGGTCCGAGGTTGGCGTTTCGTCATCGTTGCGCACGTGGCAATGGGCAATGCTGGCCCCGGCCTCGAAAGCCTCATGAGTTGAACTCGACTTGTTCTGAAATGGTGATCGGCACGGCCGGATTGTTGGCCTTCCTCGGTACGGATCCTGTGATGGCGACGCAGATGATGCAGGGCTCGGACATGGGCTAAATCCTCCGGCAATTATGCAATCTTTCTTGCGCCGATGGATATGTGGCGTCAACCGCTCACCGCCGCATCCCGGCCATGCAGTTTCAACCCGGCCAAGGAAAAGGGCCGCACCCTGGAAGTGGTGCGGCCCGTCAAGTCAGTCAACGTCAAAGGGAGGAGTTGTGATCAGTCTACAGCTCCCTTGCCGGCTTCCGCCTGCTCTTCCGGGGTGACGTCGAGAACGGCGGCCCGGCTGGTGATCTTCACTTCGCCTTCCTTGCAGTTTTCCATGCACGGCTCCTTGCCGGAAGCCATGACCGGCGTGTCCGGGCGCGGGTCATCAATGAAGTTGGCCTCGTTTGGCAGCCGGACCGAAGTGAAGTTCTCCTTCGACAGCTCGAAGTCGGCGTCCACGAGGTCATTCATGTTCAGCAGATAAGCAGTGATGGCGTAGACCTGATCAGGTTCGAGCGACTGGGCGTGGCCGAATGGCATGGCCCGGTTAATGTAATCCCACACCGTCGACAGGTACGGCCAGTACGAGCCGATGGTCTTCACCGGCCGGTCTGATTTCAACGTGCCCTGGCCGCCGGCCAGCACCGGCCAGCGGTCCACGCCCTCGCCGAAATCGCCATGGCACGATGCGCACTGCTCGGCGAAGACTTCCTCGCCTTCAGCCACTGTGCCCTTGCCTTCCGGAAGGCCCGTGCCGTCAGGGCGAACGTCGATGTCCCAGGCAGCTACTTCGTCCGGGGTGGCCTCGCGGCCAAGGTTGAATGAGCCGGCAAGGGCAGGGGTAACCAGCGCGGCAACTGCCGCCGATGCGATGAGGAGCTTAAGAGACTTCGACATTTTCCACCTCGCCATTGGCCTTCACGTGCCAGGTCTGGATACCGTTGTTGTGATAGATCGAGTTGGTGCCGCGCTCGGCGCGCAGTGCGCTCTTGGTCGGCTGCACGTAGCCGGTCGAGTCCATGGCGCGCGACTGCAGCAGCAGCGGCGAGCCGTCCCACTCGAAGTCGTAGTAGAAACGGTGGATCGACTTGTCGAGGCTGGGGCCGTCGATGCGTGCGGACCGCCAGTTCGTGCCGCCGTCGATCGACACGTCCACGCGCTCGATGGTGCCGCGGCCCGACCACGCGACGCCGGTGACGACGGTCTGACCCTTGGAGTGCAGCAGCGGCGCCTGCGGGCTCGGGTTGGTGATGACCGACTTGGCGTCCATCTCCCAGGTGAAGCGGCGCGCCTTGCCGTTTTCCAGCAGGTCGGTGTACTTCGATGTCTCCTCGCGATGGTGCCACGGCTCGTCGCCCACCTCGATGCGGCGCAACCACTTGACCCACATGTTGCCTTCCCAGCCCGGCACCACCAGGCGCAGCGGATAGCCCTGTTCCGGCCGCAGCGCCTCGCCGTTCATCTTGAAGGCGACGAGGCAGTCGTCCAGCGCCTTGAACATCGGGATCGAGCGGGTCATCGCCGAGGCGTCAGCGCCTTCCGGCATCACCCACTTGCCGTTGGTCTTCACGCCTGCTTCCTCGAGCAGGTATTTCAGCGGCACGCCGGTGTACATCACGTTGTGCACCATGCCGTGGGTGAACTGGCAGCCATTGAGCTGCGCGCCGCGCCACTCCATGCCCGAGTTGGCGGCACACTCGAGGAAGTAGACATGGTTGCGCCGCGGAAACCGCATCAGGTCCTGCATGGTGAACACAAGCGGCTTGTCCACAAGGCCGTTGATCATCAGCCGGTGCTTGGCCGGGTCCACCTCGGCAATGCCGGCGTGGTGGCGTTCGAAGCACAGGCCGTTGGGCGTAATGATGCCGTCCAGTTCGTGCAGCGGGGTGAAATTCACCGACGAGATCGGATCCGCCGTCAGCCAGGACACGTCCCGGCGAACCACGTGCTGTTCGAATTGCGACGGGGTACCGTAGGGCCTCGCATCCACGCCGTCGCCCAGGAACTGGTTCCAGGTCTGTTTCTCGAGAATGACGTCTTCGCCTTCTGCGGCACTGGCTGCCTTGCCGGCAATTGCCGCGCCGCCCAGCGCCAGTCCTGCGCCCAGGAACGTCCGGCGGCTGGTAGAAGTCATCGGGTTCTTTGCTGGTTTTTCTGTCATCAGGCTATCTCCTCACCAGATGAATAGAACAATACATTCTTTTATGTGAATGTGAAAGACCTTGCGGCTCACATTTTGACCGTGACGGTCGAACCTTCCGGCATTTTCACCACTTTCTTCTCCGTGATGTGCTTTTCCATCAGGTCGTAGATGGCAGGGCCTTCGACGTTCTCGTTGACCGAGGCCCAGCCGCCAACCACGTACTTCTTGTCCGCTTCAAGCAGCTCGCCGGTAGAGGTCAGGCGCATCTCGGTGATGCGGCTGCCCATCTCTGCATTCGGCTCGCAGGTGTAGCTCATTCCGCCAACGCGAACCATGTCGCCGCCCTGCTGCAAGAAGGGGTCCTTGTTGAACAGGTTGTCGCAGACGTCTTCCATGATTTCCTTCATCTGGGCGCCGGTGAACTCCAGCCGGTAGACGCTCGGATAGTTCATCGAGGTCTCGGTATAGAGGTCGTCGATGGTGATGTCCTGGCCGGGCAGCAGCGTGGTGCCCCACCGGAAGCCGGGCGACAGGGCGATCTGCGTGTCGCGCTGCTCGATGATGCCTTCGCAGATCAGGTCGTCCCAGGTGCCGTTGAAATTGCCGCGCCGGTACAAAAGGTCCTCGGTTTTGCCGATGACGCGCTGGCACTCGGTCTCGTAGGGCGCGCGCACCTCGTCGATCTTGGCGGCCATTTCCGCGTCCGGCGTGATGACATCCGAGAACACCGGGATAAGGTTGGACGAGTGGCCGACCACCTTGCCGTCCTTGACCTCAAGGTCGATACGGCCAAGATACTTGCCGTGCGAGCCCGACGACAGCAGCAAGGTGTTGCCGATCTCGATGGCGTGCGGAATGGCGTCGTGGGTATGGCCGGTCACGATCACGTCGATGCCGGAAACGACACTGGCCAGCTTGCGGTCCACGTCGAACCCGTCGTGCGACAGGAGAACGACCACCTCGGCGCCTTCCGCGCGCGCCTTGTCCACATTGGCCTGCAGCGCCTCGGGACGAATGCCGAACGACCACTTGGGAAACATCCAGCGCGGGTTGGCGATGGGCGTATAGGGCATGGCCTGGCCGATCACGGCAACCTTGACGCCGCCCTTCTCGAACATCGCGGTGCTCTCGAACACCGGCTCGTCCCACTCGTTGTCGAACACGTTGGAGGCGAGGAACGCATAACCCATGTTATCGACGATTTCCTTGACCCGGTCGGCGCCGAAGGTGAACTCCCAGTGGCCAACCATAGCGTCGGGCTTCAGCAGCTTCATGCAATCGACCATGTCCTGACCGTTGGTCTTGAGCGAGGTATAGGAGCCCTGCCAGGTGTCACCACCATCAAGGAACAGCACCTTGTCGTCGCCGCGCTCGGCGCGGATGGCCTTGACCAGCGTGGCGGTGCGGTCGAGACCGCCCAGCTTGCCGTAGGCTTTTGCCAGGTTCGACGTAGTCGAGGAAGGTGTGGGCATAGGCCAGCGGCGAGCCAGCCTCGATGCCGAAGTGCTTGAGGAACTCCTCGCCCACCAGGTGCGGCGGGATACCGGCATAGTCGCCCACGCCGATATTGGTGTCCGGCGGCCGGAAGTAGATGGGCTTGAGCTGGGCGTGCACGTCGGTGAAGTGCAGCAGCGTGACCTGACCCTTGGCGTCGAACTTCAGAAGGTCATCCTGGGTGAGCTTCTGCTGCGCAAGCGCGCGCGTGAAGTTGCCGGTAAAGCCTGCCGCCGCGCCCAGCGCAATGGAAGCATTGACCGTGTATTGCAGGAAGTCTCTTCTGGTGAACATGGCCGGGTTCCCTGTATTTCAGCCGGTTTCAGTTAAAAAAAGGGCGGGCAGATGCAATCAGCTGCCCGCCGCAGACGTGTGTTTTGTGGCCGGACGCTTACTGGCGAACGGCTGGCGTTTCGACCGACAGGCCGGTGCCGCGCCAGGTGACGTACACTTCCAACGCCATCAAATCGTCCGAGAACGCCTTCGGGAACGAGGCGCGCACGTCACGCATGCAGCCGCGGAAACGGTTGTGCACCGAAACGAGGCCAGCGTTCTTGAGGCGATAGGTCGGGAAGCCATTGACCTGACCCTGGCTGAGGTGGTCGGCACGGATCATCTTGCCCATCATGTCTTCGTGGCAGTTGGAGCACGACAGGTTCAACTGGCCCTTGCGGGTGTAGTAGATCTCCTTGCCCTTGTCCCACCATGACTGCAGTTCGCCCTGGCTGAGGTCGACCTTGACCGGCGCGCCCAGTGACTGGTGCTTGATATAGGCCGTCAGTTCCTTCTGGCCGCCCTTGTCGAACTCATAGGGCTCGGCGCCCATGTTGTTCTCGCGGCATTTGTTGATTTGCAGCTCGATATTGATCGGGCGCTTGGCGTCCTTGTCCCACTTGGGATAGTTGGCTGCGACACCCTTCATGCTTTCAGCTGCATCGCCGTGGCACGAGGCGCACGACTTGCCTTCCTTGCCCTCGACCGTGTTCCAGATTTCCTGGCCACGCTCGACGCCCAGCATGGCCGGGTTCGAGAAGGTATCGGTCTCCAGTGCCCGCGTTTCCTCGGTGCGGAACAGCCAGCCCGACAGCACTTCGTCGAACGGATGGCCTTCCGGTGCCTTGGTGCGCGAAACCATCTCCTGGCCGTCGATGATCAGCTTCTCGTCTACCGGATCGGCCATCAGGCTGCCGGCGCCGAGAACAGTTGCGGCGGCAACAGCTGTTGCTGCGATTTTCAGATGAATCTTCACTTTTGTTTCCTCCCGGGCGTTGCCCGGAGCCGGGCCGTTTATCGGCCGGTCCCCGCAGTTTTCTGCTTTGGTTCAGTTGACTTCGATCGGCTTCTCGTCGGTGTAGACGGTGCCGTCATCGTCCACCCATGTGAACTTGAATGTGCCGCTCTCGTTCACCTTGGCGGTAAACTCGAAGAACGGATTGGCCGAGATCGCCGGATCGACATCGCACTCGAACACCTTGGTTCCGTTGAACTCGCAGGTGAACTTGTTGATGATCTTGCGCGGGATGACGTTGCCATCCTTGTCCTTGCGCTGACCTGATTCCATGGTGTGGCTGATCAGGGTCTTGATGGTGATGACCTCACCGGCCTTGGCCGAATTCGGCACCTTGACGCGTGGTTTTGCCATTGTCCTGTTTCCTCTTGGAGAGTCGTTCAGCCGCCGCAGCCGCCGATGGTGACCTTGACGAGCTTGGTGTCGGAATAGACCGAGCCATCCTTCATCTTGGCGACGGCGATCACGTTCTGGGTCTTGGCCAGCCGCATGCGGGTGGTGGCCTCGGCCTTGCCGCTGAGTTCGGTGAAGTGGAAGGTGGCGACAGCCGGGTTCGGGTTGCCGTCGGCAACCAGCATCACCGACTCCACCAGGTCATCGCCGGACATGGCGCTTTCCACCGATACGGAGATTGGCACCGTGTTGCCGTTTTCGGCGATTTCAGGGGCGTTCAGCGACACCTTTCCAGCCGTCGGCTCCTTGCCGCCGGTGAATTCCATGATGTGCTTGGTGGCATCCTCGGCGCTGGCGAACACCGGCGTGACCTGGAAGCCAGTCATCGCAAGGGCTGCGGCGCTACCGGCCAGTCCAAGCGTCTGTCTGCGGGTAAGTTGCATGGCTTGTCTCCTATTCCTTCAGTGTGGCGAGGTACGCCAGCACATCTTCGACATCCTGCGCGCTCAGGATCGTCTTTCCGACGAGACTCTTCGCGCACGTTGATGCCCACGTTCAATGTGTAGAAGCCCGGCATCACCGTTGCGTCGGTGAAAACCTTTTTCGAGTTCCACGAGGATGGCGCGAAGCTGTGCCTCGTTCCAGCGGCTGGCGACGCCGTCCAGCGACGGCCCCACGTCACCGTGGAAAAGCTGGTCTTTCATGTCGGTATTTGCGTGGCACGCCAGGCAATTGCCCAGCCGCCGGTTGGCGAAGACCTCACGGCCCTTCGCCGGATCGCCGGCAGTGCCGGTCAGCGATGCTTCCACCGTCATGTCGTCGGTGAACTTGACATCTGCCGGTGCCACTTCGGCAGCCGTCGCCGCAGCCGAGATGGCGAACGCCAGCCCCAGACCCACGACAGCACTTTGCAGGATTGCCCTCATCAGTTTCCTCCACGCTAGTGTTTTTTGTTTTGCCAGACCCTAGAACAGGAATCGCTCAGGGGCAAGACAAATTCACAAGTATGAATAGGTGATTATATTCACCTACCGTCAAGGACCGCCCGGATTGCGCGCATCCTGACCATACGCTTGCTCAATCGGTGTTCTTCTTTCCAGCCGCCTGGCGCTCTTGGATGCGCCGGGCGTGATAGCGCTGGAAGTCCTCGTCGGTCTCGTAGCCCTTCAGGTGCACCCACTGGAACATGTCGAGGAAGGTTCCCTTGCTGAACGCGCCGGGCATCACTGCCACGGTCTGCGCGGCAAGGTCCTTGCCGTCTTCCGCCTGCTCGGGGAAGAAGAAGATCGTCGGCGTGAACAGCACCCGCCACTTGCGCGCTGCCGTCTTCTCGGTCAGCGCCTCGCCATCGAGGTCGACGACTTCCTCGTCGCCATGCAGGTTGTACTGCACCATCATGTAGTTGGCCTTGATGAAGTCGCGCACTTCCGGGTCGGACAGCACCTTTTCATGCACCTCCTTGCAGTAGCTGCAGCCGCGCTGTTCAAAGATGATGGCCAGCCGCTTGCCTTCGGATTTCGCCTGGGCAAGGTCCTCCTTCAGGTCGCGGAAGGTTTGCGAGAACCACGGCTCCTTGTGCAAGCCGTCATCGCCCAACTGCGCGGCGGATGCCGGCATGGTGAAAGCAATTGCAATCAGGATCAAGGCAAAGAGCGAACGCATGATTTCCTCCGTATTCCCGGGGATGCAGCCCCGATTATCCGATTGTGCCGAGGCTGGGGAACCATTCCAGCATCAGGTACGAAAGCCACGACATGGCGCCGGTGATGAACAGGATACCGGTCACCACCAGCAGGCCGCCAGTGATTTTCTCAACCAGCCCCATATGTTTGCGGAACCGCTTCATTGCGTCCATGAAAGGGCGGAAGAACAGTGCCGCAAGGATGAACGGGATGCCGATGCCCAGCGCATAGGCCAGCAGCAGCAAGGCCCCGCGCATCACGTCTGCCTGCTGGCCGGCAATGAACAGGATCGCCGCCAGTACCGGACCGACACACGGGGTCCAGCCAAAGGCGAACGCAAGCCCCACCACGTACGCACCGGCGAGCCCGACCGACTTTTTCGGACCCTCGAGCCGGAAGTCACGGTACAGCAAGCCGATGCGGAACACCCCGAGGAAATGCAGACCGAGAACGATGATGATGATGCCGGCGATCACCGACAGCGTATCCAGGTGGCGGGTAATGAAGCCGCCGAGGAACGAGGCGCTCGCCCCCATGGCCACAAACACCGTGGCGAAACCCGCGACGAAGGCAATGGCAGACAGCACGACCTTGCGCCATGCAGCTGCCGGCATTTCTTCATCGCTCAGTTCGGTAAGCGAGGTGCCGGCAAGAAAGCACAGATAGGGCGGGACCAGCGGCAGCACACAGGGGCTGACAAAGGATAGCAGTCCGGCCAGCACCGCGCCGAGGAATGTGACGTCAAGCCCCACCTGCGTACTCCGTTGCAAAGGCTATAATATTCATATTCAAATTTTCTAATTTGTCGTATGATGTCAATCATGGAATCGAGCCGTCGCAAATTTATTTCCTTCCTGCTGGCTGCCGTGCTCGCCCTTCCGGTGCTCGCGGCAGCGCCGGGGCAGTCCCGTGCCGCCGAACTGCTGATGTTCGAGCAGGCGGGATGTTATTGGTGCAAGGTCTGGGACGAGGAAGTCGGCGTCGCCTATCCGAAAACCGCCGAAGGTCAGCTTGCGCCGCTTCGCCGCCTTGATATTCACGGCAAATTGCCTGATGAACTGGCAGAACTTCGTGCCGGGCAGGTTCACGCCGACTTTCGTGGTGTGGCATGACGGCCGCGAGATTGGCCGCATCCAGGGATATCCTGGCGGTCATTTCTTCTGGCCCATGCTTCAGGACATCCTGAAGCAGGTTGATCCGGGAATTGGCGAGGCTGCGACTGGCGGATCGCCGTCCTGAACACGAGAGCTGAAAGGATTCGTGTTGAAATGAGCATGGCAGCGGACCTCGACAGCGAGGTCATTCTCAACGACATGATGTCGAGCGCGAAGGACGCGACCGACTTCCTGAAGGCTTTGGCCCACGAGGGCCGTCTGGCCATCCTGTGCCGCCTGTCCGACGGCGAATGCACGGTGACCGAGCTGGAAGAACTGCTTTCGGCACGCCAGGCGGCGGTATCGCAGCAACTGGCGCGGCTGCGGCTGGAAGGTCTCGTGAACACCCGGCGGGAAGGCAAGACCATCTATTATTCGATCGCCGATCCCCGCGTCCGGCAAATGATCGCGCTGCTCTACGAAATGTTCTGCGAAAACAAAAAAGACTGCTAAGTTCTTCTTCAACCGGTGCCAGGCCGGAAACGCGGCAGAAGCGGAAAAAACCGCCTGCCGGGCAAAAGGCAGCGCAAGACTGCCGCTAGTGAGGAACAGGCGGATGGAGGAACTTTCGCCCGGCGCCATTGCGGCCATCGGCGGTCTTGCAGGCGGAATAGCCTTGGGTTTTGCGGCAAGATGGGGCCGGTTTTGCACCCTTGGCGCCATTGAAGATGCCACTCTGGGCGGCAGCCGCGGCAGGCTCTCTGCGTGGGGCCTGGCCATCGCCGTTGCCATTGCCGGCACATTCGGCCTCGATCATGCGGGCCTGATCGATCTCGACCGCAGTTTCTACCTGTTTTCTCCAACCACCATGATTGCGACGGTGTTCGGCGCATTCCTGTTCGGGCTCGGCATGTCGCTGGTCGGCACCTGCGGCTATGGCACGCTGGCCAGGCTGGGCGGCGGCGACTTGAAGTCGATTGTAACGTTCCTGTCCCTTGCCGTTGTGGCCTATGCAACGATGAGCGGCCTGACTGCCTATGTGCGCGTATGGATGTTCGGCCTGCCCCAGCAACTGGGCGAGGCCGCCGGCTTTGCCCATGCCGCTTCGCGGGCGATGGGCGGCGAGGTTCATGCCTGGGGTTATCTGGCGGCCGCGCTGGTTGCAGCCATCGCACTGACAAGCAGGGACCTGCGCCGTGAACGGCGTTACCTGGCGGCGGGCATGGTGGCCGGATTGACCATTGTCTTTGGCTGGTTCGTGACTGGCTATATGGCATACGATGACTTTGCACCGCACCGGCTTGAATCCTACACCTTTACCGGCCCGCCCGGTGATGCGCTGATGTACCTGATGACCGCAACCGGCGCGTCGCTGGAGTTTGGCGTCGGCGCCGTTGCCGGCGTTGTCATTGGCGCTTGCCTCACCACCATTGCGCAAGGCTATTTCCGCTGGGAGGCGTGCGACGACGCGCGCGAGATGCGCCGCCAGATCCTTGGCGGGGCGCTGATGGGCTTTGGCGGCGTCACCGCCGTGGGCTGCACGGTGGGGCAGGGCATGTCGGCATTCTCGGTATTGGCGTGGACGGCGCCGGTGGCGCTGGCCGCCATGTTCTGCGGCGCCTGGCTTGGCCTGCAGATACTGGTGCGCGGCAGCGTGCGCGACCTGATCGCCGAGATTGCCTCTTACTTCAGCCCCAGCCCGCGCCAACGGCACGACCAGTAGCAAGAAGAAGGGCGCTCCATTGCCTGAAGCGCCCCGCCTTCCGATCTCGTTGACAGATCAGGCTAGCTGAACATGTCCGTGGTGATCGAGGTGTACCAGCCTTCCGACTCCTCGTACGTCGTCTTGCGCAGTTCGGAGCTTTCGCCGGTCTGCGAAATGAAGGTATCGACCGACTCGATCTTCTCCGCGCCGGGCTGGTAGCTGGCGCCTACCTTGACCCCGTCATTGTCGTAAATCAGGCTCCAGCAGGTGTTGGCGTAGCGGGCCGGGAAGACCTTGGACCCGGTCAGTTCGCCGCGGATCGCATTCGCCGCCACCTTGGCCTGGCTGTTGGCCGAGAAGCCCGACTTCGGCATGTCGCCGGCAACCGATGCATCGCCCAGCACATAGATGTCGGCATTGGCCTTGGCTGCCATCGTCGCCTGGTCGATCGGCACCCAGTCGCCTTCGGTCACGCCGGCGGCAAAGGCGATGGAACCGGCCTTCTGTGCCGGGATGACGGTAGCAGCGTCTGCCTTGAACGTATCAAGGTCCGTGACGATTTCCATGGTCTCAGGGTTGACCGACTTGATGCCGCCGTGCACATCCGGACCAAGCCACTCGACCATGCCGGTATAGTGCTTCTGCCAGCCTTCCTGGAACAGCGCTTGCTTGGAGAACTTCTCCTTCGGGTCCAGCACGATGATCTTGGCCGTAGGGTTCTTCGCCTTGAGGATCTTGGCGATCATCGACACGCGCTCGTAGGGTCCGGGCGGGCAGCGGTAGGGGTTCGGCGGGGCAACCATGACGAAGGTGCCGCCTTCCTTCATGGCTTCGACCTGTGCTTTCAGCAACTGCACCTGCGTGCCCGACTTCCAGGCGTGGGGCATGGCATCCTGCGCCTCAACCGAATACCCCTCGACGCTGTCGTACTTGATGTCGATGCCGGGCGACAGCACCAGCTTGTCGTACGGCACGGATGCGCCCGAGGCCAGCATCACCTTCTTGCCCGCCGTATCCACCGAGGCCGCCCATTCATGGACCACGTTGATGCCGTGGTTGAAGGCCAGCGTCTCGTAGCCATGACCGATGGAGTCATAGCCGCGGTATCCGCCCAGATAGAGGTTGGAGAAGAAGCATGTGTAGTAGCGCTTCGAAGCCTCGATCAGGGTAACGTCAATGGCGCCGCCGGAATCCTTGGCGAGATAGCGCGCGGCGGTCGCACCGCCTGCTCCGCCGCCAACCACCACCACGCGAGGTTTGGCTGCGCGGGCGATGTTGGGCGCGGCAAGCAGTCCGGTTGCGGCTGTTCCGGCAAACAATGCACTGAAATGGCGTCTGTTCATGCTCGTCATCTTCGTCTCCTCCCGTTTTCAGTCAGCTTTGAGTGAGGCGTAGTAGACCGCCAGCGCGGCCATCTGTTCAGCGTCAAGCCGTCCGGCAATTGTCTGCATTGTCGGATTGACGAGTTCCTTGTTCTTGTAGGCAGTGAGAATGGACACCATCCCGGCGGCATCCATGCCGGCGATCTGCGGAATGCCCGGGTTATGACCGCTGTCGGCATGGCAGGCCACACACTCCGATGAGAGGTATTGGCCGTACTCGATGTCGCCGGTTACCTGTTCTGCATGAATGCTGGCGCTTGTTGCCGCCAGCAGGCAGGCCGCCAGTGCAACAGCCTTCATGCGTTCCTCCCAGTACGTTGAACTCATATTTTATTATTTGAATGTTTTATCCGCGTTTCCCGAAAGTCAAGCTGCACTGCAGCATGACCAGGACCGCAGACTGGCCGCCAGCGGGCTTACCGGCACGTTCATTCGGCAGGCTGCAGGCTGACTCGGCCCGGCGCGGTCGGATTGCCTGCGCGCCTGCCATGCCATGGCGGCGTAGCCGCCGGCAGCGATCGCCAGCATCGAGATGACCGAGGACAGCGAGGCAGTGCTCAGACCCGTCAGAGCCTGACCGACCGAGCAGCCCAGTGCGGTGACGCCGCCAAACCCCATCAGCAAGCCGCCGGCAATGTAGCGCACCAGCGAACCTTCGCTCTGGAAGCCCTGGTAGCGCAACCGCCCGCCAATGAGCGCACTGACGAAAGCCCCGGCAAGCACGCCGGCAAGCAGCGCAACTGAGAAGCGTATGGTGTCGCCGGTGAAGATCATCAGGTACTGGATGGTTTCCCCGGCAGGAGCCACGAAGCTCAGCGAGGCAAGCTGGGTGGGTTCGAACTCGTCTGCGCCGATGATGCCGGTGACTGCCCAGCCACCCACCACGGCAAGCCCGACGAGAGCGCCCGTGACAATTCCCCGTGCACCATGACGAGCCACCAGCAGGGCCAGAAGGCCGGCCACCATTGCGCCGATCACCGCAGCAACGGCCAGGTGCGAAATTGCGCCCGCTTCATACAGGGCGGCCGGCGAGGTGCCGGTGGCCCAGGCGCCTTCAAGCCAGATTTGGGGATATGAAAGAATGCCGCGCAAGGTGGCATAACCGGCAATGCCGGTGACCAGCAGCGTCACCAGCGCCCGCCCGTTGCCCGACGCAGCGAGAACCAGCAGGCGGCTGACGCACCCGCCGGCCAGCACCATGCCGATGCCGAACAGCACGCCGCCCGTTGCCAGCGCCAGCGGCTGCAGGCCTGCCGACCAGTAGATCGACTGCGCAAGATCGATGTTCTGTGAAGCGAACAAGGCCTGCGTGCCGGCCAGCGCCACCAGCACCGCTGCCAGGTATTGCTTGGTTCGCGGCAAGCCGTTTCCAGCTGCCGCGCGGCTCTCATTGCCCGGCGCCCATTCGGCCAGGGCTGCGCGAGCGCAGTATCGGCTGAATTCCGCGGTAAAACCGAAGCAAGTACCAACAATAAACGCCCCCCACACCACAAGTGTGGCAGTGCCGTAGGTTTCGCGCAGAAGGTCAAGTTGTTCGGTCATGATGCCGCTCCAGACTGTGGCGCAGCACCCGACCGGCGCTGCCTTCCGGAGCGTTCTTTATATCAAACGATACGTTCGATCAAGTCCTACTCGAACTCCATTTGCTGGAACACCCGGCCTGCGTTGCGGGTTGCCAGTTCGTTGAACGTGTGCAGGTGCTTGTAGGGTGACTGATCGACGTAGAAAGCTTCATCAAGCCCGCCGCCATTGTCGATGTGCTCGCGGATCTTGCCACGCAGATACACCAGGTAATCATGGGTGTAGCGCCGCACCTGCGCCATGTTGGTCGGATGGCCGTGGCCGGGAATGACATAGACCGCACCGAGCTTCTCGAACCCGTTCTCCCAGGTCTCGATCCAGGCGGCGGTGTCGGTGTCGTCAAAGATCGGCAGCAGCCGCTCGTGGAAAGCCATGTCGCCGGCAATCACCAGCTTCTCGTCCGGCAGCCACACCTGAATGTCGCCGGGACTGTGGGCTGGCCCGAGGTGCAGCACCTCGATCTTCATGATGCCCATCGATACGTCCTTGCTGTCGGAGAAGGTTTCGTCTGGCACATGGATGCAGGTCTTGCCGGCCCGGTCCTTCAACACCCCCTCGGCGGACTGCAGGACCTGGTGGCTGGTTTTCTCGAACTCGTGTGCAGCGTCTTCATGGGCAAGTATCTTCACGCCCTGTTCCGCCCAGTAGCAGTTGCCCAGCGCCGCATGGCCCTGGCCGTTCTCGTTGATGACGAGCTTCACCGGCTGGTCGGTGATCGCCTTGATCTCTTTGTGCAGCGCTTGCGCCAGGCCATAGCTGCCGCCGCCATTGACCACGATGACGCCGTCGCCGGTGACGATGAAACTGAGATTATTGTTGTGGCCGGCATTCTGGTAAGTCGGTGGCGCGGTGGCGCCGATCGAACTCCACACATTGGGGATCACCTCGACCGGAAACGAGTAGAGCAGCGAGTCCGGATACTGGTCGGGAATGTTCTCGTTGGCCTGTGCCACTCCCGCAAGCGCGAGCGTTGCAGCCACCAGTATCGCCTTGAAGGTGTTCTTCATGGTCGTCACCCCTGATCCGCGATGAACACGAAGCCCGCGTCCTTCTTTTCCACCCGGCCGGTACCCGGATGCGGCAGGTGATAGCCAACCAGGTGCGTACTGTCCGTGGCAAGCCGGTCGAGCAGGGCCTTTCGTGCGGCAACACCCTGCACCGGGTCGCTGTCGGTGCCCATTTCCCAATCGGGACGCGAGAACGAGTATTCCGCATTGGTCAGCACATCGCCCACCACCATCAGGCTGTCGCCGCCCTGCCGGATCACAAAGGATGTGTGGCCTGGCGTATGGCCCGAGGTATCGAACGCCTCGATGCCCGGCAGCACTTCCGCGCCGGGCTTGAAGCGCGAGGTCTTTTCCTCGATCGCTTCCATCATCCGCTTCGCGCCCACGGCAAACGACTGGCGCTCTTCCGGCACCTTGTTCACCGTTTCCGGATCATACCAGTAGTCCCACTCGGCTTCTGACATCATGTACTCGGCATTGGCGAACACTTCCTCTTCGAAGTCGTCGATGACGCCCCAGATGTGGTCGGGGTGGGCATGGGTGAACAGCACGTGGGTCACCTCGTCCGGCGCCACGCCTATGGCGTCGAGCCCGTCCCTGATCTTGCCGGCGCTGGCCATGAAGTTGGGGCCTGAGCCCACATCGAACAGCACCGTCCGATCGCCATCGCGGTAAAGCGTCAGGTTGAGCGGCGACTTCACCATGTTGTTCTCGATCGGGTGGGTTTTGAGCCAGGCCTCCCGGTCACTGTCCGGTAGGCGGCCCAGCACCATCGACACCGGCAGCTGCAAATGCCCGTCGCTGACGATGTCAACGCTGGTATCGCCCAGCTTCATGCTTGCCTGCGCCCATGCCCTTACCGGCAGGAGTCCGGCGGCAGCGCCGGCTGCTGTGGCTGAAATGATCAGTTGTCTGCGTGAGATCATTGCGTCCTCCCTGGATCGCGATTTGCTTCTTATAAATATACAAATTATTGAATATGTGGGGGCAAGGCAAGCCGCTTGCGGTCATTTTGCAGGCTTTTGCCGGGTTGACCTCCGTCAATGCGGGAACAGGCGGAGAAGAGCTAGTCTTTGCACGAATGAACTGGGGAAGAAGCCGATGCCCGTACAACCCGCCGCGCCCGTTTTCCGCGCACTGCAGCTTGCCCTGCTGGCGGCCCTGCTCGCCGGGGCAAGCCTGCAGCCAGCCCTTGCTACCTCCATCACCGGGCTGTCAGGCGCTGCCAGTCCTGCCGAACTTGCTGCGGCGCGCGAGGACTTCATCACCTGGTGCAGCGGCTGCCATGGGGAGGACGGCAAGGGGCGCGGTCCAATCGCAATTGAATTGAAGGCCAAACCGGCTGACCTGACCGGGATTGCCCGGCGCAACGGCGGCACGTTTGATCGCGAGCTGGTCTACAAGAAGATCGAGGGCCTCGACATGCCCGCCTCGCACGGCACCTCGGAAATGCCGGTGTGGGGCGCCTGGTTCGTGCATCAGGCCGTCGGCGAAGGCGTGCTGATCGAGGATGCCCGCACGGCAGCAAAGGAAGCGACACAGCGCATCAACAACCTCGTGAAGTATCTGGAGTCGCTGCAGCAATAGCCTGGTGCAGCGGTGGAGAAGGAGGCTGGAGAGCCATGGCACAGCTTGTATTCAGCGATGACGAACGACTGTTCGATGGTCAGTGCGTTCGCTTCAAGGGCAGCGCCGGCGGCAACGACGTGCATTGCGGCGTGACGGTTTACGCTCTCAAGCACCACTGCCCGGAGCTTCCGGTGGACGGTCTGTTGCCTGGCGAACTGTTTCTCGAGGCCTATGACCGGCTTGCCAGCGAGATTCACCATGCGGCGCGGCGAAAGTACGAAGCGGGCGAGTTCGAAGCCGGAAGCCCTGTGATGATAATGGTGCATGACCATGACTTTGTTTGAGACGGGGAGAAGCGCGATGGGGAACCGGCCGGACTGGATCACCAGATTGATTGCTGTGGCGAGCGTGCTCTTTCCTGTTTCCGCCGCCATGGCCGCTGACGCCGCACCGCGGCAGGGTTTCGATGCCGCCGCCCTCTACAAGGCCAGTTGTGCGCCCTGCCACGGACTTGCCGGCGCCGGGGACGGACCGGTTGCCTCGGTGCTGGCCAGCGAGGTGCCCAGATTGGACGACCTGACCAAACGGGCCGAAGGTGTCTATCCGGCGGATTATGTGCGCGAGGTGATCGACGGCCGCAGCGAGATCGGCGCCCATGGCAGCCGGGAAATGCCGGTCTGGGGGCTTCGCTTCGAGCGGCTCTACCAGTCGCAGCAGGCGCCGGGGCAGGAGAGCGATGCCGAAGCCAGGGCGTCCGCCAGCTTGCTTATCGGTGAACTCGTTGATTACATCCAGACCCTGCAGACAGAGTGATGCCGGGCAAGCCTATGGTTTCAATGACAGGAGAAAATACCATGATCCGCCAGGCTCTCGCCGCTGCCGCCCTCTCGCTTTCACTCGCCGCGATGCCGCTCGTACCGGCGCTGGCCAATGGCGAGGAGGCCCGGATGAAAACCGTGGAAGCGGGCTTTGACGCTGTTCTTCAGGACCTGCAGGACGCCATCGTCAACCGTGGCCTGGTGATCGATTACGTCGGCCATGTCGACACCATGCTGGCGCGCACCGCGGAAGCCTCCGGCGTCAACGAAACGCCTTACCTGAACGCCCGCTACATGCAGTTCTGCTCGTCCGCGCTGACCCATCAGGCGGTTGCCGCCGACCCGTCGAACGTGTCCATGTGCCCCTACCTCGTGTACGCGTATGAAGCGCGCACCGCCCCGGGCAAGGTGGTGGTCGGGTATCGCGCGCCGGACGTGCGCAACGATGCGGACTCGCAGGCAGCCGCCGCTCTGGTCGAGGCACTGTTGAAGGAGATCGTCGATGAGGCAATTGCGCAATAACTGCATGAGGGCCGTGCTGGCTGGCGCTGCGCTGCTGCTCCTGGCGGCAGCCGCTCCGCCTGTTTCGCAAGCGGGTACCCGGATAATCATCGGCAGCCCGTTCTTCTATGATGAGGGGCCGGTGACCATATGGGTCACCATCCGCGCCAGGCCGGGCGAGGGCGCTTGGGAGGCTTGCCGGCGCATCTATCAGCGCGATGTCTATCAGGTCATGCCGCTGCGCGACGGCCGGGTGCGCTGCCGCATCGACCACAGCCGGATCTATGATCCGGGCAACGTGCGTCGCAACTTCAACCGGTAGTGACGTGGATAAAAAGAATTACATGCCATGATAACATCCAGCAGAACGTCAGAATATTTTCTAAAAAGCTAGGATTGGTCTAAGTCAAGAATATAGGGCTGGTTGGCATCGAATATTGGTGGTGAAAAAACGCTTTCTGAGCCAAGCCACTGGTAGAACATTTTATAATACGAGAATCCCAAGGCGACTGCGGACTCGTAGCTGAAAATATAAGTATTTTCAGAATCAATGATATTTTCGAATATTTTTTTCGCTATTTTATCGTCATCCAAATAAGATTTAAAGCATCCACCAAAACGGCGAACTCAACTCAACTTGCTGATTGATAAATCGCGAGTGCAAATGACAAATGACCTCTCATAGAGTCCATTGCCTTTATTTCACTCTGCAAATCTTGCATCCATCTTTTGGGATTTCTTCCATAGGGCATCGATCGGTGTATGACTACGAGGTCGTCGCCGTTGCGACCGTTCCATCCGTAGCCATTCCAGTCACCAAAAGATGAGCATTTTCCGAGCGCAAATGACGCAACGCGAGCGGCGAAAACGCTGCCACTCGATTCAAATCCAGTCACAATAAGGAGTTCTTTTCATATTGCCTCTGCTTTCGGCCGCTCTTTTGATAGGAGACGTCCTGGTAGTTGAGCTCTACATTTAATTTAGAAAAATATTTGTTCAGATCAATTCTGATTTGTAACCCAATTCAACGGCAGCCGAGTCAAGCGCCAATATAATTTTTGATATTTGATCTGTCGAGAAAACTTGTCTCCATTGACCACTTTTTCGATTTGAGACATGGCCACTTTGAAAGCCTGTTTCGGGATCAAAAGATCGATAATTTGTTGGAGAAAGTTGAACAATCTCAATTTTGCTTATCGGCTTTTTATTTTGAATTTTGTAATTCAATCTTTGTTCATTTTCAGATATTATCGAAACAGTCCTTTCTTTGCAGAACCGCCTTTCAATATGTTCAACGCTTTTATCGTCCAGGTTGCAGTTTAGAAATCTGGCCAATTTTAGTATTGCGCTTGTAGGGTTGGTTTCAATTTCATCATAGGCCACGATGTGCAGGCTGTCGGCTTCGAAAGATTTGTAGTGCGCAATTGTATGTTTCAGCGAAAGCGCGACGGCAATTGCTCTTTCGACATCGCATTTCATGAACTGATAGAAGGATGCGCATACGTCATAAGGGTTTCGAACATTTGTGATGTATCTCGATCTTGGCAAGCCGGGATTCAGTATCTGATGCGTTTTAAGAACATACTTATTTTCTTGATTCTGGTCTCTTAACGACTTTTCGGTGTAGAGACGAAGCCACTCTTCTTCAGCCTGAAACTGTAGTTCTGGAAGAGGTTTGAAATCCGCTGATTTCAATATTTCCCTCACTACATTTGTAGTCCACATCGAGCCTGTTCGCGGGGTGCCAGTTATCCAAACGGTGTTATATGTATTCACTTTCATCACCATAAATATAAATGGATTTATGCCATTTGAAAGAGGGGCAGATTTACAATGAGCAAGAGGTTGGCATTATTTGTGTCCGCGAACTGCATTTGTTGATGGCTGCCAGTGTAAATTATGCAATCTGGTTGTGTTGGTGCAAGAGGCGGGTCTGCGTTTTGGCTCGTCAGTCCCGCCATTGGGCGAGATCAGTGGCAGCCCAAGCTTCCTGGCCATGTACCTGGTCAGCATGTGCTGAGCCATTGAGCCTGTCCGGTGCATCGTGAACATGAACAGTTTCACGGGTCTCTCCCTTGCTTTCCGAGCCAGCGGTCATAACACGCGGCACGGCTTTCGCAAGACGCTGGCCTCAATCCATGCCGCGTCCGCAGACGTCTTTCAGCGGCGGGAAACGGCGAATGGAGAAGGGTCTGGACGTTTTGAGGGAACTGTTCTATTCTGAACGCCCATTCAAAATGACTGAGGTGCCGCAATGAACAAACATGCCTTTCCGGTTCTAGGCGGGGTTGCCCTCGAGAAATCCCAGGTCACGAGTGCGCCGGAACAGTGGGAACGGTCCGGCCTTCCGGCGTGGGCCTATACCAGTGAAGAATTGCTCGAACTGGAAAAGGAACTTCTGTTCAGGACCCATTGGCAGATTGCAGGTCATGTAAATGACGCGCCTGATCCCGGCAGTTATTTCTGCTTCGACGTGGCGGGAGAACGCGCCCTGATCGTCCGCGACAAGGAAGGTGAAATCCGCGCCTTCCACAATGTGTGCCGGCACCGCGGCTCACGGGTTGCTGTCGATGACAAGGGAAAGTGCGGCTCGGCGCTGGTGTGTCCGTTTCATGGCTGGTCATTCAATCTCGACGGCACGCTTCGCTCGGTTCCGCAACCAAGGTCGTTCCCCGAACTCGACCCCAAGGAGCATGGCCTCGTACCACTGGAGTTCGAGATCTGGCACGGCTTCGTTTTCGTTCGCTTCAAGCCCGGACCGCAGCCCAGTGTCAAGGAACTGCTGGCCCGTCACGAACCGGAAGTCTCCCTGTACCGGGCAGCCGAGGCGGTCAGCCACGGCGAGGTCAGCTGGTCGCAAACCATCAAGGCCAACTGGAAGTGCGTGCGCGATGTCGACAATGAAGGCTATCACGTGCCCATTGCCCATCCCGCACTGCAGGACCTGTACGGCTCCACCTATTTCGACGAGGGGTGGCAGGACGGAACAAACCGGTCGTTTGGCGTCTTCAATGAGCGAAAGGGCCGACTGTGGAGCACCAGGCACTACCTGAGCATACTGCCTGAAATCCAGCATCTGCCGGAAAGCCACCGCCGGGCGTGGCTGTATATCGGCATCTTCCCCAACCAGGTCATGTTCTTCTATCCCGAAGGGCTCGGCTATTATCAGGAGTACCCGAAGGGGGTGGTCGAAACGACCATTCGAGGCGGTTACTACAGCCTGCCGCTCGAGAACGATGCCGATGGCGAGTTTGCCCGCCGCCTGCGCGCTGCGCGTTACCTCGCCGGGCGGATCGACGGCGACACCGGCGACGAGGACGTACAGCTTACCATCTGGTCAAACGAGGCCATGCATTCCAGCGGCTTCAAGGACTTCGTGCTCTCCGACCTTGAGTATGGCGTCAAGGGTCATCACGACGAACTGCGCAATATCATGCCGGTTCTGGCTCTGCCGGACGCCCCCGCGCGCGGCACGATGGAGGCCACCAACGCCGCCATGCTGAGCGCTGCAGGCGGAGCAGGCCGGTGAGCGCGGATGGCGTCGCCACCTTTGATGCGATCATCGCCGGCGGCGGCCACAACGGCCTGACTACCGCAGCATACCTCGCCAAGGCCGGCTACAAGGTCGTCGTGATCGAGGCGCGCCACGTGGTTGGCGGGGCGGCCGTGACCGAGGAATTTCACCCGGGCTTTCGCAACTCGGTCTGCTCCTATGTGGCCGGGTTGCTGAGCCCGGACGTCATCAGGGAACTGGGCCTCACCGAACGCGGGCTCACCATCGTCAAGCGGCCGTGTGAAGGCTTCTACATTCATCCCGACGGCAGTTCGATCATCTATACCCATGACCGTGATGAAGTGGCGCGTCAGCTCGATGCGCTGTGTCCGGGCGATGCGGCGGGTTACCAGCGGCTCGATGACGACCTGATGGAGATCGTCGAGCCGGTGCGCCAGCTGATGAATTCGACACCGCCCAACTTCGGCGGCGGGCTGGGCGACCTGCTGGGCCTCGTCAGGACCGGCTGGGGAATGCGGCACCTGTCGGCCCGGGCGCAGGAAACGCTGTCGCGGGCCATGACCATGTCGGTAGCTGACTTTCTGGCTCTGTACCTGAAGGGTGAGCTCATTTGCGGTGCGCTCGGCTATCTGGCCGCTGTCGGCAACATGCAAAGCCCGTATGCGCCCGGTTCGGCTTACGTGCTGCTGCATCACAGCTTCGGCGAGGCCAACGGCAAGGACGGTGCCTGGGGCCATGCCATCGGCGGCATGGGCGCGATCTCCAACGCCATCGCCAGGGCGGCTGAAGACCATGGCGCCACCATCATCACCGGCGCGCGCGTTGCCCGCATCATCACCCGCAACGGCGCGGCAGCCGGCGTGGAACTGGAAGACGGGCGCAGTTTCCACGCGCCCGTCGTTGCAGCCAACGTCAACCCGAAGCTGTTGTACGGCAAGCTGCTGGACTCCAGCCTCGTGCCCGAGCAGGTGACCCGGTCTATCAACGCTTTCCGCTGCAGGAGCGGCACCTTCCGCATGAACGTCGCCTTGTCGGAACTGCCGGACTTCACCTGCCGGCCCGGCAAGCAGCAACAGCTGCATCATGGCGGCTCGATCACCATTTCGCCTTCGCTCGCCTACCTGGAACAGGCCTATGACGACGCCAAGACGGGCAGCTGGGCGCGCAAGCCGGTGGTGGAGATGTGGATTTCGAGCAGCATCGACAACACGCTTGCGCCGCAAGGCAAGCACGTCGCCAGCCTGTTCTGTCAGCATTTCGCACCGGAGCTTTCCGGCGGGCGCGACTGGGACGATGAACGCGAAGAGGTCGCCGACCTGATCATCTCCACGGTCAGCGAATATGCGCCCAATTTCCGTGATGCAGTGCTCGGCAGGCAGATTCTCAGCCCGAAGGACCTTGAACGCGAGTTCGGGCTGGTCGGCGGCGACATCTTCCATGGCTGCCTGCACCTTGACCAGATTTTCTCCAACCGGCCCGTGCCGGGCTTTGCCGATTATCGCTCGCCCGTGCCGGGCGTCTATCTGTGCGGCTCCGGCGCGCATCCCGGTGGCGGCGTGACGGGCATTCCGGGCCGCAATGCGTCGCGCGAGATCATCAAGGATCTTCGCAGACGGAAAATCAGGGCCGCGTGACATGCCGCGGCCCCGGCCGGCCATGAATATGGTTGTAAGGGGCTCGAATGGCGGTATCATTTTACTGGAAGTGCCAACAAAACAGGGAGAAGTGCAGACATGAAGTACATTTCACGCAGGCTAACCCTCATGGCCGGCACCGCTGTCGCAGCGGTCGCCTTGCTGGGTCCGGCCGCGCAGGCCGAAGAAGTCGTACACGTCTACAACTGGGTCGACTATATCGGCGAGACGACGCTTGAGGACTTCACCAAGGCAACCGGAATCAAGGTGATCTATGACACCTACGATGCCGCCGAAACGGCCGAGGCCAAGCTGCTGGCGGGTTCGTCCGGCTATGACGTGGTGCTGCACTCGGGTAGTCAGCTGCCCAAGTTCATCCAGGCAGGCGCTTTCCAGAAGGTCGACAGGTCCAAGCTTACCAACTGGGACAACCAGGACCCGACCATTCTCAAGACCGTGGAAAACTGGGATCCGGGCAATGAGTATGGCGTCATCTACATGTGGGGCACCACCGGCATCACCTACAACACCGACATGATCAAGGAGCGGCTGGGTGACAATGCGCCGATGGGCACGATGGACATCCTGATGAAGCCGGAACTGGCGGCCAAGGTGGCCGACTGCGGCATCTCGGTGCTGGAAAGTCCGCGCGACGTGATCCCGATGGTGCTGTCCTACCTCGGCAAGGACCCGAACTCGGAAGACCCGGCCGACTATGAAGCGGTGGTCGAGGCATTCAAGCCGGTGCGGCAATACATCAAGACCTTCGACGCCTCCAACTACCTGAACGCCATTCCCAACAAGGAACTGTGTGTCATCAACAACTGGTCCGGCGACTATGCGACAGCCAGCGGCCGCGCGGCTGAGGCCGGAGTCGAGATCAATCTCGAATACCACGTGCCAGCATCGGGATCTCCGGCCTGGTTCGATGTCTGGGTGATCCCGGCGGATTCGAAGAATGTCGAGAATGCGCACAAGTTCCTGAACTTCATGCTCGACCCGAAGGTAATCGCGGGGGCAACGAACTTCACCTATTATGCCAACGCGAACATCAAAGCCAACGAGTTCGTCAACAAGGAGATACTGGACGATCCTGCAGTCTACCCGAACGACGAAATCAAGTCGCGGCTGTGGACGTCCAAGTCGCTGTCTCCGAAGGCCCAGCGCGATCTGACGCGCGCCTGGACCAAGATCAAGACCGGCTCGTAGGCCGGGCTGCAAATCCGTTGCACCTTTCGCCCGCAAGGTATTCAATTGCCTTGTGGGCGTTTTGCTTATGCACGCAAGGGGCACTGGCTGAATGACGGCAACAACCGAACAGACACCCGCTCCGGCTTTCATCCGGATCGAAAACGTGACCAAGAAATTTGGCGGCTTCACCGCTGTCGACAACGTTTCGCTGGATATAGGGCGCGGCGAATTGTTTGCGCTGCTGGGCGGGTCCGGCTGCGGCAAGACCACGCTTCTTCGCATGCTGGCGGGTTTCGAGGCTCCCACCAGCGGCCGCATCATGATCGACGGGCAGGACATGAGTGGCGTCGCTCCGTTCGACCGGCCGGCCAACATGATGTTCCAGTCCTATGCGCTTTTCCCGCACATGAGCGTCGAGAAGAATGTCGGCTACGGTCTCAAGCACGAAAAGATGACCGACGCCCAGCGCAAGGACCGGGTCCGAGAACTTCTCGACATGGTGCAGCTGACGCAATTTGCTGGCCGCAAGCCGCACCAGCTCTCCGGCGGCCAGCGCCAGCGTGTCGCGCTTGCCCGTGCGCTTGCCAAGAGCCCGAAGGTGCTGCTGCTGGACGAGCCGCTCGGCGCGCTGGACAAGAAGCTGCGTGAGCAGACCCAGTTCGAGCTTATGAACATCCAGAACAAGCTCGGCATTACCTTCATCGTGGTCACGCACGACCAGGAAGAGGCGATGACGCTGGCTGACCGTATCGCCATCATGGACCGGGGCGTGATCCGCCAGGTCGGCACGCCCACCGATATCTACGAGTTTCCGAATTCCCGCTTCACGGCCGACTTCATCGGCTCGATCAACCTGTTTGACGGCGTTGTCGAGACCGTGAAGGCCGGCAAGGCGCGCATCTCGGCACCTGTGCTTGGCTGCGCTGTGGAGGCAGAGGCCGCCAACGGCATCGCAGCCGGGGACAGGGTGTCGGTGGCCATCCGCCCGGAGAAGATCACCATCAGCCGCAAGAAGCCGCGCTCGGTTGGTGTGAACGCCGTGCAGGGCGAAGTGCTGGACCTCGGGTATTTCGGCAAGGACTCGCTCTACCGGGTCAAGCTGCCTGACGGCAGCCTCATCCGTGTCAGCCGGGTCAACGACGAACGTCTGGGCGAGGCGGACAGGCAGGTGGACTGGGAAGACAAGGTCTGGCTCACCTGGAATTCGCGCTCCGCAATCGTCTTGCCGGAGGAACGCTGATGAGCGAGACAACGGCGCCAGCGCAGGCAGTGCAGCCGCGCCAGCAGGCCGGCCGGTTTACCCGCTGGCTCAACAAGGATGGCTGGAAACGCATTGTAACCGGGGCGCCTTATATCTGGCTGCTGCTGTTCTTCCTGACGCCGTTCTTCATTGTCGCCGTCATCTCGGTCTCTGCCGCCGCCTACTCGATTCCACCTTTCACGATGCCTGCAAGCTGGGCTGCGCTGAAGGAGAACTTCGCCACCAACTTCGGCTACCTAGTTGAGGATTCCCTGTACTATACCGGCTATCTCAACTCACTGAAGATCGCCGCCATCTCCACTGTCCTGTGCCTGCTTATCGGCTATCCGATGGCCTACGGCATCGCGCGGGCCTCGGGCGCCAGGCGCAACATCCTGCTGTTGCTGATCATCCTGCCGTTCTGGACGTCGTTCCTGCTGCGCATCTATGCGTGGATGGGCCTGCTCGGCAACAACGGTACCATCAACAACCTGCTGATATGGCTCGGCATCATCAATGACCCGATCCCGATGATGAACACCGAGTTCGCGGTCTATGTCGGCATCGTCTACTCCTACCTGCCGTTCATGATCCTGCCGCTGTACGCCAACCTGGAACGGCTTGACATGACGCTCAACGAGGCCGCCATGGACCTCGGTTCCAGGCCCTTCCGGACGTTCATCGACGTCACCTTGCCGCTGTCGCTGCCGGGCATCATCGCCGGGTCCATGCTGGTGTTCATTCCGGCCACCGGCGAGTACGTCATCCCCGCGTTGCTGGGCCGCGCCGACAGCCCGATGATCGGACGCGTCCTGTTCGACGAGTTCTTCCTCAACCGCGACTGGCCGGTGGCATCGGCGGTGGCGGTGGTGCTGTTGTTCCTGCTGGTGGTGCCGATCATGATCTTCAACCACTACAACGCCAGGGCAGAGGGGGTTGAGTGATGCAGAAGCGCTCGGTCTTCATCCTCTCGGTGCTGTGCTTCGGCTTCGCGTTCCTCTACGTGCCGATCCTGATCATGATGGCCTACTCGTTCAACGCCTCGCGGCTTGCCACCGTCTGGGGCGGGTTCTCGACCGAGTGGTACGGCAAGCTTTTGCAGAACGACCAGGTGATCGATGCAGCGCTGCTGTCCCTTCGGATTGCCGTGGTCTCGGCCACCTTCGCCACCATACTCGGCACGCTGGCCGGGCTGACGCTGGCGCGGCTTGGCCGGTTCAAGGGCCGCACCCTGTTCTCGGGCATGATCTCGGCGCCGCTGATCATGCCTGACGTCATCACCGGCCTGTCGCTGCTGATGCTGTTCGTCAGCCTTGAAGTGCTGATCGGCTGGCCCAGCGGGCGCGGCGCCAATACGGTCACGCTCGCCCACATTACCTTCTCCATGGCCTATGTCGCGATTATCGTTCAGTCCCGGCTGACCTCCATGGACCAGTCGGTCGAGGAAGCCGCGATGGACCTCGGCTCCACACCGTTGCGCGTGCTGTGGGACATCACCTTGCCGATCATTGCGCCGGCCATGATTTCCGGCTGGCTGCTGGCGTTCACGCTGTCGCTGGATGATCTGGTGATCGCCAGCTTCACCTCCGGCCCCGGCGGCACCACGTTGCCCATGCTGATCTTCTCGAAGGTGAAGCTTGGCGTGACGCCGGACATCAATGCGCTCGCCACCATCATCGTCTGCATCGTGACCATCGGCGTTGTATTGGCAGGTGTCCTGATGATGCGGGCAGACCGCCAGCGGCAACTGGATGAGCAGCAGGCCCAGGCCCAGGCGGCTGCGCCGGCACCGTGATGCGCGACCCACGCTACGACATCCTGTTCGAACCGGTGAAGATCGGGCCTGTCACAGCGCCCAACCGCTTCTACCAGGTGCCCCACTGCACCGGCATGGGCTATGTCCTGCCGCAGACGCTGGCCGCCATGCGCGAGGTCAAGGCTGAGGGTGGGTGGGGCGTGGTCAACACCGAGTACTGCTCGATCCATCCCACCTCCGACGATCTGCCGTTTCCGTTCTGCTCGTTGTGGGATGACCAGGATGTGCGCAACCTGGCGCTGATGACGGAGAAGGTGCACGGCCACGGCGCGCTGGCGGGGGTGGAGTTGTGGCACGGCGGCTTGCGCTCCTCCAACCTGCATTCGCGCGCCACGCCGCTGGCGCCGGAAAGCCTGCCGGTCTCCAACGATCCATGGCAGGCCCAGCGCATGGACAAGGACGACATTCGCCAGTTCCGCCGCTGGCACCTCGACGCGGTGGGCCGCGCGCGCGATGCAGGCTTCGATATCATCTACGTCTACGCGGCCCACACCTACCTGCTGGCGCAGTTTCTCGACCCGGCGTTGAACCGGCGGACCGACGAATATGGCGGCTCGATGCACAACCGGTCGCGGCTGATCCGCGAACTGCTGGAGGACGCCCGCAACCTGGCCGGAGAAAGCAGCGCGCTGGCCGTGCGCATTGAGGTTGACAACGAGGACGGCTCCAGCGAGGGGCGCGATGAACTGCTGGCGAGCCTTGCGCCCCTTTGCGACCTGTTCGATGTGACGGTGGCAGACTATGGCCACGAGATGGGCGTGTCGCGCTTCGTCAAGGAAGCGAGCCTTGAAGACAAGGTGGCCCATGTGCGCCAGTTGACCGGCAAGCCGGTGGTGGGCGTCGGCCGCTTCACCTCGCCGGACACGATGGTGTCGCAGGTAAGGCGGGGCATTCTTGATCTCGTCGGCGCTGCCCGGCCGTCGATTGCCGACCCCTTCCTGCCGGCCAAGATACGGGATGGCCGGCTGGATGAAGTGAGGGAATGCATCGGCTGCAACATCTGTTATGCGGGCGATGGTCAGGGCGTGCCGATCCGCTGCACGCAAAATCCCACCATGGGCGAGGAATGGCGGCGCGGCTGGCACCCCGAACGCGTTGCGCGGGCAAGCAATCAAGAGACGGTGCTCGTGGTTGGCGCGGGCCCTGCCGGGCTGGAAGCGTCGCTTGTGCTGGCGAGACAGGGCCACACGGTGCTGCTTGCCGACGCAGCGCACGAGCTGGGCGGACGGGTGTGCCGGGAAGCACGATTGCCCGGGCTTTCAGAGTGGATCAGGGTGCGGGACTACCGGCTGCAGCAGCTTTCGCAACTGGCCAACGTGTCGCTGTATCCGGGCAGCCCGATGACGGCGGACGACATCCTTGGCAGTGACGCCCCCAACGTGATGATTGCAACCGGCAGCCACTGGCGCACCGATGGCCGCGGCCGGTCCAGCAATCTGCCTGTTGACGGGCTGGGGCCGGAAGGCGCGATGAGCCTGGATGACATCATGGGCGGCAGCCGCCCCCAGCAGGGCAGCGCGGTCGTGGTCTACGACGATGACGGCTACTACATGGCATCTGCGCTGGCCGAATTGCTGGCCGTTGAGGGTTTTGACGTCAGTTATGTCGCCAGCGCACCAAGGGTGGCGGACTGGTCCACCCGCACCACCGAACAGGCAAGGGTGCATGGCAGGCTGCACGAGCTCGGCATCCGCATCATTCTCAACCATGCCTTGATCCGGCTGCAGCACGGCGAGGCGAGGTTCGAGCACACTTATACCGGCGAGGTGCTGACAATGCCTTGCGGCACTCTGGTCCCGGTCACCTCGCGCGAGCCCCAAGACCAGCTCTGGCAGGAACTGGACGGGAGGGCATCCGAGTTGAAGACGCTGGTCCGCATCGGCGACTGCCGGGCGCCCGGATTGATCGCCACCGCCGTTTACGATGGCCATCGTGCTGCTCGCGAACTCCTTGATGCTGACCTGAAATCCCCGGCCCGGCGCGAACGCGTGGCTCTGTGAAGGCGGTGGCTCGCCGCCCGCATGATTTGCGGGAGGGAGCCGTCGGTCATCATTTGACTATGGCGGCAATAAGGTATGACTGTAATTTTCGGGGCTGGAGCCATGCTTCAGTGCGCGGACAGCCATGACGTGCCCCGGCTTGAGGTGATGCAATGCAGCAGTCTATTGTGCGCCGCACAAGCACTCGCAGGTGAATTTGATGAGAAAGCACTTTTTTGGGGGACTGGCAGCCGTACTGGCGCTTGCTGTCTGCGCCGGGCTGGTCTGGTTCAACTTCTTCCGGCAGGAAATGATCGGCCAGTTCTTCGCCAATCAGAAGCCGCCGTCACAGGTCGTGTCCACAATCGAGGTCAAGCCGGATACCTGGACGCCCGGCATCGCAGCAATAGGCACCGCGCGGGCTGCGCAGGGCGTGCAACTGGCCGTGCAGATCAACGGCATTGTCAAGCGCATTGCCTTCGAGGCCAATGACAAGGTCACCAAGGACCAGTTGCTGGTGCAACTCGATGATGCCGTTGAACGTGCCGATCTGATCGATGCGGAAGCGGGGGTAAAGGTTGCCCGTGCAGCCGAGGAGCGCAGCCGGCGGTTGCGCAAGTCGGGGTACGACAGTGAAGCGGCGTTCGACAAGGTCACGGCCGATCTCGACGCTGCCTTGTCCAAGCTTGCCCGCACCAGGGCGGCCATCGAACTGAAGTCTCTTGAAGCGCCGTTCTCCGGCACCATCGGCATTCCGCGCATCGAGGTTGGCGAGTACGTCTCTGCCGGCACCGTTGTGGCCACCTTGCAGGACCTTGACAACATCGCGGTAGATTTCGCCGTGCCTGAACAGTTCATCGCCCAGGTGTCGATGGGGCAAACGGTCCGCTTCGGCTTCGTGGAAGACAAGCTCGGCCTCAGCGGGCGGATTACCGGCATTGATCCGCGCGGTGATCCGCAGACCCGGCTCGTCAGCGTGCGCGCGGATATCACCGAGGATGCAGGCGAGACCATCATTCCCGGCCGCTTCCTGCATGTGCGCATCGATCTGCCGGCCGAACCCGGCGTGATTGCCGTGCCGCAAACCTCCGTCGTCACTTCGCTCTATGGCGACTACGTCTACAAGGTCGTTCCCGATGACCGCGAGGGGGCAACCGCAGACGGACAGATGCTGCGCCAGGTTTTCGTCAAGACCGGCCGGCGCGAGGGGCAAGGCATAGAAATTCTTGACGGTCTTGCAGAAGGCGACGTCATTGTCACCGCGGGGCAGAACAAGCTCCAGCCCGGCGCCAGCGTGAAGGTGGACAACTCTGTCGACATCACCAAGGCAACGGCATCTCGATAGGCGATACGGCGATGACCTTGACCGAAACATTCGTGCGGCGCCCGGTACTGTCTACCGTCGTCTCCCTGCTAATCCTGTTGCTGGGTCTGCAGGGCATGGTGAACCTGCAACTGCGTGAATACCCGGAAGTCAAGGAGACCGCCATCACGGTCACCACGGCATATGTCGGGGCCTCGGCAGATCTGATCCAGGGCTTCATCACCACGCCGATCGCCAAGGCCGTCATCAGCGCCGAAGGGGTCGACTACGTCACTTCCACCAGCCGTCTGGGCGTCAGTACGGTGAGCGTCCAGATGAAGCTGGACAGCGATCCCAATGCAGCCCTGACCGAAGTCAACGCCAAGGTGCAGGCCGTTCGCGCCTCGCTGCCGTCCGATGCCGAAGACCCGATCGTCGCCAAGGGGACAGGCCAGTCCTTCGCGCTGATGTATCTTACTTTCGCCAGCCCGCAGATGACGCCGCAGCAGGTGACCGAGTACCTGGTGCGGGTGGTGCAGCCGCGCCTGTCGACGCTGGAAGGCGTGGCCGACGCGCAGATCCTTGGCGGCCAGAACTTTGCCATGCGCATATGGATCGACCCGCTGCGACTGGCTTCGCGAAACGTTACCGCTGCCGATGTGGTTGCCGCAATTCGCGCAGCCAACTTCCTGTCCGCACCGGGCAAGACCGAGAACGAATTCGTCGCCTACCGTCTCGACTCCCAGACCACGTTGCAGACGCCGGAGGCGTTCGGCCAGTTGCCGTTGCGGGCCAGGGGCGACGAGATCGTGCGCCTGCGGGATGTGGCGACCGTCGAACTGGGGCCGGAATCGACCGACGTGAAGGTCATGTTCTCCGGCCGCGAGGGCACCTTCATCGGCGTGACCACCACTCCTTCGGCAAACCCGCTGGACGTGGCAAATCTCGTGCATGCGGAAGTGGAAGCCATGCAGTCCACCTTGCCGGAAGGCATGACGGCGGAAGTGGTCTATGACGCATCGAGCTTCATCCAGGCATCCATCGATGAAGTGTTCATGACGATCACCGAGGCCGTGATCATCGTGGTGCTTGTCATTCTCATCTTCCTGGGCTCGTTCCGCTCGGTGGTGATCCCCATCGTCACCATTCCGCTGTCGCTCGTCGGCGTCTGCATCTTCCTGTACGCACTCGGCTTCTCCATCAACCTGCTCACGCTGCTGGCGATGGTGCTGGCCATCGGGCTGGTGGTAGACGACGCGATCGTCGTGGTGGAGAACATCCATCGGCATATCGAGGAAGGCTACAAGCCCGTCGATGCCGCGATCACGGGGATGAAGGAGATCTTCGGACCCATCGTGTCGATGACCATCACGCTGGCCGCGGTGTATGCACCGATCGGCTTTGCCCAGGGGCTTACCGGCGCGCTGTTCCGCGAGTTCGCCTTCACGCTTGCCGGTGCGGTCATCATCTCCGGCATTGTCGCCGTCACCCTGTCTCCGATGATGGCCTCGAAGCTGCTCAAGCCTAATGGCGAAGGCGGTCCCAAGGGCTTCTCCGGACTTGTGGAGCGCACCTTCACATGGATCGAGAACCGCTATCACGCCATGCTGTCGGCAACCCTCAACGTTCGCTGGGCCACACTCATCATGGTGGCCGCCATGATCGGCACCACCGGGTTCCTGTTCCTCAACACGTCCTCTGAACTGGCGCCGGAAGAGGATCAGGGCGTCTTTCTGGGCATCGTCAACGCACCCAAGTACGCCAACTCCGACTATTCGCAGTTCTACGTTCGAGAGTTCCACAAGCTGCGCGACGAAGTGCCCGAAATCAGCGACTCGTTCTCCATCGTCGGCAATGACGGCGGCGGCGGCGGTTTCTTCGGCTTCAAGCTGAAGGACTGGAGCGAACGCACCAGGCCTGCTGCACAGACCAAGCAGGACATCCAGAAAGCGGTATCAGCCAGCCCCGGTGTGCAGGCCTTTGTGTTCTCGCGGCCCTCGCTGCCGGGTACCGGCGGCGGGCTGCCCGTGCAGTTCGTCATCCGCTCCCTCGGAAGCCCCGAACAGGTCTACGAAGTGGCTGAAGAAATTCGCAAGCAGGCGCAAGCCAGCGGCCGCTTCATCGTGGTGCAGAACTCCATGTCGTTCGAAACCCCGCAGGCGCGCATCATCATCGACCGCGACCGTGCCGCCTCGCTGGGCGTGCAGGTCAGTGACATCGGCACGACGCTGGGTGCGCTGGTGGGGGGCGCGTCGATCTCGAAGTTCGACCGCGAGAACCGCAGCTACGACGTCATTACCCAGGTCCGCCAGCAGGACCGCACCAACCCGGAACTGCTCGGCAAGTATTACGTGCGTTCAGCCAGTGGGTCGATGGTGCCGTTGTCGGCTTTGGTCAGCTTCGAAACCCGGCCGGCTCCGGCCGCCATCGAGCAGTTCAACCAGCTCAACTCGGCAACCATTTCCGGCATCCCGTTGCCCACGGTAACGAGTTCGGACGGACTTGCCGAAATCGAACAGATTGCGCAACGGGTGATGCCGGCCGGTTTCTTCGTCGACTATATCGGCCAGTCGCGGCAGGAGAAGATCGCCGGTAACACGCTGCTGATCGCTTTCGGCCTGGCAATACTGATCATCTACCTCGTGCTGGCAGCGCAGTTCGAAAGCTTCCGCGATCCGTTCATCATCCTGATGTCGGTGCCGTTGTCTTTGTTCGGCGCCATGGTGTTCCTGAACCTTGGCCTGTCGACGCTCAACATCTACACCCAGGTGGGGCTGATCACCCTGATAGGCCTGATCACCAAGCACGGCATCCTGATGGTGGAATTTGCCAATGAACAGCAGCGCCAGCATGGCGCCAGCCGGCGCGCGGCGATCGAGAAGGCTGCCACGGTACGGTTGCGCCCGATCCTGATGACCACCGCCGCCATGGTGCTTGGCGTGATCCCGCTGCTGACTGCAACCGGGGCAGGCGCGGCTGCGCGCTTCTCCATGGGCCTTGTGATTGCCACCGGCATGGCGATAGGCACCTTGTTCACGCTGTTCGTGGTGCCGATGTTCTACACCTTCATCTCGGCGCGCAAGGCGATGGCAGAAGAGCAATCCGAGCCGAAGAAGCCGGCCAGGGGCAAGGTACGGGCAGCCCGGGCCGCGGGCTGAACTGCGGCTCGATGGTCATCTGTGTGGGATGGTGTTTCTCCGGTGACTTGCAAGCATCATGGGTGGATGGTGGTGGGTGCAGTCTGTCGCCAACCAGTCTCTGTTTGAAATTCCCTGCATCCCCCAACAGGGAAAATTATTGGGCGAACAGGGAATTTCCGCGAGCTATGACGGAAAACGTTGAAGCGTTCAGGGAAAGTGACACGCAAGTCTTCAATGTCTGTCCGTAGAACGAATGCGCGGAGGTGTTTTTGGCTATTTGCTTGCTCCTGCCGACAGAGATCGCAATTTCCCAGGATGGCTGTTTGGACCCAGAAAGCAGACTTTTTCGACTGCGTCTGGGGATGTCCGGAATGTGCCAAGAGCGGCCGCTTCGAGATATCCAAAGCCCAGCTATCGAGGCGTTTGAGGGGATTTGTCACCAAAGGGAATTACGCCGGCAACCGGACTTTTTCGATAGCAGAATGACATAGGGTACATGCCGCTTTGCGTTTGGCCTGAGGGCAAGCCCAGTAGACATCATTGCAACAGCTACCGTCACGTTCGGTAGCACCGCCTGATCGCCCCCTGACGTTTGTCACGAAATGGTAGGCGGCCTCAGGCCTGGTAGGCGACTATCTTGTCAAATAGCGTGTTTGTCCGTCGTCAGATAATTTGGGACACTTGAGCGTTTTCGGTATTGGAGGTTCTGGCGCATCCTTGATTAAGTTTATGCGTTTTCAGTTTCGTGGCGCAAGCGCCGCGTGATCATGGTTTTCCGCTTGATCTCCTTTCGCTGTTTCAGGATCTGTTCGGACCGCCCGAAGTAGACGTCGGCGGGTGTCAGGTTGCCGAGGCTCTCGTGATAACGTTGCGTGTTGTAGTACTCGACGAAGGCGCCGATCTGGCGTTCGAGATCGCCGGGCAAGAAGTAATGCTCCAGAAGCACGCGGTTCTTCATGGTCTGGTGCCATCGCTCGATCTTGCCCTGGGTCTGTGGGTGGTAAGGCGCACCACGGATATGGTTCATGCCCTTTTCGTCGAGATAGTCGGCCAACTCGCCGGCGATGTAAGACGAGCCGTTGTCGCTGAGCAGTCTTGGCCTGGCGACCACGGTTGCGCTGTCGCAGCCTGAGGCTTTCAACGCCAGATCGAGCGTGGCGGTCACATCCTCGGCCTTCATGGTGGTGCAGAGCTTCCAGTCGATGATGTAGCGGCTGTAATCGTCCAGGATGGTGCTGAGGTAGAACCAGCCCCAGCCCAGGACCTTCAGATAGGTGAAGTCGGTCTGCCACAGCTCGTTGGGGCGCGTGGTTTTGTCCCGGAACTCATTGGCCGCCTTCATCACGATATGCGCCGGTGCCGTGATCAGATCTTCGGCCTTCAGGATGCGGTAAACCGAGGATTCCGAGACAAAATACTGCTTCTCGTCGGTGTATTTCACGGCCAGCTCGCGCGGCGTCAGATCCTCATGTTCGAGCGCGAACTCGATGATGTTCGCCCGCGTCTCATCGGGGAGCCGGTTCCACACAGAGCCTGGATGCGGTGCCGTGTCCTCCAGCGCGTCAAGCCCGCCCTCGGACCAACGATCATACCAGCGGTAGTACGTGGCGTGGGGGATGCCGAGCATCGACAGCGTCTGATGGACTGGCAAATGCGAGGCCTCGACAGTGCGGATGATCTCCAGCTTCTCGGATGCGGGGTACCTCATGCCTCGTACTCCCCATCCCCGATCATGCTTTTTTTGAGCAGACGGTTTTCCAGAGTCAGGTCGGCCACGACCTCCTTCAGAGCCGCTGCTTCAGAACGCAGGTCCTTCACCTCAGGGGCCGTTGCCTGACGGGCCGTGTCTCCGGCAAGGCGCTGCTTGCCCGCCTCGAGAAATTCCTTCGACCAAGTGTAATACAGGCTCTCGCTGATCCCTTCTCGGCGGCACAAGGCGGCAATGCTCTCCTCGCCGCGAAGGCCGGCCAGCACGATCCTGATCTTCTCTTCCGCCGAGTACTGCTTACGCGTCTTGCGGCGAATCCCCTTGACCAGCTTGTCAGCCGCGTCTTTCGATGTTCCGGATTTCTTGTTCATCTTCGCTCCATGATGGCTGCGATGAACCAGAAATCCTCCGTTGAGAAAACCTCAAATCTGTCCCATAGGCGCTGACGTCAGACAACGGTGACGCAGCCAATCGGCTACAAGCATTTGCAGGCGAACGCTTTCCTGGATCTACCTTTGGGCGTGCCGGTTCCTCTCACTGCAGAGCGCGACAACTGGGCATTCGGCGATACGGTGTTCGGTACGACACTGGGCTGGCACGACGGCAACCTGCACTACACGCTGGGAACACTCTTGAACATCCCGATCGGCCAATGGGATCTGGGCAACCCCGTCAACATCGGCTTCAATCGCTGGATTCTGGATGCCACGGGCGCCGTCACCTATCTCAATCCCGAGTCCGGCATCGAACTATCTGGCGCGGCAGGTTTCACCTTCAACTTCGACGAAAACCCGGACACGAACTACAAGTCCGGCAACGAGTTCCATTTTGAAGCCGCCGCGATGAAGCATCTCTCCAAGACCTTCAGTATCGGCGTGAATGGCTACGGTCTGACGCAGATCAGCGGCGACAGCGGTTCTGGTGCGAAACTTGGTGCGTTCGAAGGCCAGGTGTTTGGTATCGGGCCGGCCATGGACTACACGTTCGTCATTGGCCAGACCCCCGTCATGACCAACCTGCGCTATTTCTACGAGTTCGGTGCCGAAAACCGTCTTGAAGGTCACTCGGGTTACTTCAATGTCGCCATTCCGCTGGGCGGTCACGGACCAGCGCACTGAAGACGGACGTCAAGGCTCCGTTGCAAAGGAGTTGGGAGGCCGCTTCCTGTCTTTCCCATCTGCCGGATTGTAGCAGATCGTCTCGGCGATGAAGCCGCAGGCGACGTTCAAGCCGGCGGCAGCAAGCTTCCACGTCATGGCGTTCGGTTCGACACGCGTCTGGTCACCATTCCCGGCCGAGATGCATTGATCCCGCGTTTCCGTCCTGGATTCTGCACGCGGTTCTGGCGCGGGCATGGAATGTGCCCGGTTCGAAGTTTCGATCTGAGGACTTGCAAGTGTGGCTGACGGCAAGTTTTGGCACCTTCCGGACTAAACCGGTTGCCAAGGCAACGTTCGCAATTGGCGAAAAGCAGGCGTCGGCACATCAGCAACCTGAGGGATTTCCGCCCTAGCTCTTTACCTTCACATAGCTGCCGGGCGCCGGTTCGATGGGCTGCAACGGCCCGAGTTCGGGGTCGCGCGCCGGCACCTTCTTGCCCGAGCGCTCCTTCACCCAGTCCTTCCAGTGCGGCCACCAGGAGCCGGGGTGCTCTTCCGCGCCCTTGAACCACTCGTCAAGCGACTTGGCACCCTTCCTGTTGGTCCAGTACTGGTACTTGCCGCTTTCCGGCGGGTTGATCACGCCGGCAATGTGGCCGGAGCCCGCCACCACGAGTTCCGTCTCACCGCCCATGAACTCGCCGATCCTGAACACCGATGGCAACGGCGCGATGTGGTCCTCGCGCGCGGCGAGATTGTAGACCGGCACGTTGACCTTCGACAGGTCGATGCGCACCTGGTCGAGCGTCATCTTGCCCTGTGACAGGTGGTTGTTGAGGTAGCATTCGCGCAGATAGAACGAGTGCGTCGCTGCCGGCATCCGCGTCGGGTCGGCGTTCCAGTACAACAGGTCGAAGGGCATCGGGTCGCGGCCCTTCAGGTAGTTGTTGACCACGTACGACCAGATCAGGTCGTTGGAGCGCAGCAGGTTGAAGGCGTTGGCCATGTCCTTGCCGTCCAGAAAGCCCTCGCGGTTCATCTTGTCCTCGACCGCCGATATCTGCTCCTTCGTGGCGAACACCTTGAGGTCGCCGGCATGGGTGAAGTCGACCTGCGTGGTGAAGAAGGTGGCGGAGTTGATCCGGTCGTCGCCCTTCGCCGCCATGTAGCCCAGCGTGGACGCCAGCAGCGTGCCGCCGATGCAGTAGCCGATGGTGTTGACCTTGTGCTGGCCGGTCTGCTTTTCGATCTGGGTCAGCGCCTCCAGCACGCCCTCGCGCATGTAGTCGGCAAAGCCCTTCTGCGCCAGCTTCGCATCCGGGTTCACCCACGAGATCACGAACACCGTCAGCCCCTTGCTGACGCACCAGGCAATGAACGACTTCTTGGGGTTGAGGTCGAGAATGTAGAACTTGTTGATCCATGGCGGCACGATCAGCAGCGGCACCTCGCGCACCTTGTCGGTGGTGGGCGCATACTGGATCAGCTGCATCAGGTCGTTCTGGTAGACGACGGTGCCTGGCGTCAGCGCCATGTTCTCACCCAGCGCAAAGGCGGACATGTCGGTCTGCTTGATCTTCAACGAGCCATGGCCGGCCTCGATGTCACGGGCGAGGTTCTGCATGCCGTGAACAAGGTTCTCGCCGCTGGTCGCCAGCGTCTGCTTCAGCACTTCCGGGTTGGTGAAGGCGAAGTTCGTCGGCGCCATGGCGTTGGCGATCTGGTCGAAATAGAACCGCGCCCGGTGCCGGGTGGCTTCGTCCACGTCTGCCGAGGCTGAAATGGTGTCGTGCGCCCAGCGCGCGGTGAGCAGGTAAGCCTGCTTGAAGAAGTCGAACATCTGGTTGTTGGACCAGTCGGGATCCTTGAACCGCTTGTCGGACCGGTCCGGCGTGATCACCGGCGCCGGGTTCTCGCCCAGCATTCGCGACCAGGTGTTCTGCATCAGTTGCGCATAGCCCTGCCACAGCTGCCAGCTGGCCTCGGCCCAGCGTTCCGGATGCTGGGCATAGGACTGGGCGATCTCGGTAAACGTCTTGAGCACCGGCTCAACCGGCTTCATCGCCTCTTCCGGGTCAGCCGTGCTCATGCCTTCCTGCTGCTGCCTCTCGGCCATCCGCTGCGCGAGGCTCGCCCCGATCTGCAGCGCCTTGGACAGGTTGTCCATCAGCTTCATCGGGTCGGGCAGCGTGAAGCCGGACGGATCGTGGGCAGGCGTGTTCTTTGACATCTTGGTACCGCCAGCGGGCTAGGGATCGAACTTCGCGGATATGCAGCTTAGAGCAACTCCACAATGTGACAAGACTACCATGGTTTCGTGCCGATTGATTGCCTGCAGCAAGCCGGGGCGGGCAGGCGCTTGAAAACCCCGGCCAAACAGTGCAAGGAAGTCTCGATTTCTGGGCACTCTTGAACTTGGCAGGCATTTTCACATGAATGACCCCTTGCGCATTGGCCTCGCCGGCCTTGGCACGGTCGGCACCGGCGTTCTTGACGAACTGTCCCGTCACGGCGGCCTGATTGCGGACCGTTGCGGCCGTGCGGTGAAGGTGACGGCAGTGTCGGCGCGGACGAAGTCGAAGGACCGGGGCGGTCACGACCTGTCGGCCTTCAAGTGGTTTGACGATCCCGCTCAGATGGCGGCCTCTGCCGATGTCGACGTGCTGGTCGAACTGATAGGCGGCGACGAAGGACCGGCGCGCGCCAGCGTGGAAGCCGCATTAAAGGCGGGCAAGCACGTCGTCACCGCCAACAAGGCGCTGCTCGCCCGCCATGGCTTGGCGCTGGCCCGGCTGGCTGATGAAGCCGGCGTGGCGCTGAACTATGAGGCGGCGGTGGCAGGCGCCATTCCAGTCATCAAGACGCTGCGCGAAAACCTCGCGGGCAACGCCGTCAGCCGGGTGTTCGGCATTCTCAACGGCACCTGCAACTTCATCCTCACCAAGATGGAGGCCGAGGGCCGCGACTTTGCCGACGTGCTGAAGGAAGCCCAGGACCTGGGCTATGCCGAGGCCGACCCGACCTTCGACATTGGCGGCTTCGACACCGCCCACAAGCTGGTGATCCTCACCTCGCTCGCCTTCGGCACCGAGGTGGCGCTTGACGACATCTATATCGAAGGCATCGAGGACATTACGCTGGCCGACATCCGCAATGCCTCGTCCATGGGCTACAAGTTCAAGCTGCTTGGCGTGGCCAGCCGCACCGAGGACGGCATAGAGCAGCGCGTACATCCGACACTGGTGCCGGCGGGCTCACCCATCGCCGATGTGGGCGATGCCTTCAACGCCGTGGTGCTGCAGGGCGACTTCTCCGGCACCCTGTTCCTGGAGGGCCGCGGCGCCGGCGGCCACCCGACCGCCTCGTCCGTGGTGGCTGACATCTGCGACATCGCCAGGGGCGCCCGCGTGCCGGTGTTCGGCGTGCCGGCAGACAAGCTCAAGCCGTTCCGCCGCGCCGCCATGCGCGCCCATTCCGGCGGCTACTACGTGGCGCTGGACATGCTCGACCGGCCGGGCGAACTGGCAGGCGTCGCCAAGGCGTTCGCCGATGCGGGCGTGTCCATCGAGAGCGTCATCCAGCGCGGTCCGGCCATGAGCCGCTCGAAGGCAGGGGCCGACATTGCGCCCTTCGTGCTGATCACCCATGACACGCTGGAAAGCGCCATGCGCACCGCGCTGGACAAGATCGAGGCGCAGGGTCATGTTGCCTCGCGTCCGCGAATGGTGCGAATCGAACGGCTTTAGAAACGTCTTTTGAGGAAATGCCTGCTAGTGGATGCCGCGTACGCCGCCGTCCATGCTGACTGAAGGACCGAACACGATCATGCTGAACCGCATCCTGACCATCGAGATTGCCCGCGTTACCGAGGCGGCCGCCATCGCCGCCGCCACCTTGCGCGGCCGCGGCAACGAAAAGCAGGCTGACCAGCTTGCCGTGGACGCCATGCGCACCGCGCTCAACGGCATCGACATGGATGGCATGGTGGTGATCGGCGAGGGTGAACGCGACGAAGCGCCGATGCTGTACATCGGCGAGAAGGTCGGCACCGGCAAGGGACCGCGCATCGATATCGCGCTGGACCCGTTGGAAGGCACCACGCTGTGCGCCAAGGCAATGCCCGACTCGCTGGCCGTGATTGCCATGGCCGAAGGTGGCAGCCTGCTGCACGCGCCCGACAGCTACATGAGCAAGATCGCCATCGGTCCCGGCTATCCGGACGGCGTGGTCGACCTCGACGCCGACCCGGCCGAAAATATCCGCGCGCTGGCCAAGGCCAAGGGCTGCAAGCCTGACCAGATCACCGCCTGCATCCTCGACCGCCCGCGCCATGCCGAACTGATCGCCAAGGTCCGCGAGGCCGGCGCCGGCATCCGCCTGATCACCGACGGTGACGTGGCCGGCGTCATCCACACCACCGACCCGGCCGCCACCGGCATCGACATCTACATCGGCATCGGCGGCGCGCCGGAAGGCGTGCTGGCGGCGGCCGCGCTGCGCTGCATCGGGGGCCAGATGCAGGGCCGGCTGGTGTTCAACAAGCCCGAGGACCGTGACCGCGCCCGCAAGATGGGCGTCAAGGACCCGGACGCCAAGTTCTCGATGAACGAGATGGCGGCAGGCGACGTGATGTTCGCGGCAACCGGTGTCACCGATGGCGGCATGTTGTCGGGCGTCAAGTTCGGCCCCGGTTACATCACCACCGAGACAGTGGTGATGCGCTCCGCCACCGGCACCGTGCGCTGGATCAAGAACCGCAGAAAAGTGTGAGCCGTCCGGACAAGGCATTCCTGAACGTCGAACGCTCGGTAACGGGCCGGCGCTGGGTGGCGCGCCCTGGCGCCGAGCGCATGGCGGAAGCCATCAGTCAGCAGGCCGGGGTGAACCCGGTGCTGGGGCGCTTGCTGGCGGCGCGCGGGCAAACGCCGGAAACGGCTGACAGCTATCTCAATCCGACGCTGCGCGACCTGATGCCGGCAGCGGCCGCCATGGCAGACTTGGATGCCGGGGCGGACCGTCTCGCCCACGCCATCATGCAGGGCGAGAAGATCGGCATCATTGGCGACTATGACGTGGACGGCATGACCTCCTCGGCGCTGATGCACCAGTTTCTGGCCGCCGCCGGCGCCGATGCCCGTGTGCACATTCCCCACCGCGTGGAAGAAGGCTACGGGCCATCCGTCGCGGCGGTGGAGGACCACAAGGCTGCCGGCGTGCGCCTGTTGCTGACGCTCGACTGCGGGGTGATGGCCCATGACCCGCTGCTCAGGGCGGGCGAGCTCGGCATGGATACGGTGATCGTGGACCACCACCAGGCGGGCGAGGAGCTTCCCGTGGCTGAAGCCGTGATCAACCCCAACCGGCTGGACGACACCTCGGGTCAGGGGGCCTTGTGCGCCGCCGGCGTGGCGATGGTGCTGATCGGCGCCACGGTCAAGGCGTTGCGGGCAAGGGGCTGGTGGTCCGATGACCGGCCCGAGCCTGACATGCTGGCCATGCTCGACCTCGTGGCGCTGGCGACCGTGTGTGACGTGGTGCCGCTGACCGGCCTCAACCGGGCTTACGTCCGTCAGGGGCTCAAGGTGATGGCCCGGCGTGGCAGGCCCGGCCTTGTGGCGCTGGCTGACGTGGCGCGGCTGAGCCGTGCGCCGGACGCCCATGCGCTGGGCTTCGTGCTGGGCCCACGCCTCAACGCGGCCGGGCGCATCGGCTCGGCCATGGACGGGTTTGCCCTGCTGACCTCCGCCGACCGGGGCCATGCCTCGCAGCTGGCGCAGGCGCTGGAAGAGATGAACAAGAAGCGCCAGGCCATCGAGATGGCCACGGTGGACCGGGCCGTTCAGCAGGCCGAGGAGATGCTGGGCCGCGAGGCCGCGCTGCCGGTGCTGGTGGTGGCGGGCGAAGGCTGGCACCCCGGCGTGCTGGGCCTGGTGGCGGCGCGGCTGAAGGAGCGTTTCAACAAGCCCGCCTTTGCGCTGGGCCTGCCGAAGGACGGCTCGCCTGCCGCAGGCTCTGCCCGCTCCATCGCCGGCGTCAACCTGGGTGCAGCGGTGCGCACGGCGGTGGAGGCCGGTGTGGCGGTGAAGGGCGGCGGCCATGCCATGGCGGCCGGCATCACTGTTGAGCCCGCCCGCATCGGCGCGCTTCGGGCGTTTCTCGAGGAGCACCTGTCAGCCGAGGTGGCGGCGGTCAGCGAGGCCGGAACCCTGTCCATAGACGCAGCCATTGCAGCGTCTGCCGTGTCGCCCGCCTTCATCGAGGACCTTGACCGGGCAGGCCCGTTTGGCCAGGCCAACCCCGCGCCGCGCTTTGCGCTGCCCGCCCACCGCGTCACCTATGCGGGGCTGGCCGGGTCCGACCACGTGCGCTGCACGCTGGTGCAGGCCGACGGCACCCGGCTGAAAGCAATTGCGTTTCGCGCGCTGGGCACTGATCTGGGCGAATTGCTGCTGGCCGAACGGCAGATGCCGCTGCACATCGCCGGCCGGCTTTCGATCAATGACTGGGGCGGCAAGCGCGAAGGCCAGCTGTTCATCGACGACGTGGCCGAGGTGCCAAATCCCCGCTGAGACTGGCCTCGCATATCATTTTCGGATTGCGGCAGTTTTTCCCGCAAGACTGCTTGCATCGGCCCGAGAAGGTTGTTATGTGATCGCCCGGTGGTCAGCGCCCTTCGTCTATCGGTTAGGACACTAGCCTTTCACGCTGGAGAGAGGGGTTCGATTCCCCTAGGGCGTACCACCACCTCTTCCCCCAATTCGACATGTCGAAGCGGCAGCGCGGGCGTAAAGCCCGCGCGCGGAAGCTTGTGCAGACCTAGCGGCCGCCCGGTTACTGCTACTGGATCGAGATGTCGACATTGTAGCTGACAGTCTTGCCGGCGTCCTTGTCATTGCCCATCAGGTAAACCCGGATGGTGTAGGTGCCATCCTGCGGCAGCTTGATCTTCGCCGTGTTGCCGTCGTTCATAGAGCCGATGAAAATGGCCTCGCCCTGGCTGCCCGGCGGCAGGATGTTGAAGAAGGCCGAGCCATTGCCGTTGCCGCCAGCCACATTCAGTTCGACAAACATTTCCTGGCCTGCCTTGGCGCCGAGCGTGTAGTCGAAATATTCGTTTCCGGTAATGCTGCCGCTCACCATGGTGCCGTAGTTTCCTGCTTCGAATTTCACGTCGGCGGACGTCTGGGCAAGGCCGGGGCTGGCGGCAAGAACGGCCAGGACAGCGGCGGCAAGCAGGGGCTTCTTCATGGCGACCTCCATTGTGGATATGCGGCCAGCAATGGCCGTGCAAATTCTTTGTTGCCTACTGTGACCTTATTGTGACCTGGCTTTGCTGCAGGCAGTCCGCGCTCCGGCTGTGCCCCTTGTAACGTGCGCTGCGGCACACCATATCTCGGTCGTATGTAAAGCACTTGTCTGGTGTCGCCCCGATAATCCGGTACGCCGACGTGATCAGACCTCTCCTGACAATGTGAGCGATGTACGCCGTCCTGGCAGCCTCGATGTGAGGCTTGCGGGATGCTCCTTGAAAGGGACGAACAATGATCAACGGAACAGTGAAATTCTTCAATGCAGGCAAGGGCTTTGGTTTTATCGAGCCGGAAGATGGTTCGAAGGACGCCTTTGTCCATGTCTCCGCGCTGGAACGCGCCGGCATGACCAGCTTGTCCGAGGGCCAGAAGGTCCGCTACGAACTGGTGTCTGACGCACGCAGCGGCAAGATGTCGGCTGACAAGCTCGAACTGGCGTCCTGACCAACCGCCGCCGGACCCGGTCCGGCGCCGGCAACCACATAATTCTGCATCGCACGCACGAACGCCGACCACGGATGTACTGGCGGCCTGTGCGAGCCCCTTCGCGGGCGGTGCCCTGATGCAGGACAAGACGATTGACGTCTTGCGGCCCCGTAGCTCACCGCAGCGACGGGGCCGTTATCTTTCCGGCCTTATAGAACGCAGTGACGGCAACCAACTCAACAGGAGACTATCATCATGGCCAAGGGTCAGATGCGCGGCAACCGCGAAGCGAAGAAACCCAAACAGGTCAAGAAGCCGGTCGAGGCTGCACCTTCAGACAGCCTCACCAAGGGCATGCTGTATGCCGCTGGCGGCAAGGGAAACAAGGCGAAGAAATGAGATCAACGCCATGACAGCACGCACAACAGAGAGCACGGTCACCTTTGCGCACCAGTTCAACCTGTCACATCTGGATGGGCCAAAACCCGCCGGAACCTACCGGCTGGTCATGGTGGACGAAGAAGTGCCTGGCCTGACATTCATTGCCTACAGGCGAGCCTACACCATGCTGCACGTGCCAGCGTTGACTGTCAGCAGCGGCAAGACCCAGGTCTTCACTATCGACAAGGATGAGCTGGAGGCGGCCTTGAATGCCGACCAGCGGGCAGGCCGGCCAGAAGCCGCCAGCAAGGAAACGGTTTAAGCTGATGAAATATCTTGGAACGCTGACAGGCAGCGGATGCATCCTGCACGATGAACGCGAGATCACTCGCGTCCAGTTCAAGTTTGACGGATACTCAACCAGCTACGCGGGTGTCGTCTGCAATGGCGAAATCGTCATGTCAGCCGAAATGCTGAAGACGGTGTTTCCCCAGCGGACGTTACAGCTTCGAACCGACGAGGGGCGTGTGCTTGAACTGAGGCTCTCGGACAACAAGCTGGGTCCGGGCCAGGAAGCCGCGCATGTCGATGTAAGGGGCGAAATTCCGGGCAATGACAAGCGCCAGTGGCTCAGCGGTCGTAACGCTGACCAGGCGCCGGCATCCGATGAGATTGCCGATGCCGCTGAAATATGCCGCGATGGCCAAAAGGGCGCCACCTTTTACAGTTCGTTCGGTGCGCGCGCGGCGCATTCCCGGAGGGTTGAAAGATGAGCTCTTCCCTTAAAGTGGTGGCGTGCCGCAATGCGGTTGGCTTGATTGCATTGCTTGCTGCATCCGCCACGGTGTTTGCGCAAGACACAAGCCCCTCAGCGATCCCCCTAAACGCTCATCCGGGAGCCTACAATTCCAGCTGGGAGTGTGATTACGGATACCGTCCATCCGGTACTGACTGCATGAAGGTATCGATGCCTGATAATGCCCACTTCAACGGCTCACTTTACGGCGCAGGCTGGGACTGCAATCGAGGTTTTCGCCGGTCAGAAGACGCCTGTGTTGCCATCACCATCCCCGAACATGCCTACCTCAATGCCTCCGGGGCCAGATGGGAATGCGACCGGGGCTACGCACGCTCTCCCAGTGGATGCTACCTGATCAAGGTGCCTGCCAACGCCTATCTCACGGGCTACGCAGTCTCAACTGGCTGGAAGTGCGAACATGGCTACCGGGCGCAGGCTGAAGAGTGCGCGGCAATTGTCGTGCCTGCCAACGCGTTTCTGTCGGACCGGTCTTACGGATCAGGCTGGGAATGCAATCGTGGCTTTCAGGAGCAGGACGGTGCCTGCGTCGCCGTGACAATTCCGGCCAACGCCTATTTTCGCGAAGCCTTTTCGGGAAACAGCTGGGAGTGTGAACGCGGCTATCGCCAAACCGGCGACAGCTGTGAACTGGTGGTCGTTCCTGCCAACGCGCATCTCGACTATTCCGGCTCGGAGTGGAATTGCGATCCGCCGTACGAACCGCAATCCGGTGCATGCAGTCTGCCCCGCTAGAGCAGCAGCCGTTCACCCTGAATGGCTAAAGTTGCCCTACCACTTGCCGGTGTTCGGCATCGACTTCCATGGTTCCTGAACCGGCAGCGACTCGCCCTTCTGAAGCAGTTCGATGGAGATGTTGTCGGGCGTGCGGATAAACGCCATGCGCCCGTCGCGCGGCGGGCGGTTGATGGTGACGCCCTTGTCCATCAGCATCTGGCAATACTCATAGATATTATCGACCGCATAGGCCAGGTGGCCAAAGTTGCGGCCCTCGCCATATTCTTCCGGATCCCAGTTGTAGGTGAGTTCCACCGGGCAGTCGGGTGATTCATCCGGCGCCACGAACACCAGCGTGAACCGGCCCTGTTCGTTCTCGTAGCGGCGGGTTTCCTTGAAGCCCAGAATGTCGCAAAAGAAGCTGACCGACTGATCGAGGTCGGTAACGCGAACCATGGTGTGCAGGTATTTCATGGGTGTGCCTCCGGCATTGTGTGAACGGACATGATGGATGACTTGAACGGCAAACGCGACGCGCTTGCAAGCCTCATTGCCGGGGCAAACCGCATCGTGGTGTTTTCAGGCGCCGGCATATCAACCGAATGTGGCATTCCCGACTTCCGCTCTCCCGGCGGGGTTTGGGAGCGCTACCGCCCTCTCGACTTCGCGACGTTCATGTCGTCGGAAGAAGCCCGCCGTGAAGGCCTGACAAGGTTCTTGAACATCCGCGACGAGGTTGGTCCCGTGAAGCCGGGCAGGGGCCATCGGGCAGCGGCGCGCTGGCATCGTGAAGGCAGGCTTGCCGGCGTCATCACCCAGAACATCGACGGGCTGCACCAGGCTGCCGGCGTGCCGATGTCAAAAGTGGTTGAACTGCACGGCAACGGCACCTACGCCCATTGTCTGTCGTGCCGGACCCGGCACGAACTCGACTGGGTGGCGTCTCAGCTGGAGGCTTATCCGGGTGCGCCGGCCTGCACGGCCTGCGGCGGCATCGTCAAGACTGCCACGATATCTTTCGGTCAGCCGATGCCCGGGGAAGAAATGCGCCGGGCGGACCGGCTCACCCGCGCCTGCGACCTGTTCCTGGCGGTGGGCTCTTCACTGGTGGTGGAGCCAGCTGCCAGTTTCCCCGTCCTTGCGGCGCGGCTGGGCATTCCGCTGGTTATCATCAACCGTGATCCAACCCCGGCAGACGGCCTTGCGGAGCTGGTTTTGAGAGCTGACATCGGCGACATGCTTGCAGCATACGCGGACGGGTGATTCGTCTCTTTCCTGCTGCTGTTTTCACTCCGGATTGCGGCATTTGGTGGCCTTTCCATGAAAAATGACGTGAGGTATCCACGATGCTGCTGGTGTTGAACAACGGCCGGATTCATGAGGTTTCATGCGGATTTTCCGCCCAGATCAGGCAGTTAACCATTGTTCGGTTCAACTGCCGGTTACATCGGTTTCAGGGGCTGCACGGCGGATTGTGAATATCCCGGCATTTTGACGGCAGGACGTCTGTACAAATCAGGGTGCGTTGCTCATCATCGTGTACCAAGGGTCAAAGGCGTATGGCGTTGGCGTAGATGTGAGGGAGCGATAGAGATGACTGGTAAAGGCGGGCCAGTTGGGGGTGGGGACACGCAGGCGCAAACAGAGCAGGCAAGTGCTCAATCCCGTCCCTTGTCCCTTTCTGAACTTGAATCCAACGTCGAGATCTTCGAGGTTTCCGGTTTCGTCAAGTGGTTCGACGTGGCCCGGGGCTACGGCTTCATCATTCCCGACAACGGCATTGCAGACATTCTTCTGCATCTGAGTTGCCTCAAGCGTGACGGCTTCGACGCCCCGCTGGAAGGCACGCGCGTGGTGTGCGAGGCGGTGCAGCGCCAGAAAGGCATCCAGTGCCTTCGGGTTCTGTCCGTGGACACCTCTACCGCCATTCACCCCGTTGAGCGCACCGCCCGTACCCATCAGCAGGTGGCTGCCGGGTCCGACTGGGTCCGGGCCAAGGTGAAATGGTTCAACCGCACCCGCGGCTTCGGCTTCGCCAGCGAAGGTGAAGGCGGCCCGGACATTTTCATTCACATGGAAGTGCTGCGCAAGACGGCCATCACAGAGATCGAACCGGACCAGTGGATCTACGTCCGCTTCGGTGACGGGCCGAAGGGCAAGATGGCTGCCGAGGTTCGTCTCAGCCTGGATGACGACCGGCTGCCGGGCACCAATTGACCGCCAATTTGGTCCAAATCCTGCTCGCGCCGTTGCTGGCGTTGATGCTGCTGTTTGCGCCGCCTGCTGCAGCGGCTGACGGGGTGGTCCGCCTGCCAACCGAGCCACTGGTGATCGAGACCGCATCCGGCAGCAAGGTGACCTTTGAAGCCGAGATCGCCGATGACGATGCCGAACGCTCGCGCGGGTTGATGTTCCGTCGTTCCATGCAGGAGCACGAGGCCATGCTCTTCGTCTGGCCGTCGCCTTACGAGGTGGGCATGTGGATGCGCAACACCTACATTCCGCTTGACATGCTCTTCATCGCCGCAGATGGCAGGATCGTACACATTGCCCGCGAGACCGTGCCACACTCGCTGGACGTCATCAGCGCTGGCCGGGACGTGCTGGCTGTGCTTGAGATCAGCGGCGGCGCGGCAGCCCGGCTGGGCATAGCGCCGGGTGACCAGGTTCGGCACAGGTTATTTGCCGCGCCATAAGTGGAAGCGAACCTCTTGCTCACAGGCGGTCTTTTCCTGTAACCACCTTGTAAGCCGGTATCCGGTTTCTTGCGGCCGTCGGAGCGTAGCGCAGTCTGGTAGCGCATCTGGTTTGGGACCAGAGGGTCGGGAGTTCGAATCTCTCCGCTCCGACCACCGCCGCAAGGGAAACGGGCCGCCGGCCGGGACCAACCAGCATCGAGGATTGTCCAGTCATGCCAGCCCGCATTTACCGCCCGGCGCGCAACGCCATGCAGTCCGGCAAGGCCAAGACCCGCCAGTGGGTGCTCGAGTTCGAACCCGAGGCAAGACGCGAGGCTGATCCACTAATGGGCTGGACGTCATCAAGCGACATGAAGCAGCAGGTGAAGCTGATCTTCGACAGCCGCGAGGAAGCCGAAAGCTATGCGCGGCGCAAGGGCCTGGCCTACACCGTGGCCGAGCCGAAGCAGGCAGCGCCCAAGTCCAAGTCCTATGCCGACAATTTCCGCTGGGGCCGCGACACCAACTGGACACATTGAGGTTGCGGGCAAGCCGCGCCAGCCGGTACAGGTGGACGCTCCGGCCGTTGCCGTCTTCCGGCCCCGTAGCTCAGCTGGATAGAGCACTCGCCTTCTAAGCGAATGGTCGCAGGTTCGAATCCTGCCGGGGTCACCACTCTCTTCTCGATTTCACGTAGGCCTTTGGCAGTGCCTGGGATTGTCCCGACATTCCGCGGGCTTGCAGCGGTGTTGTCGCTGACCTTCTGGCAATGAGACTGCATTGTGGGAGCTACGAAGCGCCAGACTGGCCGCCAGTCTCTGTTGGCTCCTTTGACGTCCAGAACGTGTGAGGAGGGATATGGGGGATGCCGTGGATTGCCCGGTTAGCTGGTCGAGCGACTTAGGTCCTGCATGCCCAAGAGCCGACGCTGCTCCTGCCAGCCGGCTGGCAACTTGCCGAGACGCTTTAGGGCCTGGGCCGTCAGATCAACCGACTGAGTACCCTGCAAGATCGATTTCGCTATGTCAGGTGCGAGGAAGGCCAGCTGCAATGTCCGGCTGACCTCGCTGGCGGGGATGCCTTCCTGACCGGCCAGATCATCAATCGAGGACACCTTTCCAGTCGTCAGACTGTCGAGCCAGCGATGCACATGCCGGGTCAGCTGGACGAGAGTCTCATCTTGCGAGGGCTTTGAGCGTGGCTCGCCCGTCAGCTTCAGTTTTGCCTCGACGCCCCGTCGCCGCAAATGGAATGGCAGGTTGATCATGACGATGTCTGTGGCCTGGGTAGTTTGATGACTGGGCGTTTCCCCGATCAGAGCTGACTGCAGTCGCTTGCGGCAAAGCTGGAGCTGGATGCTGCCGGGGCGGACGTCGATTCGCATGATGACTTGCTGCAAAAAGTTCATTGTGCTGTTACCAGCGCCCGCTTGCAGCTGACCTGCAATTCGTCCTGCATTGCCGGTGCATTTGTCGATCGTGCTGGTGTTGGCCTCCGTCAACTGAGCCAGGCTGACCAGTCTTGCCGGGTTCGCGAGTGTCTCAACCAATGCCGACAGCACGGTTTGCTCCACCTCCGCAGCCGGTAGCCTCCAGCCGTTGTTGTTCTGTCGTTGCTGGATTGTCAGCCGATGCGAGATGTAGAAGCGGTAGCGCTTGCCATGGTTGTTGGCATGGGTGGGGGTGAGGCGATCACCGGTCTCGTCAAAGAGCAGGCCTGCCAGCAGGCTGGGATGTGAGGCGTTGGCGCGCGATGATCGATTGGCCCGGTTGTCTGCCAGCTTGCGCTGCACTGCGTCCCAGAGGTCCTGCGGGATGATGCCGTGGTGCTGGCCCTCGTAGGTCTTGTCCTTGTGGGAGACGAGGCCGATGTAGATCGGGTTGGAGAGCAGCCGGTAGAGCATGCCGCGGGAGAGGGAGACGCCCCCCACGGTCTTGCCGTTGGCATAGACTCGCAGCTTACTGCGGATGCCCTGCAGGTCCAGATTCTCCTGCAGGTCGCGGACGCCATCGCAGTTGAGGTACAGCCGGTAGATGGATCTGACGGTCTCCGCCTCCTGCTCGTTGATGACCAGCTGCCTGTTGTCGACGTCATAGCCCAGTGGCGGTGGCCCTCCCATCCACATACCCTTCTTCTTGGACGCCGCGATCTTGTCCCGGATGCGTTCTGCGGTGACCTCCCTCTCGAACTGGGCAAAGGACAACAGGACATTCAGGGTAAGCCGTCCCATGGACGTGGTGGTATTGAACTGCTGAGTGACCGAGACAAAGGAGACCTGGTTCTTGTCGAAGAGCTCGACCATGCGGGCAAAGTCCATCAGTGATCGTGTCAGACGATCGATCTTGTAGACTACCACGATGTCCACCTTTCCCTCGGCAATGTCAGAAAGCAGCTGCTTGAGGGCAGGGCGCTCCATGGTGGCACCGGAGATGCCGCCATCGTCATACTGCTCCTTTACCAGCTGCCAGCCTTCGCTGGCCTGTGAGCGGATATATGCCTCACAGGCCTCGCGCTGGGCGTGAAGAGAGTTGAAGTCCTGCTCCAGCCCGTCCTCGGTGGACTTGCGGGTGTAGACGGCGCAGCGGAACGAAAGCCTCATCATTGTCACAGGCCGAAGAACCGTGGACCGGACCAGTGAGCACCGGTGATGGCCTTCGCTATGGAGCTCAGCGACCTGTAGGTCCGGTCATTCCAGCGGAAGCCCTTGTCGAGCACCTCGACATGATGGGTTCGACCATTCCACTCCCGCACCAGCCGGGTGCCCGGCTTGATGGAGGGCTTGCCCGTACCAGTCCGACCGCTTCCACGCAACAGACGCCGCAGCTCCCTGTCAGGACCTCCATACATCCGGCATTGCAGGTGCCAGGCAGCTGACAGTTCCAGCAGGCGGCGGCTGACGTACTTCGGCGGCTCCTTGCCCCAGTCCTGAGACCAACGTTCAAGTAGCTCCGCCCGGGACAATGAAGGGATGCTGGCAAGGTCGGCGTCGCCATGAACCAAACAAGCAGCCCCGCTCATGACGTTGCCTCCGGCTTGCCGATCGAGTAGCGGGTCACGCCCTTGCCATCCTGGTGCCTGATCACCTCATAGCCGAGCTTCTTGCGGACCGTGCCGGACAGGAAGCCCCGCACACTGTGGGCTTGCCAGCCTGTCAGCTTGCAAAGCTCATCCAGGCTCACACCTGACTTTCGCCGGAGGGCACGCAGGACCAGGTCCGACTTGCTGCGTGCATTCTTGTCTGCTTGGGTTATTTTCGGCCTTGCAGCCGTCTTCAAACCAGATTGCACTACTGGCTGGGTAGTCATGACAACCTCCGTGGGCTTGGCATCGGCCAATCCGATGCCTGCACTACCCCAAGCCCGCACTTCGGCGGGCGTCAGAGGTTGTCAGTGGCGGTCAGCAGTGCTCGCTGGCTAACCGGCTGGTTGAGGACATCCATGCTCGGTTTGCCGGGGAAGTCCAGTCGATTGGTGAA
>CAVOZK010000036.1:0-7095 GCA_963700935.1 uncultured Alphaproteobacteria bacterium | reverse complement strand
TGTCCGAGGCTCCCCCCGGTGGCGCTGCAGTGCAGGAGGTGACGGCTGCGCCATCCCCTGCCCCCGACGTTCAGCTGGTGCCTGAGCCACGGGCCGAAGCCGACACCCGGGCTGAAGGCGCCGCCAGCGCGCAGAATGCGCCGATCGTGGCAGTGGACGCAGGGCCGGAGGCGGTGTCGCAACCGGCTGCGGAAACGGAAGTCGCCGCGCCAGCGGACCAGGATACGGGCGTCGCGGAATTGCCGGCAGACGCCGAAGCCCCAGCGGCAAGCGAGCGGCAGCCTGCTCAGCCGGTTGACATCAATGAACTGTTCTCGATCCTCGATACCGCCAGCGACGGCGTCGTTTTCCTGAACGAGACCGGTGACATCAACTGGATGAGCGCCGGAGCCGAAGCGCTGTTCGGCGTGCACGCGGCCAGCGTGATCGACACCCCACTGGCGGGCCTCATGGACAAGCCATCGGCAAAGACGGTGCGCGATTACGTGGCGGCACTTGGCGACCGCGGGCTGTCCAGCCTGTTCAACTCGGGCCGTGAAATGACGGCGCGCATGCAGGATGGTGGCGAGGTGCCGCTGTTTCTGACCATGCGGCGGGTTGGCGGCGGCATCAGCGGCATTCCCGCCTCCGCCTATTGCGCGGTATTGCGCGACATCACCCAGTGGAAGAAGACCGAAGCCGAGCTGCGCGACGCGCGCGACCGGGCAGAACAGTCCAGCCGCCAGAAGTCGGAATTCCTGGCCCGGATCAGCCACGAACTGCGCACACCGCTCAACGCCATCCTCGGTTTCTCCGACGTGATGCGAAAGGGCGAGTTCGGCAAGCTCGGCAACGAACGCTACGAAGGCTATGCCAACGACATTCACACCTCCGGCGAATACCTGCTGTCGCTGGTCAACGACCTGCTCGACCTGTCGAAGGTGGAAGCCGGCAAGCTTGACCTCAATTTCACCTCGGTGGACCTCGGGGCGATTGCCGACACCTGCATGAAACTGATGCAGAACGAGGCAACGGGTGCGCGGGTGGTCTTGCGCAAGTCAATCGCCGCCGGGCTGCCGCAAGTGGTGGCGGACCAGCGCTCGGTGAAGCAGGTGATCCTCAACCTGATCTCAAACGGCATCAAGTTCACCGACCCCGGCGGGCAGGTGATCATCTCGGCCAGGATGACCGGTACGGGTGAATTGCTGCTGTCGGTGGCCGACACCGGCGTCGGCATGGACGAGGACCAGCTGCGCGAGGCCATGCAGCCGTTCAGCCGCATCGAGACTATGGGGCGCGAAGCGCAGGGCACCGGGCTTGGCCTGCCGCTCACGAAGGCGCTTGTGGAAGCCAACCGCGCCCGCTTCTCGATCTCCAGCGAGCCGCGCAAGGGTACGCGCATCGACATCACCTTCCCGACGACGCGGGTGCTGGCGGGTTGAAGCAATTCCAGGAAAAGCATGTCTGCCCGGCTTGAACGGGTATGGGAACCTGTTAGCCGTGCGACGTTGCCCGGAAATTCAGCTTTCGAGTTCTTCCATATCCCTGAACAGGTCCAGTGCCGCAGGGTTGGCCAGCGCCTCGACGTTCTTGACCGTTCGCCCGTGCACCACGTCACGCACGGCAAGCTCGGTGATCTTGCCGGACTTGGTGCGCGGAATGTCGGCGACGGCGACGATGCGGGCCGGCACATGGCGGGGCGAGGCGCCGGTCTTGATCTTGTCGCGAATCTTCTTCTGCAGCGCATCATCAAGTTTCACACCGTCGGCCAGGCGCACGAACAGCACCACTCGGACGTCGTTGTCGAAGTCCTGGCCGATGGCGCAGCCCTCCATGACCTCAGGGATCTGCTCGACCTGGGCATAGATCTCGGCGGTGCCGATGCGCACCCCGCCGGGGTTCAGCGTGGCGTCGGAACGGCCGTGGATGATCATGCCGCCATGTTCGGTCCACTCGGCGAAGTCGCCCTGGCACCAGGTGTTGGGGAAGCGGGCAAAGTAGGCGTTGTGATATTTCGAGCCGTCCTCGTCGTTCCAGAACTTGAGCGGCATGGACGGGAACGAGTTGACGTTGACCAGTTCGCCCTTGCCCGAGGCCATCGGCTTGCCGTCCTCATCATAGACCTTGATGTGCTGGCCCAGGCCCGGTGCCTGGATCTCGCCTGACCACACCGGGCCGAACGGGTTGGAGGCAACGAGGCAGCCGCACAGGTCGGTGCCGCCGGACATCGAGGCCAGGTGCACATCGGCCTTGATGGCGTCGTAGACGAAGTCGAAGCTTTCCGGCACCAGCGTCGAGCCGGTGGACAGGATGGTGTGCACGGTGGCCAGCGAATGGGTGTCCTTCGGCCGCCAGCCGGTTTTCTTCACCGCGTCGATGAACTTGGCCGAGGTGCCGAAGATGCTAAAGCGCTCCTCGTCGGCGAAGTCGAACAGCACCTTTTCATCGGGCGCGAAGGGCGAGCCATCGAACAGCATCAGCGTGGCCTGCGAGGCAAGGCCCGAGGTGAGCCAGTTCCACATCATCCAGCCGCAGGTGGTGAAGTAGAACAGCCGGTCGCCGGGGTTGATGCCGCAATGCAGCTGGTGCTCGCTCAGGTGTTTGAGCAGCACGCCGCCGGAGCGGTGGACGATGCACTTGGGCACGCCGGTGGTGCCTGACGAGAACAGGATGTAGAGCGGATGGTCGAGCGGCAGCCGGCGGTATTCGATGGGGCCGGCCGTGTGCGGCGCCATGAAGGCATCCAGCGTGACGGCGTTGGGCAGACCTGCCGCCATGTCCGCGGCATGGCCCAGATAGTCCACCACGACGATCTTCTCGAGGCTCGGCAGTTTCGCCGCCACCTCGGCGACCTTGGCGGTCACGTCGAAGGACTTGCCGTTGTACCAGTAGCCGTCGCAAACCACGAGGACGCGCGGCTCGATCTGGCCGAAGCGGTCAAGAATGCCCTGCGCACCGAAGTCGGGCGAGCACGACGACCAGATGCCGCCCAGCGCGTTGGCACCGCAGAACGCCATGATGGCCTCGGGCATGTTGGGCATGACGGCACACACCCGGTCACCGGCATTCAGCCCCATGGCAGCGAAGCCCTTGGAGATGCGCGACACGGCGGTGTTGAGGTCAGACCAGGTGACCGTCTTGCGCACCTTGTCTTCGCCCCGGAAGATCATGGCGGGGGTATCGTCATTGCGGCGCAGCAGGTTCTCGGCGAAGTTCAGCACGGCGTCGGGGAAGTAGCGCGCGCCGGGCATCCGGTCCTCATCCACCACCAGACGCTCGCCGCGCGTTTCGGCGATGACGCCGCAAAAGTCCCATACATCGGCCCAGAATTGCGGCGCATGCTCGACTGAATAAGCGTGAATGCCGTTGAATCCTGACAGGTTCAGACCGTGTCTTTCGTTCACTGCCTCGATGAAGCGGCTTAGCCGGTGGCTGGCGATGCGTTGAGGCGAAGGCGTCCAAAGCGGCTGGGAGGTCATCTTGTCTGGCCCTGTGGCGGCGGCAGTTGTTGGCGGATAGGGCGCCACCATAAGGCGCGGCTTGATTGCCGCCAACCAATTTTCTGACACTTTTTCAGTGTTTTCAAAGCCGGAGAGGGGCATCGGCAAACTGCCACCGGCAGCACACAGAATCAGGTAAGGATGGCCCCCATGAGATATCTCGTCATGACCGCGGTGGGACTGGTGCTGCTGCTGGCGGCGGCCGTTGCCAGTCTGCCGTACATGCTGGGCGGCGAGTTCATAACCGCGCAATTGCAGCAGGCGGTGGCCCGCCACACCGGCCGCACGCTGACGCTGCTGAAGCCGCCATCGGTATCGCTGTTTCCGCAAGCGGCGGTAACGGTGGAAGGGGCGACGCTGTCCAACCCGCAAGGCATGTTCGAGGGCACCACCGTTTCGATGGAGCGCATCGAGGCGAAGATTTCGCCCTGGCAGTTCCTCAGCCGCGGCGCCGAGGTGCGCGAGATCACGCTGGTGCGCCCGCGCGTCACTCTGGCCATCGACGCGGACGGCCGCGCCAACTGGGCGCTGCCGGACGACGCCGGCGCATCCGGATCGGGCAGCGGCGGGGGCAGTACATCGCCGGCCGTGGCAAGCGTTGCACCGGTTCGCATCGTCGATGGCAGCCTCAGCTTCAGCGACGAACGTTCCGGCACCACCTTCAGCGCCGCCAGCATCAATGCCCGCATCGACCTGCCGCTTGGCGGCAAGCCGTTCAAGGCTGATGGCTCGCTGCGGTGGAACGACGACCTGGTCAACCTGAAGCTGTTCGTGCTGGACCCGGCCCGGCTTGCGGCGGCCGGCTCGCCGGTGGAACTGGCGCTGCAGGCGCGGCTGCTGGAAGCCGCCATCTCCGGCCGGGCGCGGCTGACTGGCGGTTTCGATCTTGCCGGCCAGGTCACCGCCTCGTCGCCGGACCTGCGCAAGCTGGGCGGATGGGCAGGTTGGGAAACCGCAGACGGACCCGGCCTGAAGGACCTGTCGGTGAGCGGCGCGCTGGCCATTGCCGGAGGGCGGGTGAGCCTCGAGGACGCAAGGCTCAGCATGGACGGCGCATCGGCCAACGGGCTGGTGCGGGTGATCACCAGCGGCAGCCGGCCGCGGGTGGAGGCGAGCCTTGGCGTCAACCGGCTGAACCTCGACATCTATGCGCCGCCTCCGGCCACAACCGCCCAGACGGGCGCAACCCAGCCGGCCGCCGGCTGGAGCGATGCGCCGGTGAGCTTCGCCGGGCTTGACCTGGCGGACGCCACGCTGCGCCTCAGGGTGGGCGAGATTGCCTGGCGCAAGCTCAGCTTCAAGGATGCTTCCATCGGCGCCGTGCTCGACAATGGCAAGCTGACCGCGACGCTGAACGAACTCGGTCTTTATGGCACGAAAGCCAGCGGCAGCCTGGAAATGGACGGCAGCCAGAACCTGCCCCGGCTGGCCGGCAAGCTGAACGCTTCGGGCGTGGATGCGAAGGCGTTGTTCACGGACCTCGCCGGCATCACGGCGATCGGCGGCGCGGCCGACGTGGCGCTGGAGCTGGGGGCCACCGGCAATTCGCAGCGCGAGATGGTGTCAACGCTGGCCGGCACCGCGCAGATCCGGTTGCAGAACGGCGCATTGGAGGGCATCGATGTTGCAGCGATGACGGGCGCCGTGCAGGGCTCGATCCTCGACGGCTGGTCCGCAAGCGCGGGCAATGGCAGCACCCGGCTTGACGAACTGAACGCGAACTTTGTCGTCGGCGACGGCATTGCCACTACCGAGGAGCTGCTGGCGCGCGGGCCGGGGTTCGAGGTGACCGGCGCGGGCCAGGCCGACCTGCTGCGCCGCCGGCTGGACTTCAAGGTGGCGCCGAAGGCCGCGCTGGGCGCAGGCGGCGAGATGACCACGCTGCCGGTCCCGGTGATCATTTCCGGCCCCTGGGACGCGCCGAAAATCTACCCGGACGTGCAAGGCATTCTGGACGATCCGCAATCGGCGTTCGACACGCTGGGCAAGCTTGGCGTAAATGTAGAGGCAGCCGGCGAGACGCTGCGCGAAGAGGCCGGGAAGCTGCTCGGCAAGGACGGCGCCAAGCAGGCCGAGGACCTGCTCAACAACCTGCTCAAGCAGCAGGACTGAACGCGAGGAGACGCACAGCTTGATCCGGGTGCAGGAACAGCCCTTCGACCTTGCGGACGAACTTGCGGCGCTGCGCGCAGGCAACAACGCCATTGGCGGCACGGCGATCTTCCTCGGCTCGGTGCGCGACCTGAACCTTGGCGAGCAGGTGTCGGCGATGACGCTGGAGCACTATCCGGGCATGACCGAGAAGGCGCTCGAGGCCATAGACCGCGAGGCCTGCGCGCGCTGGCCGCTGGACGCCAGCCTGATCGTGCACCGCTACGGACGGATGGAGCCGGGCGAGGACATCGTGCTGGTGATCACCTGCTCGGCCCACCGCGACGCCGCCTTCGAGGCCTGCCAGTTCCTGATGGACTGGCTGAAGACAAAGGCGCCGTTCTGGAAGCTTGAGGAAGACGGGACGGGCGATGGCGCCAAGTGGGTCGATGCGCGCGAAAGCGATGACAAGGCCGCCGCGCGCTGGAGCAAGACCGGCGCATGAGCCGCCAGCGCCGCCGCCGGCGGTACGCACCTGCCGCTGCCCGGCCGAAATGGCGCATCGCGCTTGATGCGCTGACAGTCATCGGGCTGACCGGCCTCATTCTCTATGGGCTGGACCTGATGCCGGGCGGCACTGTCAGCGGCAACATGATCGTGGTGGACGGCGACAGCCTGCGCCCCAGGGCGGGGGCTGAGGACATCCGCCTGCACGGCATCGACGCGCCGGAACTGAACCAGACCTGCCAGGATGGAGGCGGACAAAGCTACCCTTGCGGGCGGCGCGCCCGCGATCATCTTCGCAAGCTGATTGGCGGCAAGGACGTGACCTGCCAGACCGTGGATGTGGACCGCTATGGCCGCACCGTGGCGGCCTGCCGGGCGGGCGGGACGGACCTCAACCGGCAGATGGTGGCCGACGGCTGGGCGCTGGCCTACCGCCAGCACGAGCACCGCTATGTGCGCGACGAGGTGGCGGCGCAAGGCGCCCGGCGCGGCATCTGGCAGGGCACGTTCGAGCAACCGGAGCAGTGGCGGCGAATCAACCTCGGCGATGCGGCGGGGGATTGAGGAACTGGTTCTTGTTGGCGCAGCGACCTGTCGGTAGATTGAACGTCAATGACTGCTTCGAGCCCGATGCGGACATGCACACCGCAAAGCGCAGCGCACTTCGGCGTCTTGTACCGAGCATTGGCTATAATTTTAGTATGTACCTTCAAGTACCACAAAGCCTGATCTGGTAAATTACTGAAGTGTCAATTGAATGGTGGCCGCGTGATAACGATTGTTCGCTTCGCTATCCTATTGCTTTGCGCCTTACTTATTTATGGCAAAGTAAGTCAATACACTCATGGATCGCCGTGGGTGTCCTTAGCGGGCGCAATCTTTCTCATTTGGGTCTTTTCAAAGAGGTCGTAGTGACGTCGCCTCGTCACAGCGCTGTCATGTACTCCAAACTCACTGCGTCAACTTTGTCCGCATAGCTGCCATTCGGTCATCAGCGGTCTGAGGCTTCTCCACCCCA
>CAVOZK010000035.1:0-18694 GCA_963700935.1 uncultured Alphaproteobacteria bacterium | reverse complement strand
CCGCCCACCGACACCAGCAGCCAGTATGCAGGCATGGTCAGCACCGACGGCATCAGCCTGGTCATGCGGCGGACATGCAGCGCCCTGAGGCCTGCCAGCATCGCCACGCCGTAGCCGGTGACCAGCACCATGATGGCCGCAGCGCGGTAAACCTGGTCCGCGATGCCGTCGATGGCGGTGGGGGCCAGCACGTGGTCATGCAGCAGCATCGCCAGGAATACCGGGTGCAGCAGGGCTGAGCCGATCATGCCGGCCATCAGCACCTGGGCGGTCAGGAACCCGGCAGTGCCCATGCCGCGCCAGGCGCCCAGCGGCGATTGCATGATCACCAGCCAGGTCTGCATCCAGCCCTTGAGCCAGCGCGACCGCTGGTGCAGCCAGTTGCCAAGCCGGCAATTGGCCTCCTCGAAGGTCGTCGAGTTCAGCACCTCGCTGCGATATCCCATGCGGGCGAGCCGTAGCCCCAGGTCCGCATCCTCGGTCACGTTCCATGCGTCCCACCCGCCGGCAGCCCTGAGCGCCGCGTAACGGAAATGGTTCGACGTGCCGCCCAGCGGTAGCGGCAGGCCGAACCGCGCCAGCAGCGGCAGCAGCAGGTCGAACAGGCTCGCATACTCGATGGTGAATTGCCGGGTGAGCCAGTTCTCGTTGCTGTTGTAGTAGGCAAGCCGGGCCTGCAGGCAGGCGACCTCCGGTGGCGCGGCGGCGAAACATTGCGCCGCCAGCCGCAGCTGCATCGGCTGCGGAATGTCCTCCGCGTCGTATATCGTCACCAGATCGCCGCGCGCAAACATCAGCCCGAGGTTCAGCGCGCGCGGCTTGGTTTGTGGCTTGCCGACGGCAACGGTGATGATGTCAAAGCCGGCGCCGGCCACCAGCTGCGTGACCATTGTGCGCGTCGGCAGGTCGTTCTCCTCTACAAGGATTTTCACGTCCAGCTTGCCGGCCGGATAATTCAGCCGCTCCAGCGAAGCGATGATCTGTGACAGCACCCGGGTTTCGCCGAACAGCGGCACCAGCACCGTGTAGACCGGCAGCGCGGCGTCATCGAGCCTCGGGCCTTCCGGCATGTGCGCCTTGCCCGGCATGAACAGGCTGGCGAGCTTGAAGCCGCTCACCGCCATGAACAGCAATGAAAACAATGTTATGGCCGTGAGCTTTGCTACCTCCGGCAGCAGCAGGGCGAATGCCATTGCAGCGGTCAGTGCAAGCATCAGCCACAACCGCGGCCACCAGCCCGCGAGCCCTCTTGCCGAGCGCAACGGTTGCCTGTCTGCCAGCCGGTTCGCCGCAAAATGCGCCAGCCGCTTCCCGTCCTGCCCGAGTATGGCGTCGATGACGTCCTGCCGGCTTGCCTGCAGCGTGACCACGTGCCCGGCCCGGCGGCACAGGTGCGCAGACCATGCATCCGTTGCCACGTGGGCCGTGCCCGCGCCACGCAGGGGCAGGGAAAACCAGCCCTGGCGCATCAGCACCGCCAGCCCGGCCGCATCGAGCCGGCCGACCGCGTCCATCGTCGCGGCCCTGTCAAGCCACGTCGGGGGTGCCCGTTGCGGCAGCGCAACATCTGCAAGGCGGCGGGGAGCAGCGGATGCTGCGGCATTGCTCACCGGTTCGGATTGTTGCCCCTGCATTTGCCGCTGCCGCCAGACCACCCGTTCAAAAAATGACCATAAGTAAATCACGCTGCTCTTTTCCTGACAACGCAATTCCGTTATCCGGTTGGAGGTGTTAAACCGGCGGCAGTCGGAGCGGGGGATTGGTCTTGGGCCTTGCGGCGCGTTTGATGCGGATCTGGTGCCTGGCAGTGCTGACGTTGCCGGGCGCCGCGATATTGCCGGTTTCGGCGCAAGTTGCCGAGGTTCCCGAGTTCCGGCAGCCGGCCACCGCCGACGTGTCGGCCTCGTTGCGCAAGGTGCGCGCGATCCGCTTCGCCATCGACGAGGCCATGCCACCGTTCTCCTACCGCAATGCCGATGGCGCGCTCACCGGCTTTGTCCCGATCCTGCTTGACGCCATGTGCGGGGACCTCAAGCTGTCCTGCGAGTTCCTCACCAGAAGCCGGTCCGCCGCACTGGCAAGCCTTGATGCCGGCGACGTGGACGCCATTGTGAGCTTCACCGGGCCGGACGATGCCGACCTCAGCCGGTATGACTTCACCCGGCCCTTCCTGCGCTCGTTCAGCCGCTTCGCCACCCGCATTGCCAGCCCGATCGGCGGCATCACCCAGCGCGACCTGGCCGGCAAGCGGGTCGGCGTGCGCGTCGGCACCCGTCAGGAGCAGTTCTTGCAGCGCTACTATCCGCGTTCAGCCATCGTCACCTTCGAAAGCCACGAGGAGATGCAGGAGGCTCTTCGTCTTGCCCGCATAGACGCCCTGTTCGACGACGCTTTCCGGTTGATGTTCTGGTTCCAGGGCGAAGCTTCGCGTGGCTGCTGTGATTTTCTGGGCCGTGGTTTTGGCCCCGGCACCGGCGTCTCCGGCAGCGTGTCCTTCATGCTGCGAAAGTCCGACGCGGATATCCGCAAGGTCATCGATCATGGCCTCGACAGGATGCAGTTATCCGGCGGGTTCGCCGGCGTCTATGTGCGCTTCTTCCCTGATTCTCCGTACTGACCGCCATGCCAGCCGCTACCGCCACCCCGCTCCTGCATGACGGCCCCGCCGCAGGGCCGAAGCTGGTGCTGGCCCATGGCGCCGGCGCGCCGATCGATTCCGGCTTCATGCAGGCCATGGCCGGGCTGCTGGCCGCGCGCGGCATTCATGTTATCCGCTTCGAGTTCGCCTACATGGCTGCGCGGCGATCGGGCAGCGGCCGCAAGCCACCCTCGCGCATGCCGCAACTGCTGCAGGAATACCGCGCCGTTCTTGCAAGCCTGGGAGAAGGGCCGGTTTTCATCGGCGGCAAGTCGATGGGCGGGCGCGCGGCCTCCATGCTGGCGGCTGGGCCCGATGCGCCAGGCAATATCGCCGGGCTGGTTTGCCTCGGTTATCCGTTTCATCCACCCGGCAAGCCCGACCAACTGCGAACAGCTCACCTCGGTGATGTCTGTTGCCCGACGCTGATCGTGCAGGGGGAGCGGGACCTGTTCGGCACCAGGGATGAAGTCGCGGAGTTCGATTTGCCCACCAGGATCAGCGTGCAATGGTGTCCGGCAGGCAATCACGATCTTGAACCCCCGAAGCGGTCCGGCCATACGGCTGAAACGAACTGGCAGACGGCGGCTGACGCCATTTCTGCCTTCATCAGCTCGGGGAGCGTTCAGCCCGGGACCGCAGCTAGGTAAGGGATGCAGGGTCCGGGGGTACAACACCCTGCATCCCTATTGGTCGCATCAGCCGCCCACTGGTTCGAGTGCGTGTACCTCTGCTTCCAATTTCCTGTTGGCCTGCGGCGCCATCGCCGTTCTTGTTGTGGATGTTCTAGCGGCTGGCTGGCCTGACCGATGTGCGCTTCGTCACATCGTGCAGAACCCACAGGTTCATTGATCGTTACAGTTGCAAAACTTTCCGTAACCGCACATCATCGCGGCCGTGGATGAGTTGAGGGACATTCCGCTGTTTTCAGGCCTTGCCGACGGTGACGCCCGCCGGCTGGCGGTGCATTGCGTCTGGCGCAGCGTGGCCGAGAACGAACTCATCATCGACTACGAGGACGATACCGCCGAAGTCCTGTTCGTGGTTGAAGGCCGGGTGCGCGTGTTGTTGCGCACGGCGGCAGGCCGCGAGGTGATCCTCGACGACATGACGATTGGCCAGTATTTCGGCGAGATGGCGGCGATCGACGGACAGCCCCGCTCCGCCAACGTGACGGCCCTCGAGAAGACCCGCATCTGCGCCATGCCGGACGCCATCTTCCGCGAAGCCTGCACGTCCATTCCGGCGGTTGGGCTGTCGGTTCTCAAGATGCTGGCCGGCCGGGTTCGCACCCTCAACCAGCGTCTCAGCGAATACGCCTTCCTCACCGCCAAGCAGCGGCTGTGCGCCGAACTGCTGCGGCTGTCGCGCCCCCGCATGGGCAAGGACAGCCAACGCATCGTGTCGCCGCCGCCGCTGCAGCGTGAACTGGCGGATCGCATTTCCACCCAGCGCGAAGTGGTCACCCGCGAGCTGGCCGCGCTTGCCCGCAAGGGTATCGTCGAGAAAACGCGCGGCGGACTTGTCATCGCCGAGCCGGACAAGCTGCACGCCTTCATCGCCGAGGCGATGTCGAAGTAACGGCAAGGCTGTCGTCTACAGCAGGTCGCGCTCGATCTCCTCGGCAAAGTCTCGCTCGAACACCAGCTTGTCGTTGAGCCAGGCCTCGATGCGCGCCGTGAGGTGGAAGTGTGTGAGCGATGCAGTCATCGCCGAAAACGTCTCGGTGCGCACGTGAACGTCATCGCGGATCATCTCTTCCGTCCAGTGGGTGGTCATCTTTGCCGACAGCGGATCATCCGGATGGATGGTGTGGGTCTCGCGGCCCACCCCGCCGGACACCAGCCCGTGGCTGGCCTCCCGGTACATCCCGAAGTCATCGACGATTTCCAGCGTCATCGCGCCCGTGTCCGGGTCTTCCGTCAGCTCGCGCTTGTGGAACTCGGGCCGCATTTCCTCGAGCCTGACCGGCGGTGCGCTCACCGGTTCGGGGAAGGATGGTTCTTTCTCTCCCGGCATGGGCGAGCGGGCAGGCACCGTCAGCCAGGAGCGCGCGGCCTGCACCGTCAGCGTCACCGGCTCCGGTGCGGGCCACATCATCGGCCAGTAGGCGGTGGAGATCGACAACCTCAGCCGGTGGCCCCTTGGCAGATGCCAGGCGATGTCGTCTAGCTTGATGCGGGCGAAATAACGCTCGCCCGGCTCCAGCGCTACCGGATGCTCATGGCTGGCGATGTGGGTGAGGTTCTGCAGCGCATAGGTGATGCGCGTCACCTGCCCGTCGGGCCGCACGTCGTTGAGCCGCACCGCAATGTGCGCCACCGGCTTGTCGCTGCTGAATTCCAGCTCCAGCTCCGGCGCCCCGACGATGTCCAGGTCTATGCCGAGCGGCGGGGTATCGAAGGTCAGCGAGCCGGCATCATCGCGCGACTGGTCGCCCGCAAACTCCGGTCCCAGCCAGATCACGCAGAACTCACCGCCATCCCGGCCCGTGGTCTGTGGCGAGCAGATGCCGAGCGCGGTTTCCTCGCCCGGTTCCGGCGACAGGCCGCCCGGCGTCAGGTAGAGCCGGTTTGGTTCGATTGACTGCCCGGGCCAGGCGCCTTCGGCTATCCAGCGGCCCGGCAGGTGGGCGGGCAGGCCCTGCGGCGCATAGCTGTCCATGATGTAGGCGCGCACCGCCGGGTCTCGCAGCACGCCGGTGGCCTCGCCCTTGAGCCAGAAATCCCACCACCTGCAGCGCCTCCTGCAGGAACCCGATGCGCGGTTCCGGCACGGCGAAGTGCGGATACTTGTGGGTCCATGGCCCGATGATCGCCCTGACCGGCGAGGTCATGCCGTTGATCATTCTGGGGATGGCGTTGGAATAGGCATCGTTCCAGCCGCCCACCGCCAGCACGGCGGCCTTGATGCGGGAATAGTCCTCGCAGACGGACCCGTGCTTCCAGTAGCTGTCGCGGCGCTGGTGCTTCAGCCAGCGCGCGGACAGGAAGGGTTCTGCTTCCAGCCGCTCCATCCACGCCTCGTACCATTTCTCCCCGTACAGCAGCGGATCGGGCGCGCGCGACGAATAGGCCAGCATGGTCGCGCCCCAGCCGAGATTCTCGTTCAGCAGGCATCCGCCCTTGTAGTGGATGTCGTCGGCATAGCGGTCGTCGGTCGAGCACAGGGTGATGATGGCCTTCAGCGGTTCAGGCTCCAGCGCGGCAATCTGCAGGCCGTTGAAGCCGCCCCACGAGATACCCATCATGCCGACCTTGCCGGTGCACCAGTCTTGCGCGGCGATCCAGTCGATAACCTCGACCCCGTCGTCCTGTTCCTGTTCGCTGTATTCGTCCTCCAGAACCCCGTCTGCCTCGCCGCAGCCGCGCATGTCGACGCGCACGCAGGCGTAGCCGTGGCCGGCGAAATAGGGGTGGGTCAGGTGATCGCGCACGATGGTGCCGTCGCGCTTGCGGTAGGGCAGGTACTCGAGGATGGCCGGCACCGGGATCAGTCCCGGCGTCTTCCGGCATCCAGATGCGCGCCGCCAGCCGGCAGCCGTCGGAGAGCGTGATCCACTCGTTTTCGATTTCCCGCACGGCGCGGGGAAACTGGTCGATGACGGCACTCATGCGGTAAACTCCCTGACGGCGGCGGCGATTGCAGCGAACATGGCGCCGGCTGCGGGCGAGACGCGGCGCGCCCTGAGCGATGCGTGGATCAACTCCGGTTCATGGCGCACCTGCGCCTTGACGCCTGCCACCTGCAGCCGGGCCGCATAGTCGAAGCAGTCATCGCGCAACGGGTCCCACTCGCAGGCCACCAGGAAGGCGGGCGGCAGCGCCGCATAGTCGGTTTCCAGCAGCGGCGCGCGGAATTTCGAGCTGCGCGCCGCGTCGTTGTCCGGTCCCATGTACCAATCGTCATAAGCCTTCATGTCGGCGGTGGTCAGCCCCGGTGCGTTGGCGCGGCTGAGATAGGACCCCCGGCTCATGTCGCCGCCCAGCGCCGGGTAGATCAGCACCTGCCCGCTCGGCAACTTCAATCCCTCGTCACGCCGCTTCAGGCAAACGGCGGCCGTCAGGTTGCCGCCAGCCGAGTCTCCACCCAGCGCCGTGCGGGCCGGGTCTATGCCGAACCTGTCGGGGTTTGAAAGGATAGTGTGCACCGCGGCCGCGCTGTCGTCGAAGGCGGCCGGAAACCGGTGCTCGGGCGCCAGCCGGTAGTCGACCGCGATCACCGTGGCGCCGGACAGTTCCGCCAGCCCGCAGCAGATGTCATCGTGGCTGTCCAGCGATCCCAGCACATAGCCGCCGCCGTGCAGGTAGATCAGCCCGGCCCCGTCGCGCGCTTGCGCCGGGGCATAGCGCCTGAGCGGTACGGAGCCGGCAGGACCTGGCGCGCTCATGTCCTCAACCGTCATGCCGGCCGGGCGTCCACCATGAAAGTGCTGGCACAGCCGGTCGTAGCACGCCCGCATGTCGTCCATGCTCAGCCCGGCAGCGTCATCTGGAAAGAACCCTGCCGATTGCGCCATGAAGGTCACAATGCCGGGTTCGTCGGGTGCGGGGCGGGCGTCGTCCAACACAGTTGTCACATTGCCATGGCATGAGTTTGCCATCATGATTCCCTTTATGATCTGGAACAGGCAGCAACAGGACGGCCAGACCGCGCAAGCGCCCGGCGATGATGCGAAAGCATCCGCGCCGCCGCAACCTGAATTTGGCGCGTTCGCGCGCAGTTTTGCCGATGCCATTCCCGACCCGTTCCTGGTGGTCGACAATGCAGGCCGCGTACTGGCCGCCAACGAGAACGCCCGGCAACTGTTCAATGCCGCCATGGCGGGTGATCACCTGTCGCAGCACGTGCGCGCGCCGTCCATTCTGGAGGCCGTGGATGATGTCATCGGCAGCGGCATTGCGCGTCGCGTCGATTACGAACGCCGCACCGGTGGCGGCCGCCGCTTCGAGGCGTTCATTGCGCCCTTGGTGCTGCCGCCGGCGCAAGCCGCCAGCATCCTGTTCCGCGATCTGACCGCCCAGCAGCACCTGGAGCGCATGCGCACCGACTTCGTGGCCAATGCCAGCCACGAACTGCGCACCCCGCTTGCCTCGCTCACCGGCTACATCGAAACCCTTCAGGGCCCGGCCCGCAACGACCCGGCCGCCCAAGAGCGCTTCCTCGGCCGCATGCTGGAGCAGGCCCACCGGATGCGCCGGCTCATCGATGACCTGCTGTCGCTGTCGCGGGTCGAGATGAACGTGCACCGCTCGCCCGACGGCACGGTCGACCTTGCCGAGATTACCCGCTACACGCTTGACATGCTGGCCGGTCAGGCCCGCGCCGCCGGTTGCAGCATGCGGCTCGAGGCGGACGGACCAGCGCTGGTGACGGGGGATCGCGACGAACTGATCCAGGTGGTGCAGAACCTGGTGGAGAACGCCATCAAGTATGGCGCGCCGGACAAAGGCATCGACATCGCCATAAGGCGCGACGCCGCTCGCGGCCGCGTTTCCCTGGCGGTCACCGACCACGGCGACGGCATCGCCGCAGAACACCTGCCGCGCCTGACCGAGCGCTTCTACCGCGTCAACGAGCAGGAAAGCCGCTCGCGCGGCGGCACCGGGCTTGGCCTCGCCATCGTCAAGCACATCGTCCTGCGCCATCGCGGCGACCTCGACATCCGTTCCGCCAGAGGCGCGGGCAGCACCTTCACGGTTCGCCTGCCTGCCGCCGCCAGTGTACGCAATGCTGCAGAATAATCGCTGATTATTCAAATATTTGCACTGTCATCTAATTGTCATGAATTTGTCACACAGTCTTGTCGTGACGGCTATACCTGATGGGCCGTTCGCAGCGGCCAGGGCCCACCAGCCAACAAGGCGCAGGTGGGGTGGCCGCAAACATCTACCAACGGGGCAAGGTCCCCATCAGGGAAGGTCATCAAGATGATCAAACGCAGTTTCCTCATGGCCAGTGTGGCCATCGCATCGCTGGCAGCCGCCGGCGCCGCTCATGCTCGCGACCAGGTTCAGGTTGCAGGCTCCTCCACCGTGCTGCCCTACGCCCAGATCGTGGCGGAAGAGTTCGGCAAGGCCTATTCCAACTTCAAGTCGCCGGTCGTCGAGTTCGGGCGGTTCGTCCGCTGGCCTGAAGCAGTTCTGCCAGGGCGTCGGCGCCGAGACCATCGACGTCGCCAATGCCTCGCGCAAGATCAAGGAGTCGGAAGTCAAGTCGTGCGCCGAAGCCGGCGTGAAGGACATCATCGAAGTCAAGTTCGGTTATGACGGCATCGTGTTTGCCTCCGACGCCAAGGCCGACAGCTTCGCCTTTGAGCCGAAGGACTGGTTCCTTGCGCTCGCCCCGCAGATCGCCGTCGACGGCAAGCTGGTCGACAACCCCAACAAGACCTGGCAGGACGTGAACCCGAACTTCCCGGCCTGGGAAATCGCCGCCTACATTCCGGGCGAAAAGCACGGCACCCGCGAAGTGTTCGAGGAGAAGGTGCTGGCAGCCGGCTGTGAAGCGTCCGGCACCATGGAAGCCATGGTCGCTGGCGGCATGGACAAGAAGGACGCCGGCAAGGCCTGCATGCAGGTGCGCAAGGACGGCAAGGCTGTCGACATTGACGGCGACTACACCGAAACCCTCGCTCGCCTCGCCTCCAACCCGCAGGGCATCGGCGTGTTCGGTCTGTCGTTCTACGAGAACAACACCGACAAGCTGAAGGTCGCCACCATGTCCGGCGTCACCCCGTCGGTCGAGACCGTTGCGTCCGGCGAGTATCCGGTGTCGCGTCCGTTGTACTTCTACATCAAGAAGGCCCACATCGGCGTCATCCCGGGCCTGAAGGAATATGCCGAGTTCTTCGTCTCCGAGAAGATCTCCGGTGAAGACGGCCCGCTGGCTGAGTACGGCCTTGTTCCGCTGCCGGCCAACGAAGCTGAAGAAGTGCAGAACGCCGTCAAGAACGAAACCACGATGGGCATGTAATTGCTGCCCTGCCGCCGGATCGTGAAAGCGGTCCGGCGGCATCTGTCTTACTCTATTTTCCGGCGCCCCGAGGCGCCATTGCCCGAGGCGCCGGCAAGAGCGCCGGCACAAGCAACAAGGCGTCTACCAGGTGTCTACCGGCCTTCTCATACTTTTCTGCGGCCTTGCGTTCGTCCTGGTCTGGTGGCTGGCCCGCAGCCGCGCTCGCGTCATCGAGCGATCCGGCAAGGCCAAGCAACTGCATTCACGGCCCGTCTATCATGGCGTCTACGTCGCCTTGCTGACCGTCATTCCCGCCTTGCTGGTCGTGGCGGGCTGGGCCATTGCCGAACCCTTCTATCTTTCGTCATTCATGCACGAGGCCTTGCCGGCAGATGTCGCGGCCCGGCCATCCGGCGAACAGTCGCTGGTCCTGCTGGTCATCAATTCCCTCGCCGACGGCTGGAACAGGCTGACGGCCGCCGACATTGCCCAGGTGCGCGAAGGCGGCGAGGCCGTGCAGCGTATGCTGGCGGGCAAGGGCATCTTCCTGCCCGGGGTCCCCGAAGGCTGGATGGTCGATATCGCCCGCGATGTCTCCCACGCCAAGTCAACTTCGAGGTTGCTTGCAGCAGGGGCAACCGTGCTGGCGGCCGCAGGCGGTTTCTTCTATGGCTGGCGCAAAATCGCGGCCGGCCTGCGCGCCCGCAACCTGGTCGAGCGGATGATGCTGCTGGGGCTCATGTCGGCGTCAGCTGTCGCCATCTTCACTACAATCGGCATCGTGCTGTCGGTACTGTTTGAATCGATCCACTTCTTCTCCATGGTTCCGGTGACGGAATTCCTGTTCGGCACCGTCTGGGACCCGCGCTTCTCGGCGCCCGGACGTGATGGTGCCGGGCAGTTCGGCGTACTGCCGCTGCTGTGGGGCACCTTGTACATCTCGTTTGTCGCGCTTCTCGTCGCCGTGCCCGTCGGGCTGATGTCGGCCATCTACATGTCCGAATACGCCAACGAGCGGGTGCGCGCGGTGGCCAAGCCGATGCTGGAAATCCTCGCCGGCATTCCGACCATCGTCTACGGCCTGTTCGCGCTGATCGCCTTCGGGCCGTTCCTTCGTGATTTTGGCGGCAGTATCGGTCTCGACATCTCCGCCAACTCGGTGCTGACCGCGGGCATCGTCATGGGCGTGATGATCATTCCGTTCGTATCGTCGCTGTCCGACGACATCATCTCCGCCGTGCCCCAGTCGCTGCGCGACGGTTCCTACGGGCTCGGCGCCACCCAGTCCGAGACCATCAAGCAGGTGGTGCTGCCGGCCGCCCTGCCGGGCATCGTCGGCGCCGTGCTGCTGGCGGCCTCGCGCGCCATCGGTGAAACCATGATCGTGGTGATGGCGGCCGGTATCGCCGCCAACCTGACCGCCAACCCGCTGGAGCAGGTCACCACCATCACCGTGAAGATCGTCAGCCAGTTGACCGGCGACCTCGAGTTCAACTCGCCACAGACGCTGGTGGCCTTCGCGCTGGGGCTCACCCTGTTCATCATCACGCTGGGGCTCAACGTGTTCGCGCTGCACATCGTGCGCACCTACCGGGAGCAGTATGACTGATGGCTGACATCACCGCCGAATCCGCCCGCACCACGACCCGCCCCTGGAACAGTGAAGAAGCCCGCGCCCGCACGAAGAAGCGCTATGCCGCCGAGCGCCGCTTCCGCCTGTACGGCATTGCAGCGCTCTGCTTCGCGACCGTTCTTCCTGCTCATCCTGTTCACCACCATCATCGGTACCGGCTGGACAGCGTTCCTGCAGTCCAAGTTCCTGCTCAACGTGACCTTCGCCGAAGACGTCATCGCACCGGACGGCAAGCGCGACGAACAGACGCTTCGGCTGGCCAACTGGGACAAGCTTGCCCGCGCCGCGCTTTACGAGGCGATTGGCGTCGGCGATGCCAATCGGGCGGAACGGCGAGATGCCAACGGCCTGCTGTCGCGCGGCATCGACGTTCAGCTGCGCGACATGGTGCTGGCCGATCCGGACCTGATCGGCCAGACCCGTCACGATGTGGCTGCTCGCCCACGGCAACGTGGACGCGCTGCTGAAGGGTGCCATTGATCGCGCCATCCCGGAAGATCGCCGCCAGCTCAACGACCGCCAGCTGGCCTGGGTCGACAAGGCCGTCGACGAACGGTATCCTGCAGAAGAAGTTCAACACCGGCCTGTTCACCTTCGGCGCCTCAAGCCAGCCGGAAACCGCCGGCCTGCTCGTCGCCCTGGTCGGGTCATTCTTCATGATGCTGACCGTTGCGCTGCTGGCCGTGCCCATCGGCGTGGCGGCCGCCATCTACCTTGAGGAGTTCGCCCCGAAGAACCGCTGGACCGACCTCATCGAGGTCAACATCAACAACCTCGCCGCCGTGCCGTCGATCGTCTTCGGCCTGCTCGGCCTTGCCGTGTTCATCAATTTCTTCGGTCTGCCGCGGTCAGCCTCGCTGGTGGGCGGCCTGGTGCTCACGCTGATGACCTTGCCCACCATCATCATTGCCTCGCGCGCTGCGCATCACCGCCGTGCCGCCGTCGATCCGCGAAGGCGCGCTTGGCGTCGGCGCGTCGAAGATGCAGGCGATCGTTCCATCACGTGCTGCCGCTGGCGCTTGCCCGGCATCATGACCGGGACCATCATCGGTCTCGTTCAGGCCCTCGGCGAAACTGCTCCGTTGCTGATGATCGGCCTCGTCGCGTTCGTGGTGGATGTGCCCTCGACGCCGCTGGAGCCTGCAACCGCGCTGCCGGTGCAGATCTACATGTGGGCCAGCTCTGCCGAACGCGGCTTCGTCGAGCGCACGGCGGGTGCGACCATGGTGCTGCTCGGCTTCCTGTTCGTCATGAACGCACTGGCGGTATTCCTGCGCCGCCGCTTCGAACGGCGCTGGTAGCAGCCGCCGCATTCCCGGTACCTGGAGATTTGTTATGGACGCAACCGTCGCAGAAAAGCCTGTCCGCTTCGAGACCGTGATGACCCCGGCCGAGCCGGTCATCATGCAGCAGCGCCAGCCGAAGATCGTCACCGAGGCGGTGACCGTCCACTATGGCGACAAGCAGGCGATCTTCCCGCTGGACATCAAGATTCCGGATCGCGCGGTTTCGGCCTTCATCGGCCCATCGGGTTGCGGCAAGTCCACCTTCCTGCGCTGCATCAACCGCATGAACGATACCATTCCGATCGTGCCGGGTTGGCGGGCAAGATCACCATTGACGGCGAAGACATCTATGACCCCGCGATCTTGATGTTGTGCAGTTGCGCGCCCGCGTCGGCATGGTGTTCCAGAAGCCCAATCCGTTTCCCAAGTCGATCTTCGACAACGTTGCCTACGGTCCGCGCATTCACGGCCTGGCCCACAACAAGACTGACCTTGAGGAGATCGTTGAGAAATCGCTGAAGCGGGCAGGGCTGTTCGAAGAGGTCAAGGACCGCCTGCAGTCACCCGGCACCGGCCTTTCCGGCGGTCAGCAGCAGCGCCTGTGCATTGCCCGCGCCATCGCCGTCAATCCGGACGTCATCCTGATGGACGAGCCCTGCTCGGCGCTTGATCCGATTGCGACGGCCCGCATCGAGGAACTCATCGACGAACTGCGAGAGAACTATTGCATCGTCATCGTCACCCACTCGATGCAGCAGGCCGCCCGCGTGTCGCAACTCACCGCGTTCTTCCACCTTGGCACCCTGGTCGAGGTTGGCGATACCGAGGCAATCTTCACCAATCCGCAGGAACGCCGTACCCAGGACTACATCATGGGCCGCTTCGGCTGATCGCCGCCCCTTGCCCCGTCTTGAAAGGCTGACATCACATGAACACGCATATCGTATCCGCCTTCGACGAGGAGCTGGCTGAACTGCGCAAGCTGATTGCGCAGATGGGCGGTCTCGCCGAAGACCAGTTCGCCAAGTCCATCGACGCCCTGTCCCAGTCCGACAAGCGGCTTGCCGAGAAGGTGATCGCGTCGGACGACAAGATCGACCGGCTGGAGAAGGACCTGGAAGAGCACGCCATCAAGCTGATCGCCAAGCGCCAGCCCATGGCGGCGGACCTGCGCGCCATCATCGTCGCCATCCGCATCTCGTCCGACCTTGAGCGCATCGGTGACCTCGCCAAGAACATCGCCAAGCGGACGCTCGCGGTCGATGAGCCGCTGCCGAGATCGGTCAATGCCGGCATGAGCCGCATGGCCGAACTGGCCATGGAGCAGCTGTCGGACGTGCTCGACGCCTATGCCCGCCTCGATGTCGACAAGGCACAGGACGTCTGGCTCAAGGACAGCCGCATCGATGCGCTGTACAACTCGGTGTTCCGTGAGCTGCTGACCTACATGATGGAGGATGCCCGCACCATCGGCATGTGCACTCACCTGCTGTTCGGCGCCAAGAACATCGAACGCATCGGTGACCACACCACCAACATCGCCGAGAACATTCACTACCTCGTCACCGGCGGACCGCCGCAGGGTGAGCGGCCCAAGGAGGATTCAACCTCCGTGACTACCGTCGAGACGCCGGCCCGCTAGCCGCCTGCGCCGTCCCTGCTGGAGACTGAACATGCCTGCAACCGTTCTCATCGTTGAAGACGAAGAGCCGATCCAGGAACTGCTCGCCTACAATTTCAAGGCCGAGGGGTTCAACGTGCGCACGCTGGACGGCACGGAGGATGTGGTTCGCGAGATATCGAACGACACGCCGGACCTGATCCTGCTCGACTGGATGCTGCCGAGCATGTCCGGCATCGAGATCTGCCGCTCGCTGCGGGCGCGGCCCGATACCCGCGACGTGCCGATCATCATGCTCACCGCCCGTGGCGAGGAGACCGAGCGGGTCCGGGGGCTTGCCACCGGCGCCGATGACTACGTGGTCAAGCCGTTTTCGGTCCCCGAACTGATCGCCAGGGTGAAATCGCTGTTGCGCCGCTCCAGCCCGGAAGCCGTGTCTGATGTGCTGAAGGCGGGGGAACTTTCGCTGGACCGGCGCACCCGGCGGGTGCAGCGGTCAGGCCGTGACATCGACCTGTCGCCCACCGAGTTCAAGCTGCTCGAACACATGATGCAGACGCCGGGCCGGGTCTATACCCGCGCCCAGCTGCTGGATGCCGTGTGGGGCCGCGACGTCTATGTCGACGAGCGCACCGTGGACGTGCATGTCGGGCGGTTGCGCAAGTCCATCAACCGGTCCCGCGAGGCCAACCCGATCCGCACCGTGCGCGGTGTCGGCTACTCGTTCGATGAACGGTTCGGTGCAGTGAACGCCTGACGTCTTGCGTCAGCACGAACCCGGCCAAAAAAGAGGGCGGCTCTTTCAAACCGCCCCATGCATCAACTGCAGTCGAAGGTGTTGCCGGTCAGCCGGTGCGCCGGCGCCGGTCGCTGTGCGGCTGGTAGGCAATCGCCGCGTGGCCCGGGCAATACGGCATGCCGTCCTTGGGCGGCTTGCCGCAGAAGCAGAAGTCCTCGTGGCTCGGATCGCCGATCGGCCAGCGGCAGGTCTTGTCCGACAGCATCAGGATGGTGACCCGTTCGCCGATTGGAATGTCCGCCGCGCGGATCGGTACCGGTTCCAGCAGCGGTTCCGGCTTTGCTGCCGGCAACGGCTTCAACGCCGTGTTGCCGATGCTGCGCGCCACCGGGCTGCCGGTGTCGGCATTGCCCGCGTGGGCCGGCCGTCCCGGATGGCTGGGCTCGCGGGTCTTGCGGGTGCGCGGGGTGCTGACCCTGGTGCGGGTGACCCGGCCCGACAGGCCCATGCGGTGAACTTTGCCGATGACCGCGTTGCGGGTCACCCCGCCGGCCAGTTTCGCTGCGATCTGGCTGGCGCTCAGGCCCTCGGCCCACATCTTCTTCAGAAGCTCCACCCGCTCGTCCGTCCAGGGTAGTTTCTGGTTGTCGCCGGATGCTTCGTTATTCTCGCTCAAGGCTGAATCCTTCCCTCTTCACCGGCCAAGGCTCTGGCCCGGTGTTGAAACGCATATGTACGGACAGAAATCGCTACATCTCGTAGGCTGTTGATGGGGACCCTACTAAATACGCTGAATCACCCGCAAGAGTCGGACCGCGAATTTCAGCTTTTTTCCCCAGTTTCGGCCCCGATTTATGGTTAACGGCGAGTTAATCCCCAGCTTTGCCCGCCGTACATGCGGCGTTCTGACTCAGGCGCCGGTCAAAGGCTCCGGCCAGGTCCGCCGCCAGCCCGTGCAGCACGTTGATTTGGGCCCGCTTTGCGCATATATTCGGGCTGTTGAAGCAATACGCCGCCGCGAAGTCCGGCGGCGTTTGCCATTTGAAATCCTGTTCACATCAAACCGGCCAGAAGGTCCTCTCCGGTATGTCCAGCGCTGTATTGCCCACCTACAACCGCACCCCGTTTGCCATTGAAAGCGGCGAGGGTGCCTGGGTGCGCACCAGCGATGGCCGCCGCCTGCTGGACTTTGGCGCCGGCATCGCCGTCAACGCGCTGGGCCACTGCCACCCGCACCTGGTGGAAACCCTCAAGAAGCAGGCCGAAACCCTCTGGCACACGTCCAACCTCTATCGCATTCCCGATGGCGAGCGCCTGGCGCAGCGGCTCACCGCGGCTACTTTCGCCGATTATGTCTTCTTCACCAATTCGGGCGCCGAAGCGCTGGAAGCCGCGATCAAGATGGCGCGCAAGTATCACGCCGTGTCCGGCCACCCGGAAAAGTACCGGCTGATCACCTTCGAAGGCGCCTTCCACGGCCGCACGCTTGCTACCATCGCCGCCGGCGGCCAGCCGAAATATCTCGAGGGCTTCGGCCCCGCCACCCCCGGCTTCGACCAGGTGCCGTTTGCCGACCATGACGCCATCGAGGCGGCCATCGGCCCGGAGACGGCAGGCATCCTGATCGAGCCCGTGCAGGGCGAGGGCGGCATCCGCCCTGTGCCAGCCAAGTGCCTCAAGGGCCTGCGCGAGCTGTGCGACAGGCATGGCCTGTTGCTGGTGTTCGACGAGGTTCAGTGCGGCATGGGCCGGACCGGCACCTTGTTCGCCTACCAGCAGTCCGGCATCGCGCCGGACATCCTGGCCTCGGCCAAGGGCATCGGCGGCGGTTTTCCGCTGGGTGCGTGCCTTGCCACGGCGGAAGCGGCAAAGGGCATGACCGCCGGCACCCATGGCTCCACCTACGGCGGCAACCCGCTCGCCATGGCAGTGGGCAACGCCGTGCTGGACGTCATCCTGGAGGAAGGTTTCCTGGAAGACGTCAAGCGCAAGGCATCGCTGCTCAACCAGAAGCTGGCAGGTCTCAAGGATGCGTTCCCCGGCATTGTCGAGGACATTCGCGGTGCCGGGCTGATGATGGGCATCAAGTGCAAGCCGGGCGTGATCAATTCGGACCTTGCAGCCGGATGCCTCGATCAAGGGCTGATGGTGGTCACCGCCGGCGACAATGTGGTGCGTCTGCTGCCTCCGCTGATCGTCTCGGATGCGGAGATCGGCGAGGCTGTAGCCCGCATCGAAAACGCCTGCCGCGCATTGAAGCAGAAGGCCGCCTGAGCCGCGGCCTTCCCGTCCCGGCGACAGCAACTTCCAGGAACAGCAAAATGTCTTCAAACGGCAACTACCGCTCTTTTATCGATATCTGCGATGTGCCTGCGGCGGATCTAAACGCGATGCTGTCCGGCGCCCTCAATGCCAAGCAGGCGCGAGACGGCTTGCCCAGGGGCGTGATCGACGGACTGCGCCCGCTCGATGGACACCTGCTGGCGATGATTTTCGAGAAGCCGTCCACCCGCACCCGCGTGTCATTCGATGTAGCCATCCGCCAGCTTGGCGGCCAGAGCATCGTCCTGTCGGCTGCAGACCTGCAGCTTGGCCGCGGCGAGACCATTGCCGACACCGCCCGCGTGTTGTCGCGCATGGCCGACATCATCATGCTGCGCACCCACGAGCCCGAAAAGCTGGCGGAACTGGCAAGCGAGGCGACAGTGCCGGTCATCAATGGCCTGACCGATGCCTCCCATCCCTGCCAGATCATGGCTGACCTGCTGACCCTGCTGGAGCACAAGGGCACCGTGAGCGGCCGCAAGGTGGCCTGGGTGGGAGACGGCAACAACGTGTTGACCTCGTGGATACATGCGGCCGGCAAGCTGGATTTCGAGCTGGCCATCGCCACCCCGCCGGAACTGGCGCCGGATGCTGAAGCGCTGGCCTGGGCCCGCGACAACGGCGCCAATGTCAGCGTCGGCACCGACCCCCGTGCCGCCGTCAGCGGCGCTGACTGCGTGGTCACGGATACCTGGGTATCGATGAACGATACCGACGCGACTTCGCGCCACAACCTGTTGCAGGCCTACCAGGTGAACGATGCGCTGATGGCGCATGCGGCAGACGATGCCGTCTTCATGCACTGCCTGCCGGCCCACCGGGAAGAAGAGGTTACTGCCTCGGTCATCGACGGTCCGCAGTCTGTGGTCTGGGACGAGGCCGAGAACCGGCTGCACGCCCAGAAGGCGATCCTGCGCTGGTGCCTCAACAAGCTTTGACGAATGAACGGCGAGATATCGTGAAGGACTTGCGTACAGTGGACATAACGACGGCCGTATCGGTCGAGGACGCCGTGCTGCCGTTCGAGATCAAGCCGCTTGGCGTGCGTGGACGGATGGTGCGCTTTGGCGGAGTGCTCGACCAGATTCTCGACCGCCACGACTATCCGATGCCCGCCTCTGCCGTGCTCGCCGAGGCGGTGACGCTGGCTGCCATGTTCGGCTCGATGCTGAAGTTCGATGGCAAGTTCATCCTGCAGACCTCCACTGATGGCCCGGTCGACGTGCTGGTGGCGGACTTCGCCTCGCCCAACAAGGTGCGCGGCTATGCGAGGGTGAACGTGCAGCGGCTGGCAGAGCTGGAGGCCTCCGGCCAGATGACGCCGCAGGCGGTCATCGGCAACGGCCACCTCGCCATGACCGTTGACCAGGGTCCCGACATGGAGCGCTACCAGGGCATCGTCGGCCTGCAAGGCGATACGCTGGCTGATGCGGCGCACGAATATTTCCGCCAGTCCGAACAGATCCCGACGCTGCTCAAGCTGGCGGCCGGCCCG
>CAVOZK010000034.1:0-13737 GCA_963700935.1 uncultured Alphaproteobacteria bacterium | reverse complement strand
CAGCATGTCGTCCGGCATCCGGCTGGCGAACTCGGCCATGGTCTTCAGGCGGCCAGGCGCCACGGCATAAAGCAGGCCCTCGATGACGAGGACCAGCCCTATTGCCGTGACCAGTTCGCTCATCGCATCACTGCTGCTGCACCGGTGCGGGCGCTGTCTGCTGGGTGCCGAAGTACTGGAAGAACTCCGAATCCGGCTGCAGCACCAGCGTTGTGCCGCTGTCAGACAGAGCCTTGCTGTAGGCCTGCATGGAGCGGTAGAACGCAAAGAACTCCGGGTCCTGCTGGAAAGCATCCGCGAAGGTCGCGTTGCGCTTGGCGTCGCCTTCACCACGCAGGATTTCGGCTTCCCGCTGGGCCTTGGAGACAAGTTCCACTGCCTGGCGGTCGGCCTCGGCCTTGATGCGGGTCGCCTGGGCTTCACCAACGGCGCGCAATTCAGCAGCTTCGGCAAAGCGTTCGGCGTTCATCCGGTCATAGGTGTCCTTCAGCACGTCCGGCATCAGGTCAGTGCGGCGGATCTTCACGTCCACCACCTCGATGCCCAGTGCATCCGCTTCGGCGCGCACCTGGTCACGGATTTCGCGCATCATCGCCGCGCGGTCCTTGGACAAGGCTGCATCGAAGGTGCGCCGGCCGTAGACCTGGCGCAGTGCAGCGTCGAGGCGGGTCTCGATGCGGCTTTGGGCAACGCCGAGATTGGCACCCACCGTTTCACGGAACCGGCGAGGATTGTTGACGCGGATCATGGTGATCGAGTTCAACGAGGTAACGGCGGCCATCGACCACCTGCACCGACTTGTCGGTGCTCTCGAAGAACACGATCCGGTCTTCGATCTGCACCACTTCCTGAATGAACGGAATCTTGAAGTACAGGCCCGGCTCGTTGATCTCGCGCTGGATTTCACCCAGCTGGGTGACCAGCGCCTTTTCGCGTTCGTCCACCACGAACAGCGACTGCCACACCACGAACGCTGCGCCTGCGGCCAGCATGAGGCCGAATGACTTGATCGCACCCATTACTGGTTACCTCCCGACGACGGCTGCTGCTGACGCTTCTGGATTTCCGGCAACGGCAGGTATGGCACCACGCCCGATCCGCCCTGGCCGCCGGTATTGCCTTCGATGATGACCTTATTGGAATTGGCCATGACGTCTTCCATCATTTCGAGGAACAGGCGCTTGCGCGTTACGTCCTTCGCCTTGGCATATTCCGCATAGATCGACTTGAATCGCTGTGCTTCACCTTCCGCCTCGTTGACTACCCGCGCGGTATAGGCCTTGGCGTCTTCCACGATCTTGGAGGCTTCACCGCGCGACTGGCCCAGCACCTGGTTGCGGTACTGTTCGGCCTCACGGATGAAGCGGTTCTGGTTCTGCTCGGCACGCTGCACTTCTTCAAACGCATCAACCACCTGCGGCGGCGGATCAGCCTTTTCCAGCTGCACGCCGAGGATGGTGATGCCCGACTGGTAATTCTCGATGGCCGCCTGCGTCAGGGCGCGCACCTGTTCCTGGGCCTCGAAACGGCCACGGGTGCGGATTTCTTCAGCCGGTGTACGGCCGACGATCTCGCGCATGGCGCTTTCAGCCACCGTACGGACCAGTCGCTCCTGCTCGCGCACATTGAAAAGGTACTGCGTCGGATCGGAAATCTTCCACTGGACGGTAAAGCGGATGTCCACAAGGTTCTGGTCGCCGGCCAGCATCTGGCTGCTGGTGGAGTTGCCATCGCCGCCGAAGTTGATCTGGTTGACCGCCTCGACCGGCAGCGTTTCCATCGTCTCGATCGGCCACGCAGCAAACTGCAGGCCCGGCGCGACGGTGCGCTGGTACTCACCCAGACGCAGCACGACGCCCTGCTCGTCTGCCTGGATGGTGTGGAAACTGTTGAACGCCCACAGCGCACCAAGCGCAATGAGGCCGATAATCCACGGGCTCTTGCCGCCGCCGCCTTGCGGCAGCACGGTCTTGAGCCGGTCCTGCCCCTTGCGGATCAGGTCTTCCAGGTCGGGGGGTGTACCCGGCCCGCCGCTGCGGCCACCGCCGCCTCCACCCGATGGACCCTGGCCCCAAGGACCACCGCCACCGCCGCCTTGTGTATTCCATGGCATGTGCTGAGAGTTTCCCTCTTCCTGCGCCGGAATCCTCTTCCGGCTGTTACTCGCTCATTTGGTGATATAGGCAACCGGTTACAACAAGTCCATGCGTGGCTGCATTACAATCAGGCAAACAACGCCCGGGCGTGCCATCCCATGTGATCACCAATGAAGCTGGCTATGAAGTAATACGAATGGTCGTATCCGGGTTGCATTCTGAGTGTCAGCCTGTGACCCGCCCTGGCGCATGCTTCCTCGATCAGGTGAGGCTTGAGTTGGCCGGCAAGGAAGTTGTCCGCATCGCCCTGGTCGATCAGCAGCGGCAGACGCTCCGGTGCATCGGCAATCAGCGCGCACGCATCATGCGCCGCCCATGCCGTCTTGTCGTCACCAAGGTAGCCGCCCAGCGCCTTGTGTCCCCACGGGCAGTTCATCGGTGAAACAATCGGCGAGAACGCCGAAACCGACTTGAATCTTCCCGGGTCCTTCAGCGCGATGGTCAGCGCGCCATGCCCGCCCATCGAGTGGCCCGAGATTGCCTGCCGGGTCGTGTCCACATCGAAATTCGCCCCGATCAACGCCGGCAGCTCATCCACGATATAGTCGTACATCTTGTAGTGCGTGCTGAAGGGCGGCTGCGTTGCGTTCACGTAGAATCCCGCGCCAAGGCCGAAATCGTACGCGCCCTCGGGGTCATCGGGCACGCCTTCGCCTCGCGGCGATGTGTCCGGCGTCACGATGGCCACGCCATGCTCGGCAGCATAGCGCTGCGCACCGGCCTTGGTGACGAAGTTCTGGTCCGTGCAGGTCAGCCCGGACAGCCACCACAGCACCGGCACCTTGCGGGTCTTCGCCTGCGCCGGCAGAAAGATCGACGCCGTCATTTCGCACGAGCAGGCACTGCTTTGGTGAGTGAACTGGACCTGGTCGCCGTCAAAACAGCGGTTGGTTGCCTTGATCTCGATCCCGGTCATCTGGGTCCTCCTTCACGGATGTCCTGCAAACGGTGCACAACGGGCATGATTTGCCGGTACACGTCAATGCTTGCTCTTGTCCCGGCAATGGGTTACCGCCGGAAAACTCGGCCTCCGTCCCCGTCAGGTTTCAATGAAAGCCCCGACTTCCACCTTTGCCCCTGCAGGCGCCGGCGTGTCCGGCGGCCTCGCGCTGATGGCGGGCGCCATGCTGCTGCTCCCGGCGATGGACATCATGGGAAAGGCCATGTCGGCCGAACTCAATGGCATCCAGGTGTCGCTGGCGCGCTTCGCCTTACAGGCGCTGTACCTGCTGCCGCTGCTGCTCTGGCTGAAAGGCGTGGCCGGGCTGATGCCCAACCGGCTGTGGCCAAACATCGTGCGCGCCCTGCTCATGGCGGGGGCCACCACCTGCTTCTTCACCTCGCTGCGCTGGCTTCCGGTGCCAGACGCCATTGCCATCTTCTTCGTCGAACCGTTGATCCTCACCATCCTGAGCGCAGTAGTGCTGAAGGAGAAAGTCGGCTGGCGGCGCCGGGCCGCAGTGGCTGTTGGCTTCATTGGCGCGCTGATCGTCATCCAGCCGAGCTACGCGATATTTGGCGCAGCATCCTTGCTGCCCATTGCGGCAGCCACCTTGTTCGCCGTCTACCTGCTCTACACCAAGGCGCTGTCAGCCTCGGAAGACCCGATGACCATGCAGTTTTTCTCCGGCGTCGTTTCGGTCCCTGCACTCGCGCTCGTTTCCATGGCGGGCACCGGTGCCGGTTTCGAACTGTTCACCCTGGCCTGGCCTTCGCAGCAGCACTGGATCATGCTCGCGGCTGTCGGCCTCATTGCCACCGTTGGCCACCTGATGGTGGTGCACGCCTTCAAGCGCGCGCCTGCCTCGGTGCTGGCCCCTTTCACCTACATCGAGATCGTGTCCGCGACCGCCCTCAGCTACCTGGTCTTCGGCGAGATCCCGCAAGGCATGAAATGGCTCGGCATCGCCATCATCGTCGGCGCCGGGCTTTATGTCTGGTGGCGCGAGCGGATCGCAGCGGCCTAACCCTTCGCCCGCCTCACCTCGCGCTCCAGCACATCGAGGAACCGCGACCGGTCCCTTTGCGAGAACGGCTTGCCGCCGCCGCCCTGGTTAAGCGGATTGGCGGCCCGCAGGTCCGCCATCAGGTCGCGCATGGCGAGTATCTGGCCGATATTGGCGGCATCCAGCACGTCACCATTGTGCTTGAGCACCCGCGCGCCCGCCTCGACGCAGCGTGCCGCCAGCGGAATGTCGCCGGTGATGCAGATGTCGCCGGATCCGGCGCGCTCGGCGATCCACTTGTCCGCCACGTCCGGCCCGCCGTCCACCACCACGGTCTCGACAAGCGGATCAGGGTCAGGGCGGATGCCGCCATTGCTGACGATGAAAACACGGACCGCGTGGCGGCTTGCCACGCGGACCGTCTCTGCCCGCACCGGGCAGGCATCTGCATCAACGTAAATGGCCGTCAATAGACGACCACGGCGCGGATCGACTCACCCGCGTGCATCAGGTCGAATCCCTTGTTGATCTCCTCCAGCTTCAGGATGTGGGTGATCATCGGGTCGATCTCGATCTTGCCATCCATGTACCAGTCGACGATGCGCGGCACGTCGGTGCGCCCGCGCGCGCCGCCAAACGCCGTGCCCTTCCACACCCGGCCGGTGACCAGCTGGAACGGACGTGTGGCGATCTCCTGGCCCGCACCGGCCACGCCGATGATGATCGATTCGCCCCAGCCGCGGTGCGAACACTCCAGCGCCTGGCGCATCACCTTGACATTGCCGGTGCAGTCGAAGGTGTAGTCCGCCCCGCCGATCTGGTCGGCGCCGCGCTTTGTCATGTTGACGATTTCGGCTACGACGTCGCCGACCTTGGTGGGGTTGACGAAGTGGGTCATGCCGAACTTGCGGCCCCACTCTTCCTTGCTGTCGTTGATGTCGACGCCGATGATCATGTCGGCGCCGGCCAGTTTCAGGCCCTGGATCACGTTGAGGCCGATGCCGCCGAGGCCGAACACCGCAGCCGTTGCGCCCTGGGTAACCTTGGCCGTGTTGAACACCGCACCGACGCCGGTCGTGACGCCGCAGCCGATGTAGCAGATCTTGTCGAACGGCGCCTTCTCGTCAACCTTGGCCACCGCGATTTCCGGCAATACCGTGTGATTGGCGAAGGTCGAGCAGCCCATGTAATGGAACACCTTCTGGCCCTTGTAGGAGAACCGCGAGGTGCCGTCCGGCATCAGGCCCTGGCCTTGCGTGGCGCGGATGGCGGTGCACAGGTTGGTCTTGCGCGACAGGCACGACGGGCACTGCCGGCATTCCGGCGTGTACAGCGGAATGACGTGATCGCCCGGCTTCACCGAGGTGACGCCCGGCCCCACTTCAACCACGACACCGGCGCCTTCATGGCCGAGAATGGCCGGGAACAGGCCTTCCGGATCGGCGCCGGACAGCGTGAACTCGTCCGTGTGGCAGATGCCCGTGGCCTTGATCTCGACCATGACCTCGCCAGCCTTCGGACCTTCAAGATCAACCTCGACGATCTCAAGCGGCTTGCCGGCCTCGAATGCAACTGCAGCCCGTGTCTTCATGAATCGTTCCTCCCATGCCGGATATGACCGGAATCTGTTGTTTCGCTTCTGGATGTCCCGCATCTTTGAACATCGCGCCCGTTTCTGACAAATCATTATTCGGCAACTGACGCAAATCCCGGCACATGGGCAAAACTGCGCCGCCCCGCCGGTCAGCAGGCAGAAACGCGCCTCAACCTGCGGTCAATCGGGCTCACCAGTTAAGAAAGAGACTGGAAACCAACGGATTTTTCGTGACAGTATCTGGTCTGATCGGGCTGGAGGATGGTCAGGTCAAGCGTTCAAAGGGAGATAACTAATGAAGTCAGATGACAAACTGTTGCAGGTTTTGCAGTCGCCAAGGACGAACCGCCGCGATTTCATTCGCTATGCGGTAGCCACCGGCGTCACTGCCTCGCTTGCCGGGTCGATGTTCGACAAGGCACGCGCAGCCACCCCGCAGAAGGGTGGATCCTACATCCAGGCTCTGACCGGCGGCGGCACCAAGGACGTGCTCGACCCGGCCCAGACCAACGACAGCTACATGATCAACGTTGGCAACCAGCTGCGCAACAACCTCACGGAAATGTCTCCGGAAGGTCAGCTGCGCTCTGAACTGGCCGAGAGCTGGGAAAGCCCTGACGCCAAGACCTGGATATTCAAGCTGCGCAAGGGCGTCGAGTTCCACAATGGCAAGACGATGGACTCCAATGACGTGGTGGCCTCGTTCAACCATCACCGCGGCGAAGGCAACAAGTCGGCAGCTTCCGGCCTCACCAAGCAGATCACCGACGTCAAGGCCGACGGCGAGAACGTGGTATTCACCCTGGAAGGCCCCAACGCCGACTGGCCGTTCATCGTGTCCGACTATCACCTGATGATCTGCCCGGCCAAGGACGACGGCAAGATGGATTGGGAATCGGGCGTCGGCACCGGCGGCTACAGCCTCGAGAACTTCGAACCCGGCGTGTCCACCAAGGTGAAGCGCAACCCCAACTACTGGAAGGAAAACGCTGCCTTCTTCGAGGATATCGACAACCTGTTCGTGGCCGACGCCAACGCCCGCACCACCGGCGTGCGCACCGGCTCGCTGCACTCCATGTCGAACCTCGACCTGAAGACAGTGGCGCTGCTGGAGAAAGACCCGAACGTCGTCGTCAAGCCGACCTTCGGCAACAAGCACGCCATTCTGCCGATGCACTGCGATACAGCGCCGTTCTCCGACGCCAACGTTCGCATGGCGCTGAAGCTCGCCATCAACCGCGAGGAACTGGTCAAGAAGATCCTGCTTGGCCAGGGTGAAGTGGGTAATGACTCGCCAATCGGTCCTGCCAACATCTACCGTGCAACGGCTGAAGAAATGCCACAGCGCCAGTACGATCCCGAAATGGCCAAGTCGTACCTCAAGAAGGCCGGCATGGAGAACCTCAAGGTCCAGCTCCACATCGCCGACACCGCCTTTGAAGGTGCAGTCGACACCGCCCAACTCTATGCCGAAAGCGCCAAGGCCGCCGGCATCGAGATCGAGGTCGTGCGTGAGGCCGACGACGCCTACTGGGATGACGTCTGGCTCAAGAAGCCCTGGTGCGGCGGTTACTGGGGTGGCCGTCCGACCGAGGACTGGATCTTCTCGCAGATCTACTCGAAGGGTGCAGACTGGAACGAAACGAAGTGGGACAACACCCGCTTCAACGAACTGCTCCTCCAGGCCCGTGGCGAACTCGACACGACCAAGCGCCGCGAGATGTATGTCGAGATGCAGAAGCTGGTCAACGAGGACGGCGGTGCACTGATCCCGATGTACATGGCCTACACCCACGCCGTATCGAAGAAGATCGGCACGCCGGAAAAGTGGGCCAACAACTGGGAACTCGACGGTCACAAGAACGGCGAGCGCTGGTGGATGGCCGGCTAAGCCGCCCCTCTCAGCCACAAGACACGAAGCCGCGCCTCCGGGCGCGGCTTTTTCGTTTGAGGCAGTTGATTCAATCCGCTGAAAACCTGCGTCAAATATCTGAAAAGTCGAACAAATTCCGGTCCAGCAGATGCCCGGGCCTGATGTTGGCCAGCGCCTTCAGCATGGTGTCCTTGCGACCCGGCTGGCGCCGTTCCATCTCCTCCAGCATCGCCTTCATGGCATTTCGCTTGAGCCCGTCCTGCGAGCCGCACAGGTCGCACGGGATGATCGGAAACTCTAGCGCGGCGGAGAACTTGGCAATGTCGTCCTCGGCCGCATAGGCCAGCGGCCTGAGCACTGTCAGGTCGCCCTCGTCGTTGCGCAGCTTCGGCGGCATCGCCTCCAGCCGTCCTGCATACATCAGGTTGAGAAAGAACGTTTCGAGAATGTCCTCGCGATGGTGGCCCAGCACGATGGCCGAGCATCCCTCCTCCCGCGCGATCCGGTACAGGTTTGCCCGCCGTAGCCGCGAACACAGCGCACAGTAGGTAGCGCCCTCCGGTACCTTTTCCGTGACGATGGAATAGGTGTCGCGATACTCGATGCGATGCGCAATGCCATGCGCCGACAGGAACTCCGGCAGAACGTGCTTCGGAAACCCGGGCTGACCCTGGTCCAGATTGCAGGCCAGCAGTTCCACCGGCAACAAGCCCCGCCACTTGAGGTCGGACAGGATCGCCAGCAGCGCATAGGAGTCCTTGCCGCCCGACAGGCAGACGAGCCAACGCGCCCCCGACTCGCGCGGCAGCATGGAAAAATCGTCCAGCGCCTGGCGCACCTGCCGCACCAGCCGCTTGCGCAGCTTGTTGAACGACACGCTGTCCGGCGCATTGCGCAGCAGGCTCGGCCCGCCCGCATTGTCATCAGGCTCAACGATGTCTTCTGCAAGGCTCATGCAGCGAGCTTTAGCGCGTCTGCCATCCGGCCTGCAACATCCCGGCCCGACTGGTAGGCCCCGTGCGCCGTTGCCTGCCACTTCAGCGAAAAGGCTTCACCGGCAAACGCCACGGTGCCGGTGTCTGCCCCGATCATCGCATGACGGCTGCCCACCCGGCCAGCTCTCGCATAGCTGTAGGCACCACCCACATGCGGATTGTCGGTCCAGCCGGTCGCCACCACGGCCTCAACCTGCTGGCGTACGCCTGGTCCCCATCCCGCCGCCAGCGCCTCCAGCGCATGCTCGCGCAGGGCGTCAGGCCCCTCGGCAGCAAGCTCGCCTGCGGGCGTGCCGGCAATATGGGCCACTGCCAGCCCCGGCCAGCAGGGGCTGATCTGGAAGTTGACGACATGATTGTCGGCCAATTGCACACTGCCGCCACGGTGGTTCTCGACGGCAAAGGGATCACCGCTCACCCGGATTGCCACCTTCTCGTACCAACCGCACGGCACGTCCTCGATGAGCTCCAGCAGGTCCCGCGCCGGTCCCGGTGAAAACCGGATCTGCCCGGCCCGCAGCACGTTGGTGGATGCCGTGACGATGCAGGCGCGGGCCTCGATGATGCCGCCAGCCGTTGCAACCCGGACGCCGCGTGCGCCCTGTTCTATGGCCGTCACCGGCGTGTTCAAACGCACTGGCAGATCAACCGCCATGCGCTCGATAAGGTCGCCGTAGCCGGACACCACCGGCCAGTTCGCCTCGGTGTCCTCATAGTCGGCATAGCCGCGCGCCGACACGGCCTCCGGATCACCGCTCGACATCAACCGCAGCCAGTGCCGCAGCAGCCCGCCCTGCTGGCCGGACAGGTCCATGGCCTGCGACAGCGGCACGTCAGCCGGCCGGCTTGCGGTGTCCGCCAGCGCCATAATGGGTGCCCATGTGTCGTCCAGCACCCGCTGCCGGCCGGCCTTGTCAAGCCAGCCGCCATCACGCCAGACGCCGAACCAGTCATCGCGCCGGTCCTTGAGATACTCCGCACCCAGCCGGTCCGCCCACTCGACCAGCGGGTTGACGTCGGCGCAGTGCATCCAGTGGCAGCCCTGATCCCAGGCCCGGTCCAGCGACGTCTTGTCGGTATAGGCGCGCCCGCCCACCCGGCCTTGCGCTTCCAGAATGACGAACGCGATGCCACGGGCGGCAAGTTCCAGCCCCGCGCCCACGCCCGCCGCCCCGGCTCCAACAATCACAACGGCTGGCTCAGTCATGTTTCACCCTGTCGAGAACGACCAGCGTGAAAGCTGCGTCGTCCTTTTCGCCCCTGTCAAACTCACGCCGCTCAACTTCCTGCCATTCGTCGCCTGGCAGATCCGGCAGGAAGGTGTCTCCTTCGACGTTCATATGAATGCGCGTCAGGTAAATCCGGTCCGTGCGATCCATCGCACGCTCGTAGACCTGTCCGCCGCCGATGATCGAAACCTCCGACTCACCCCGGCATGCCGCCAGCGCCTCGTCCACCGAACCGGCGATTTCCGCGCCCTCGGCCTTATAGTCCGCGTTGCGGGTAATGACGATGTTGCGCCGGCCCGGCAATGGTTTCCTGGGCAGGCTCTCCCATGTGCGCCGGCCCATGATCACCGGCTTGCCCATGGTGATCTGCTTGAACAGCTTCAGGTCCGAGGATACATGCCAGGGCAGCCCGCCATCCTTGCCGATCACGTTATTTTCCGACGCTGCCACCACCGCACTCACACGCATTCCGTCATCCTTCTGCCAGCGCCCGGATGTCCGGACCCCACATCTGCCAGGTCTCGGCGCCGCGCTTCACCTTGCCGCCGATGCGCCGGTAGAACGCCTTGCCGACTTCGTTGTCGTCCATCGCCAGCCACTCGAACCGCCTGTAGCCGCGATCCATGCATAGTTGCGCCAGCGCCTTGAGAAGCGCAATGCCGGCACCCTGCCCGCGCGCCGCCGGGTCCACGCACAGGTCTTCCATGTAGAGCTTGGTTTGCGCCGTATACGTGGTGACAAGCGTGTACCAGTAGGCAAAACCTATCACCACACCATCCGTCTCGGCCACCAGACAGCCCTGCCGCGCATCATCACCGCACAGCAGTGCTTCAAGCTGTTGCGGTGTCGAGGTGACCAGGCGGGCCTCATTCTGGTGCTCGGCCAGCGCCACCACCAGCCGGTGCAGCGCGTCGCCGTCACCGGGCCGTGCAGGCCGCACTTTAACGGTCATACCGCCACCGGGGCGGCAATATGCGGGTGCGCCTCGTAGCCAACGATCTCGAAGTCCTCGAACGCGAACTCGTCGATCTGCTTCACGTCGCGCTTCAACACCAGCTTCGGCAGCGGCAGCGGCTCGCGCTGCAATTGCTGGTCCGCCTGTTCAAGGTGATTGAGATATAGGTGCGCATCGCCCAGCGTGTGGATGAACTCGCCGGGTTTGAGGCCCGTCACGTGCGCCATCATGTGGGTGAGCAACGCATAGGAGGCGATGTTGAACGGCACGCCGAGGAAGATGTCGGCCGAGCGCTGGTAAAGCTGGCACGACAGCTTGCCGTCCGCCACGTAGAACTGGAACAGGCAATGGCACGGCGGCAGCGCCATCCGGTCCACGTCAGCAGGATTCCAGGCCGTCACGATCAGCCGGCGCGAATCCGGCTTTGTCCTGATCTGTTCGACAACATTGGCGATCTGGTCGATGGTCGAGCCATCCCGCGCCGGCCACGAGCGCCACTGGTGGCCATAGACCGGGCCAAGGTCGCCGTTGGCATCCGCCCACTCATCCCAGATGGTCACCTTGTTGTCGTTGAGCCACTTGATGTTGGTATCACCGCGCAGGAACCAAAGCAGTTCGATAATGATCGAGCGAAGGTGCAGCCGCTTGGTGGTCACCACCGGAAAGCCGTCTGCCAGGTCAAACCTCATCTGGTGGCCGAATACCGACAGCGTGCCCGTGCCGGTCCGGTCATCCTTGCGCACGCCGGTGTCTCGCACGTGTCTTAGCAGATCGTGATACTGCCGCATCGTCTGATTCTCCGTCGCTTTGGGGCCTGCAAGGCTAGCCTCAAAAACGAACCGCCGGCAAATCAATGCCGGCGGCCATCAACAGCTTGCAAGGTACGCTGCAGCCTTCAGGCAAGCGCGCCCATGGTGCCGGTTTCTTCGGCCAGCAGGTAATAGAAAGTGACGCGGTGCTTGGTCCGGTCGCCCTTCATCTTTTCGCACACCGCCGCCATGGCCTTGTCGGCAGCATCGCCTGAAAGACCCAGCTTTTTCGAGGCGAACCCATCGCGAACGCGGCCCAGTTCGGCAGGATCGGTGCACGACACCAGCGAGGCGTCCTTCGAACGCAGCGCAATGCCGCAATACTTGACGATGGAATCCACGGCAGCACCGTTGACGCCGCTGGTGTATTTCTCGATATCGGCGTGGTAGCTGGAATTATCGGCCATAAGTCTTTCCCTCCGGTTTTACATCAAATGACAATTCAGGGTCCGGAGATGCTCCGGACCCTTCCATCACTTTAACAGAATTGCCTTGCGAGAGAAGAACAGCCGTCACTCCTTCCGTGTACGCTACTTCAGGATGCTCGGCCAGTTGCTGTCGGCAGCCTTGATGTAGCCCGGGACGTCCTTCTCCCACTTCTTCTGCACACCTTCCGAGAAGTTCAGGTAGAGCTTGCCATCGACAATCTTCCAGAGGTCAGGCTCGCCCTTGACCAAACCGCCCTTGGAGACGCCATAGGCGCAATAGCCGCCATACTGCGGTGCAAACGCTTCCGGATTGGCCTTGAACTTCTCGAGGTTCTCGGCGCTCGAGAACTCCCAGGTGGCACCCTTCCACTCGGTGGCAAACGCTGCCGAGCCCTTCACCGGCTTGCCCATGGTGAAGTAGGCCACCACGTCATGGCCGGCAGCGCCCTTGCCGGCGACGAGGCCCGTGAAGATTTCAGGCTTGCCAGCCAGGGCCGGCAGGCTGAATGAAACGGCCAGCGGCAGGGCAAGTGCGGCTGCCATCAGTGAACGGCGGTTCAGCATGGTTCGGGTTCCTTTCAGGATGAGTTGAACTGACCCCGAACCTAATGGGACAACCGCCAGCTTTCACCACACATCGAATTACGTGCGTTCAACATGCCGTGACCCTTTATTTCGCTCCCGTGAACACCTATATTGCGAGTGCGGGTGCTTGCACCGGCTATGGCAATAAATGGTGATCGTAATAAACCTATCGGACCCGGGGGCAGTACCCGGCACCTCCACCAAATGCTGCCCGGCAGTCGCCGGCGGCGGTGGACCAGTTCCCCGAGGCAGCATTTGCTGGGGGTGAACCAGGATCGACGAGGGCGTAAAGGATTGACTTTTGCCCGGCATTGTACCGCCGTTATCGGGCTAACCTAGTAGTTGCAAACGACAACTATGCGGAAGCACGTCTGGCTGCGTAACGCAGTCCGATCGCTTCGATCCAAGCCCTGAGCCGTCGCAGGTTCAGGCGGGGTTCGGGGGCACCTGGCAACAGAAGCCCCCACTTCCCCGCTCTACGGAACCAGAGCCCACAATCCGCCGTTATTGGCTGCAAGAACGCAGGACGTGATGGTGTTACGGCCCGGTGGCGAACACCCTGAACCCGTAGTATTGTCAAACGTCGATTCGATCCGGGTGTCCGGACCACCTGGCGCGACCTCCACAGGACGGTGACATGGCTGAAGACTTGATGAGATACGACGTTCTGGCCCAGCACGCCCTGCGCAGCGTGGTGAAACTGGCGCTGCAACGCGTGGTCCGTGACGGCCAGCTTCCCGGTGAGCATCACTTCTTCATCTCATTCGACACGACTTATCCGGGCGTGAAGGTTTCCGAACGTCTCAAGGCGAAGTATCCGGAAGACATGACCATTGTCCTGCAGCACCAGTACTGGAACCTTCAGGTTTTCGACAAGCTGTTCGAGGTCGAGCTGTCTTTCGACAACATTCCCGAGAAGCTGGTGGTGCCGTTCGCCGCCATCAAGGGGTTCTTCGACCCGACGGTACAGTTCGGGCTGCAGTTTGAACCGGGCGTGCTCGAACAGGCTGGCGGCGATGCCGGCAATGGCGATGAAACCGGCGAGGCAGATGACGCGGCCGAGCCACTGGCAAACGAAGTCCCCGGCGAGATCGCCGCGCCGTCCGGCGGCAAGGCATCGAACGACGATACAACGGTGGTTTCCCTGGATGCATTCCGCAAGAAATA
>CAVOZK010000033.1:0-49010 GCA_963700935.1 uncultured Alphaproteobacteria bacterium | reverse complement strand
TGGTCCGACCCTTTATGGCGTGTTCGGACGCAAGGCCGGCACGCTGCCGGGCTATGCCTATTCGGATGCGCTTCTCAAGTCGGACATTGTCTGGAGCGAACAGACCATCGGCGAACTGTTCGAGAAGGGGCCGCAGCACCTCGTTCCCGGGACCAAGATGCCGCTGCAGAAGATGTCCAACGACGAGGAACGCGAAACAATGGTCAAGTGGCTGAAGCAGGTTACGGATCCGGCCGCCAACTGACCTCCCGCTGCCTGGAAACGACGGCCCGGCGGGAATTGTACAAACTGGCGTTTGCCCTATATAGCGGGCAGCAACAACAATGGTTCGCAGCCTCACCAGGCGCAGGCGAGCCGCACAACTGGAGAGGGTGAGACAATGAAAGCATTCGCACTTGCAATGGTGGCCACTGTCGGGATCGGAATCGGCACGTGGGCAGTGTTGAACAGCCTCGGCATGTCGGCGGCCAACGTCTATTCGACCAGCAACGTCCGCCAGTAGCTGCGGGCTGTCCGAAGCTGCTGCCTGATCCGATACAACAAGATGGAGTAACCAGCCATGGATGACGACAAGTTCAACATGTCGATGCGCAAGTTCCTGAAGCAGGTCGGCGTGACCTCGCAGCAGAAGATAGAGGAAGCCGTGCGCGCCTCCGGCAAAACGTCCGGAAAGGTGATGGTGACCGCCGTGATCAAGTCTGACGCCATTGGCCTTGATCACACCGTTGCCGGCGAGATCGACCTCGGCTGAGGCCTCTGGCCCGGGCATGACCATGACGATGTATGCTGGAGAGGATGGCCCGCTGGCCGACCCTGTCTTTCCGCCGCTGCTCAAGGGCCACGCGGTTGAACCGGGTGTGGCAGCGCACACCGTTGCCGTGAGCCGGGTCACTGCCGGGCGCGCCGGGGCTGGAGACCTGTTCTGGTCGCGCTCCGAGGACCGGCTGTCCATGGCCGTGGTGCTGGAGCCGGATGTTCCGCTGGCCCGCGCCGCCCAGATGCACCACGCGCTGCTGGTCGCGTTCGGTGATGCCTTTGGCGCCATCGCGCCGCCGGAGATTGCCGTTCAGTACCGCTGGCCGGGCGACATCCTGGTCAACGGCGCGAAGGCGGGGGAAGTCACCTGCCTCGTTCCGGCTGGCTGCGACGCCGCCGATGAACCCGCCTGGATGGTGGTCGGACTTGACGTAGCCATTACCCTTGATCTGTCGATCCCGGACCCCGGCGAGCGCCTTGACGCCACCACGCTGCACGAGGAAGGCGCCGGCGAGATCGACCGCACCATGCTTGTCGAGTCCGTCTCCCGCCATTTCCTCACCTGGATCGACACCTGGACCCACGATGGCTTCAAGCCGGTGCATGAGAACTGGGTTGGCCGGATGCCCGATGACGGCAAGGACCTGCTCGTGCGTGACGGCGAACGCGTGCTCTCCGGCCGCATGACCGGTATGGACGAGGAGGGCAACCTGCTCTTCACCGCCGGGGAGGGTGGTGTCATGGCGCTATCGCTTCTCGATGCGCTGCACCGGGTGCGCCCATGAAGGTTCTGCGCACCATCCGCTTCGATGCCTCCGATGATCACGTGTTCGTTACACCGGCCGGGCCTGACGAGATCGCCGTCTCCGGCGCCTTCGCCTTTGCCGGCATCGGCCCGGAAGAAATCCGCGGCAAGACCCGGCAGGCCTTCGCCAATGGCTTCCTGTCACTGCCGGGGCTGGGCCGCGCCACGTTCGTTACTGTGGGCGAGGCCGGCGACAACGAGCTTGATGCTGCCGTTGACGCGCTGGCCCGGCTGTTCGTCGAGGATTTCGGCGCACCGTCGCGCGAGGAAGCCCTGCAAGCTGCAAGGGACGAACTGTCCTATGCGCTCGAACTTGCTGGCGGCAAACCGCTGAACACGCTGCTGACGGTGCACCGCACGCTCGACGACAATGGCGATATCCGTGAGGAATACCGCGAGATCAACCCGCCGGGACAGGAGCGCCCGCACACCCGCGTCTGGGATGTCACTGATGACTGAGCGCAAGACCTGGCATTCCTCCGGCGCCTACCTGCTTGACCGGTTGCCCGGCCGCGGCGGCCTGCAGGTCACGCCCGACTATCTGGTTGCCTTCCTGGCCCGGCCAGAACTGGCGCCGGTGGAAGAAAGCTGCGCTGCCGAGACGGCGCTTCACCGCGTCCTTGCCGATGACCCGCTGAGGGCAGTGACCGAGGCTGAACTGGCAGCGCTGGCCGACCCCGATGCAGCGGACAATTACCGCATCTTCCTCGCCTTCCGTGACTTGCTGGTGCGGTCGCAAACGCTGGAGAAGGCTTATCTGGCCATCGTGCGGGGGCAGGCAGGCAATGTGCCGCCGCTGTTCGTCGAGCAGATGGTGCACGCCATCATGGCCAGCATCCTGCACGGCCAGACCGACCCGCTGCGCTGGCGGGCGGCGGAGCTGTTCTTCCGCCCGCAAAGCGTCTCGGCCGACGAGGGACAGTTGATGCTGGCCGACGAGGAGGTGGTTGACCAGCACGCCGAAACAGGTGGCATGGGTGGATTGGGCCAGTTGGTGCTGGAGGCTGCCACGCCGCTGAGGCAGGTACAGCTTGACGTGCTAGACGAGGACAACAAGCAGATCTACTGGCCCCGATCCGAGCGCTTCGACACGGTCATCGATTTCCGCTTCACCCAGCCTGCCAACGACGCCTTTGCCCGCGTCATCGAGCACTGGATCAATCATTTTCTGGGCTTGAGCGTGCGGGTGCAGCCGGTTCAACGCATCGACGATGAGAGCTGGACCTGGCACATCGGAATGGATGCCGAGGCCACGCGCCTGCTGAACAAGCTGTATGACGGCGAAACCTTGAGCCTCGACGAGCAGACCGCCATTATCGGTCTGTTCCGCATGGAGGTGCTGGACCGCAATGCCGTCATCGACCGGGCCCGCGGCAAGCCTGTATGGCTGGCTCTGGCGAAAAACGCCGCCGGCAAGCTGGTGATGAAGCCGCAGAACCTGATCGTCAACATGCCATTGCGGCAAGGCTCGTGAGCCCATAACCTTGCCAGCATCAGACCGGAAGGGACTTTCATCATGACGAGCCGATCTTTTCTCGACCGTGGCATGGCCCGTTTCGTGGCAGGGCTGATCGGGGCGCTCGCCCTGTTCGGGTTGGCAATGACCTGGCACCTGCAAAGCCGCACCGATGCGGGCGGGCGCCCGCTGGCGGGCAATGGCGGCACCGAGGCGATCAGCAGCGCGCCGGCGGCCAACCCCAAGTTTGTTGAATGCCGCGACCAGCGCACCGCCGACATCGGCAAGATGCTGTCGGACGGCGTCATCGACCAGGCCAAGCACGACGAGTTCCTCAGCCGCGCCATCCAGACCTGCGCCGGCATGTTCCCGCCGGAGAGCTGATCATTTGCCGGTGATCAGTCGTCGTCGATCAGGAAGTCGTCGGCGCTGACGCCGGTCTTGCCGGCATCGAGATAATCCTGAGTGGTGCGAATGCGCGGCCGTTCGCCCATGGTGAACGGGTCGCTGGCCGAGTTCGCCTGGTGCTCGATTCGGCAATTGTCGCACATCTGGATCAGCTGCGAGGAGTCGCTGTCGGCGAACATCGAATGCTTGCCGGCAAGCTTCTCCATGATCCGCTCGATGGAGCTCTTCGTGCCGAACTCCTTGCCGCAACGGATGCAGGCGAACGGCTCTTCTTCCTTCAGCACGACAGGAGACAGGGCGGAAGCCGCGAAGTTGTAGCGCGGCTCCAGCGTGATGGCGCTCTCCGGGCAGGTGGTGCGGCAAAGCCCGCACTGCACGCACGCCGCCTCGGTGAAGGACAGCTGCGGCTTGTCCGCATTGTCGCTGATGGCGCCCACCGGGCACGCGCCAACGCAGGCCTGGCACAGCGTGCAGGCGTCCTGGTTGACGTTGATCCGGCCATAGGGCGCGCGCTCCGGCAGCGCGATCACCGGCTGTGGCGCAGGCGCATCCCCGTGCAGCAGGCCCAGCATGGTGCGGGTGACGTCGCGCTTCGAGCCGACGCCGGACACCGCGTGCGGCTTCAGGGCGGGGGCGGCAGGCGCATCCCACAACGCCGCTTCCAGTGCATCCGGATCGGCCTCGCACACCAGCTCCACCCGTGCGCCATAGCCAAGCCCGCCGGCCAGCGCGTTGGCAAGCTCTGCCTGCGAGCGCGAGCCTTCGAGTTCATCCTCGTGCGCCGGGTTGGCGGCAATCACCACACGGGCCGCACCGGCAGCGAACATCGCCAGCACGGCGTCATGACCGATCTGGGTAATCTCGTTCACGGCCAGCGGCAGCACGCTGGCCGGCAGGCCGCGTCCGTAGCGCGCCGACATCGACAACAGCTCCATGCCATAGCCGGAGTCATGCACCAGGATTTGCGGCGACTTGCCCCCTGCCGAAAGGTAGGCCTGGACCAGCGTGTTGATGCGCGTCACCATGTCGGCGCGCTGCGGCATGGCGTAGGAGGCAGCCCCTGTCGGGCACACCGCCGCGCACGAACCGCAGCCGCCGCAAATGACCGGATCGATCTCGACCACGTCGCCGGCAGACGTGATGGCGCCGGCAGGACACACGTCGAGGCAACGGGTGCAGCCGGTCTTGCGGCTGCGCGAATGGGCGCAGATGTCGCCGTCATAACGCACATAGATCGGCTTCTCGAACTCGCCAGCCATGTCGGAGAGATCGAAGATCGCTTCCATCACCGCCGCCGGGTTGCCCGGGTCCACCTTCTTGTAGCCATCGCGCAGCCGCGCGCCGGAGAACAGCGCCGGCCCGTCCGACAGATCGAGGATCAGCGCACACATTGAAGACGCGCCGTCGCGCGCCATCACGAACTGCGCCGCGTCCCGTGAGGACGGCATCATCGGCGCATAGCTGTCCACCACGATCTCGAACGCCCCGATGCGGCCCTTGGCCCGGGCGATGCGCCCCTTGAACATCGCCACTTCCGCCGTGGCCGGCGGCACCAGGTCACCGGCATCGCTCAGGAGCAGTGTGACCGGCAGGCGCCCGTTCAGCTTGCGGGCCACGTCGTAGGCCTGCTGGCCGGCGCCATAGACCAGGCACTGGCCCGATGAACTGACATTGATCGATCCTGCGGGCTGCTGCACGACCGTTGCATCGGCCAGCAAGGCAGCGGTCTTGGCTGTCTTGTCGGCCTTGTCCTGCGACCAGCCGGCGCGTTCGCGGATGTTGACGAAGCGAAGCTCGCCCGCAAAGCCTTGCTCTTCCGCCAGTTCGGTGAACAACGGCGCTTCCTGGGTGCAGGCGACCAGCACCTTTTCGTTTCCCTTCAGCGCCTGGTCGAACTGGCCAATCTCGGCCCTGCACAGCGTGGTGAAAACGTCTGGCTCCTCGCCGTCTGCCCGTGCGGCCTTGCACAGCTTCCTGCCGTCGAGCTGCATGGTGCGCTCGCAGTTGCAGACAAGTATTTCATAGCCGTTGAGTTTCATGGGCCAACCGTTCCGCGATGTGACAAGGGATGCATGTAGCTCATACGTTATAATGTATGCATTATGCTAATCCACCCTGCGGGAGAGGCTTTTGACCGACAGCACCAGCATCCATTTCTCGCTTATTTTCGAGCGGCACGCCTCAACCCATCCCTGGCTCGACTGGGAGTGGAAAGTGAGCGGCATGATGCCAGTGTCCGACATCGACATCCTGCGCCCGGCACGCCTGCTGGAGCGCGGCAACGCCGTCAGCCGCTGGCTGGGCGAGCCTGCGCGCGTTGATCTGCACCGCTCTGATGTCGAGGCCTACATCTATAATCTCACCTCTCCGCAGCCATCGGTTTTCACTGTCGCCCAGGACCGGGAGGAAGCTGTGGCCGATGGCCTGATCTGGCAGACCAGGCTCGTCACATTGTCGTCCTATCAGGCTGAAGAATACATGTCTGGAGAGGACGGCGTGCTGATCGGCAAGCTGCCCATGCCGGATGACGTGCGCGAGTGGCTGGAAGCCTTCGTGGCGCTGCACTTCACGGACGAGCCGTTCCGCAAGCGCAAGCGCGACCGGGTCGACGTGGAAGAGCACAAGTTTGGCCAGGAGAGTCTCATGGAGCTGCGCCGCCGCATGCTGGCGGCAGGCAAGAGTGACGGAGAACTGCATTGAGCACGGGCGAAGACGGGTTCCTGTCGCGCTGGGCACGGCGCAAGCAGGAAGTGCGCGAGGCGGAAGAGCGCGAGGCCGTGCTGGCGCCTCAACCAGGCGATGCGACCGCACTTGCCGGCGAGCAGGCGCTGGCCGATCCGGATCAACGCGAGCTGCCGCCGGACGAGGAAACGAAGCAGCGCTGGATCGAGGAACTGGAAGCCATCGATATCGACGCGCTGAGCTATGACAGCGATTTCACGGTCTTCATGAAGTCATGGGTGCCGGGTGCGCTCCGCCAGAAGGCGCTGCGCAAGTTGTGGGGCTCAAACCCGGCGCTTGCCGTGCTCGACGGATTGAATGACTACGATCTGGATTATACCGACAAGGCGGTGAATGCCGGCGTTGTGGTGTCCAGTTACATGCCGGGCCGCGGCTATGCCAGCCTTGAAGACGTGGTGGAAAAAGTTGAGGAACTTGCCGCAGATGCGCAAGCCGCCGAGCAGGGCGATCAGCCGGAAGCCGTGGCGGAGGCGCCGCAGCAGCCAGCCGACACATCGGCTGAGCCTGGGGACGAAACCGCCGCCATGCCGGCGCCGGACGGCAAGCAGGACCGCTCTGACCCTGCGTGAGGTGATTCATCGTGAAGCGTGTGGTTAACGCTTTGATAAGGTACGGTGGGCAATGTGAGTCCATATGCAAGAAATGATTCCCTGACCGGCCTGTCCGGAGAGGTGAGTCGACCATCCGGCACGATTGCCGGCCCGGCACCGGGACAGATCAGGGGACGCCCGGCCCGCTGGCGGAAACGAGGGGTACGACTGAAATGAAGACTCTGCTGTTCATACTGGCCATCGTTCTGATGGCTTCCGGCTTCGCCGTTGGCTTGATGAACATGTTCTCGCCCGGCACCGTCACGGTGGGCTTGAACTATGACGTGGCAGCAACGCTGTTCACCGGCGGCTGCCTTCTGCTGGGGCTGGGCGTGCTGGCCGGCAGTGTTGCGTCGCGCGGGGACGTTGAAGAAGACGAACCGGCGCCGTCGGAGCGCGGCAATGGCAAGGCTCCGGCGCGCAGCCGCGATGCCGACCTGCCGGAGTTCATGGCACCTGTTACCGGGGGCGCCACTGCGGCAGCAGGTGCGGCCGGCGCGATAGCAGCCGGCGCAGCCGGGGCGGTTGCTTCGGGGGCAGGCAAGGCCTGGGATTTTGGCGCCGTCAGTGTCGAAAAGGCGAAAACCGCCGTGACCGATACGGCGGAGTCAGCAGCTGAGACCGTTTCAGAAACGGCCCATGCGGCGGTCGAAGCCGCAGGCAGTGCAACCGCGGCGGTCAAGGATGACCTGTCATCCCTTTTCGATCAGACGGCGGACAAGGCTGAAGCTGCTGCCGAAACACTTAGCGAGTCGGTTGAGACCGTCGGAGAGGCTGTCGAACAGGCTGCTGACGAGGCCGCACACGAGGCCGGCGAAGCAGTTGAGGTGGTCACCGGCACAGCTGAGGAAGCGGTAGACAGCGTTGAGGGGTTTGCCGCCGGGGCAGTCGAACAGGTTGAAGAAACTGCTGGTGAAGCGGGTGAGTGGGCCGGCGAAGCGGCTGCAGAAGCCGACGCGATGGCAGAGGAAGCCGCCGGTGAGATCGAGGCCATGGCTGACGAAGCCGTGGCAGACGAAGCCGTTCCCGACGAGCCGCTTGAGCAAGAAGAGGCGCTGTTCGTGGTTGAGGAACGCACCATTCGCGATCGTCCGGCCCGCCTGTTGTCGGACGGCACCGTGGAAGCCGAAACCGACGAAGGCTGGATGCGGTTCGAAAACGTCGAGCATGTAGAGGAATATCTGGACGCCATGAAGGCCACTGCCTGACCGGACGTTTCCGCAAAGCGGGCGCGGGCGGAAAACCGGCCGCCCCCTGCGGCAGCACAAGCGAGTGAAGCGAGCGCCGCTGCGTGAGCAGACGGCCGCCCGGACGTGCGGGCGGAAGACCAGGAATCACTCAGCGTACGTCCAGCACCGACGTGGTGGCCTTGCGCACCACGTCCACTGCGGTGGAGCCGCGGATCATCCGTTGAAGCCGGGTGCGGCCCTCGTCGGTCACCACGATGACCCCGTGCCCGGCGCCATGCTGACAGATCATTTCGGCAGGTGGTCCCGCCGCCGTAATGATGTCCTTCACCTTGATGCCCATGGCCTTGAGCAAGGCGCGGGCATTCTTGACGTTCTCGTCCGCTGCCGGAAGCCCCACGTCATCCCGGGCGGCCGAGAACAGCGTGATCGGTTCGCCCGCGACGTGAGCGAGAACAGCAGCCCGGCGTACGGCCTGCATGGAGCGTGAACTGCCGTCGGTGCAGATGAAAAAGCCCTCGCCCTCGAGCGGGTGGCGGACCACCAGCACCGAGCACGGTGCGTGTACGGTCACCTGCTGCACCACGCCGGCATCGAACAGCGAATGAAACTCGCCGCGCCACCGCGACGGCTCGCCCATGATGATCAGGTTGTAGGGGCCAAGCTCGTACTGGTCGAGAATGCCGGCTGCCGGGTCGGGCGCGGTCTTCAGCTTCAGCACTACCGAGCGGCCCTCTTCGGAATTGAACTCCACCTTGTTGTCACCCAGCGGATCGCCCCAGGCATCCTGGTGTCCGGTCTTGCGCGGCCAGTCCTCGGCCGGAATGCCTTCCTCGCGCAGGATGTCGAGCGCCATGCGAAGCCGGTTCAGTCCGGGCAGTTCAAGGCCGGAATCGAGCATGTTCTGCCGCGCTACCCGCACCTGCAACCCGCCCGACCACAGGCCCTGGTCGACCGACCGCACGAACAGGATGATGATGTCGCATTCGTCCGACTTGGCCAGCCGCGCGGCCATGCGCACCGTATCGAACGACTCTTCCGTTTCGTCGATACAGGCAAGGATGCGGAAACGTTTGCGCCGCTGGGCGTAGACGTTGGCGAGCGTCTTCTGGACCGCGCGCTCGTGGCGTTCGTTGACCTTGGTTTTCCTGAAGGGCGAGAACATGTCGTATTCCCCGTCAGGCCAGCAATGGCCAGTAGAACTGCGCCAGCAACAGCAACAGAACAAAGCTGACGAGCATCATCTTGATGCCGATCTTGAAGAAGTCGGCGCCCTTCAGGTAGCCCGATGCATAGATGATGATGAAGGCCGGCTGGGCGGCAGCCGTCAGGTAGCCGAACGCTGACGAAATCGCCGAGACAAAGCCCATCTGCAGCGGGTCCGCCCCTGCCACCACGGCAGTCTTCAGCACCACCGGCCCCAGCACCGCGACCGCTGCACCCGCCGTCATGGTGTTGGACACCGCGATGGTCAGCAGCGACATCGCTGCCTCCAGGCCCAGGCCGGTTGCCAGTCCGAAAGGCCTGAGCGCGTCGACAATCGTGCGGCCCAGCCACTCGGCAGCGCCCGTTGCCTGCATCTCGACGCCCAGCGACACTGCCGCCGCATAGAGCAGCACGACGCCCCAGTTGACGCCGGAATTGATGTCTTCCCAGCGCACCAGCCCTGCAACCAGGAACGCCGCGACGCCCATCAGTGCGATGGCGCCCAGTCCGAACGTGCTGGACAGCAGTGTCCAGCCTGCAATTGTCGCCAGGAAGATGGCGATGGTCAGGTAGTCGGACGGCCGCAATGGCCCCTGCATCATTACCTGTGTGCGCAACCGCGTGACGGCGCGCGACATGTCGGCTTTCTCCGGCTTGAACGTCCAGAACAGCAGTGCCGTGACAATCGGCAGCCGCAACAGGAACATCGGAAAGGCATACAGCGCCCATGTCGCGTAATCGACGAGGTACCGGTGCGTTGCCGGGTCGGCCGGGTCGTAGAAGAAGCTTTCCCAGTAACCGATCATGATAGCGTTGCGCGCCCCGCCCGATGGCGTGGCGATGCCGGCGATGGAGCAGCCATAGGAAATCGAGAACAGGATCACCGCGGCGAGATTATGCACCTTCTTCGGATCCTGCGAGGTCAGTTGAATGAGCCGCATCCCCACCGGCAGCATCATGGCCGCGACGGTGTGCTCGCCAATGAAGGCGGCAATCATGCCGCAAACGAAGGTGATGCCGAAGCTGACCCAGTAGGCGTTGGTTCCGGTCACCTTGACGATGGCCCAGGCAATCCGCTGGTCGAGCTTCTGCTTGACGATGGCGACCGCCAGCATAAGCGAGCCCATGATGAACAGGACCGAGTCCGACATCAGGCTCTGCGCCACTTTGCTGGGCTCTACCTCGAGCAATACGATCTGCCCGATGATGATCAGCAGGGGCACGGTTGGCAGCGGGATCGGCTCGGTGATGAACAGGATCGTCGCGACGACGGACATCGCCAGTACGATCTGGCCCTTGTGGGTCAGGCCCTCGGGCGTCGGCAGATTGATGAGCGCGAAGCCAACCAGCATCGCAACAAAAAACCATCGCCGTTCCCAGAACCAGTAAAGGTTGATCTGGGTCTTGAGGTGAACCCAGCGCTGGTATCCGTGACGCTGCAGCCGGTGGAGCCGGTGTTCGCCATAGTCAGCCTGCAGGCTGTCGCGGGCCAGCTGGAATTGCGCGTCACTCATGCGGCTTGCCCCCTTGCGGCCCACGAAGCCCTTGTGAGAGTGTCAGCGGCAGCAAATCCCAAACCTGAAATACCGGAGTGCCTCGCCCGATGAGCGATATCGCTGCCATCCTGAACCATGTCGACGCCAACCTCGACGCCAGCCTGGACAGGCTGTTCGACCTGCTGCGGATCCCGTCGATCTCGACTGATCCCGCCTACAAGGCCGAGTGCCGCAAGGCCGGGCAGTGGCTTGTCGATGACCTCAACGGCATGGGCTTTCAGGCGAGCCTGCGCGATACGCCCGGCCACCCTATGGTTGTGGCGCATTATGCGGGCCCCGAAGGCCGTCCCCATGTCCTGTTCTACGGTCACTACGACGTCCAGCCAGCCGATCCGCTGGAAAAGTGGAACACCCCGCCGTTCGAGCCGCAGCGCGTAACCGGCAACGATGGCGTTGAGCGCATCTATGCCCGTGGCGCCAATGACGACAAGGGCCAACTCATGACCTTCATAGAGGCCAGCCGCGCGTGGATCAATGAGACCGGAAGTCTCCCCATTTCCGTCACCGTGCTGTGCGAGGGCGAGGAAGAATCCGGCAGCCCCAGCCTCGAACCGTTCCTGAAGGCCAACAGCGCCGAGCTGAGCCGCGCCGTGGCGCTGGTTTGCGACACCGGCATGTGGGACCCTGACACGCCCGCCATCTCCACCCGCCTGCGTGGTCTTGCCCACGAGGAGGTGACGATCATCGGTCCGCGCATCGACCTGCACTCGGGCTTCTACGGCGGGGCCGCGCACAACCCCATCCACGTGCTGATGAAGATACTGTCCGACATGCGTGGCGAGGATGGCGGCATCACCATCCCCGGTTTCTATGACGGCGTCGCCGAACTGCCCGAGGCGACGGCCAAGCAATGGCAGGGACTGAACTTCGACGAGGCCAGGTTTCTTGGCGACGTCGGCCTGACCACGCCAGCCGGCGAGAAGGGCCGCTCTGTGCTTGAGATGACCTGGTCGCGGCCCACGCTGGAAGTGAACGGCATCTTCGGCGGCTACACCGGCAAGGGCACCAAGACGGTGATCCCGTCCGAAGCGACGGCAAAGGTGTCCATGCGCCTGGTCGGCCGGCAGGACCCGGACCACGTCATCAAGGTGTTCCGCACGTTCGTCGAGGAGCGACTGCCGGACGGCTGCCAGGTGCGCTGGGGCGGGCGTGGCGAAGGCTCGCCAGGCATCGAGATCCCTGAGGACAATCCCTGGCTGAAGAAGGCGTCGAAGGCGCTGGAGGACGAATGGAACAAGCCGGCGGTGATGATGGGGTGCGGTGGTTCGATCCCCGTGGTGCGCGCCTTCGAGGATATTCTCGGCATGAAGTCGCTACTGGTCGGCTTTGGCCTGCCTGATGATGCGCTGCATTCGCCCAACGAGAAGTACAACCTGAAGTGCTTCCACAAGGGCATCCGCTCCTGGGTGCGCATCATCGGCGAACTGGCGGCGGCCTGAGATACCTGCCATCATGCTGATTCAGCTTGCCATCGGCTCCATCGTCATCATCGCCACCGTGGCCATCCAGGCCGAGATCTTCGGCCTGATGACCCGCCGCCATGAGCCGGTGCTGACGTGGACGCGGCATCGCTTCAGGCGCATGGCCGGTACGGTGTTCATCTCCATCGCCATGCTGATCGTGCTTGCCGGCATGACCATCAATGTCTGGCTATGGGCTTTCGTGCTGATCGCCATCGGCGCCGAAACGGGCCTGGAGCCCGCAGTATACTTTTCGCTCGTCTGCTACACGACGCTGGGGTTTGGCGATATCACGCTGCCGGTGGAATGGCGGCTGCTGTCGGCAATGATCGGCGCCAACGGCTTCCTGATGTTCGGCTGGTCCACCGCCTTCATGGTGGAACTGCTCAGGAAGAGCCGCTAAGCGTGTCCCGCATGGCCTGGCCGACTGCCCGTTCCTGCTCGCTGTCCGAGCTGGTCAGTCCCGTCACTGTGCTGTGCCGGTCTTGCGCCGGGCGGTGCTGGTTGAGTTTCCACACGCCCTCCAGCTGCCGGACCGCCAGTTCCACCCCTACAATGCCGCGCAGCATCACGTTGATGTAGTCATCAGGTGCGTCCGACACGTTCCACGCCTGCTCCCGCGCCGCTTCGTGCTGGTCGGTCAGTTCGTTTACCAACTCCAGCATCCAGTCCCGGTCATCCATCACCCGCGCCATCCCGTGCGCATGCACCACGATGTAGGCCCAGGTCGGCACCACCTTGCCGGTTTCCTGCTTGCTGGCGTAGTTGGACGGCGAGATATAGGCGTGCGGCCCCTGGAAGATGGCGGCAGTGGCGATGTCCGGTTGTTGCAGCAGCTTCCAGTGATCGTTTGCGCGGGCAAAGTGACCTGCCAGCCTTATCGTGCCATCATCATCCTGCCGGACGCTCAGCGGCAGGTGGGTGATCTTCAATCCGTCCGGCGCTGCGGACACCAACGCCGCCAGCCGGATCGACGTCATGGCACCCGTAAGGACCGGCAACCGGGTTTCGCGCCAGTCAGGCTTGGCGTAGATACGGTCTGACACGGCTTGTGCTCCTAAAGTGCGGCCATCTTCGCCTTGTTGCTGGCCACCAGTTCTTCGCGTGTATGCCCGTGATCGTAGGCCGGTGACACCACCAGTTCCGCTTCGGCAATCCTGAATAGGAAGAAGCCGGTCATGTGGGGCAGGTAGTCAGCCCAGGCCTGCTCGAACCTGGCCACCAGCTCTGGCGCCGCTGCCGCCCGTGGCACGACGGAGCCTGTGGCTCTGACGCGCACCGCCTTGCGCGCCAGCGGATCGAGGAAACAGATCTCGCATGTGGGGCTGGCGCGAAGGTTCCGCGCGGTGCCGGGCGAGCGGATGTTGCCGCAGGCGATGGTGTGCGAGTTGACCACCACGAAGGTCGCCTTGGGCGAGACGGCGGGCCGGCCCTCGCCGTCGATGGTAGCGACGAACCCGCATGAATGCGTAGTGATGATCGACTGCATTTCAGCGTCAAGCACGGATAACTCTCCCTTAACCGGCCCTGAAATTCACGGCATGATCCGGCGCGGTGACGCCCTTGATGTTGCGTGGGTCGTCAACCGGCGTGCCGGTCACGATACCCAATGGCACCACGCCTGCCCAGATCGGCAGCGCATAATCCTCCTCGTCATCGACCGGAGGGCCGGTGCGGATTTTCACTGAAGCCTCGTTCAGCGGCAGCCGCAGTACCGTGGTCGCCTTCACCTCTTGCGCCGTCATTGGCCGCAGCATTGGCCAGCGGCCGGGAAACCAGCGCGCGAACATGGCCTCGAGGCTCGCTTCCTTGTGCGCCTGATCCTCGACAATCTCGGCGTTGCCGAACGCCATGCAGGACCGGTAGTTGGCCGAGTGGTGGAAGCCGGAACGCGCCATCACCATGCCGTCCCAGATGGTAACCGTAAGGCACACAGGTGTGTCCACCGCCGCGCGCAGGAACCGGCTGGCCGATGAGCCGTGCCAGTAGACGTGATCGCCCTCGCGCCACTGCAGCGTTGGTGTCACGGCCGGCGCGCCGTCACGGATATAGCCGACATGGCACAGTGGCATGGCGTCCAGCACCGCATGCACGCTTGCTGCGTCGTATTTGCCACGCTGGTTCAAGCGTCGCAGACGTGTCCTCTCGCTAGGAGCGTTGGTCTTTCTCGCCATTGCCGGATCCCTTCGAAACTGATTTGACCTGGCACCACATGACGTGAAATATGGCTATGGAGAAATAGCCAATATGACACATTTTGACAGGTCCACTATAATTGCCGGTACAGAGGATGCGGCAATCTCTGCCATCACTCTGGACAAGACGGCTGATCAGCCGCTGCACGTGCAACTCACCGGGCAACTGCGGGAGCTGATACTGTCCGGCCGCATCCTGCCAGCGGAGCGATTGCCAGCCAGCCGGGCGCTGGCGAAGGACCTTGGCGTATCGCGGATCACCGTCACGACCTCGATGGATCAACTGGTGGCCGAAGGGTATGCGGAGGGCCGCCACGGTCAGGGCCTGTTCGTGGTTCCGGACCTTCCGGAAAAACTTCTGTCGCCCGGCACCCCGCGTCCCGGGCACGTATTCAGGCCGCTTCGGGCAAACCGCGCTGCCGTCGTGCCATTCCAGCCGGCTGCACTGGACGACAGGTTGTTTCCGCACCAGGAGTGGTCGCGGCTGCTCGAGCGTTGCTGGCGCGAGCAGGGGCCCGCCGGGTTTGGCAGCGTCACGACGGCCGGTCATGGTCCGCTGCGCGAGGCTATTGCCCGGCATCTGTATCTCTGGCGAGGCCTGCCATGCCAACCGTCGGACGTCATCGTTACCGCCGGTGGAGCGGATGCTGTGCAACTGCTTGTGGAAGCGCTCAGGCTTACCGGAAAGAAAGTGGTCCTGGAAGACCCTGGCTATGGTCTGTTCCACACCATGCTGGGCGCTGCCAACATGACCGTTTTGCCCCGGCTCGTTGATGGCCAGGGACTTGACCCGCTGGGGTTGCCGCCTGCCAGCCTCGCAATCGTCACGCCGTCGCGGCACTACCCGCTGGGCTGCTCGATGCCGCTGGCCCGGCGGCTCGATCTGCTCGACTGGGCACATCGCCACGAGGCCTTCATCGTGGAAGATGACTTCGATAGCGAGTACCGGTACCGCGGCACCCCGTTGCCGGCCATGATGGGTCTTGGCGAGGCGGGCCGGGTAATCTATCTCGGTTCGTTCTCGAAGGTGTTCTCGCCCGCCTTGCGGCTGGGCTATCTGGTGCTGCCGCCTCAGCTGACGCCGCGCTTCATGGCCGTGCTGGAAGCCCGCGGCGCGATGGCATCTGCGGTGGCCCAGCCGGCATTGGCGCAGTTCATGGCGTCAGGCAGGTTCGCCACCCACATCCGGCGCATGCGCCGCATCTATGCAACGCGCCAGCAGGCCTTGGTCGAGGCCGTGGGCAGGCATCTGCCGGGGGTGCTGGAGGTGGAACCTGAAGCCGGCGGCATGCATCTGACTGCGCGGCTCAGCCCTGCTCTTGCGGCGAGGATGAACGATGTCGAGTTGTCTGACATTGCCAGGTGCAACGGCTTGTCACTCCGGCCGCTATCGTCGTTCTGTCATGGCAAAGTCAGCATGCAGGGCGTGCTGATGGGATATTCCGGCTTTGACGAAACCGAACTTGATGCAGCCTGCCGGAAGCTCGCCGCACTGCTTCAGGCGTAGTCCTTCAACGTCTCGATCAGGCTGTCCGGCACCTCGATGCCCTCTTGCGCGGCTTTCTCACGGTTTGCCCAGCGGCTGTCTCCCGGCAAGCGCACGCCGTCCTCCTCGCATAACGCTTCCAGCATGACCTCGAGCCGCTCGGCGAAGCTGCCATGATTGCCGAACGCCTGGGGCGCGATGGCCAGCAGGAATTGCCCGACATCCGGCGGGCCGCCCTCGTTGCTGCCGAAACTCGATGCCTGGAAGGCGAAGTTGGGACCGGCAAGTCCCCCTGCCAGTACGTCCACCAGCAGCGCCAGCAACATGCCCTTGTATCCGCCCGCCGGCGCCATCGCACCACCGTTGAGCACGTCGTTCGGGTCGGTGGCCGGCATGCCGTCCTTGTCTACGCCCCAGCCCGGCGGAATGGACTGGCCCTTCGCGGCATGGTCCTTCACCGTCACATAGGCAACCTGAGACGTCGCCATGTCGGCGATCAACGGCGGCAGCCCGTTGCCGCGCGGCACCGCATAGGCCAGCGGGTTGGTGCCGAAGAACCGGCGCTTGCCGCCATAAGGCGCCATCAGCGCCGACGAGTTGGCAAAGCACAGGCCAATCAACCCGGCCTTCGCGGTGCGCTCTACGAACCAGCCCAGCACCCCGGCGGAAGTGGAATTGCGGATCGCCAGCGCCGCCAGCCCTTGCGCATGGGCAAGGTCGTGGAAGTCGTTCATCGCCTCGTGAAAGGCGGCGAACGAGAAGCCTTGCCTTGCGTCGCTGGCGATTGCGGATGGCGCCACCTGCTCATGGGCGGGCTTCGCCTTGCCGTTCACCTTGCCGCAACGCAGGTGTTCACAATAGGTGGGCAGGTAGCCCAACCCGACGGTGCGCAGGCCATCGGCCTCCGCCTCGACGATGGCCGAAACGGTCTGGTCAAGTTGCAGTCCTTCCGCTCCGGACCCGGCGAGGGCGGCAAGGGTGAGCTGTTCGATGTCCGTTATGGTGAGCTTTGCCATGGTTGGTGAAATTCAATCCCGTTGACGCCACACGGCAGAGCCTGCCACTTTCGTGGTCGCAAGTTCAATTGGAAACCGAAGCCGATGAAGATTACCGCCGTCCGGGCTACGCCCGTCAACGTGCCGCTCGAGGCGGCCTATATCTGGTCCTACGGCGCGCTGCCGGGGTTCACCCAGACGATCATCGAGATCGAGACCGACGAAGGTCTCACCGGCATCGGTGAAGCCCCCTCCGCAGCTGCGGCTGATGCCGTCAACGGCCGCTTTGCCGCAGCGCTCCTTGGCCGTGATCCGCTGGACATCACCGGCTGCGAACTGGTCTGCCTGCCGTCCTCGCGCGGGGTCCAGTCTGTCTCGGAACTGGCGGGCACCGCCTTCTGGGGCGGGGTGGAAATGGCGTTGTGGGACCTTCGCGGCAAGGCCTGGAACCAGCCAGTATACCAGCTTCTGGGCGGCGCTGTGCGCAAGGACATCGCCTTCACCGAGTACTTCGCCTATCGCGTGGCCGAGGGCGGCAAGGGCGGCGAGGCCAGCGCCGAAGCCGTGGCGGACTATTGCGCCCGCATGAAGGACGAGCATGGCTCAACCATGTTCGAGGGCAAGGTATCGGACGCCGATCCGAAGGACGCCATCCGGCTGGCCACCGCCGTGCGCAAGGCCATTGGCGATGATGCGCTTCTCAGGGCCGACTCCAACCATGCCTATACCGTGGCTACCGCCCGCATGCTGGCGCCGGCGTTCGAGGAACTTGGGCTCGACTGCTGGGAGGACCCGGTAGGCACCTACGAGGACATGGCGCGGCTGAGGCCGCATACAAGGCTGGCGTTTTCGTCGCACAATCTGGACCTGCCCAAGGCTATGGCGCTGGGCGTGCCGGACAACATCGTCACCAATATTGCAGGTCATGGCGGCTTCACCCGCACGCTGAAGTTCATCGGCGCCTGCGAACAGTTCGGCATCGGTTTCTGGTGCTACTCGGGCGATTCAGGCGTGGCCACCGCCGCCTACATGCACCTGTGCGCCAGCCAGAGCTGGATTACCAAGCCAAACCAGTCACTGTTGCGCATGCAGCCGTTCGACGTGATCGAGGAAGGCCCGTTCCGCCCGAGGAACAATGTGGTCGCGGTGCCGGAAGGCCCGGGGCTTGGCGTGACGCTGTCGCAAGACAAGCTAAAGCATCTGCACCGGCACTATCTCGAACATGGCGCGATGAACAAGTACGCCAACCCTGACAATCCCGGCCGCTACATACGCCTGCCGCTGATATGACGTTCAGGCCCGGCCCTTGCCCAGCGGAACGGGGCCGGAGACGATCACCCGTGCCCCGTCGAACAGCCCGTCAAGCCCGTCGTCTGTCAGCAACATCTGTCCGGCTGAAGACGTATGGCCGAGTGCCGCCCGGACCGGCTCGCCCATGTGATCAAGGCCCGGATGCACGATGACCCTCGCCCCGGCATTGGCGGGCAGGAAGGGCCAGTCCGCATCTGCCGGTGTGAGCGACACTGCGCCATCGCTGCCGCGCTCGACGATTGCCGCGCGTGGCCATAGCAGCGGGTCAGGCGTTGGGGCGGGCACGGCCGATGCCGGGTTGAAGGGCTGGTCATCTACCGGGCGCAGCCGGTCGTCCTCAAAGATGTCTCCGGCCTCGATCACCTTTGCATAGATGCCGCAGAAAACATGGCCCAGATAATGCCGCATCATGCCCGGCACATCTATGGAGGTGTCGCCCGACCACGGGTCAGCCGCGGTGGCGGCGCAGCGCATGGCCGGCCTGAGCAGCTTCAGCCGCGCCTTGCCGATGCGCACCGTCTGGCCCACCAGCGAAAACTCCTCCCAGGGCTCCAGCCCGCTGACATAGATGTTGCCGCGGAACCGCAAGCCTGACAGCGTCATCGCACTCACATATTCAAGCCACTCGACCGAGGCTTGGTTGATGATCGACACCGTGGTATCTGCAAAGTCCCAGTGGCCGGGCATGGCGCTGATGCGGTTGAGCTGGATCGGCCCCTTGGGTCCTGCCTTGAAGTGCCGGTTCATCAGGCCGTTGACGTCACTATCGTCAGTTCCGTCGAGTGCGGCCGTGGCTGTATTGTCATCGGGCGCGGTGATGTGCAGTTGTTCGGCCTCCTCGTCCACCTTTGCCGAAAAGCCTGCAAGCTGCGGATAATAGGTCATCTGCAGGAAACTGCGCGATGGTGACCAGGCGGTGCCGGTTTCTGGCGGAGGCAGGTTGCCCGAGGTGAACGCGAAGGCCCTGTCCAGTTTCAGCCCGCCGCCGGCCACAAGCTGTCCGCGCTCCAGCCGTTCGGCGCGCATCCCCTTTACCGGATAGCGATAGATATGTTCGATGCGGATGGTCATCTCAGCGAACCAGCCGTGGCCCGAACCCCAGCCGCTTCTTCAGCCGATGCTCGCGGTACAGTGTGAACAGCCCCGATCCGACGATCAGCAAGATGCCCACGAGCGACCATGCATCGGGCACATCTCCAAACACCACGTACCCGAGGATCAGGGCATAGACGATGAGCGTGTAGCGGAATGGCGCGGTGTGGGCCACCTCGGTGTCGCGCAGTGCCATGACGGTGAGCAGGTAGCCGCCCACGAGGAAGATCGAGCCGACGAAGATCAGCCCCAACGTGGCCGGCGCGATCGGTTCGAAGCCATCGAACAGCATCCACACGGCCCCGCCCAGCATCACGCACACCGCATTGGTGAAGGCCACGATGATCGACGGCGTGGACCCATCCAGCTTGCGGGTGACGAGGTCGCGGATGGCCACCGTGAACACGCAGGCGATGGCCAGCAGCGTATAGAAGTTGAACCCTTCGCCACCCGGCTTGACGATCATCAGCACGCCGGCGAAACCGGCCATGATGGCGCTGAGCCGCTTCCAGCCCACGGCCTCGCCGAGAAAGACGGCTGCCATGACCGTCACCACCAGTGGCACCGCCTGAAGGATGGCGGTGATGTTGGGCAGCGGCATGTGGAACAGCGAGATGATGAACAGGAATGTCGAGATCACGTCGAAGAAGGTGCGTGACAGCACCGGGCGCGACAGGCCCTTGGGGATGTCGGCCGCCTTGCCCATGGCCACCACCAGCAAGGCGATGATGATGCTGGCAAAGGCGCCGCGCACGGCGATGAACTGGCCGACGTTTATGGTCCCTCCGAGCGACTTGGCCACCGTGTCGTTGAGCACGAAGCACAGCATCGCCATCGACATCAGCAAACCGCCGCGCACGGCGGGGGCGGCAATGGGGGCGGGGGCTTGCAGCAACGGGCTCATGATCCTCCTTTATGGCAGTTCGCTCCACTGCGCCACCTGTGTCCAGAGCAAGGCGGCATTGCGTGGCGCGCAGTGTTGGTGCACATAGCTGCCCGGTGCAGCAGCCGGGGAGGAACACGGCAATGGTTCAGGGCGGCAATGTCGATCCACGTTACGACAAGGCGTTTCCGGTATCGTGGGAGCAGTTTCACCGCGATGCCCGGGCGCTGACCTGGCGGCTGGACGAGCATGGACCCTTCCACGCCGTGGTGGCGATCACCCGCGGCGGCCTCGTGCCGGCAGCCATCGTGGCCCGCGAACTGGGCCTGCGGATCATCGATACGGTGTGCATCGCCTCCTATGACTACGGCACCCAGGGTGAACTGACGGTGCTTAAGGAGGTCAAGCAGGAACTGGCGAAAGACGGCGGCAAGGGCGTACTGATCGTCGATGACCTCGTCGATACCGGCAAAACGGCGCGCGCCGTGCGCGAAATGCTGCCCAATGCGCATTTTGCCACTGTCTATGCGAAACCTTCCGGCCGTCCGCTGGTTGATACGTTTGTCACCGAAGTCAGCCAGGATACCTGGATTTACCTGCCCTGGGACCTCACATTGCAGTTTGCACCGCCAATCCGCGACGGCGCCACGGCCTAAGCCCCTGGGGCTCAAGGGTGGCCAAACGGGGGAGCCTGAAAGATCATGCCGCACTACGACGCCTCATTGCCGGAGATGACCCTGCCGCTGGCGCTGCTGCGTACGGCCGGCCGCATGGGCGGCAAGACCCCCATCCTCGAAGACCAGAACCGGGAGCCGATCGGCTATGACCGGCTGATCCTGGGTGCGCAGGTGCTGGGCCGGGTGTTTGCCGCCCGCACTGCGCCGGGCGAGGCGGTGGGCGTGCTGCTGCCCAATGTCAACGCCGCTGCCGTCACCATATTCGGGCTGCTGTGGCATGGCCGCACCGTCGCCATGCTCAACTTCACCTCGGGGCTCAAGAACGTCCGCTCCGCCTGCAACACGGCGAAGGTCAAGCTGGTCATCACCTCGCGGCTGTTCGTGGCCAAGGGCGGACTGGAAGACCTGGTCGAGGGCCTCTCCGGGCAGGTCGAGATCCTCTATCTGGAGGACGTCAGAAAAAGCATCGGCACCGTCGCCAAGTTGCGCGGAATATGGGACAAGCTGCGCGCGGCTTCGGTTGCCAGGTCCAGCGGCATTACACCGGAAAGTCCAGCCTTTATCCTGTTCACGTCAGGCTCGGAAGGCGAGCCCAAGGGCGTGGTGCTGACCCACCGCAACATTCTTACCAACATCGCCCAGATCGCCGCCCACATCGACCTTCGCCAGTTCCGGACCTTTTTCAACCCGCTGCCCGTGTTTCACTGTTTCGGCCTGACCGGCGGTCTGCTGCTGCCGTTGATCGACGGCATCCGTACGGTCCTGTATCCCAGCCCGCTGCATTACCGCGAGATCCCGAAGCTGGTCGGCGAGACCGGTGCGGACCTGCTGTTCGGCACCGATACGTTCGTCGCCGGTTACGCCCGCGCTGCCGATCCGGCAGACCTCAAGTCGGTGAAGATGATCGTCTGTGGCGCCGAACGGGTGAAGCCCGAGACCCGGGCCCTGTGGGAACCCCACGGCACCCGCATCGTCGAAGGCTATGGCGCCACCGAATGCTCGCCGGTGGTGTCACTCAATACGCCGGATGCCAACCGGCCGGGCAGCGTGGGCCGTCTGCTGCACGGCATCGAGTGCCGGCTCGAGCCGGTCAAGGGCATCCACGAGGGCGGGCGGCTGTCGGTCAAGGGCGGCAACGTGATGGCCGGCTACCTGCTGCCCGGCGATGGCGGCAAGCTGACCCCGCCCCAGGACGGCTGGCACGACACCGGCGACATCGTCACGGTGGACGATGACCTGGTGGTCACCATCAAGGGCCGCGCCAAGCGCTTTGCCAAGCTGGGCGGGGAGATGGTGTCGCTGGGCGCCATAGAGGCGCTGGCCTCCCAGCTGTGGCCCGATCACAGTCATGTGGCGGTCAGCGTCGATGACGGCAAGAAGGGCGAGAAGGTGGTGCTGGTCACCGACATGGAAAACGCCGCGCGCGCCGAAATGCTGGCCTATGCAAGAAAGCAAGGCGTACCCGAACTTTGGGTGCCCAAGGCCATCCTGGTGGTTGAAGCCATACCGGTGCTAGGCTCCGGCAAGGCCGACTATGGCGCTGCCCAAAGACTGGTGGAAGACCGCAACTCCCTGTTATAGGCTCGCCGCGGAGTATTGAGTTCCCCGCGGACGTGGCGAAACTGGTAGACGCAAGGGACTTAAAATCCCTCGACTTAGGTCATGCGGGTTCGACCCCCGCCGTCCGCACCATTCCTGACCCTGGATTACCCCCTCCATGACAATCGAACGTCTGCATCTCTGGTCCTGGGAAAAGACCTTCCGGCAGTGGGCCGGTCCCGGCTTTGAACGGATATTCGTGGCGTTGCACCCGTTCTGCCAGGTGCCGGGCCTGAAGCTCAACCAGCAGGGCTTTCTTGACCTGAAGCGGGTGCCGCAAACCCACCCTGCACATGCCATGGCTCGCGAGGGCCAGACCGGGCCGGACGGCATTGCCTCCAACCACGACTCGGTGATGAAGCAGTTCGGCAAGCCGCGGACCTGGGCGTGGGTGGTGCAGGCGGCGGGTCTGGGCAGCATCGCCCACGCGGAGCGCGCCATCGACAGCTATTACGGCCGCGCCAAGGACGAGTTCATGGACAGGCAGGCGGCGCACAAGCTGTCCCGGCTGCTCTCGGCCCATGACCTAATGCTACCGGTGGAGGACTATCTCTCGCCAATGATCGAACCTGCCATTGGCCGGCTCTACCGGCAACTGGGCGTCGAAACGGTCGAGATCGGCAACCAGATGGATGATGCTGCCGCCCACGTGGAGGTGGAGGATTTCCTCAACCCGGAACTGGCACTGATCGAGATGGACGTGCCCGCCCGCGCCGCCTATTCCCATGATGATGCGATGACGCTGCTCACCGTGTCCGACTGGAACGCCCACTACACGCTGGTCTGTCTGAGCCCGAAGGCAGCGGCGAAGCTGGATCCGTCCAGGGAACTGGAAGGGTTTTGGGCCGGTGAGGCTACCTCCGCCGACTGGCCCTACGCCGAGATTCTTGCCCGCCGCAAGCAGCAACCTGCGCCGCAGCAAGGCAAGGGCAAGCCGAAGCCGCAGCAGCGCCAGGGCGGCCCGCGCCGGGACAGGCCCGGTCGGCAGCGTCATGAGCGTTGAGGGCCTTGCTGCGGCCCCGGTGCGCACGGCGCTGCTCGTCTGCGTGTTGCTGGGCACCGGTATCGGCTGGGGCCTCACCATTTCACTCGCCACGGTCGCCACCAGCACCGGCCTTGCCGCGCTCACCGTGGCGCTTTGGTCGGCGTTGGCCGGCAGCATCATCCTCAGCCTCATCGTGGCTGTACGGCGCAAACGCCTGGTGCTCGACCGGGCGCATCTTGAATTCTATGTGGTGACCGGGTTCGTCGGCACCGCCTTTCCGCATGCCCTGTCGTTCCAGGTTGCCATGCACCTGCCGGCCGGCAATCGCGCCATCGTCTATGCGCTCATCCCGATGATCACGCTGGGCATGTCCATCCTCATGGCCATCGAGAAGCCGTCATGGAAACGCTTTGGCGGGATCGTGCTCGGCCTTGCCGCCATGGCGATACTTCTGCTGCCGGGAGCCCATGTGCCGGTTGAGGACGAACTGTTCTGGACCGCCGTAACGCTGGTCATCGCCATCAGCTATGCGGTGGAGAACGTCTATGTGGGCTTGCGCCGCCCGCCAAGCGTGGACGGCATCACCGCGCTGTGGGGCATGACCACGGCGGGTGCAATGATGCTGGCGCCGGCTGTATGGCTGCTTGGCGCACCGATGCTGCTGCCGTTCGATCTGTCCATCGCCGAGGGCGCCATATTGCTGTCGACGCTGTCGCATCTGCTCGCCTATGGCGGGCTGTTGTACATGATCAGCAATGGCGGCGTGGTGTTCGGCAGCCAGGTGTCCTACATCGTCACCCCGGCGGCGATCATCTGGGGCATCGTGCTGCTGGGCGAGCAACTCACCCTCGGCATCTCCATTTCGCTGGCGCTGATCATCGCCGGGCTGGCGCTGATCAAGCCGAACCCGAAGCGGCGCCCCGGCCCACCGGTCGGCTAGTGCGCGTCCTGCTGTCTAGCTGGCGCCATTGGCAACGTTTTCCGCCATCATGCTCAGCATCTCGAACAGGATGGACGTGGCGGTCATTGCAGTGATGTTGTTGGGGCTGTCCTTGGTCGGCATCATGCACACCACGTCGCCGCCGATGATGTTCAGCCCGCGCACTGAGTGAAGCAGCCCGACCGCCTCATCGATGTCGAAACCCTTCTCGCCCGGCTCGATGTTGGAAACCGCCGGCGCCACTGTCGGGTCGAGGCAGTCGAGGTCGAAGGTGATGTATACTGGCCGGCCTGCAAGGACTTCCCTTGCCTGCGCCACCACGTCTTCCAGACCACGCTTGCGGAATTCCTTCATGGTCACGACGTTGTAGCCGTAGTCATAGGACGGCTGCAGCCAGTCGAGCGTGCGCGGATGGCCGCGCAGCCCGATCTGCATTGATCGCTTCGGGTCCACCTTGCCGTCATCGGCCAGATAGGCGCCCCAATGCGCCGCAGACTTCTTCGCGCCCAGGAAGTGGTCAACTTTCGTGAACACATCGGTATGCGCATCGAGGTGGAGAAAACTGACCGGTTCGCCGCCGGCCAGCTTGCCGCAACCCAGCGCCTGAACAATGCCGCCGGTGATCGAGTGATCCCCGCCCACCGACAGCGGGCGCGCGCCCGCTGCATCCACATCGCGATAGAAACTGGTAATCTGCTCGATGCAGTGCTCGTTGTCGTTGGCGCGCGGAAGCGGCACGTCGCCGATGTCGGCGATCTTCGCGCTTGACCACGGGTTGATCTGGAAGCCGCCGTGGCAACGCCTTTGCAGGGCCGACACATTGCGAACCGCGCGCGGCCCCAGATGCTGGTCGCGTTCGGTCGTGCCGTTGCCGGTTGAATGCGGCACACCGGCAAGCACGATGTCACGCCCCTCGGGTCCCGTGTGTTCGCAACGGAACATGGTGGGAATGCCCCACCAGTAGAGGTTTTCCATCATGCTGCGATCATGTTCCTGCGCCATGCCGGCCTCCTGGTGTGTGTCTTGCCTAGTCCCACATGCCGCCTTCGCCGGCGTCCAGCACGATGGACGCGGCGGTCACGTTGCGCGGCCGGGTGAGCGCGTACAGCGCTGCCTCCACCACGTCGCGGGTCGTCACCGGTCCACCTTCTGCACGCTGAGCCTTCCACTGCTCGTCATCGAACGGCGTGATGTTGTGGAGGTAGGGCGGGTAGATGGCGTGAACGCGCACCGGCTTGCCCTTCAGCTCCTGGCGCAGCCCGTTGCTCATGGCGGTCTGGGCGTGCTTGGCCATGTAGAACGGCACCGAGGCGGTCTGCAGCGGCGTGTCCTGGATGCCCGAGGTCGATACGATGTTGACGATATCGCCGGCGCCCGAGGCAACCAGCGCCGGAACCAGCTTGCGGGTCAGCAGGAAGGTCCCGGTAGCGGCAGAGTTGATGGTGGTGTTGACGGCATAGGCGTCATAGTCGTCCATGCCGCCCTCCAGCCATTGGGCGCCGTTGTTGATCAGGATGTCGAGCTTCGGCAGGGCCGCGGCGAGTTCCTCGCCGAACCGGTTGGCCTCGCCCACCTCGGCGAGGTCGAGCAGCCGTGTCTGCGGCTTCTCCCCGTAGCGCAGCCGGATTGCTTCGGCCGTGCCTTCCAGCATCTCGGTCAGCCGGCCGGTCATGATGACGTTGCACCCGGCTTGCGCCAGCACGCAGGCAAACGCTGCCCCCAGGCCGCGCGCCGCACCTGTTACCAGCGCCGTCTTGCCTCTCAGGGAGCTTGTATCCATCACACCGTTCCTTCCGTGACGATGATCAGCGGCCGGGGGCAGGGGCCATGCCTGAGCAGCCCGGCCAGGCCTGCCGCGCCTGAAGGCGTGGTGCCGAGCCCGTGCTCGCCGAGCCAGCGGGCAGCATCCGCCGCTTCCCCGTCGCTCACCAGTTCAAAGCGTACATCGCACCGCTGCATGATGCCATGCGCGATGATCGACGGCTCCTTGCAGTCGAGCCGGCCCATGTTGGACGAAGGCCCCTGCACGGCGACCGGCCTGCCGGCCTTGTGGCTTTCAAGCAGGCACGGCGCAGCATCAGGCTCGACGATGATGATCTGCGGCTGCACCGCCCAGTTGGCGCGGATCATGTGGGTAATCGCCCCGGCGATGCCGCCCACGCCGGCCTGCAGGAACACATGACTTGGCCATTCGCCCGACGCCTCGAAGCTTTCGCGCAGCTCCTCCGCCATGGCGGTGTAACCCTCCATGACCAGCGACGGCGGGTGGACGTATCCCGGCCACGAACCGTCTGCCAGCAGGATGGCCCCGGTATCCTCGGCGTTGCGCTTGGCCGCCTCTACGCTTTGCTCGTAGGTGTCGCCCGCGCGGACCACCTCGGCCCCCTGGCGTTCGCGCAACCGGGTTTCGAACCCGGCCGGCACGTCCTTGGCGAGGAAGATGCGCGACCGCGCCCCGAAGATGCGTGCGCCTGCGGCAACCGCCATGCCATGGTTGCCCGCACTGGCGCAGACGAACGTCATGCCGCCGGCAAAGGCCCTGACTGCATCACTCATGTAGTCTTGCGGCTCAAGTGGCGGATTGCCGGCAGCAGTCCACGCCTCGTCGATCAGCCGCGCCACCGCATAGACCCCGCCCAGCGCCTTGAAGGCGCCGAGGTTCATGCGGTTGGTTTCATCCTTGACGACAAGCGGGCCGCCATCAGGGCCGGCAAGTGTCATCAGCGGCGTTGGCGCATAGACCGGGCAGGCGGCAAGCAGGGCGCGCGGGCGGTCAGGATCAGGATTGAAGCCGGGAATGGTCTGGTGCTGGTTCATGGCCCTACCATATGGCGGAAGACCACGCCAGCACCAGTCCCGCAGCGGCGTTTCAGCTCAATTCAGCACTTGCAGCTGCACCGTGGCGGTGCCGGTCTGCACCAGGCCGATCTTCTTGGCAGCGCCCATCGACAGGTCGATGATGCGGCCCTTGATGAACGGCCCGCGGTCGTTGATGCGCACCACCACCGATTTGCCGTTGCGCAGGTTCTTCACCTTCACCTTGGTGCCGAAGGGCAAGGTGCGATGGGCGGCGGTGAGCCCGTGCGGGTTGAAGCGCTCGCCATTGGCGGTCACCTTGCCCATCTTGTACCACGAGGCATGGCCCTTCTGGGCCTGCGCGGCTACGCCGCCGGCGCAAAGCAAAACGGAGGCGAGGCCCGCGACTGCGAGCTTGCGTACAATCGAAATCATGTTGAAGTCCCCGGTTGTGGAAAACGGCGGACGTTAAACCTGCAATTTAAGGCCTTTTCTTGTTTGCACGCTGGCGATTTCCGGAAACCCGTGGCAATACTCCCGGTCAGCTTGGGGAGGCAAACAACACATGAGTGGCAAGGGAACGGTTCTCGTCACCGGCGCAAGCCGGGGCATTGGCGCAGCCTGCGTGAGGCTGCTGGCACGCGATGGGTATGATGTGGCGATAAACTACGCCCGCTCCGCCGATGCGGCCGAAGCGCTGGCACAGGAGGTTCGCGCGGCAGGCCGCAAGGCGGTCACCATAAAGGCCGACGTCGGCTATGAGGCCGAGGTCATCGCGCTCTTCAGGACCGTGGACGAAGCGCTGCCGCCGCTGACCGGACTGGTCAACAATGCCGGCATCCTGTTCTCCAAGGCACGGCTCGACGAGATGGGCGAGACCCGCGTCAACGACACGCTGCGGGTCAACGTTACCGGCTCGATCCTGTGCGCCCGCGAAGCAGTCCGCCGCATGAGCACACGGGACGGCGGCAATGGCGGCGCCATAGTAAACATGTCGTCTGCCGCCGCCCGGCTTGGCTCGCCCAACGAGTTCATCGACTATGCCGCCTCCAAGGGCGCCATCGACGCCATGACGCTGGGCCTGTCGAAGGAAGTGGCCGCCGAAGGCATCCGCGTCAACGCCGTCAGGCCGGGCCTCATCCACACCGACATCCATGCCTCTTCCGGCCAGCCGGACCGTGTCCAGCGCCTGCAGCAGTTCGTGCCCATGGGCCGGGGCGGATCGGCCAAGGAGGTGGCGGAAACGGTCTGCTGGCTGATGTCGGATGCCGCGTCCTATGTCACCGGCGCCCTGGTTGATGTAACCGGTGGAAGGTAGCCACATGTTCGAACTGCACCAGGTGACGCCGGTCATTCCCTGCACCAGCCTGAAAACACAGATCGTGTTCTACCGCGCCGTACTCGGGTTCAAACTGGTGTTCGAGGCCGAGGATTACGCCTTCATGCGACGCGACCGGGTTTCGATCAGGCTGCAGCAGGTGAAGCCGGGCGTCGATCTTGGCAACCCGGACCGGCAGCATTTCTTCTATGTCGACGTGAAGGGCCTCGATGCGCTCTACGAAAACCTGAAGCTGGAGCTTGGCAGTCTGCCCAAGGGCCGCGTCAGGGCACCTTTCAAGCATGGCCTTGGCCAGCAGGAGTTCCACGTCCGGGACGAGGACTGCACCACGGTGATCTTCGGCGAGACCGAAATCTCCAAGCTGTAATTCGTCACAACCCTTCCGGAAACAGGTTTCCCTTTCAGCGGCCGGAACACGGATTTCCGCTGATTTCCTAGAGTTTTATGTACAATTTTCCGGTTCCCTTAACCTGGTCATAATGTCCGTATAGCTACGATCATTAGCTGATCGTTAACCTGGACTCAGAAGAAAGAGGGGCTCCCATGAAACTTACCCGTGCAATGGCAACCACTGCGCTGGCATGTGCCGTTCTGGCAGCGCCGGTGTTGGTCTCAAACTCACAAACCGGCGTTGACCTTGGCGGTACTGCTCTCGCCAAGGGCAATGGTGGTGGCAACGGTGGCGGTAATGGCGGTGGCAACGGTGGTGGTAACGGCGGCGGCGCCAGCGGCGGGAATGGCGGCGGGGCCAGCGCCGGCGGCAATGCAGGCGGCAGATCCGGGAATGCCGGCAAGTCATCGACAGCCGGCGCCAATGGGCGCAGTTCGAGCAGTCAGGCCGCGCGCACCAATTTCAATGGCGGCTCGCTCGGCGTCAGCCAGTCGGCCAGGTCGAATTTCAACAACCGCAGCAATTCGGTTGCATCGGCCAAGGCCAATATCGAATCCGCCAACAAGCACGGCAAGCTGGTCGGCCAGGAACGGGCTGTCTGGGCGAGAGAGTTTGCGGCCTCGTTCAAGGGCCTGAATGCTCACCGCGCATCTGCGCAGGCCTATTCCAGCGCCAGCATCAACTCGCAGGTCGGCGCCATCAACGCATACGCCATGGAGCAGAAGGAAGCACTGGCCGCCCAGCAAGTAGCCGAGACGGAGCGCGCTACGCTTGAGGGTCTGCTTGGTCTTGCACCCGAAAGTCTGACCGATGATCAGGTTGCTGCATTGGAAGCTGCTGTGGCTGACGGGCTGACGACCGGCAATATTGCCACGGCGCTTGGGAAGGAAGAAGCCGATGTGACGGCATTGGGCCTCGACCTAGGCCAGATAGGGACGACTATCAACGACCTGGCCCAAGCCGAAGACACCCTTGCCACCGAACAGGCCCAGGCCGACGAGGCATGGGGTGCGGCCGCAAAGCAGGGTCAGGACCAGACAGTTCGCGACGAACTCGACGTGCAGCTTGGTCTGGCGTCCTCGTCGAACTGAGGCCTCTGACGGTTCAGCCGCCGGTCACGCTCATGTGGCGCGACACGGCGGGTGTACTCGTGGTGCGGTCGATGACGAAGTCATGGCCCTTCGGCTTGCGGCCGATGGCCTCGTCGATGGCGGTAGAGACCAGTTCGTTGCCTTCTGACGCCCGCAGGGGCGCGCGCAGGTCGGCGGCGTCCTCCTGGCCCAGGCACATGTAGAGCGTGCCGGTACAGGTGAGCCTGACCCGGTTGCAGCTTTCGCAGAAATTGTGCGTCATCGGCGTGATGAAGCCCAGCCGTCCGCCGGTCTCCTTCACCTCGACATACCGCGCCGGTCCACCGGTCTTGTAGGGAATGTCCTCGAGGCTGAACCGGTCGAGCAGGTTGGCGCGTACCACCGACAACGGAAGGTACTGGTCGGTGCGGTCTTCCTCGATCTCGCCCAGCGGCATGGTCTCGATCAGCGTCAGGTCCATGCCCTGGCCGTGACACCACTCGATCATCGGCACGATCTCGTGCTCGTTGAAGTTCTTCAGCGCCACCATGTTGATCTTGACGGAGAGACCGGCAGCTTGCGCGGCCTTCACGCCGCCCAGTACCTTTTCAAGGTCTCCCCACCGGGTAATGTCCTTGAACTTCGCATCATCCAGCGTGTCGATGGACACATTGATGCGCTTGACGCCATGACCGGCCAGCTGGCTCGCATACTTCTCGAGTTGCGAGCCGTTGGTGGTCAACGTCAGTTCTTCCAGCGCGCCCGATTTCAGATGCCGCGACAGATTCTCGAAAAGTGACATGATATTGCGCCGTACCAGCGGCTCGCCACCGGTCAGCCGCAGCTTCTTCACGCCCTTCTCGATGAACACCGAACAAAGCCGGTCCAGCTCTTCCAGCGTAAGGATGTCCTTCTTCGGCAGGAAGGTCATGTTCTCCGACATGCAATACACGCAGCGGAAATCGCAGCGGTCCGTCACCGACACGCGCAGATAGCTGACGTGCCGGCCGAACGGGTCGATCATGCCGGACGGGGCTCCGGCAAGGCCGGGCGGAATTTCGAGTTCGCTTTTCATGTGCAGAATACTTGGCGGCCCCGGCGGTGAAGGTCAAGCGGTCCGGACAACTGCTGCCATAGGGTGGGATGGCGCTGCACCCAGTGGGTTCCAGCTGGCATAAGTCTTGCGTAGTTCAACTCAAATGTGGGTTGTTGCCGCGAAAAAGCGATTTATTGACGTGCAGAGGGTTGATCGTGCCGAAAATGTGGTCACTGTTGCATACCGATTGATCAGTTGATTATGCTGGTCGGCAATAATGACAGCAGGGCGGACCAACGCGGCTGCGAGGGATTTGGAAGGACGCTCGGGGAGTTGCATGAGCAAGGGTAACACAGGCGGCGAGCCCATGGTTCGCTTCGACAATGTCCAGAAGAGCTACGATGGCGAGACCCTCGTGGTGAAGAATCTGAACCTCGACATCGCCACCGGCGAATTCGTCACCATGCTTGGCCCGTCGGGCTCCGGCAAGACGACCACCCTGATGATGCTGGCCGGTTTCGAGACCAGCCACCAACGGCGAAATCTACCTGAACGGCCGTCCCATCAACAACGTGCCCCCGCACAAGCGCGACATCGGCATGGTGTTTCAGAACTATGCCCTGTTCCCGCACATGACGGTGGCCGAGAACCTCGCCTTCCCGCTGTCGGTGCGCGGCATGTCGAAGGCCGAGCAGGAAGAGCGCGTGAAGAAGGTGCTCGAGATGGTCGAGCTACCGCAAATGGCTGGCCGTCGCCCGGCCCAGCTGTCCGGCGGCCAGCAGCAGCGCGTCGCAGTTGCGCGCGCGCTGGTGTTCGAGCCCGACCTGGTGCTGATGGACGAACCGCTCGGCGCGCTCGACAAGCAGCTGCGCGAGCAGATGCAGTACGAGATCAAGCACATTCACGAAAACCTTGGCGTGACAGTGGTCTACGTGACCCACGACCAGTCCGAGGCGCTGACCATGTCGGACCGCGTCGCGGTGTTCGAGGACGGCATTATCCAGCAACTCTCGACGCCGGAGGAGCTTTACGAGCGTCCGAAGAATTCCTTCGTGGCCCAGTTCATCGGCGAGAACAACAAGTTGCGCGGTACTGTCCAGGACATCGGTCGCGATCACATCGCCACGGTCAAGCTGGACAGTGGAGATGTGGTCAAGGCGCTGGCGGTCAACGTCAAGGGCAAGGGCGATCGCACCTTGCTGTCGATCCGCCCTGAGCGCGTGACGATTGCGCCGAAGAAGGGCAAGAACACCATCACGCTGCCGGGCCGTGTCGAAGAACTCATTTACCTCGGCGATCACATCCGTACCCGCATGTCGGTTGCGGGCCATAGCGATTTCATCGTCAAGGTGCCCAACAATGCCGGTCATCACCACCTCGAGAAGGGGCAGTCGGCCGATGTCGGCTGGGATGCCGAGGATTGTCGCGCCCTGGACGATATGGCAGCGTAACATCAATGGAATTCCGGCCTGGCCCGTGAGTGAGGACAGGTCGGTGGACGGGGGCCCTTGTGTGCCGCCGAATTACTAAGGGAGTAAGTCTTTATGAAAAAACTTCTGACTGCAGGCCTTTCTGCGTGTGCTGTTGCCGCCGTTTCTACGGCAGCCAGCGCTGAAGGCTCCATCACCGCCGTGTCGTGGGGCGGCGCCTATACCAAGAGCCAGGTGGAAGCCTATCACAAGCCGTATACGGCGAAGACCGGTGTGACCATCAACTCGGTGGACTACTCCGGCGGTATCGCCGAAGTGAAGGCACAGGTTGAAGCTGGCAACGTCACCTGGGACATTGTCGACGTTGAACTGTCTGACGCCGTGCGCGGGTGCGACGAAGGCCTCTTCGAGAAACTGAACCTGGACGACCTGCCGGCCGGCGCTGATGGCACTGCCGCCAAGGATGACTTCCTGCCGGGTACGCTGCACGAGTGCGCTGTGGCGACCATTATCTGGTCGACCATCTACGCCTATGACGACAGCAAGATCGGGGACAAGAAGCCGACCACCATGGCCGACTTCTTCGACACCGCGGGATGGCCAGGCAAGCGTGGCCTGCGCAAGGGGCCGAAGCCGAACCTCGAGTTCGCCCTCATCGCTGAAGGCGTTCCGGCCAAGGACGTCTACGAAGAACTGGCCAAGCCGGAAGGCGTGGACCGTGCCTTCGCCAAGCTCGGCACCATCAAGGCTGACACCGTGTGGTGGGAAGCCGGCGCCCAGCCGCCGCAGCTTCTGGCAGACGGTGAAGTGGTCATGACCACCGCCTACAACGGCCGTATCTTCAACGCAGCGGTTGGCGAGAACAAGCCCTTCGTCATCGTCTGGGACGGTCAGAACTGGGACCTTGACCTGTGGGCCATTCCGAAGGGTGCGCCGAACGCTGACAAGGCTTGGGACTTCCTGAAGTTCTCCACCGCAACCGAGCAGCTTGCCGACCAGGCGTCGTGGATCTCCTATGGCCCGGCCCGCAAGTCTTCCGGCCCGCTCGTCGGCAAGTTCAACGACGGCAAGACCGAGATGGCGCACGCACATGCCGACCCATCCGGACAACCTGAAGAACGCCGTCCAGAACGACTTCCTCTGGTGGGCTGACAACCAGGATGCGCTGAACGAGCGCTTCAACGCCTGGCTTGCACAGTAAGGCTTATTTTGCCTTCGCCGGAGGGGTGCGTCGCACCCTTCCGGCTGATTTGAAGATTTTCGAAGACTGCATGACTGGACTGGCTGCGCCACGCGCGCGCCGCCGGTAAGGGAAGAGGCGAACCATGGCTGATGTAACAGCGACCGGGATGCCTGGCGGCATAACCACCAATGACGGTGTGCCGCTCAAGCAATCGCTGGCCCGCGCGACGAGACGCCAACGCATTCAGGCGCTCATGCTGGTCATGCCGCTGCTGCTGTTCCTTCTGGTTGCATTCGTGCTGCCAATCGGCGAGATGCTGTATCGCTCGGCGTACAGTCCGGTGGGCACCAGCGTGCTGCCCAAGTTTGCGGAGGTGATCCAGGAGTGGGACGGCAAGGATCTGCCGCCCGAGGAGACCTTCGAGGTCTTCGTCAAGGATATGGTGGCCGCGCGCAGCAGCAACGAAATCGGCGCCACTGTCGGCAATCTTGCCACCCGCGTGAACTACGAGATTCCAGGTTCCCGCAGCCTCTTCACCAGCTCTGCCCGAAAGGTAGGCCAGATCAAGGAAGGCCCCTACAAGGAGGCCCTGATTGCTCTCGACCAGAAATGGGCTGACCCGCACATCTGGCGAACGCTCAAGCGGGTTTCGCAGGACTATACGCTGTCCTTCTATCTCGCCGCCGTCGACATGACCTACGACGAGAACGACGAGATCGTCCCGGCTGATCCCCTCTATCAGATCTACGTTCCGATATTGTGGAAGACCTTGTGGCTGTCGGCGCTGATTACCCTCATCTGCCTGGTCATTGCCTATCCGGTGGCCTACCTGCTGGCCACGTTGCCGCTGCGCAAGTCCAACCTGCTGATGATCCTAGTGCTGCTGCCGTTCTGGACCTCGCTGCTGGTTCGCACCACCGCATGGATTGCGATGCTGCAGAAGGAAGGCGTGATCAACAACATCTTTGTCTTCGCCAACATCATCTCGGACGAGAACCGGGTGCAGATGATCTACAACCAGACCGGTACGATCATCGCCATGGTGCACATACTGCTGCCGTTCATGATCCTGCCGTTGTATTCGGTGATGAAGACCATTCCACCGTACTACATGCGTGCGGCCCGCTCGTTGGGCGCAACCGGCACCTATTCGTTCATCAAGGTGTACTTTCCGCAGACCGTTCCCGGTATTGCCGCCGGTACGCTGCTCGTGTTTATCCTGGCGCTTGGCTACTACATCACGCCGGCCCTCGTTGGCGGCAGCGACGGGGTGCTGATTTCCAACCTGATCGCCGATCACATCAGGAAGACGCTGAACTGGAGCCTTGGCTCGGCGCTCGGTGCAATCCTGCTGGCAATCGTGCTGATTTTCTACTGGATGTACAATCGCCTGATTGGCATCGACAAGCTGAAGTTCGGGTGAGGTGACAGACATGACCATCGCTGGCATCAATATTTCGCCCGGTTACCTTGCCTGGATTGCGGCCTGCCTCGTGGCGTGGCTGATCATGGGCCGGGTTGCGCCGGCAATCGGCTTTGCCATCATCACTGGCCTGCCGCTGTTCTTCATGAGTGAAATGCCGCCCTATTCGACGTGGGCCGAGAAGTTCGGCCGTTATGTATTCTTGCTGGCGTGCACGTTGATCTTCATTTTCCTGATCACGCCGGTGCTGGTCATTGTGCCGCTGTCGTTCAACGCAGAGCCCTATTTCAGCTTCACCGACGGCATGCTGGCGCTTGACCCGGAGGCGTTTTCGCTTCGCTGGTACGAGTTGATCTTCACCTTCGGCATGCAGGCGCCCGAGGCGACCGAAGGCTGGTGGTCCGACATGTGGAACAACTCCACCTGGGTCGGGGCTGCCGTGAACTCGTTCAAGTTCGCTGTGCTGTCGACCATCCTGGCGACCTTCTTCGGCACGCTGGCCGCCCTTGGCCTGTCCCGGCCTGAAATGCCGTGGCGTTCGGCGATCACCAGCCTGCTGATCTCGCCGATGATCGTTCCGCTGGTGATCACGGCGACCGGCATGTTCTTCTTCTATGCCAAGAAGGACTTTTTCCCGTTCTTTCCCGATGGCCTCATCAATACCGACGCCGGCATCGTGCTTGCGCACGCAACACTGGGTGTGCCGTTCGTCATCATCACGGTGACCGCCACGCTCACCGGGTTTCGACAATTCGCTGATCCGGGCTTCGCGGTCACTGGGCGCCAATGGCTTCACCACGTTCCGCCGGGTGATCATGCCACTGATTCTGCCGGGCATGATTTCGGGCGCGCTGTTCGCCTTCATCACATCGCTGGATGAAGTGGTGGCGGTGATCTTCCTTGCCGACGTCGACCCAGGTCACCATCCCGCGGCAAATGTTCTCGGGTATCCGCGAGCAGATTTCGCCGACCATCCTTGCCGTCGCAACGGTGCTGGTGGCTATCTCGATTGCCTTGCTGACTACGCTGGAACTGCTGCGCCGCCGCTCCGAGCGCCTGCGCGGCCTGTCGCCAAACTGACCCGGTCCAGAGCCGTTAATGAGCAAACAGCACATCCGCCGGCCGATATCCCGCAGGCGGATGCTTGTTGCCGGAGCAGCGGGTCTGGCAGGGGTCTCGCTGGCCGGCATCGAGATGACCGGGCCCGCCGTCTCGCAGTCCGGCGGCGAGGTCGACCTGATCCTGGTGCTGGCGGTGGATTGTTCCTACTCGGTGGACGCGCGCGAATTCCGCCTGCAGATGGACGGTATCGGCCATGCGTTCCGGTCGGTCGAGGTTCAACGTGCCATCCAGTCCGGTCCGCTTGGCCGCATCGCGGTAACGGTGTTCCAGTGGTCGGACGCCGAGAACCAGGCCCTGTCGACTCCGTGGACCGTGATTGACAGCGAAAGCACGGCAAATGCCTTCGCCCAGCGGGTGTTCGCCATCGAGCGCCAGTTGTCGGAAGGTGGCACCGCCATTGGCGCGGCGCTGACCTTTGGCGCCGCCGCCCTCGAGGCGTCTCCGTTTACCGCCAACCGCCGCGTCATCGATGTTTCGTCGGACGGGCGCAACAATCGCGGCGACATCGTCGAGCTTTCCCGTGACGAAGTGACGGCGCGCGGCATTACCATCAACGGCCTCGCCATCCTCAACGAGTGGCCCACGCTCGACAAGTATTTCGAGCAGTCCGTGGTTGGCGGCCCCTATCATTTTGTCATCAAGGCCAACGACTATGACGCCTACAAGGAAGCCATCTACCGCAAGCTTCTGAAGGAAATCACCGGTCCCGGCCTGTCCTGAGGCAGTGCCTGTGCCGGAAGGCAGAAACTCATGCGATACGTCTCCGCCAGCGAGGTTCACGACGTCTGCGAGTGGCTGGCGCTGGTCGAGGCGCTGGCGCAAGCCCATCGTCAGGAGCCGCCGCTGAGCGGACGCGCCGATGTGACGGCGCGTGTGCGCGGCACTACGCAAACATACCTGAACCTGCCGGCCAGTGCTGCCCGGCGTTGCCTTCGGCTCAAAGCTGGTAACGGTGCTGCCCGACAATCCCGACCGCCACCCCGGCGTGCCGGCCATACAGGCGACTCTATGCCCTGTTCAGCGGCGATGACGGCACGCCGCTCGCGGTGATCGAAGGAACGTCGCTGACCTACCGCAAGACCGCTGCCGACTCGGCGCTCGGCGCCTGTTTGCTGGCGCGCCACGACGTGGGGACGCTGGTGATGGTTGGCGCCGGTGGCCTGTCGCCGTGGCTTGCCCGTGCCCACCTGGCGGTGCGTCCTGCACTGTCGAGGGTGCTGGTATGGAACCGCACACCGCATCGCGCCGAAGCGGTCGCGGCGGAACTCGCCGCAGAAGGCGTCAACGCCGAAGCCGCTGCTTCGCTCGAAGCCGCAGTCCGTCAGGGCGACGTCATTTCATGCTGCACCGCCGCCACCGAACCGCTGGTGAAGGGCGAATGGCTGAAGCCCGGTGCGCACCTGGATCTTGTCGGCGGCTTCACGCCAGCCATGCGCGAGGTTGACGATGAGGCGGTCCGCCGGGCGCGGTTGTTCGTCGATGCTGGCTGGAACATCGAAGAGTTCGGCGACCTGATCGATCCGGTCAGTCGCGGGGTGATTGCGCGCGAAAGCATCGAGGCGGACCTTTTCGCGCTGTGCCGGCCCGGCCACAGCATTGACCGCGGCGCGCGATGAAATCACCCTTTTCAAGAACGGCGGCGGCGGCCATCTTGATCTCTACACCGCGCTGTTCATTCTGAAGACACTCGGCGCAACCGCCTGAAGAGGCCAGACAGCATGACCGCCTTTCCCAATCTGTTTTCCCCGCTCACCATTCGCGGCGCCACCTTGCGCAACCGCATCGTGTTCGGCTCCCACACCGCCAACATGGCAGAGAACGGCCTGCCCGGCGAACGCCACCTCGGCTACTATCGCGAACGCGCACATCGGCGGCGCCGGCATGATCGTGGTCGAGCCAGTGCCGGTGCACGAAACGGCGTTGCTCACTCGCGGCAACTTCCGTCCCGGATCCGACGAAGTCATTCCGCATTTCCGCAAGATCACCGAGGCGGTGAAGGCGGAAGGCGCGGTCATCTGCAACCAGCTCTACCATGTCGGCCAGCACGGCGATTTCGACAACTCGTTCGAGCCCAACTGGTCGCCCTCGGGCCTGCCGTCGTTTCACGACTCGGACGGCTCGCACCAGATGTCGGAAGCCGAGATCGAAACCGCCATAGAAAGTTTCGTTCAGGCTGCCCGCCGCGCCCGTGATGCAGGTTTCGAGGGGGTCGAACTGTTCGCTGCCTACAATGCGCTGATCGACCAGTTCTGGACGCCGTTCAACAACCGCCGCGACGATCGCTGGGGCGGCAGCCTCGAAAACCGCTGCCGATTTGCCGCCGAGATCGCCAGCCGCATCCGCAAGATGGCGGGCGAGGATTTTATCATCGGTCTCGCCATCAACCTGCACCCCGAGATCGATGCATCGCTGTCCATCGAGGCGACGCAGGAAGTGCTGGCCTGGTTCGACAGCCGTGCCCTGTTCGACTATGTCACCTGTGGCACCGGCAGCTATTTCGACTTCACCGGCATCATTCCCTCGGTGTTTTTCGCCGACAAGCTGGGCGCGCCCTATGCCGAGGCGCTGAAGGCTGTGTGCAAGCACATGAAGGTGCAGGCTGAAAGCCACATCCGCACGCCCGAGAACGCCGAGTACGTCATCTCCTCGGGCCAGGCCGACACGGTGTCCATCGTGCGCGGCCAGATCGCCGATCCGCACCTGGCCAACAAGGCCAGGGAGGGTCGGCCGGAAGACATCCGCCCTTGTCTCTCCTGCAACCAGATGTGCTGGGGCAGGCGGTTCCGGGATTACTGGATTTCATGCCTTATCAACCCGTCGGCGGGGCGCGAGTTCGAATGGGGTGGCGACCGGTTTACCCCGGCCGCGAAGCCGAAGAAGGTGCTGGTGGTGGGCGGTGGACCGGCGGGGCTGGAAGCGGCCCGCGTCGCCGCCGAGCGCGGCCACCGCGTCACCCTTGCCGAAGCAAGCGACAAGCTGGGCGGGCAGTTCCGGCTGGCCGGCCTGCAGCCGCGCCGGCACCAGATCATCGATTATCTGGACTGGCAGGAACGACAGCTCAACAAGCTGCAGGTGGAAGTGCGGCTCAACACGCCGATGGACGCGGACGAGGTGACGGCGTTCGGTGCCGACGTGGTGATCATGGCCACCGGGTCGCAACCGACGGGAGACGGGTTCCAGCGGGCGCTGCCGCATCATGACCGGCTGCCCGGCATCGAGAACGGCAACGTGTTTTCAGCCGAAGAAGTGATGGCCCGCCAGGTCCGGCCCGGCAAGCGCGTGCTGCTGCTCGACGAGGGCGGCAACTGGAAGGGCGCGGGCACGGCGCTGTATCTCGCCGAGGCTGGTCACCAGGTCACCATCGTCACGCCGCTCGGCATGGTGGCCAAGGAGGTCGAGCGCACCTCCGCCGACATTCCCATCCGCAAGCGGCTGAAGGCGCTGGGCGCCACGTTCCACACCGATGCAGCCGTGAAGGAGTGGCGCGGGAATGCCGCCGTCATCACCGACTTTGCCTCGCCCGACGTGGAGGTAGAGGCCGACACCCTGGTTATTGCCGCCACCAACAAGGCCGATGACTGGCTGGCGCGCGAACTCGACGGCTCCGGGTTGGAGACTATAGAGGTGGGCGACAGCGTGGCCGCGCGCACCGCCGTCATGGCCATCTACGAAGCACGCAAGAAGGCGATGGAGATCTGAACAGCACATGGACAGCACCATTGCCCCGCGCGACCTGAGCCGGCTTGAGAAAACCTCAGCCCGCCTGCGCAGCCAGATTGCCTGTCTCGGGCTGGTGATCGACGCCATCGCCACCCTGAAGGGACCGGTGTTCGAACTGGGGCTGGGCCGTGGGCGCACCTATGACCATCTGCGCTGGCACATGCCGGGCCGCGACATCTATGCCTTTGACCGGGAGATCGTGCCGATCGAGGACTGCCGCCCGCCGGAGCAATTCATCGTGGCAGGCGACCTGGAAGAAACGCTGCCGCAATATGCAGCCCGTTTCGCAGGAGAGGTGGTGCTGGCCAACTGCGATCTCGGTTCCTACCGGCAGGCTCACAATGAGCACATGGCCGGACTGATTGCGCCCTGGCTGCCGCAGGCCGTGGCGCCGGGCGGGTTTGTGTGTTCCGACCTGCCGCTGGCGCTGGAGGGTTTTGAGTTGCTGCCGCTGCCGGAAGACGCGGTGGAGGGTCATTACCGCATCTTCCGCAGGCAAGCTTAGCGTCAGGCAGCCAGCTTCATCAGGTCCTCCAGGTCGAGGCGTTCGGTGACCATCTGCAACTCGCCGTCCTCGTCGACCGGCCATTCGCTTTCCGGCTTGTCCCAGTAAAGTTCCACGCCGTTGCCGTCTGGATCGCGCAGGTAAAGTGCTTCCGACACGCCGTGGTCCGAGGCACCGTCGAGCCGGTATCCGGCGTCGATGATGCGCTTCAACGCATCTGCCAGGTCGGCCCGCTCGGGGTAGAGGATGGCAATGTGGAACAGACCGGTTGTGCCGGGCGGGGGCGGGTTGCCGCCCTTGCTCTCCCAGGTGTTGAGGCCGATGTGGTGATGGTAGCCGCCGGCAGCCACAAAGGCGGCTTGCGAGCCGTATTTCTGCTTCAGGCCGAAGCCCAGAACGCCGACATAGAAGCCGAGCGCACGGTCGAGGTCAGCCACCTTCAGGTGTACGTGGCCGATACGCGCACCCGGTGAAACCGGGCGCGCAGGGGTGGGATCGATGTTCTTGATCATGGCGGGTTCTTCCTTCCCGATGATTGGTGTCAGGCCGTTTGCGGCTTGCGCGATACCATATCATCCACCGCATAGGCGCCGCTGCCAAGCAGTGCCTGTGCGCCGAGCGCGAAGGCCCAGAACAACGGATACTCCCAGCCGCCACCCTGGTTGGAGAACAGCCAGCCATTGCCGGCATGCGCCCAGGTGGCGCCGAGCAGGATCGGGATCAGGGCAAGCGCGGCTGCCCGTGTCTGGAAGCCGGCGATTAGCATCACGCCGCCGATGATCTCGGCGAAAGTAACGACATAGGCGAGAAAACCGGGCAGGCCGATGGATTCAAAGAAGCCGGCAGCGCCTGCCAGGGTAAACACGAATATCTTGAGCAGCCCGTGGGCCAGTGCGGCCGCGCCAAGCGTGACGCGAAGGAGAGCGGTGCCGTTTGCAGTCATCTGGGGTGCGTTCATGTGTCGAAACTCCTGTTGGGTGTATGCGATGGAGCACAACTAGCGGATAATCCGGTTGAGATAATCAGCAAAAAGTGGAATAAATTATCTCCTGATGAGGGATAATATGGATCGCCTTCGCGCCATTGAAGTGTTCGTCGCCGTGGCTGAGCAAGGCAGTTTCGCCGCTGCCGCCGATCAGCTTGGCATGTCGCGCAACATGGCCTCGCGCCATGTGGCTGACCTGGAGGCGCACCTTGGCGCCCGGTTGCTCAACCGCACTACCCGCTCGGTGAGCCTGTCCACCATCGGCGTCGGTTATCTCGAAACTGCCCGTGACGTGCTGGCCCGGCTGGAGGCGGCTGACCGCGCCGCCGGCCTGCAGCGGTTGAAGCCACACGGGCGGCTTGCGCTCTCCGTGCCGATGTCGTTCGGCATCCGGCACGTTGCGCCGCATTTGCCCGCCTTCACCCGCGCCAACCCTGACGTCACCATCGACCTGTCACTCAATGACCGGCTGGTCGACCTTGTCGAGGAGGGCTTCGACGTGGCCATCCGCATTGCCAGGCTGACCGACTCCAGCCTGATCGCCCGGCGCATTGCCGATGTTGAACTGATCTGCGTGGCAAGCCCCGCCTATCTCGCCCAACACGGCACCCCGGTCCGCCCCGATGATCTCACCGGTCATCATTGCCTAGCCTACACGCTGGGCAGCGATGGCAACGTCTGGCGGCTGCAGGACAGCGCTGGCCGGCAGGCTGCCGTGCGCATCGAGCCACCGGTCATGGCTAGCAACGGCGACGCAATCGAGGCGATGGCAGTGGCCGGCGCCGGCATCGCCCTGCAACCCGACTTCATATGCAACGGCAGCGTGGCCGCGCGCAAGCTGATGAGGGTCTTGCCGGGCTGGAGCGGCGGCACGCTCGCAGTGCACGCGCTTTACCCGGGAAAGTTGTATGTACCGCTGAAGGTTCGCAGTTTCATAGACTGGATCGCCGCGCTTTACCGCCCGGAGCCTCCATGGCGTCAGCTTGCGGAAAAAAAGCTTGGCAAATCAGCGTCGAAAACATGACAGTATCGTGACCAAGGGGACGGCTTCAATTCAGATCGGTCAAGGTGGGTATGTCACAGCCCTATCCGCATCTCTTTACGCCCATCACCCTCAATCACAAGCGCCTGAAGAACCGCATCGTATTCGGCGCTCATACCAGCAACATGGCCGAGAACGGCCTGCCGTCGCGGCGCACCAAGGCCTATTATGTCGAGCGCGCCAAGGGCGGGGCGGCGATGATCGTGGTCGAGCCGGTGCCGGCCCACAAGTCGGGCGTGCTGACGCGCGGCAACTTCCGAGCCGAGGATGACGCGATTATCGCGCCGCTGCGCAAGATCAACGAGGCGTGCAGCAGCTACGACACGGTGATGATCCAGCAGATCTACCATGTCGGCCAGCATGGCGACGGCGCCAATTCCTACCACGCCAACTGGTCGGCTTCCGGCCTTCCCTCGCTGCATGACAGCGACGGCGGCCACAAGGTCTCCGAAGCCGAGATCGATGAACTGATCCAGTCGTTCGCAGCAGCTGCCGACCGGGCCAGGCAGGCGGGCTTCGACGGGGTGGAGATCTTCGCCGCCTATCATTCGCTGGTCGACCAGTTCTGGACGCCGTGGTCCAACCGCCGCGATGACCGCTGGGGCGGCAGTCTTGAAAACCGGGTGCGGTTCTCGTCGCAAATCCTGTCGCGCATCCGCCAGGTGTGCGGGCCGGACTTCATCGTCGGCCTCGCCGTGTCGGTGGACCATAAGGCCCCGGCGGCGCTGTCGCTGGAGGCGCTGACGGAGATCGCCGAATGGCACGACCAGCGCGGCCTGATGGACTACCTGACTTGCGGTACCGGCAGCTACTTCCGCAACCAGCCAATCATTCCCACCCACCTGCACGAGGGGCTCGAGGGCGCACAGCTTGCCGACCATATCAAGACCCATCTGCGCCATGCCCGTGTGCAGGCCGAGGCGGGCATCCACTCGCCTGAACGGGCGGAAGAGATCATCGCCACCGGTCAGGCCGACATGTGCTCGATGGTGCGCGCCCAGATCGCCGATCCGTGGCTTGCCTCCAAGGCGGAGAAGGGCGAGGCTGCCAGCATCCGACCGTGCATCCACTGCAACCAGCAATGCATTGCCCGGCGCTATCGCGACTACTGGATCTCCTGCCTCGTCAATCCGTCGGTTGGCCGCGAGTGGGAGTGGCGCGGCGACAGGATCGCCCGCAATGAGCGCCGCCGGTCCGTGCTGGTGGTGGGGGGCGGTCCCGGCGGGCTGGAGGCTGCCCGCGCAGCGGCAGAGCAGGGCCACAAGGTAACGCTGATCGAGAAGTCGAAAGAGCTGGGCGGCCAGTGGCGCCTCGCCGCCCGCCAGCCCACACGCGAACGTATCGACCTGCACATCGGCTGGTATAGCGATGAACTGGCACGGCTGGGCGTCGATGTCCGGCTGGGCGAGGAGGCGACGCCGCTGCTGGTGCGCCGCCTGCACCCTGACCACGTCATCGCCGCCACCGGCATCAAGCCGGTCACCTCGGGTTTCCAGCGCGCCCTGCCGATGAACGATGTGCTTCCCGGCCATGACGAGCCCAACGTGCTGAGTTACCACGCGGTGCTTGAAGGTGGGCAGTTGATCGGCCAGCGGGTTTTGCTGCTTGATGACCTGCATTCCTGGCGCGGCATCGGGACCGCGCTCTACCTGACCGGGAAGGGCCATGCCGTTACCATCGTGACCGCAAAGCCGGCGTTGGCCTCTGAACTGTCCGGCACCGGCGCGGACGGTCTGGCCCGCGCCCGCTTTGCGCAAGAGGGCGGCAAGGCGATCACCGAAGCGGCCCTGCAGGCGTGGGGTTCGCCCGGTAATGACGGTTCGGTTGCAAGTCTTGTCAGCCTGCTGACCGGCGAAACCTTCGAGCACCGCTTCGACACGCTGGTGCTGGCGACCGTCGCTGAACCCGACACCTCGTTTGTTGATGGCATCACCGCGCTGGGCGACTGCCCACCCTATGACGTGGTGGGCGACTGCAATGCCCCGCGCAAGGCGCACATGGCGATCTACGAAGGCCGCAAGGCGGCACTGGAGATCGTCTGACGCTTACACGCCTGTAGGCAGATGCATCAACGGCATTACTCGGCTGGTTGCGGTACGGGAACTTCGACCGGTGCAGGCTTGTCGACCAGCCGGTCGGTAATCGCCGCCGCCGCCCACATGGCGCTCAGCGTGGCCCAGGCGGTCAGCGCAAAGATCGACGCGCCGGTCACGCCTGCACCCACCGCGCAGCCGCCCGCCAACATGCCGCCGAAGCCCATGCAGGCCGCGCCCATCATGTAGCGCCGCATGGCCGCTCCGCCCTCGAAGCCTTCGAGCTTCAGTTCCCGCGTGGCATAGGCCGCCAGGAAGGAGCCCAGGAACACGCCGGGCACGAGGCCTACGTCGAAGTCCAGCAGCGATCCGGGCGGTGTCAGGAACACCATCAGAGTATCGGCTGACGGTCCGGTGAAGGTCAGGCTCTTAACCGGCACCGGATCAAACGCCTGCACCGACATCTGGTGGGTGAACCACCAGGCGATCGCCACCGCCGATCCCGCTGCAAGGCCGGTGATCCATTGTATTGCCGGCACCTTGTTGCGACGCACGAAGAACACCGCGGCGGCAAACCAGACGAGGCCGAACAGGGCGCCTGTGCCGTGGCTCGCACCGGCGCTGGACAGGAGGTTCAGGCCTTCCGCCGGGCCGATGGTCCAGAGGCCGGCCAGCCAGTTGCGCGCCGGCGACAGGAATCCGTGCAGGCTTGCTTGCGCGGTCACGGCGAAGATCAGGCCGGACAGCAACGCCCGCAGGTTGCCGGTGGCCGAGAGCACCAGCAGCCGCGACGCACAACCCCGGGCCAGCACCATGCCCACCCCGAACAGCGCACCGCCGATGATCGCGCCGGACAGCGAACCGCTTGTTGCGATCTGCCGGGCTTCGTCAAGGTTGGCCACGCCGGTAACGTACAGCATCTGCGTGGCGACAAGCGCCCCGGAGAACACCAGCAGCCAGACCGCCAGGCGCGTGTCGAAAAGCCCACGCGAAAAACTGATGATGGCGGCGCGCAGACAGAACCGGCTCTGCTGCGCCGCTGCGCCGAAGATGAGCCCGATTGCCAGGCCACCCAGGGCGGCCGTCTGCGGCTCGCCCAGCTGTTCCATGATTTCAATCAGCGTCATCTCGGCTGCCCCTGCGGCACTGCACTGTATTGAACCTGCCAGAGTGGCCGGGATTTGCGTTGATCTGAATCAAACATTCTATTTAATGAATATGTATGTTTACCCCCGTACTCAACGCAACATTCAAGGGAGTGAGATCATGGTCCTCAACTGGAAGACGGGCGGGGTGCTGCTGGGACTGGTGTTCCTGATGGCCGTCGTCCTGGTAAAGCCGATTGGCGTATCGACGCAATTCGTCATCTTTGACGGCATCGTCTGGGACATGGTGAACCCGGACGTGGTGGTCGAGGCGCCGGAGGCAAAGTCGGGTTATGCCAGCCCCAATGCCTACCTGGACAAGTCTGGTGGCAAATACGCCAGGAACGTCGCCAACCCGCTGAATTACAGCTTCGTGTTCGTTCTGGCTATGATTGCCGGTGCGGCACTGTCGGCCTTGTTGCGCGGCGGCGTCGGACGTGACGAGCGCACCATGCCTGCCATCTGGCGCGCAAACTTCGGCGACGCGCCGTGGAAGCGCTACCTCACGGCCTTCGTGGGCGGTTTCATCGTGCTGTATGGCGCGCGCCTGGCTGGCGGTTGCACCAGCGGCCACATGATGAGCGGCATGATGCAGACCGCCCTGTCCGGTTACATCTTCGCTGCCGGCGCGTTCGCCGCCGGCATCCCCGTCGCCATGTACCTCTACAGCAAGGAGGCCTGAGCCATGACCACCATCATTCTCGCCATCATCATCGGCGCTGCCTTCGGCTTCGTGCTGGACCGCGTTGGCGCCACCAACCCTGACTACATCATCTCGATGTTGCGGCTGGGCAACCTGCACCTGATGAAAACCATCCTGCTGGCAATCGGCGTGTCGTCGGTGCTGATGTTCACCGGCCTGCTGGCCGGCGTCATCGACCCGGGCCACCTGGACATTAAGACCGCCTATCTGGGCGTGTTCATCGGCGGTGCGCTGCTGGGCATCGGCTTTGCGGCCGCCGGCTATTGCCCCGGCACCGGGCTTGCCGCTGCCGCCACCGGCCGCAAGGACGCACTGTTCTTCACCGCCGGCGGCCTGCTGGGCGCAGCCGCCTACATGGGCCACTTCGCCTGGGTTGAAGGCACCGGCGTGCTTGATGCCATCGCCGGCGGCAAGACCACGTTGGGCAAGATCACCGGAGCTGAATACCCGGCCTTGTTCGAGAGCGTCAGCGGCGAAGCTATCGGCATCGTCATGGGGCTCGTCTTCGTCGCCATCGCCTTCATCCTGCCCACCCGGTTGCGTGGCTCTGCCGGCAGCGAACGCGAGGCCCGCACAACCAACCGTACAGCGGACGCTGTCAAGCGCTGACATCCTCCCTCCTGGCTTGACAGCACCTGACTGGCCCCCGGCATTAAGCGTGCCGGGGGTTTTTGTTGTGTGCGCAGCGGCCACCGCGCTATCAAGTTGCCGGGGCAACAGCTGCAAGGGGCGCAAAGTGGTGGCAACGACTTCTCATCTACACGAGGCAGGGCAGTGGTTCATCCGCGCTTTCCGCTCGACGCTTGAATCCAACAATGCCGGCGATGACGGCGTGGCTGAAACGCTGCAGCGGCTGGCGCAGCAGGATGTCTCCGCCGCCGCTGCCAGGACCCCGCACGCCACCCGGCTGCCGGCTTGCAGGTTCCTGCCTGACGTAGTGTCGGCAAGCCTGCTGTCGGCGCCTGACGTGGCCGCAGCCCTGGCGGCGCTGGAGGAAGACCTCAACTGGCGCCAGAACCCCAATTATTCTGACGAGGCCATGGGCCAGCCCGGCTACATGAACAACTACGCCTATGCCGAGGTGATCGGGCCGCACGGTGTCTACCCGGGCGACGACTTCCTGCTCGGCCTGTTCCTGCTCGGCCCCGGCCTGAAGTATCCCAACCATGCCCACCCGGCGCCGGAACTGTACTGGATACTCTCAGGGCAAAGCGAATGGCGGATGCGCGATGAGCCATTCGAACCGCGTGAGCCGGGCGAAACCATCTGGCACGAGCCGTTCGTGCCCCATGCCACCAATACGGGCGCCACGCCGATGCTGGCCGCCTATGCCTGGACCCGCGACGTGCGTCACGCAGCGCTGCTGGTTTAGGGAAAGCCGGTAACCAGCTGCCGGCCAGCAAAACTCAAGTCAAGGCCAAGTTGTCGTGCCTGGAAACTTGCCGATCGGAAATTCTCACAAAGCATCCACCGTAATCCGTCTCGGCAGTAGCTTCTGACGAGGCCCGGAAACTGCGGTGTAGGGGGCATTTTCTGAACGTCGGTTAAGGCTTGAAACAGCCACCGGCAGCTTCAGTCCGAATACTCGGAATCTTGGTTAACGGTCGCAGAAATCGGCCAATAATCACACTTTTTGAAATCGCAAAAGTGGTTATCAAAGAGTTATCAGGTTCCGGATACTTTGAAACTGTTTGACAGCATCCGGACGATGCTAAATTCGCAAACCAAGTGCGACACCGGGTATATCCGGGATCGCCATGGGAACACATTATGATCACTTCACAATTGAAGACCGCTGTCAGCTGTTCAGCCTGATGGAGTTGGGGCTTTCGAAGACCGAGATTGCGCAACGGCTTGGCCGGAACCGCAGCAGTATCTACCGGGAGCTGGGGCGTAACCGACGGGTTGATGGCTACAACCCCATCAGCGCGGAACGCCGTGCCTGGGCGAGGAAGCTGCGGGGGTCACGCATTGAGCGCTCCACCCACCTTCGCGACTATGTCGAAGACCGCCTTGCCATGGGATGGTCTCCGGAACAGATCGCCGGGCGGATGGAGCTCGATGAAGTCGACCACACGGTATCGACGGAGTCCATCTACCGGTATGTCTACAGTCCGGCAGGCCGCCGCACGGGGCTGCCGCGATACCTGGCCCAGCGCAAGTCGAAACGAGGCCGCCGGGTGCGCAACGGCAAGCGGGAGCCGGCCATTCCTGATCGTGTGCCGATCAGTCAACGCCCTGAAAGCGTTGCTCAAAGATGCGAGTTTGGTCATTGGGAGGGCGATCTCGTGCACTTCCGCCGCCAGCGCGACATCCTGCTCACCCTGCACGAGCGCACCACCCGACTGACGCTGGTCCGCCGGCTTCACAGCAAGGATGCAGGCGATACTGCCGAGGCCATCGTCACCGAACTGCAAGGCTTGCCCGGCATTGCGCGTCGCAGCATCACTCATGACAATGGCGGAGAGTTCGCCCGGCATGAAAAGGTCCGGCAAAAGATCGCCATGCCAGCCTATTTCTGTGACCCTCACAGCCCCTGGCAGCGTGGCTCCATCGAGAACACCAACGGACGGCTGCGACGTGAGTTACCGCGCAAGACATCGCTGTCCGACTACAGTGATGCAGACCTCGACGACATCGTCTGGATACTCAACTCAACCCCGCGAAAATGTCTCGGCTTCCAGACCCCAATCGAGGCCTTCGCTCAACACCTCGGTGTTGCACTTGAAATGTGAATCCAGCGATCTGTGTACGTTTT
>CAVOZK010000032.1:0-22020 GCA_963700935.1 uncultured Alphaproteobacteria bacterium | reverse complement strand
TCTTCGCTGGAGGAGCCCCTGAGGAAAGCTGAGCGCATACCAGAGCTGGAAGCGCTTCTCGACCTAATCGCGACGCGACGGCCGGAGGCGTACGTGGAGGAGGGCGGCTGGCTCAACCTTTGCCGAGTGGAGAACGCCCTTCTCTTGCCATGCTTGGACTTGAGAACACCCCTCTTGGCACTCGCGCCCCACGTGGCGCGCGTATCGATCCGTTCTTCAGCCTGATAGCTGGTCTCATGTACCACGGAAAGGCCGACGAGCTCATCGCCACATTGGAGCCCGCGTTGGCCCACATTCGCGATTCTGAGACATTCATGCCACGCGCAGAGGACGAGCTTCGAGGCGTTGCCCTCGGGCTGCTCTTGGATCGGCACTTGGAGACTTATCCAACTGCGACCGTAGACGACCGCGAGTTACTCGATGCCACGAAGCCGTTCAGACGGGAAAGAGACCTTCCCTGGCTAGCCCTGGCGATCGAGCAACGGACAGGTCGCCGAGCCACCGGTTGGAAGCAGGAGGAATTCGCCCCCTCGCAGAACCGCGACGGGTTCGACAAGAGCGCTTTTCTCATCACGGTCGAGTTCGCAAACGCGTTGCATCGTCACTGGGGATGGCCCCGGTCGAGCGTTCCGCGTGAAGATGAGTCGCTGAGAGCATGCGAAACGCGGGGCACTCCAAGCGCTGGAATAGCAGGAAACCGCTACATCTCGCCCATCTCTGCCGGATTGCCCCGTGTCTTGCATGCTCTCCGCGAGCGCGACGACAGACGGCTCGCGGCCCGCACCCAGAATCTCATGGGCCTGCGTCATTGCCCATTGAATCGCTCCCCAGCGATGGGGTCGCGCCCGCCGCGACCTTTCGACAGCCGGAGCGACTTCGGAAGCTCCCTGACCTTCTGCTGGGCCGCGTACAAGTCCATGGCCTTCTGGGCGTTGAGCCAAAAGTCGGGAGTCGTCTCGAACGTGGCGGCAAGACGGAGAGCCATCTCGGCGGTGAGAGCGGAACGTTCATTGACGATCCGATTGACGACTTTCACGTCGCACCCGAGATGTTCGGCTAGCTCCCGCTGCGTCATGCCGAGCGGTACGAGAAACTCCTCTCGCAGGATTTCTCCTGGGGAAGTTGGCTTTCGTTTCAACCAAACCATCGTTGTGCCCCTCAATGGTAGTCCGTGATACGGACCTCCTCTGCGCCCCTGCTGGCCCAGCGAAATACCACCCGCCACGGTCGTTGATGCGGATGCTGTGCAAGCCTGCCAGGTCTCCCCTGAAGTGCCTCGAGCCTATTGCCGGGCGGTACGCGGAGGTCCTGCAGCACGGCCGCGTAGTCAAGCATGTCGAGCTTCCTCGCGGCGACCGCGCGCACCGACGCCCAACCAACTCGGTTCCCCACGCGCCCCGTCTCGAAGAACCTCTTCGTATCGGCGTCCGCGAATCCTCTGATCGCCATGGCGCCACATACCTTTATAAGGTATACCCAATCAAGGTACAAAATCAAGGTGCCAAAGCTCGTAAACAGTGGGCAGGGGTCGGAATTGGCAGTACCGGGTGGCAGCAGGTTCGCCGATGCTAGGCCGACGCTGAGAACACCACGCCGCCTTCACGTCCCCTGCCGCTAGTCAGCGTGAAGGGTCAACAGTTTCAAGACCCGCCGAGCCCCCTCCAAATCACCAGCATCGATCATCGCAATCGCCGCCGCCGCGAGCTCACCCACACCCAGCCGGGACGGCCGGCCGCGGTCTCCCTCGCCCCACCCTCCGTCACCCGCCGCCACGACCAGCGCCCCGCCCTCGACCACTGTACCCCCCTCCTGTACCCCCCCCATCTCGCAAGTGCGTGATTCTTGGTGACCGTCGGTGCCCTCAGTGCCCAATAATATCGCACTGTTACAGCCCTTCCGCGCCCTGTCACGCCGGAGGCCGCGGGTTCGAGTCCCGTCCACCCCGCCATTTTCATTCAACGTTTCCCGACTCGCTCAGAAACTGTACCCCCCCACTGTACCCCCTGAATCCTTGTTCTCTGTACGGGTTTTCAGCTTTTCGAGCCAGTCCCCCATCGCTGCGGCGGTCGCCGGCTGCACGCTCGTGGCTGGTCGATTGATAGATCGATGTGACCCTGCAGATCCGAGTGCCCCATGGCCTGCAGCGTTGCCCACGGGTCGGCCGTGGACCGCAGCGCCAGGGTGCCGAACGTGTGACGCAGATCCCTCAGCGTGATGTTCTTGTGGTAGCCCACCTCGCGACAAGCGAGCCGCAGCGCGCGGGCATGGTTGCCCTTGCCGAACACCGTGTCGCGACCGTCGGCGGCGCGGCGACGTAGCACGTCGAGGCCTCGGTCGGTCAGGCCGACGATCCGTTCCTTGCGGTTCTTGGCGGCCCACTCCGGCACCCGGAGGATCCAGGGTGGCGGCACCCCGCGGCGCCGGCTCCACCCAGTCCATGGTGAGCCGTCGATTTCGGTGGCCCGCAGTCCTGTGATGGTGGCGACCTCGCACTTGTCGCGGATCTGCTCGGGCAGCACGTCGAGCACCGAGGCCAAGATCTGGGAGGATGGAAGCGGCCCCGCAGCCGGTGCCACCGCAGCCGGTGCCCCCGCAGCCGGTGCCCCCGCAGCCGGTGCCCCGCAGCCGGTGCCCGCAGCCGGTGCCCCGCAGCCGGTGCCACCGTGGTTGCGGCCCCCGCACAGCCGGTGCCCGCAGCCGGTGCCGCCCCGCAGCCCCGCAGCCCCGCAGCCGGTGCCACCGCAGCCGGTGCCACCGCAGCCGGTGCCACCGTGTTCACCGCCGCAGCCGGTGCCACCGTGTTTGCGGCCCCGCAGCCGGTGCCACCGTGTTTGCGGCCCCGCAGCCGGTGCCCGCGCGCTTTGCCGGTGCGCGCGTCGGCCCCGTCCGCGGGATGAATTGCGCGGTCCATCGTCTCCCGACCGAAGCGCCGTCATCCCGCCATCGTCTCCCGACCGTAGCACCGCCGGCGCATCACCGTGAGCTGCTATAGCAAGGCGAGTGTGCCGCCGGCGCCTCGGCGCGATTGCCGACGGCGTTTCCACATGTCCACACGGTTGCGTGGTGTCGAGATGTCGTCGTGAAGTCGGTCTTCTTCAGCCCTTCGCCGCAGCCGTCGGGCGGCCCCGTCCCCACGGAATTCAGAAGCCGGGCCACAGGCACTCCACAGCAACTGTGGATAACTCCGACCACATTTCTGGTTTTGTGGTTGACGCGGCGGAGGGACGTGGGGTCTGGACTGCTGTTTGGCCGTCCAAAGGGGGAGCGCTGCACACCCAACGAGTGCCCCTCGGTGGGTGCGAGTACGTGTCTTGTCGCCGCCATCAGGTGTGGCGCAGAAGTAGACGGCTGCACGCGGCCGCCTGCGTTGCACCGAGGCTGAGGCCCTGCGACCTTGCCGGGATTCCCGGACGAGCCCGTCCGCGGCGATAGACCTCGCGGGTGTCGGCCTAGCGATTCCGCGTGGGCGTAGGGTCGCCCACGGATTGTCGCCGGGAGCATTCGCAGACCGACGCCTGCCGCCGGGCACCTCAGCCCGTGAGCCTGCTCGCTCGCACGGTGGACGTCGTCGTCCGGTCACCCAGCTCCCGGCTGTGCGCACGCACAGAACCCAAAGCCAGGCAGGCAGAACGCTTCGCTTCCGACCTTTCGCCAGGCGTCCAGCAACGAATCGTAGCTACCGCGCAGTCCGGCCACAAACTCCCTGTAGCGCGACCCGTAGTCTGCGCGCTTCTGCTGCGTGCTGGCGAAGCATCTCACTCGAGGCGACCGAGCGACGTGTGCTGGTGTCTGCTGCGGGTCCTGCGCCACGATGCGCTGCGCCCCGAGGTAGGGGCTGTCGCCGCGCTCTCGCCGCGCTGCTTCGGTTGCCTCACGGGCTATCTGAGCGAACCGCTCGCGCAGTTGCGCCTTCGGTGTCGTCTCCCAGCCCACCGGTGCCGACGTGAGCACAGGAAGGCTCTCGACCACGCCCTGCGTCTTGGACTCGAAGCGGAACAGCCGACGCTGGCCATGGTGAAGCTCCGGGATGAGGGTCAGGCCAGGCCACTCGTCCGCTTCCCGGACGAGACCTTCCTTCACGCCGTGCTGGCGCAGGTACCGAATCCTTTGGACCAAGGCGTCCTCATCGAGAACCGGTGCGGCGTCGTAGCGTCGCTCGAAGAAGGAGCCGCGCCATCGCACCAGGGCCCCAACACGGACCGAAATCTCGCGACTGAGCCAGCCAACGAACTTCGGAATCATCTCAGGCTCCGCGGCGCTGAGTAGCAGATGGAAGTGGTTGCTGACGAAGACGGCGTCGTGCAGCCGTATCGCTGGGGTACTTGTGCGTCGCCTTCGCAACGACCCCGCCAATCGTCTGGACGACCTCCTTGCGGGGCGTCATGAGGAGACGCCCTTGGAAGCACCTCTGGGTGACGAAGTAGACCTGGTCAGCCACAAGCATTCGTAGAGGACGAGCCATGGCCCGCCCCACAGCACTTTCCGTGCCAGAAACTCCGCCCACCTCCGTACGCGGCTTCGGCGCCACCTGTCGCCGGTAGGAACGCTCATGGCGGACGTATGGGGTGGGTTCCGGCGCGCACGCGCCTCCAACTCGCGACGGGGCGTTTCCCTTCGCGTGTCGTGTGTCATTCTGACACACGCTGCTGCTCCGGATGGTGGAGAGAGAACGCGGCGGCAGCCTCTGACGTGATGCAGGGTTCCGTTTTGGGCACCTGCATCGAGGCACCCTCGGCCGTCGTGGGTCCATGGCGTCGCCCGTCGCAGGGCGCGACAACTGTCGTAGCAGTGGTCGTGGCTGACGAACACGGTGGCACCCGTCGCGGGGGGCACCCGTCGCGGCACCCGTTGCGGGTACTCGTCGCGGGGCTACGAACACGGTGGCACCCGTCGCGCCGGGCACCCGTCGCGGGCACCCGTCGCGGGACGAACACGGTGGCACCCGTCGGCGGGCGGACGAACACGGTGGCACCCGTCGCTGGCACCCGTCGCGGGACGAACACGGTGGCACCCGTCGCTGGGAGACACGCGCGGCACCCGTCGCGGCACCCGTCACGGGCACCCGTCGTCGGGACGAACACGGTGGCACCCGTCGCGGGGCACCCGACGAACACGGTGGCACCCGACGCCGCACCCGTCGGCGGGCACCCGTCGGCGGGCGGACGAACACGGTGGCACCCGTCATGGCCCCGTCATCAGGCGGCGGGACGAACACGGTGGCACCCGTCATCGGGGGACGGGAGCCTCAACCCGTGTTTCACGGTGGGTTTCCAGCTTGGCGAGGCGCTCAAGGTGCACATGGGGCTGGACCGCGCGGCGCGCCGGGCACGCAGCATCGAATTGCTGGATCTCGTCGGCATACCGGCGCCGGAGAAGCGGCTTGCAGCTTTTCCGCACCAGCTGTCCGGCGGCATGAGCCAGCGGGTGATGATCGCCATGGCGATTTCCTGCAATCCGAAGCTGCTGGTTGCCGACGAGCCGACGACGGCGCTCGACGTGACCATCCAGGCGCAGATCCTCGACTTGCTGGTGAAACTGCAGTCCGAAACGGACATGGCGCTGGTGCTTATCACCCACGACATGGGCGTGGTGGCGGAAACGGCGCAGCGCGTCAGCGTCCAGTATGCCGGACAGAAGGTGGAAGAGCAGCCGGTAAAGGCGTTGTTCGCCGAACCTCATCACCCCTATACCGCAGCACTGCTGGCTGCCCTGCCGGAGCGCGCCGCAACCCGGCACCTGCCGTCGATACCCGGCGTCGTCCCCGGCCAGTTCGACCGGCCCGCAGGCTGCCTGTTTTCGCCGCGCTGTGCGTTCGCCACCGAAACCTGCCGCACCACGCCGCCGCCGCGCCAACCTGCGGCTCTCGGTCTTGCACTGTGCCACTACCCCCTCGCCAAGGGCGTTCCCCAGGGCCACCCTGAACACCAGGAGGTGACGGCATGAGTGACGCCGATGTCGTGCTGCGCGCCCGTGGGCTGAAAAAGCACTACCAGTTGTCTGGCGGGCTGTTCGGCAAGCCGGCCATCGTCAAGGCGCTGGACGGTGTGAGCTTTGAACTGTCGCGCCACCAGACGCTGGCCATCGTCGGCGAATCCGGCTGTGGCAAGTCCACTTTGGCCCGCCTCGTCACCATGATCGAGGAGCCCACGGGCGGATCGCTGCAGATCGCCGGAGAAGAGCTTGCCAATGCCAGCGCCGAGATCCGCAAGAAGCTGCGGCCCAAGGTGCAGATCGTCTTCCAGAACCCCTATGGCTCGCTCAATCCGCGCCAGAAGATCGGTGCGGCGCTGGAAGAACCGCTGGCGATGAATACCGCCTTGCAGAAGTCCGAGCGGCGGGAGCGGGCGCTTGAGATGATGAAATCCGTCGGCCTGCGGCCCGAGCATCACGACCGATATCCGCACATGTTTTCCGGCGGTCAGCGCCAGCGCATCGCCATTGCCCGCGCGCTCATGCTGGATCCCGATATCCTGGTGCTGGATGAACCCGTATCGGCGCTGGACGTGTCCATCCAGGCCCAGGTGCTGAACCTGCTGGCCGACCTGCAGGACCGGCTGAACCTCGCCTACTTGTTCATTTCGCATGACCTCTCGGTGGTCAAGCACATCGCCGGCGAGGTGATGGTGATGTATCTGGGCAAGCCGGTGGAGCATGCCAGCCGCGAGGAACTGTTCGCTTCCCCGCGCCATCCGTACACCCAGGCGCTGCTGTCAGCCACGCCGGTGCCGGACCCCACCCGCCAGAAACAGCGCATCGTGCTGAAGGGAGAAATGCCCTCGCCGATCGATCCGCCGCCCGGCTGCCCGTTTCACCCGCGTTGCCCCATCGCCGAAAGCCGCTGCAGGATCGAAGTGCCGGAGCCTCGAACCGTTGGCGCCACCACGGTCGCCTGTCATCTGGCGAAGTGAAAGCGGCTGCCCGCGCCCTGTCAGCCAGAATACACAGGCTGGCTGCTGCCTGATTATCCGGCAGCCCCTGCCCAACTTACAGCCTTGGCAAGGCGGGGCTTTTCCGCCTATCGTTTGTGCTACAACGAGGGACCGGGCGTTACACGCGGCCACTAAGCTGCATCACATACCGGATAGATGAGGAGGTGTCAGTTGGCCGCGAGCCCTGACAGCGCGCCTGCGGTTACGGCGCATGAGGTAACCAAGATCTTTGGCGGTGGCAGTGACCGTGTCGTGGCTTTGGACGACGTGTCGGTCGAAATCCGCCAGAACGAGTTCTTCACGCTGCTTGGACCATCCGGCTGCGGCAAGACCACGTTGCTGAGGCTGATTGCGGGCTTCGACCATCCGACGCGCGGGCGCATTGATCTGGACGGCGAGGACATCTCCTACCTGCCGCCGTACAAGCGCCCGGTGAACACGGTTTTCCAGTCCTACGCGCTGTTTCCGCACATGACGGTGGCCGAGAACATCGGCTTCGGCCTCAAGATGCTGGGCAAGCCGCAGGCGAGATCGAGGCGGAAGTCGCCGAAGATGCTGAAGCTGGTGCAAGATGGAAGCCATGCGCGACCGCGCCACCTCGGCCATTTCCGGCGGCCAGCAGCAGCGCGTCGCGCTGGCCCGCGCGCTGGCGCCGCAGCCCCAAGGTGCTGCTGCTCGACGAGCCGCTGTCGGCGCTCGACCTCAAGCTGCGCAAGGAAATGCAGATCGAGCTCAAGCGGCTGCAGAGCGAGACCGGCATCACCTTCGTCTTCGTCACCCACGACCAGGAAGAAGCACTGACCATGTCAGACCGGATTGCGGTCATGAGTGCCGGCAAGATCCTGCAGGTGGGCAGCCCCCGCGAAATCTATGACCACCCCTCGCACCGGTTCGTGGCGGACTTCATCGGCGAGACCAACTTCCTCGAGGCCGAACTCACTTCTGTCACGAAGGACACCGGCAAGCTGAAGCTCGCCTCCGGCAAGACCATCGAGGCCAGCCTGCCGGGCAACGGCTTGGCCAAGGGCCCGGTCACGGCAGTGGTGCGGCCAGAGCACGCCAACCTGGTGACCGGCAAGGCTGCCGGCGCGCTGGACGGCAAGTTGTCCAACATCGTCTATTTCGGCACCGATACCCACTATCACGTGGCGCTTGATTCAGGCGGCGAGTTCATCGTGCGGATGCAGAATGCCCGCGACGACAGTGGCCGCTGGCGCATCGGCGACAAGGTCGGCGTAAGTATCGACAAGGGCTCGGTACAGGTGCTGCGGGATTGAAGAGGCAGACATGAGCGACGCGACCGCAAGCGGGCAGGCAATGACATCCGGCGAACTGGCCGGCGAGGAAGCCCGGCGGCGCGAGATCCGCAACCGCTGGCTGCTGGCGACGCCTGCTCTGGTGATCATCTTCTTCGCCGCACTGGGGCCGTTGGCCATCATGCTGGTCTATTCCTTCCTCGAGAAGGGCAATTATGGCGGCGTGATCTGGGATTTCTCCACCGACGGGTGGTTCGGCGTTTTCCTCAAGCAGGACATTTTCGACGACACCATCGGTTTCGCCGACGCCCACCTGTCGATCTTCTGGCGCTCCATCAAGCTGTCCCTGATGACCACGATCATCACCCTGGCGATCGGCTTTCCAACCGCCTACTTCATTGCCACCCAACCGCCCAAATGGCGCCCGGTCTGGCTGTTCCTGGTCACCATTCCGTTCTGGACCAACCTGCTGATCCGCACCTTCGCGATCATGGAGGTCATCCGCAACGAGGGCGTGATCAACTCCGCCCTCATCGGCCTCGGCGTGATCGAGCAGCCCATCCAGATGCTCTACACCGATTTCGCCATCCTGCTCGGCATGGCCTATGTGTACCTGCCGCTGATGGTGCTGCCGCTTTATGCGGCGATGGAGCGGCTGGACTTCCGGCTGGTCGAGGCCGGTTACGACCTCTACGCCAACCGGTGGCAGGTGTTGCGCCGCATCGTCATTCCGCTGGTCAAGCCCGGCATCATCGCGGGCTCCATCCTGGTGTTCGTGCCTTCGCTCGGCGCCTACGTGACGCCGCGCGTGCTGGGCGGCGGGCGCAACATGATGCTGGGCAACCTGATCGAGCTGCAGTTCGGCCAGGGACGCAACTGGCCGCTCGGCGCTGCCTTGTCGATCACGCTGCTGGTCATCGTCATGGTGGCGCTGCTGTTCTATGTCCGCAACGCATCGAAGGGCGGAGTACAGTCCCATGGCTGATACCGCAACCGCCCGCCGCCCGTTTTCCATCAAGCGTCAGACCGGCTTTGGCTTCATCGCCGCGTGCTGCTTCGTCATGCTGTATGCGCCGATCCTGATCCTGGTGCTGTACTCGTTCAACGCCGGCACCTCGATCGCCATCTGGGAAGGCTTCTCCTGGCGCTGGTACGAAGCGGCATGGCAGAACCAGCGGGTCATCGACGCTTCGATCACCTCGCTGAAAATCGCCACCGCTGCCGCGCTGATCGCCACCGCCGCCGCCACGCTGGCCGCACTGGCCACCACGCGCACAAGGCCCTATCGCGGCATGACGGCAATCTATGCCGCCATCAACCAGCCGCTCATGGTGCCGGAAATCGTTACCGCCGTGGCGTTGCTGATCTTTTTCGCCATCATCAAGATCCATACCGGCTATCAGGGCCTCGGCTACCTGATCGCCGCCCACACAGCCTTCTGCATCCCCTTCGCCTACCTGCCGATCCGGGCCAGGCTGGAGAACATGGACCTGTCGCTGGAGCGTGCGGCCGCCGACCTGTATGCCAGTCCCTGGCAGACGTTCCGTCATGTGACGCTGCCGCTGATGGCCCCGGGCATCATGGCGGGCGCCATGCTGGCCTTCGTCATCTCGCTGGACGACGTGGTGATAACCGAATTCGTCAAGTCGGGTGGACAAGACACGCTGCCGACGTACATGCTGGGCCAGTTGCGGCGCGTGATCACGCCCGAGATCAACGCCATCTCGACCGTGTTCCTGGCCATTTCGATTGCCGTGGTGACGGTGTTTTTCCTGCTGAGCCGCAAGGGCGGCAAGGCTTGAGTGAGTAACGAAACCTGAAAAAGGAGACAGGGAGAATGAAGAACAAACTGCTGATGACGGCTGCGGCCGGCGCCATGGCGCTGGCGTTTTCCGCGACTGGTGCGCTGGCTGCCGGTGAGCTCAACATCTACAACTGGGGCAACTACACCAATCCCAAGCTGATCGAGAAGTTCGAGAAGGAGTTCGACGTCAAGGTTACTGTTACCGACTTTGACTCCAACGATACCGCCCTGGCCAAGGTGCGGGCCGGCGGCCACGGCTTCGACATCGTGGTGCCATCCGCCACCTACAACCAGATCTGGATCAGCGAGGGCCTGCTGATGGAGACGAACCCGGGTGGCATGGAGAACTTCAAGCATGTCGCCGAGCGCTGGAAGAACCCCGACTTCGACCCCGGCCGCAAGTACACCGTGCCGTGGCAGTGGGGCACCGTCGGCATCACCGTGAACACCTCGGTCTACAAGGGTGATCCCAACACATCGGCCGTGGTGTTCGATCCGCCGGAAGAACTGATCGGCAAGATCAACGTGGTGCCGGAGATGGGCGATGTGATGAGCCTCGCCATCACCTACATGGGCGGCGAGCCGTGCACCACCGACAAGGAATTGCTCAAGAAGGTCCGCGACAAGCTTCTCGAAGCCAAGCCCAAATGGCTGTCGCTCGACTATGGCACCGTAGAGAAGTACGCCAAGGGCGATATCTCTGCCGGTATCTACTGGAACGGCGCCTCGTTCCGCGCCCGGCTGCAGAATCCGGACATCGTCTACGGTTATCCCAAGGAAGGCTATCCGATATGGGCTGACAACGTCGCAGTGCTGGCGGATGCCAAGAACGTAGACAACGCCAAGGCCTTCCAGAACTTCATCATGGCGCCTGAAAACGCCGCCCTGATTTCCGAGTTCGCCCGCTATGCCAACGGCATCGAGGGGTCGGACGCGTTCATGCCGGAAGACATGAAGACCGCGCCCGAGGTGAACACGCCGCCCGAGCATCAGGCTGCGGGCTTCGTTGCCAAGACCTGCTCGCCGGAAGCAACCGAACTGTACACCGCGATCTGGACCGAGCTGACCAAGTAAGTCCCGGTATCGCGTGACGCAAAGCCAGCGGCCCGGGACCCTGCGGTTCCGGGCCGCATTTGTAAGTGGATTTTGCTGGAGCAACAAACATGTCCGATGCCGATCTGTGTTACCTGCCTGCGACCGAAGTTCTGGAGCGCTTCGCCAGCAAGACGCTGTCGCCGGTTGAACTGATGAAGGCGACAATCGCCCGCGCTGAAGCCGTCGAGCCGAAGATCAATGCCTTCACCTTCACCCACTACGAAAGCGCGCTCGAACAGGCGAAGGCATCGGAAGCACGCTGGGCCAGGGGCAAGCCGGTTGGTTCGCTGGACGGGCTGCCGGTGGCGATCAAGGACGAGAGCTACATCGAGGGAATGCCGACCTCGAACGGTTCGCTGATCATGAAGGACCATGTCGGCGATCACACCTCGCCGATGAACCAGCGCATCCTCAACGCTGGCGGCATCGTGCACGCCCGCACCGCCACGCCGGAATTCTCATGCGCAGGTTATACCTGGACGAAGCTGTGGGGCGTGACCCGCAATCCGTGGAACCTGAAGAAGACGCCGGGCGGTTCGTCGGGCGGCTCGGCTGCTTCGCTGGCGGCAGGCACGTCGAGCATCGCCACCGGATCCGACATCGGCGGCTCGATCCGTATCCCCGCATCGTGCTGCGGCCTTGTCGGCTACAAGCCGCCTTATGGCAGGAACCCCGACGACCCGCCCTTCAACCTCGATTTCTACTGCCACACCGGCCCATTGGCGCGCACCGTGTCCGACGCCATCCTGTTGCAAAACGTAATGAGCGGTCCGCACCCGCTTGACATTTCCACGCTCAAACCGAAGCTCGACCTGCCGATGCAGTACAAGCCCATCAAGGGCTGGAAGATTGCGTTGTCCATGGACCTGGGCTTCTTCGAGGTGGACAAGCACGTACGCCGCAATACGCTGGCCGCGGCTGAGGTGTTCCGCTCTCTCGGGGCAGAAGTGACCGAGGTTGATCTCGGCTGGACGCACGACGCGCTGGATGCCGGCTTGGCTTACCTGGAGCACCTGTTCGGCGCATCGCTGTCGCGGTTGCTGGACAGCCATGGAAAGCAGATGACCACCTATGCCCGCGCCTTCGCGAAGAAGGGAAGGAAGTCGAAGGCGACCGATTTCGTGGCGAGCCTGGAAATGGTCAACCGCATGTACGCAAGGCTCGGACCCCTGCTGGAAGACTATAACGTGCTGATCTGCCCGACCAACGCGCTGCCGGCGGTGAAAGCGGATCACGACCAGTCGAAGGACAAGGTCAGGATCAACGGCCGCAAGGTGAACCCGATGCTGGGATGGGCAATGACCACGCCCTTCAACATGCTGTCGCGCTGTCCGGTCATCTCGGTGCCGTCCGGCTTTGCGAAGAACGGTGTGCCGACGGGGCTGCAGATCGTCGGGCGCACCTATTGCGATGCGGACGTGTTCCAGGCGGCGATGGCGTTCGAACAGGCGGCAGGTCCCTGGACCAGCGGCGGCAAGCGCCCGCAGATCTAGCGCATTGAAACCAGGCAGCAGCCGTCGATGCTGCCGGTTTCGACGGCCTCATGCGCTTCGATCATCTGGCCGAAGCTGAACCGCGCGCCCACCTTGTGATCCAGCTTGCCGTCCGCCAGCAACCTGTTCACCCCGTCTATGGCCGCCTGTTGCTGCACCTTGGAAAGGCCGAAGATCGAGAACGTCTCGATGGTGGTGTTGGCGTAGAGAAGTTTTGCAAACGGCAGCGCCGGGGTGGCGTTCTGGTCGCTGGCATAGGCGGTGATGTGGGCCCGGGCGCCGAGCGTGGGCAGGGCGCATTCAAGCGTCAGCCACAAGGCGCCGTCCGCCACCCGGTGAATGCCGCCTGGCGCGGCGGCGCGCAGCTCCTCGGCGAAACCGTCATTTGTGTAGTCAATCACCTCGTGCGCGCCGAGCAGCCTGAGGTCATCAAACTTCTCGCGCCGGGTGGCGGCGATCACCCGGGCTCCGGCCTGTGCCGCAATCTGAACGGCGTAGCGTCCGACCCGTCCGCCGGCCCCCGTCACCAGGACGGTGCGGCCCTCGACCGGCCCGCCGCCCAGAACTGCATGCCAGGCGGTAACCGCCGGTACGCCCACACAGGCGCCATCGGTGAAGCTCGCCTTGTCCGGCAGCGCAATGGCCTGGTCCGATGGTAGGCAGATGTATTGGGCTGCAGTGCCGTTTGGCCTGCCTGCCTGCGCGCCGAACAGCCACACCGGCTCGCCACTGCGCGAGGACGGCACGCCCTCGCCTACCCCGGCAATGATGCCGGCACCGTCATTGTTGGGAATGATGGGGCTGAACAGTCCCAGTTCGCGGCCAATGCTTCGCCGCTTTACGTCGGTCGGGTTGACGGCGGAGACCCTGACCTCCACCAGCACCTCGCCGGCTCCCGGGTCCGGCACGTCCATCGTCACCTCGCCCATCACCTCGCGCGCCGGCCCGGCGGTGTCGTAGGTCCAGGCGCGCATGTGACGGGGCAGGGTGGTCAAGGGGTGGTTCTCCGCAGAACGTGCTGGTGGGCGCTGGGATCGGTTTCACCCGTAATCTTCAAGTGCAATGCACGTGGATTCAAGGCGTTTGGCGCAAGATGCAACCTCAATGCGCTCGATTTTAAACTCTTACCGGCAGCGTTGATGCCAGTTGCGCACTGGTCCGGCGTCCACGTGAACGATGGAGTTGCCGCAATAGGTGCCGATGCCGCCGCGCCCGGGCAAGGCGCTGACGAAGCGCACCAGCCTGGCCTTGCTGACGCCTGCGACCCTGAAATCGGCGGCCATGCAATCCAGGTGCAGCGAGCGGCGCGCTCCCCCTGCCTTGCGGTTTGCCTGCCTGGACCGGCACCCCGATGTCACTTCCACGCGGCGGCCAAACTTCTTTTCGACCGCCGACAGTGTCTTGCGCACCTGCGGATGCAGTTTCGACCAGGAGGAGCGTGGAACCGGTGCAGCGATGACCGCCAGCTTCTTGCTGTCGAGAAGCGGATGGGCGGAGGGCGGCTGTTCGATGACCTCCCGCACCATGATGTCAAGACTGGCGATGTCCTGCGGCTTGAGAGCCGACTGGGCGGATGCGGGAAGGCACGCAAAGAGGATGGCGGCCGCCGCAAGCATGCGGCAGCTCAAGGATGGTTTCATTGGCACGGCAAGTCCCCCGGTAGAAGTATGCCCCGCGTGCAAAAGGCGGCGCAGCCTGATCGGCTGCCTCCACACGCCAGGCGGTACAGTCTTCCCACTAATTCACGCAAAACGTGAATCAGCGGTAAATCTGCAGCAAACCAGCGTTCAGTTTTCGAGGAACTCTTCGCAGCGCGGCGCAGGATTGTTGCCCCACGGCATGATCGGCACCGTGGAGGTGGAATTCTGCGGGCTACCCTCGATGATCCGGTCGGAGTAGACCAGGTACACCAGCGTATTGCGCTTGGGGTCACAGCCGCGCACGATTTGCAGCTTCTTGAAGAACAGCGAACGGCGTTGCCGGTACATCTCGTCGCCCTGCTCGAACTTTCCCTTGAACGAGACCGGCCCCACCTGGCGGCAGGCCAGCGAGACTTCCGAGCGCTCTTCGGCAAAGCCTGCCCAGCCTTTCCAGCCGCCGATCTCCGGAATGGTGAAGTGGCACGCCACGCCTTCGACAAGCGGATCGTCCAGTGCATAGACGGCAAGCTTGGCATTGGGCGAAAGCAGTCGGAAGACCGTGGACTTCTTGAAGATCAGTTCCGGGTCGTCTTCCGTGGCCTGCACTGGCGCAGCCGCTCCGGCGGCGATGCACACGGCTGCAACAGCAGCCAAAAGCCTGGTCCATGACATCATCTTGTGGATCCTTTCCGAGTGAGCCGTGTCAGGCCGCCGCCATGGCCACGAACGCCCTGGCGAGATCGGCCTTCAGGTCATCCACGTCCTCAAGCCCGATATGCAGACGGACAAGCTGGCCGTCGCGGTCCCACGTTGTCGCTGACCTGTAGGTGGTGACGTCGCACGGGATTGCAAGGCTTTCAAACCCGCCCCACGAGTACCCCATGCCGAACAGCGACAGTTCGTTGAAAAAGGCATCGACCTTTTCCTGTCCGGTTTCCTTCATCACGAAGCCGAACAGTCCGGAGGCGCCGGTGAAGTCGCGCTTCCAGATGTCGTGACCCGGCGCGCCGGGTAGACCGGGATGCAGCACCTCGGCTACCTCGTCACGGCCGCGCAGCCACCCGGCGATTTCAAGCCCTGACTTCATGTGCCGTTCAAGGCGTACGTCGAGCGTGCGGATGCCCCGAAGCGTCAGGTACATGTCGTCCGGACCGGCGAACAGGCCCATCTCTTCGTAAGCCTGCTTGTAGCGGGGCCAGTGCTCCTCGTTCACCGTGACGCAACCCATCATGCAGTCGGAATGGCCGACGAGATACTTGGTGGCGGCCTGCAGGGAGATGTCGCAACCGTGCTCGAACGCCTTGAAGTAGTGGCCGGCACCCCAGGTATTGTCGATGGCGACCAGTGCGCCGGCCTCGTGGGCAAGCTTCGTAATGGCGGGAACGTCCTGCACCTCGAAGGTTTGCGAACCGGGGCACTCGGTGAACACGAGCCTGGTGTTTGACCGTAGCCCGGCCTTCACGGCACCCGGATCCGCCGGATCATAGAATGTCGCTTCGATGCCCATGCGCTTCAGCAGTCCGTTCGCCAGCGTGCGCGTGGGCCGGTAGGCGCTGTCGGTGATCAGCACATGGTCGCCGGTATCAAGGAAGGCCAGGAACACCGACGTGATGGCGGCCAGGCCCGATGGCGTAACCTTGCATGCGTGCCCGCCCTCCAGCGCCGCAATGGTGTCCTCCAGCGCCCGGGAGGTCGGTGTTCCCTTGCGGCCATAGGTGTAGGGCTGGTTGCCTGCCCGCAGCGATGCCGCGGTTGGGTAGAGGATGGTAGAGGCGTGGTAGACGCCCGGGTTCACGATTCCATGTTCGGAATACTGCCGGCCGGAAGTAACCAGCCGGGTGGCCGGCCCGAGGCTGGCGCGTTCATCATCATCTCTATGCATGGAGTCCTGTCTCGCAAGGTGAAAACTGCAGGCCAGTGATTTAGCCTTTGTCACGGCTTCAAGTCGAATTTTTTTGTGCAACGCTTGACCGTGATCGCATTTTGGGCAGGATAACGATTGCCCGCGCCCTGGCGCGCGCTCAGGGAGTAACAACTGAATAGATAGTCCATGGGGTGGGACCGGCTGAATTGCTTTGCATGACTGGCGGGGCGACGTGTGCATCTTCCAGATTCAGTGCGCCGTATTCCGCAATGCCGGTACAGAGCCGACCCCATAAACTCACGATCAAAGGAATCAAACATGAAACGTACGTTGCTTTCGCTCGCTCTTGGTGCAGCCGTTTCCGTGGCTGGCATCTCGGCGGCCACCGCTGGAACTCTCGATGACGTCAAGAGCAAGGGCTTCATCCAGTGCGGTGTCAGCCAGGGCCTGATCGGCTTCTCCAACCCGGATGACAAGAACAACTGGACCGGTCTCGACGTCGACTTCTGCCGCGCTGTTGCAGCTGCCGTGTTTGGCGATGGCGAGAAGGTGAAGTTCACCCCGCTGTCGGCCAAGGAGCGCTTCACCGCACTGCAGTCCGGCGAAATTGACATCCTGTCGCGCAACACCACCTGGACCATGGGCCGCGACACCTCGCTCGGCCTCGTGTTCGCCGGCGTGACCTACTATGACGGCCAGGGCTTCATGGTGAAGAAGGCGCTCGGCGTCGACTCGGCCCTCAAGCTGGACGGCGCATCGGTCTGCACCCAGACCGGCACCACCACCGAGCTGAACCTCGCTGACTACTTCCGTGCCAACAACATGAAGTACGAAGTCGTTGCCTTCGAAAAGGCTGACGAAGTGATCGCCGCCTACGACTCGGGCCGCTGCGACGTGTTCACCACCGACCAGTCTGGCCTGTATGCCGAGCGTCTCAAGCTGAAGAACCCGGACGAGAACGTGGTTCTGCCGGAGATCATCTCCAAGGAGCCGCTGGGCCCGGTTGTCCGCCAGGGCGACGACGCCTGGTTCAACGTGGTCAAGTGGACCTACTACGCACTGCTCAACGCTGAAGAGCTTGGCGTGACCCAGGCCAATGCCGACGACATGCTGGCCAATTCGACCAACCCGGAAATTCGCCGCCTGCTGGGTGCAGAAGGTGATTTCGGCAAGGGCGTCGGTCTTGAGAACGACTGGGCGCTGAAGGCCATCAAGGCTACCGGCAACTATGGTGAAATCTTCGAGCGCAACGTGGGTCCGAACACCCCGCTGAAGATTTCGCGCGGCATCAATGCGCTGTGGAACAAGGGCGGCATCCAGTACGCTCCCCCGATCCGCTAAGCATCTGCATTCTCCCCATCCGGCAGGTCATGTCCTGCCGGATGGTTTTGTTCCTTTCAGATAGTTTTTTCACGCATCGGATTTTGAAAGCCGGCATTCAAGACCGGCAAAGGCAACATGGAAGGTTCGGGGCCACCGGCGCATGAGGGATGTGCCGGGAGGGTAACCGGACCGGGGTACAACGGCAGTTCGCGCCGGGGCAGAAGGCAAGGTTCCGGACCAACGCGCACTGCAGCAGGGTGAAGGCGAGCGCATGAGCGTTGTAACGGGTGGCGATTCCCCTCCAAAGGTCGCGTTCTTCAACGATCCCAAAGTCAGGTCGTGGGCGGTACAGATCGCGCTTGTGGCCGTGGTCGCCTACTTCGCCTGGCAGATATTCAACAACACCGTGGCCAACCTGCGCGAAGCCAACATTGCTTCCGGCTACGGCTTCCTCGACACCACGGCCGGTTTTGACCTGTCGTTCACGCTGATCCCCTATACCGAATCCTCGACCTATGGCCGCGCCGTCATGGTCGGCATCCTCAACACGCTGCTCGTTGCTGTTTGCGGCATCATCGCAACCACCATCATCGGCTTCATCGTCGGCATCATGCGGTTGTCGAAGAACTGGCTGGTTGCCAAGGTGGCCGAGGTCTATGTCGAGGTGATGCGCAACGTGCCGCTGCTGATCCAGATCCTGATCTGGTACAAGGTGGTGCTTGCAGCCCTTCCCAGTCCGCGCAACGCGCTGTCGATCGGCGACACGATCTTCCTGTCAAATCGCGGCGTGACCATCCCGAAGTTCCTCTGGGGTGAGGGCGCATGGATGATCGTGGCCGGTTTCGTGCTGGCAATTGCCGCCATCTGGTGGATTGTGCGCTGGTCGCGTGCGCGCCAGGCGGCGACCGGCGAACAGTTCCCGGTCTTCCTTACCTCACTCGGACTGCTGATCGGCCTGCCCTTGCTGGGTTACTTTATCGCCGGCGCCCCGCTGCAGTTTGAGTTCCCCGAGCAGGGCAACTTCAACCTGAGGGGCGGCGTTGGCCTCGTCCCCGAGTTCGCAGCCTTGTTTGCTGCGCTGTCCATTTACACCGCGGCCTTCATCGGCGAAATCGTCCGCGCCGGCATCCTGGCGGTCAACAAGGGGCAGACCGAGGCGAGCCACGCGCTGGGTCTGCGGTCCGGTCCGACGCTTCGCCTGGTGGTCATCCCCCAGGCCATGCGCGTGATCATTCCGCCGCTGGCCAGCCAGTACCTGAACCTCACCAAGAACTCCTCGCTGGCCGTGGCGATCGGCTATCCGGACCTGGTGGCGGCAGGCGGCACGGTGCTCAACCAGTCCGGCCAGGCGGTGGAGATCATTTCCATCTGGATGGCGGTTTACCTGACGTTCTCGCTGCTGACCTCGCTGTTCATGAACTGGTTCAATTCCAAGATGAAGCTGGTGGAGAGATAGAAGATGTCTGATCTGCACGCCGAAACCAGCGTTGCCTTCGTCCGCACCCAGGAGGTGCCGGCGTCGCCGCCGCCCGCCAACATCACCGGCCTGCAGGGCTGGATGCGCGAGAACCTGTTTCCCACGCCGCTCCAGTCGGTGCTGACCGTGGTGATGGGAGGCATCGCTGCCTACATCGTCTGGCTGGTGCTCGACTGGGCTGTCATCCATGCGGTCTTTGTGGGCGAGAGTGGCGAGGCCTGCCGCGGCGAAGGCCGTCAGGAAGGCGCCTGCTGGGCCATGGCTGGCGCACGGTTTGGCCAGTGGATCTATGGGTTCTATCCGATTGCCGAGCGCTGGCGGGTCAACATCGTGTTCATTGTCGGCGTACTGGCGCTGGTGCCGATGCTGATACCCAGCCTGCCCTACAAGACGGCGAACGCCATTTTCCTGCTCGCCATCTACCCGATCATGGCGCTGATCCTGCTGACTGGCGGCCATTTCGACATTACCGGTTCGACCTGGTTCACCACCTACCTGTTCGTTGCCGCCGTGGTGCTGCCGCTGCTGTTCCTCGGCTTTGTTGCCAAGATCATCGACAGCAAGCTGGCGCTGTTTGCGTCGCTGGGCATTGCAGGCGTGGCGGCGCTGTTGCTGGAGATCCTGTCGATCGACTTCGGTCTGACCTACGTTGAAACCTCGCAATGGGGCGGATTGCTGGTGACGCTGGTCATCGCGGTGACCGGCATCGTCGCCTCGCTGCCGCTTGGCGTCTTGCTGGCGCTGGGGCGGCGTTCGCAGATGCCGGTGGTCAAGCTGTTCTCCGTGGCTTTCATCGAGTTGTGGCGCGGCGTGCCTCTGATCACCGTGCTGTTCATGGCATCGGTGATGCTGCCGCTGTTCCTGCCGCCGGGCACCAACTTCGACAAGCTGCTGCGCGCGCTGGTCGGCGTGGCGCTGTTCTCTTCGGCCTACATGGCGGAGGTGGTGCGCGGCGGCCTGCAGGCCATTCCCAAGGGACAGACCGAGGCAGCCCAGGCGCTGGGGCTGACCTTCTGGCAGAACATGGGCCTGATTACCTTGCCGCAGGCGCTGAAACTGGTGATCCCCGGCATCGTCAATACCTTCATCGGCCTGTTCAAGGACACGACGCTGGTGTCGATCATCGGTCTCTACGACCTGCTGCTGATCATCCAGACAGCCAACACCGACGCCAACTGGGCGGCGCCGCAAACCCACTCGACCGGCCTGTTTGCGGCGGCTGCGCTGTTCTGGATCTTCTGTTTCGGCATGTCGCGCTATTCCATGTTCATGGAACGCAAGCTCGACACCGGGCACAAACGCTAATCTTTTTCAACGACAGGACCTGACCAATGGCCAAGGCAACCACCAAGAAAGCACCGGCGAAGAAGGCAGCAGCGAAGAAGCCCGCCGCCAAGTCCGCAGCCTCACGGCGTGCCGCGCCGGCCAGGACTGACAGCACCTCGCAAGCCTCTGCTGCCAGCAAGGCGCTCAGCGCAAAGCAGGCTGCTGCTTCATCGGCCATGCGCATTACCGACGACGTCGCCATACAGATAGCCAAGATGAACAAGTGGTACGGCGATTTCCACGTGCTGCGCGACATCGACCTGACCGTCTATCGCGGCGAGCGCATCGTCATCTGCGGGCCATCGGGCTCGGGCAAGTCCACGCTGATCCGTTGCATCAACCGGTTGGAGGAACATCAGAAGGGCAAGATCGTGGTGGACGGCATCGAGCTCACCGACGACCTAAAGAAGATCGACGAGATCCGCCGCGAGGTTGGCATGGTATTCCAGCACTTCAACCTGTTCCCGCATCTGACCATCATGGAAAACTGCACTCTGGCGCCGATCTGGGTTCGCAAGATGCCCAAGAAGGAAGCCGAGGAAGTTGCGATGAAGTTCCTCGAGAAGGTGAAGATCCCCGAGCAGGCGCACAAGTATCCGGGCCAGCTCTCGGGCGGCCAGCAGCAGCGCGTCGCCATTGCGCGTTCACTGTGCATGAACCCGCGCATCATGCTGTTCGACGAGCCGACCTCGGCGCTTGACCCTGAAATGATCAAGGAAGTGCTGGAGGTGATGGTGGATCTGGCCGAGTCAGGCATGACCATGCTGTGCGTGACCCACGAAATGGGCTTTGCCCGTCAGGTCGCCAATCGCGTGATCTTCATGGACCAGGGCCAGATCGTTGAACAGAACGAACCGGAAGAATTCTTCAAGAACCCCAAGTCCGAGCGCACCAGGCTGTTCCTCAGCCAGATCCTGCACTGATCTGGTTTCCGCCGGCACCTCCGTGCCGGCGTCCGTTCACGGGCTGGCGCAACGCTGTTCGCGTTGCTTGCCCTGCCACGGAGGGATTGGACCTCAACGGTCGATCCGGGCCAGCCGCCCGATGACGTTGGCAACGATGCGGGCGGCGGTGAACGTGGCGGTGCCGGTGGTGTCGCGCTCCGGCACGAACTCGATCATGTCGAACGCCACGAGCCGCGCCTTCGCCGTAACGGCAGCCACCAGATCGATGGCCTGCATATAGCTCAGGCCGCCCGGGGTGGGCGACATGACCGCCGGCAAGATGCCGGCATCGAGTGCATCGCAGTCCAGCGTGATGACGCAGTTGGCGCCGGCAGGTACGTGCGCCAGTGCGGCGTCCGGTCCAACCTGATGAAATTCGCGGGCGGTGACGATGCAAGCCCCCCAGCTTCGCGCGAACTCGACCTCTTCCCGCCGTGCAGAGCCAAGCCCGCGCATGCCCACCTGCACGATCCGCTCGACATGGTCCATCTCCGAGACGCGGCGCATGGTACTGGAGAAGCCGAATCGTTCGCCGCGCCGCTCGTCGCGCCAGTCGATGTGAGCGTCGATCTGGACGATTGTCAGCGGACCAAGCGGTGACAGGGCCGCAATGAACGGGATTGGCGTTGAATCATCGCCACCCAGCATGATTGGCACTGCCCCGGCCGCGACAATATCCTGCGTCGCCTGCCGGATCATTGCACGATTGCCAGCTCCGTCATCAGAGACTGTCCGCAGGTTGCCGGCATCGGCCAGCCTGAAGCGGCCTTCCCCCAGCAGCGGGCCATCAAGATCGAAGTCCCAGTGATCGAGCCAGCGGCCGTCTTCTTCCATCGCCTTGCGCAAGGCATCGGGGGCGGAGTCGAAAG
>CAVOZK010000031.1:0-23680 GCA_963700935.1 uncultured Alphaproteobacteria bacterium | reverse complement strand
AGTGGAATGTTCGCATGGGAGGCCGGATTGCGCGCGGTACAGTCATCATGTCAATGTTGGGGTTCCTTCATGGCGAATTCAACAGGGGCAACAAGCAGATGATCGTCGAAACTCTCGACCGGCTCGCCGGACAACTGGAAGCTGGCACCACCACCGCGCGCGACCTTACCGAAGCGTGCCTGGCGCGCATCGAGAATGCGGACGGCGAGGGATCGCATGTGTTTCTGATGGCAGATGCGGAAGGCGCCATCGCGCAAGCCGACTACATGGACAGCTTGCGCCGCAAGGGCAGGGCGCCGTCGCGTTATGCCGGCATTCCGGTTTCGCTGAAGGACCTGTTTGACGTGGCGGGCCAGGTGACGGCAGCAGGTTCGACCATCCTGCGCGATGCGGAGCCTGCAACGCAGGATGCAACGTGTGTGGCTCGGCTGAGGGCGGCCGGCTTCGTCTTCATGGGCCGGACCAACATGACCGAGTTCGCCTATTCCGGCGTTGGTCTCAACCCCCACTACGGCACGCCCAAGTCTGTCTGGGACCGCAAGAACGGCCGCATTCCGGGCGGCTCCTCCTCTGGTGCCGGCGTGTCCGTGGCTGACGGGATGGCTTATATGGGCCTCGGCACCGACACCGGCGGATCATGCCGCATCCCGGCGGCGTTCAATGGTGTCGTGGGCTACAAGTCGTCTACCGGCAGGGTGCCGAAGGACGGTGTGTTTCCGCTGTCGGCGACGCTCGACACGGTGGGGCCGCTGGCCAACTCGGTGGCGTGCTGTTCCACCATCGACGCGATGATGGCCGGCGACCGTGGCGAGGGCGCGGTGATGGCGCGCGAACCGCATACGTTGCGCTTCGGCATCCTCCAGCACGTGGCGCTGGACGCCATGGCGCCGGAGGTGGCGACTGCCTTCGATGCCGCCATCAAGACGCTGGGCAAGGCTGGCGTTGCGTTCGCCGAGGTGCCGTTCCCCGATCTGATGGACCTGCCCAACATCAACTCCAAGGGTGGTATTTCAGCGTGCGAGGCGATGGACGTTCATGCCGCGATGATCGAGCGTCACGGCGACGAATACGACCAGCGGGTTCGCCGGCGCATCGAGTCGGGTCTCACCGTCACCGGGCCGGAGCTGGTGGGCATCTACCGGCGGCGGCGCGAGATGATGGCGAAGTTCACGCGGATTGCCTCCGGGCTCGACGGTCTGGTGATGCCGGCGGTGCCGATCCTGCCTCCGCTGATCTCGGAAGTCGACAATGACGAGCGTTATGGCCCGCTCAATTTCCTGTGCCTGCGCAACACGTTTTTGGGGAACTTCCTCGACAGTTGCGCGATTTCCATACCAATGACGGCTCGCGGAGAAGCCCCGGCGGGGCTGATGATCATGCGCCCGCACGGGCAGGATACGGAGCTGTTCAATGCCTCTGCCGGAGTGGAGGCGGTACTGAGGGAGGCGCTGGCATGAAGACGGAATTGATCCGGCTGACCGAACTGAAGACCGAGTGCATCAAGGCGCTGAAGAATGCCGGCTGCGATGACGCCAACGCTGACGCAATTGCCGGCACCGTCTGCGCGGCTGAGCGGGATCATTGCCACAGCCATGGCGTATTCCGCATGCCGGGCTACCTGAAGGCGTTTCGCATCGGCAAGGCTGCGCCTGACGCCAGGCCGTCATGGAGCAAGATTGCGCCGGGCGTGATCCGTGGCGACGGCGGCAACGGCTTTGCGCCCTTGTCGCTGAAGCTGATGGGGCCGGAGCTTGCGGCGCTGGCGAAGCAGCAGGGCGTGGCGTGCCTGGCGCTCACCAACATGCACCACTTCGCCGCCATGTGGCCGGAGATGGAGATGATGACGGACGAGGGGCTGGTGGCCATGACCATGACCTCGGCCTTTCCGATCGTGCCGCCGCCGGGCGGCAAGAAGCCGCTGTTCGGCACCAACCCGTTCGCATTTGGCTGGCCGCGCGGCAACGGCGAGGCGGTGATCTTCGACATGGCCACGGCCTCGAAGGCCCACGGCGAAATCCTTATTGCGGCGCGCGAGGGAAAGACGCTGCCGCCCGGCACCATCATCGACAAGGACGGCAACCCGTCGACCAACCCGGCAGACGTGCATGGCGGGGCGATCCTTGCGTTCGGTGGCGCCAAGGGCGCGCTCATCTCGATGATGGTGGAGCTGATGGCGGGTGCGCTGATGGGGGAGCCGTTCAGCTTCGAGACGGCGAAAAAGGTGGAGCCGGATGGTCTCGCCAACCGGGGCGGGCAGTTGATCATCGCCATGGACCCGGCGCGGTTCGGTGATGCGAGCGGATGGGCCGCCCACGCCGAAGCGTTGTTTGCCGAGATGGTGAAGCAGGAGGGCGTGCGCCTGCCCAGCCAGCGCCGCTACGAGGCGCGGGCGATGACGCAAGCCTCCGGCCACGTCGAGGTGGCAGCGGACATCCTCGCCGCCATTCGCGAGGCGGCGGCAGGCTAGGTTCGCCAATGCATTCCTGAGGGAATGCCTGAGTATTTCTTTTCGTGATTTGCATGCACCTCATGGGGGTGAAAGACTTGTCGACGGGGGAAGGCAGCCGGTGGCGCTATTCCCGCCGGTTGCTGACCTGCAACAAGGCGCCCGTCAGATGTGCGCCAGCAATCGGAGGACATACCCATGACCGTGAGGCCAGACCCGACTTTCCACGCCACGCCCAGACTTGCCATGCAGGCGCCGCCGGAGACGCTAGCGTTCACGCTGATGCTGTCGCCGGACGGCTCGCAGCCGGACGGACTGGCGGTGGTGAACGTCGATCCGAAGTCGAATGACTATGGCAAGATCGTCCACCAGGTGATCATGCCCAACAAGGGCGACGAGTTTCACCATTTCGGCTGGAATGCCTGTTCCTCCGCCTTGTCGCCGCTCACCGGCCATGCGTTCCTCGAACGCCGCTACCTGATCATTCCGGGCATCCGTTCCTCGCGCATCTATGTGATCGACGTGAAGGAGCCGCTGAAGGCGAAAATCCACAAGATCATCGAGCCGGAAGAGGTGTTCTCCAAGACCGGCTACTCGCGCCCCCACACCATCCATTGCGGGCCGGAAGGCATTTACGTGTCCACCCTGGGCGGCGGCGGCGCGGACGGCACCGACGGCCCTCCCGGCATCTTCATCATGGACTGCGAAACCTTCGAGATCCTCGGGCGCTACGAGATGGACCGGGGCAAGCAGGACAAGCATTATGACTTCTGGTGGAACCTGCCGCGCGACTACATGGTGAGCTCGGAGTGGGGCTTGCCGCCACAGTTCGAGAACGGCATCGTGCCGGAAGACCTTTTGTCCAACAAGTACGGCCACAGCATCCATTTCTGGAACCTGCGCGAACGGCGCAACGTGCAGACCATCGACCTTGGCGCCAATCACCAGATGGCGCTGGAAATCCGTCCGGCGCACGACCCGGCGAAGGACTACGGCTTCTGCGGCGTGGTGGTGGACACCACCAACCTGCAGGGCGCCATCTTCACCTGGTGGCGCAAGCCCGACGGCACGTTCGACGCCAAGAAGGTGATCACCATCGACCCGCAGCCGGCCAAGGCGGACGACCTGCCGCCGCTTCTGAAGGGGTTCGAGGCAGTGCCGCCGCTGGTGACGGACATCGACCTGTCGCTGGACGACAAGTATCTCTACGTGGCCTGCTGGGGCACCGGCGAGATGCACCAGTATGACGTATCCGACCCGATGAACCCGAAGCTGGCCGGCAAGGTGGAGATCGGGGGCATCGTCAAGCAGACCAAGCACCCCAATGGCAAAACGTTCGGCTATGGCCCGCAGATGGTGGAGATCAGCCGCGACGGCAAGCGGGTGTACTGGACCAACTCGCTGTACTCGACCTGGGACGACCAGTTCTACCCGGGCGAGGGAGGTGCTGCGATGGTCAAGGCGGACGTGGGCGCCAATGGCGGCATCACCCTCGACAAGGACTTCTGGGTGGAGTTTCCGAAGGGCTATCGCTCGCACCAGATCCGGCTCGAAGGTGGCGACTGCTCGACCGACTCGTTCTGCTATCCGAACGTGTAAGTGTTGGTGTTTGACGACTGGACGGCGGCGGGCCTGTGGCTCGCCGTCATCGGCTCCGGCATCTATCACGGCATCAACCCTGGCATGGGCTGGCCGCTGGCGGTCTCGGCCGGGCTGATGGGTCGTGGCCAGCGCGACCTAATCGCAGCACTCGGGCCGCTGGCCATTGGTCACCTGCTGGCGATGGCGGGCATCCTGCTGCCGTTCGCGGTGATGGCGTCGCTGGTGCAGTGGCAGCACGAAATCCGCATCGGCGCCGGGGTGCTCGTGGTCGGCATGGGCATCTACCTGCTGATCAACCGGCGTCACCCGCGCTTTCTTGCCCGCATCAGGCCCACGCAACTGGCGCTGTGGTCGTTTGCCGTCGCCATGGCGCACGGGGCAGGTCTGATGCTGGTACCGATCTTCCTGGGGTTGTGCAAGGCGGGTGAACTGGACGCGGGCCACGCGGCGGCGATGACGCTGATGGGTGGCAACGTGGGCATGGCGGTGGCGGTGTCTGTTGTCCATGCAGGCGCCATGATCGTCTCGGGCGGGCTGATCGCCTGGGCGGTATTCAGGTGGCTGGGCCCGCAATTCATTTCACGCAGCTGGTTCAACCTCGACGTGGTGTGGGCGCTGAGCCTGATCCTCGTCGGCGGCCTTGGTCTGTGGGGGGCGTTCTAGCTCACGCTTGGCGCAGCTCAGTCACGCGGGCTTGTGTTGCCTGTTGCAGTTTCGCCGGGTCAACGCTGAACACCGCGTTCGGTGCGCCGGCGGCGGCCCACACAACTTCGTACGCCAGCAGGTCTTCGTCCATCAGCACGGGGCAGGGCCCCAGGTGGCCGATGGGGGCAACGCCGCCGATGGCGAAGCCGGTACGCTCGCGCACCAGGCGCGGGTCGGCGCGGTCCAGCGGCTCGCCGGCTTGGGCAGCTGCCTTGGCCATGTCCACCCGGTTGGCGCCCGACACCAGCAGCAGGTAAAGCCTGCCCGAGCGGTTCCCCTGGAACACCAGCGACTTGACGATCTGGCCCACGGCGCAGCCGCACGCTGCTGCCGCTTCTTCCGCCGTGCGGGTGGAGGCGGGCATGGTGACCACCTCGACTGGAAGGCCGGAAGCTGCGGCGGCTTCGATAACGCGTTCTGTACTCGACGCCATTCGGTCAGCCCTGGGTCTGCGGCCCGAAGTTCTGGTCGAAGAACTTGAGCCAGTTGAGGCCCATCACCTTGTCGACCTCCTCGCGGGTCATGCCGCGCTCGATCAGGCCGCGCTCGATGTTGCCGAAGTCGCGGTTGTCGCGGAACCATTCCGGCTGGGGCGGGAAGCCGGCATTGTCCTTCGAGCCCTCGCCATAGTCGATCTCCTTCGACCAGCGGCCAACGCGCATCCACTCAACCACGCTTTCGGGTTGGTCCTGGCACAGGTCCGAGCCGATGCCGACATGGTCGATGCCGATCATGTCCGCGGTGCGCGCGATCATCTCGCAGAAGCTGTCCAGCGTGCAGTCCGGGCCGCCTTTGAGGTGGTGCGGGTAAAGCGAGAAGCCGAGCATGCCGCCGGACTGGCTGAGCGCCTTGAGCACCTCGTCTGACTTGTTGCGCAGGCCCGGGTGCCAGAACTTCGGGTTGGCGTGGGTGATGGCGATGGGGCGGGTGGAGTGGTCTATGGCCTCCAGCGTGGAGCGTTCGGCCGAGTGGGACATGTCGACGACCAGGCCCACCCGGTTCATCTCGCGCACCACCTGGAGGCCCATGCGGGTGAGGCCGGTATCCTCGGCCTCATAGGCGCCGGTCGCCAGCAGCGACTGGTTGTTGTAGGTCAGTTGCATGAAGCGTACGCCAAGCGTGTGGAGGATTTCCACGAGGCCGATGTCGTCCTCGATCGGAGAGCAGTTCTGCAGACCGAAGAAGATGGCGGTGCGGCCAGTCTGCCTGGCGCGCCGCGCGCAGTCGCCTGTGGTGCCCTTCATGATGAGGTCCGGAAACTGCTCGAACCAGCGGTTCCAGCGTTCCAGATTCGCGACGGTTTCACGGAAATTCTCGTGGTAGCAGACGGTGACATGCACCGAATCGACGCCGCCCTCCCGCATTTGCCGGAAGATTTTTTCGGAATAGTTGCAGTACTGCAGGCCGTCGATGCGCAAGGCGAGGCTCCCGTGGGCGGTGGTGTTTGCCCGCGAAACTGGCAGAAAACGGCGGTTGGCGCCAGTTGCAAAGGTGCGCGGCGGAATATGGCGGGCGCGGCGCGAATTAACCTTTGACTAAGAGAGCGTCCTTATAGTAGAAAAATACTAACTTATACAACTATAAAGAGTATATGCGTTTACACGTTCCGCCGGGCTGGGTGGGTCTGCAAATTTACCCGCCCCGGTGGCTGAGGCCGGACCAGAACTGCTCTCTCCCCAACGAGGCTACTGAAACACACCAGTGCCTGCAGCGAACCGTCCGGGCTCTCTCCGTGCCTCCCCGCCCTGCCGGTACGCCAGGGCGGGGAGTGCCACCCGCCAAATACCCATTAAATCCGCTGAAATCAGCCAAGAATAGAGGGTTGCAAGAAAGTGCTTGCAACGGAACAAAAAGTGTACGATTGTGGAGAACATAAGCGGAACGGCGGGATGGGCTGGCAGTCCGCAGGGCAATGTGGAATAAGGAGCGGTGAGAGCAATGGGACAGACGAATCTCAAGGTCGTGGAAGGCGGTTCTATGGACAAGCAGAAGGCGCTCGAAGCGGCGCTGAGCCAGATCGAACGGGCGTTCGGCAAGGGCTCGGTGATGAAGCTCGGCTCCAGCAAGGCGATCGAGGTGGAGGCCATTTCCACCGGCTCGCATCGGGCTCGATATCGCGCTCGGCATCGGCGGGTTGCCGAAGGGCCGGGTTGTCGAGATCTACGGGCCGGAGTCCTCCGGCAAGACGACCCTGGCGCTGCACGTCATCGCCGAAGTGCCAGAAGCGCGGCGGCATTTGCGCCTTCGTCGATGCCGAACATGCGCTCGATCCGCTGTATGCCCGCAAGCTGGGCGTCAACGTCGACGAACTGCTGATCTCGCAGCCGGACACCGGCGAGCAGGCGCTCGAAATCGCCGACACGCTGGTGCGCTCGGGCGCGGTCGAGGTGCTGGTCATCGACTCGGTCGCCGCCCTGACGCCGACGCGCCGAACTCGAGGGCGACATGGGCGACAGTCTGCCCGGCCTGCAGGCTCGGCTGATGAGCCAGGCGCTGCGCAAGCTCACCGGCTCGATCTCGAAGACCCATTGCATGGTGATCTTCATCAACCAGATCCGCATGAAGATCGGGGTGATGTTCGGCAACCCGGAAACCACCACCGGCGGCAATGCGCTGAAGTTCTATTCGTCCGTGCGCCTCGACATCCGCCGCATTGGTGCCATCAAGGACCGCGACGAAGTGGTCGGCAACCAGACCCGCGTCAAGGTCGTGAAGAACAAGGTGGCGCCGCCATTCCGCCAGGTCGAGTTCGACATCATGTACGGCGAGGGCATTTCCAAGGTTGGCGAACTGCTCGATCTCGGCGTCACCGCCGGCGTTGTCGAGAAGTCCGGCTCGTGGTTCTCCTACGGTGGCGAGCGCATCGGGCAGGGCCGCGAAAACGCCAAGAATTTCCTGCGCCAGAATCCGGATGTCGCCAACACGATCGAAGCGGCGATCCGCTCCAATGCCGGGCTGATTGCCGAGCGCATCACCGATCCCGATGCGGTCAGCCGGACGAGGACGGGGTGATTGCCGACGATCTGCCGGTAGCGGCAGGTGGCGAGGAATAGGCCGGCGAAGACAACCTTGCCGGAAAGCTGCCGCAGAGCCTGGCCGATGAATGGCTGGCAGCCGGCAAGCCTTCCCAGTGAGTATTCCCGGTAACGCCTTTTGGCGCCCGAACCCCCGGAGCCGGCCGGACAGACCCCTGCCGCTCTCACCACCCACAACCTGGCGGGTGGCCGGCTTCCGCGCAGCCCTGACTGCCCTGACAGGGCTGCACCCCACGAAGGCGCCTTCCGCTTCCCCGGCGGAAGGCGCTTTTGCTTGTGACCGGCAGCGCAACCGCATGGCAGCGACGTATTGGTGAACTTGGCGTCCGGATGGCGGAACGGCGAACCACAGTTTTATGGACACCAGCACGGCAACTTGTATAAAGGCCGCCCGAAACCCGTTTTCCACACAAGTACCAGGACGAACGAAGCCAATGACAGGCGTCAACGAAATCCGCACAACCTTCCTCAACTACTTCGCCAGGAACGGTCACGAGATGGTGGCCTCCTCGCCGCTGGTGCCGCGCAACGATCCGACACTGATGTTCACCAATGCGGGCATGGTGCAGTTCAAGAACGTGTTCACGGGCCTGGAGAAGCGTGCCTACACCCGCGCGGTTACGGCGCAGAAGTGCGTGCGCGCCGGCGGCAAGCACAACGACCTGGACAATGTGGGCTATACCGCGCGCCACCACACCTTCTTCGAGATGCTCGGCAACTTCTCGTTCGGTGACTATTTCAAGGAAGACGCGATCGAGCTTGCATGGAACCTGATCACCAAGGAGTTCGGTCTCGACGCAAAGCGGCTGCTGGTCACGGTCTATCACGAGGACGACGAGGCCTTCGACCTGTGGAAGAAGATTGCCGGCCTGTCCGACAGCCGGATCATCCGCATTCCGACGTCAGACAATTTCTGGGCCATGGGCGATACCGGTCCGTGCGGGCCGTGCTCGGAAATCTTCTTCGACCATGGCGACCACATTCCGGGCGGACCTCCCGGATCGCCGGACGAGGATGGCGACCGGTTCATCGAAATCTGGAACCTGGTGTTCATGCAGTTCGAACAGGTGACACCGGACGAGCGCATCAACCTGCCCAAGCCGTCGATCGACACCGGCATGGGGCTGGAGCGCATCTCCGCGGTCCTGCAGGGCACCCACGACAACTACGAGACCGACCTGTTCCGCGCCCTGATCGGCGCCATCGAGGACCAGACCGGCGTAGAGGCCAAGGGCAAGCACGGCATCAAACAGGGTGATCGCCGATCACCTTCGCGCCACGTCGTTCCTGATCGCCGACGGTGTGCTGCCGTCGAACGAGGGCCGCGGCTACGTGCTGCGCCGCATCATGCGCCGCGCCATGCGCCATGCCCAACTGCTGGGCGTCAGGGAGCCGCTGATGTGGAGGCTGGTGCCGGCGCTGGTGCGCGAGATGGGGCAGGCCTATCCGGAGCTGGTGCGCGCGGAAGAGCTGATCACCGAGACGCTGAGGCTGGAGGAAACCCGCTTCCGCAAGACGCTGGAGCGCGGACTGTCGATGCTCGACGACGAAAGCGCCGGGTCTGAAGCAGGGCGACACTTTTCCGGCGAAGTCGCGTTCAAGTTCTATGACACCTATGGCTTCCCGCTCGACCTGACCCAGGATGCGCTGCGCGCGTGGCGTCGGGGTCGATACCGCCGCCTTCAACGCCGCGATGGAGACGCAGCAGCGGAAGCGCGCAAGGCGTGGAAGGGTTCCGGTGAGGCGGCAACCGAGACCGTCTGGTTCGAGTTCGCGAGACGGCGGGGCCACCGAATTCCTCGGCTACGAGACCGAGACGGCCGAAGGCGTCATCAGCGCGATCGTCGGCGAGGGCGGCAAGATGCGGAGGCCGCCCAAGGGCGACGAGGTGTCCATCGTCCTCAACCAGACCCCGTTCTATGGCGAAAGCGGCGGCCAGATCGGCGACAACGGGGTGATCCGCACGGCGGAAGGTGCGCGCTGGTGGTGACCGACACGCAAAAGCGGGTCGGCGACCTGTTCGTCCATTCGCCCGGGTGGAAGCGGGCACGTTCAAGCCCGGCGATGCCGTCGAACTCGACGTCGATCACGCCCGGCGCTCCGGCAACCGCATTCACCATTCTGCAACGCACCTACTGCACGAGGCGCTGCGGCAGGTGCTCGGCACGCACGTCGCCCAGAAGGGCTCGCTGGTCGAGCCGGGGCGGCTGCGCTTCGACTTCTCGCATCCGAAATCGATGTCCACGATGAGCTGCAGCAGGTCGAAGCGATCGCCAACACGGTCGTGAGCAGAACGACGCGGTGTCGACGCGGCTGATGAGCGTCGACGATGCGATCGAGGCCGGCGCCATGGCGCTGTTCGGCGAGAAGTATGGCGACGAGGTGCGCGTCGTCACGATGGGCGTGCAGCCCGGCGGCAGCGCGGGCGGCAACAAGCAGGTTTACTCAATGGAACTGTGCGGCGGCACGCACGTGTCGCGCACCGGGGACATCGGCCTGATCCGGCTGGTATCGAGTCGGCTTCCGCAGCTGGCGTACGGCGCATCGAGGCGCTGGCGGGCGATGCGGCGCGCGACTATCTGGAGGCGCGCGACCGGCAGGTGCAGCGCCTGGCCGAGGTGTTGAAGTCTTCGCCGGACGAGGTGGAAGCCCGCGTGGTTGCGCTGGTTGACGAACGCCGCAAGCTGGAGCGCGAACTGGCCGAGGCAAAGAAGAAACTGGCCATGGGCGGCGGCGGTGCGGCCGGTCCGGTGATCGAGGAGATCGGCGGCGTCAAGCTGATGGCGCGGGTGCTCGATGGGCTCAACCCGAAAGACCTGCGTGGCGCCATCGACGAGGGCAAGGCCCAGGTCGGTTCAGGCGTTGTGGCGCTGGTGGCGGTGAATGACGGCAAGGCCACGGTGGGCGCCGGCGTGACCGATGACCTGGCGGGCAAGGTGAGCGCGGTTGACCTGGTCAAGGCCGGGGTCGAGGCCGTGGGCGGCAAAGGCGGCGGCGGGCGGCCGGACATGGCGCAAGGCGGCGGCCCTGACGGGGCGAAGGCCGAGGCGGCGCTTGACGCGATACGCGCCGTGCTGAAGGGCTGAGGGACGCAACACACTTCCTCACCCTCGGGCTTGTCCCGACGGTCCAGTGCTGGAGTAGGCTTACGGCCACTCCGGCGTGTCGTGGTCCGGGTGCTGGCGGCTGACCAGCCGGGCAAGCGCGTCCGGTTCCCAGTCTTCTTCGGTGGTCTTGCCGGGAAGGCCGGCGAGCGTGCCGAACCACTTGCGCTTGCTCTCGATGCCGACTTCATGATCGGGGGCGGCGGCGTCCGGATCGTCCAGCGTACCGATGCACAGTTCGTAGCTGTGATCGCCCTGATCGTGCATGTAGAGCGGCGTGCCGCAGTCCTTGCAGAAGCCGCGGCGGGTCACTGGCGTGGAGGCAAATTCTGCCGGACGCCCGCGTGTCCAGTCGAAGTTTTTCAGGTCGGCGGTGACGAGGATCATGCCGAAATTGCCGGAGGCCTTCTGGCACATCCGGCAGTGGCAGACGCCGCAATTTCCCAGCGCGCCGGTGACCCGGTAGCGCACCGCGCCGCACTGGCAGCCGCCGGTATGCACCTCGGTGCTCATGCGCGCTCCCAGACCACCGGGAACCAGTCTTCCGGCATCGGGTCGCCCATGTCGAGCTTCAGGCCCATCTCGTCGAAGGGTGGCGATACGGCGTGGCTGCGCGCCACGTAGCGGCAATCCTCGCCCATGAAGCGGAACGACACGGCGCGCCGCCTTGTGCCGCCGGTGTTGGGCGGGGCGTTGTGCAAGGTGTGATAGTCGAAGGCGACAGCATCTCCGGGTTCAAGGTCCCAGGCGAGCAGCCGGTCCGCGTCGCGCTCCTCGTCGATGTCGGGGAACGGCTGGTAGACCGAAGTGTCGCCTTCCAGCGGCTGCAGCGTCTTGAAGCGGCGCGGCACATAGGTCACCGCGCCCTTGTGGCTGCCGGCGATGAAGTGGGGGCAGACCGCCTTCTTCACCGGGTCCAGCGGCACCCAGATGGAGACGGTTTTCGAACCGTCCATGCAGTAGTAGGGCAGGTCCTGGTGCCATGGCGTCGGGTCGGCGGTGCCGGGCTCCTTGACCAGTACGTGCTCGTGGAACAACTGGGTGCGCTCGGCCCCCATCAACTCGCCGGCGATCTTGCCGAGCGGGCCTTCGTCGCACACGTCCTTGAAGGCACCGATGCGCTTCCAGTTCACATAGTCGCCGAGATAGGCGCCCGGCCGGCCGGCCTCGGTATGATTTTTGCCGTAGGGGCCAGGGTTTGCGATGTTTTCCTCGATGGCCGATTCAAGTTTTGCCCGCCAGACGGGGCTCAGGATGTTGCGCAGCACGGTCACGCCGTCGCGCTGGAATGCCTCGATTTCTGGTGTGCCGATCATGCCGGGTGTCTCCGCCGTGTGGATGTACTGTTGGCTCAGACTATCGCGCCGGGGATCAAGGCCGGTCAAGGTGTCTTGCGCACAATGCAGGCCATGGCGCGCGCCTGCAGCGACTGGCAAATGCGCAGGGCCTCGGCCTGGCTATCGGCGCCGATCAGGGCGGCGTGGCGAAGGCGGGTGCCCATGGAGCGGTTGCGCACCTGGATCAGCATGGGCGGACGGCTGGCCGCCTCGCTGGGGAAGTTGCGTTGCAGGCGCTGGTAGATGCGAATGCGGCGCCTTGCGAGAGAGGTCCGCCACCTGGACCCCCCAGGGCTTGCGCTCGCCGAGCGCGGGCGCGGCGATGCGCACCCGGCCGGGACGGGCAACGAGTGGTCCGGACATGCATCGGCGAACCGCGCGGCGTCATGGATGGGCGGAATCGGGTGGCGGGCTGCCGCCTCGCGCCACTGCTCCGCCGGGCGCCCTGTGATGGTGATGACGTAGTTTTCGGTTTCCCACGGAATGCCGCCGCCGGCCACGAACCGCCGGGCAATACCTTCACCGGCATTGTAGGCGACGGCGGCAAGGCCAAGGTTGCCGAAGGTTGCGGTCAGTTCGGCGAGGTAATCTATCGAGGCAGTCAGCGCGGTGGCCGGATCGAACGGGTTGGCAAGGTTGCGCAACCGGGCGGTGGAGGGAATGAACTGGGCGATGCCCTGTGCACCGGCGGGTGAGATGGCGTTGGGCGAGAAGCGGCTTTCGGTGTGGATGAGCCGGGCGATGAAGTGGGGGTTGATGCCGCGCCAGCGGGAGCGGTTTTCGATGAGCCGGCAGACATCGGCGGCAAAGCTCGTCTCGCGCACCGGCAGGGGCGAGGCGGCAGGTGGCGGCTTGGCCTTGACGGGGCGGGCATGAACTGCCGGACCAGCCAGAAACTGGGCGGCCAGCAATGCCGGATCAATCCGATGAAAGCAGATTTAACCGCATGACAAGGCAACTATACGCACCTTGCGGCAACAACACGACAGTTCAGCGGAGTACAGCAGCAGGAGGCCGGGCAGCGGTGCGCCCGGCCTCCTGCTGATGTGACGCGTTGGAAAAGCCGTCAGGCCATGGCCTTCTGCAGGTTGCGATCGACCGCGTCGAGGAACCCTTGCGTCGAAAGCCACTTCTGGTCCGGGCCGATCAGCACGGCCAGGTCCTTGGTCATTTCGCCGGCCTCGACGGTGTCGACGCAGACATTCTCCAGCGTATTGGCGAACTTCGCCAGTTGTTCGTTGTCGTCGAGCATGGCGCGGTGCTTCAGGCCGCCGGTCCAGGCATAGATCGAGGCGATGGAGTTGGTGGAGGTTTCCTTGCCCTGCTGGTGCAGGCGGTAGTGGCGGGTGACGGTGCCGTGGGCGGCCTCGGCCTCGACGGTCTTGCCATCCGGCGTCATCAGCACCGAGGTCATCAGGCCGAGCGAGCCGAAGCCCTGGGCCACCGTGTCGGATTGCACGTCGCCGTCATAGTTCTTGCAGGCCCAGACATAGCCGCCGCTCCACTTCATTGCGGAGGCGACCATGTCGTCGATCAGGCGGTGCTCATAGGTGAGCCCGGCGGCCTTGAACTTGTCGGCGAACTCGGCGTCGAACACCTCCTGGAAGATGTCCTTGAAGCGGCCGTCATAGGCCTTGAGGATCGTGTTCTTGGTGGACAGGTAGACCGGGTAGCTTGCAGCGACAGGCCGTAGTTCATCGAGGCGCGGGCGAAGTCGCGGATCGAACTCGTCGAGGTTGTACATGGCCATGGCCACGCCGGCGCCGGGGGCCTTGAACACCTCATGCTCGATGATCTCGCCGTTGTCGCCCTCGAACCTCACGGTCAGCTTGCCGGGGCCGGGGAAGCGGAAATCGGTGGCGCGGTACTGGTCGCCAAAAGCGTGGCGGCCGACGACGATCGGCTGGGTCCAGCCCGGCACAAGGCGCGGCACGTTCTTGCAGATGATCGGCTCGCGGAAAATGACGCCGCCGAGGATGTTGCGGATGGTGCCGTTGGGCGAGCGCCACATCTTCTTCAGGCCGAATTCCTCAACGCGCGCCTCGTCGGGGGTGATGGTGGCGCACTTGACGCCGACGCCGTACTTCTTGATGGCCTCGGCGGCATCGACGGTCACCTGGTCGTCGGTGGCGTCGCGGTGCTCGATCCCGAGGTCGTAGTACTTCAGGTCGATGTCCAGATAGGGGTGGATCAGCTTGTCCTTGATGAGCTGCCAGATGATGCGGGTCATCTCATCGCCGTCGAGTTCGACGACCGGGTTTGCCACCTTGATCTTGGACATGGGAATTGCCTCGCTTTGTCAGGATTAGTGCAGTGCACAACGTCAGGTCGGACGGGTCATAGCAAAGCCCGAGGACAAGAGCAAACCGGACAAAGGGCGTATGCGCCTTGCAATGGGGGAAATCAGACGTCTCGCACGGCGGGAGAAGCGGCAGTTCTCAGTCGTCCATGAAACGGACGCCAAGCAGCAGTTCGTCGCGCCAGCAGACCTGCACCATCCTGGTGATCTTTTCAGGCAGGATGGTCAGCTTTACGCAGGAAGGAACTGTGACGTCGCCGGCAAGCCGGAGCTTGGCGCCGGTCGAACTGAGGTCGCGAACCTGGCATTCGATCTCGAAGTTTTGATAGGTGATCTTGCCGCGCCTCAAAACTTTCTGTCGAACCTCGCCGCGAGCGTTGAGTTCATCCAGCAGTTCGGCTTCCGGATCGCCGGGCTGAAACTGCACGCTCATGTCCGGGATGTGGGTTCCGGCTTTGGCGGCCAGTCCGGCAGCGGGCACGCCGTAGTCCACCGGCGGATCGATCGGCACGGGATCTGTCATCGGGCTGAGCGGAGGAGATGGCGGTACTGGCGAAGATGTCATGGCGGTACCTGCCGGCCGCATCGGCGGACGCGATGCCGCCGACATGGCTTTCGCCTTGTCCAACAGATGCAGCATCCGCTGATGCAGATCAGTTGCCGTCATTTCAAATGTCTTTCTTCCCCAGACAAGACGCCGTGATTCCACTGTGCTGCAAAAATCGTGAACAGGCCGTAAATTCGCCTGCACAAACTGTCAGTACCGTGTGGGTCGAGCGGTCTTGTTTTTTTGCGCGCCTGGTGTATCCCCTCACCCCGTCATGGAAACGAGCGAGCACACTGAAACCGGGGCGCCGGCAGTCATACTGGTCAACCCGCAATTGGGCGAAAACATCGGCACGGCGGCGCGCGCAATGGCGAACTTCGCCCTGTCGGAGATGCACATCGTCGACCCGCGCGACGGCTGGCCCAGCGAGCGCGCCCGGCAGACCGCGTCGGGGGCCGATCACATCATCGCGGCGGCGCGCCTGCACTGTACCTGCGAGGAGGCGGTTGCGCCTTTCAACCGCGTTTACGCCACTACTGCCAGGCCACGCGGCATGACCAAGCGCGTGATGACGCCGGAACAGGCGGCTGCGGACATGCACGAGCGGGCAGGGCGCGGCGAGCGGCTGGCGATCCTGTTCGGGCGAGAACGCTGGGGCCTCAACAATGACGAGGTGGCGCTGGCCGATGTCATCATCACTGCGCCGGTAGACCCGCAGTTTGCCTCGCTCAATATCGCCCAAGCGGTGCTTCTGGTGGGCTACGAATGGTACAAGCCGGTGGCGAAGACCCTGGGCATGGGCACCGGCGAACTGCCCGCGCTTGACGGGCCGGGCCTCAAGGTGCGCGGCGACGAGGGGCTTGCCACCAAGCAGGAACTGCTCGGGCTGTTCGAACACCTCGAAGCCGAACTCGACAAGGCTGGGTTCTTCAAGTCGCCAGCCATGAAGCCGGTGATGGTGCGCAACCTGCGCAACATGCTGCAGCGGACCGAGTTCAGCCAGCAGGAAATACGCACCTTCCGAGGCATCATCGCGTCGCTGACGCGGGCGCACCTGCGCCGCCGCGACCAGCAGGCCGGGGTGGAGGACGCCAGCGAATGAGCATCCGGCGGCAGCGGGTGTTGATGTTCGACTCGGGCGCCGGGGGCCTGAGCGTGGCGCGCTCGGTGCGGGCCCAGCTTGGCGAGGTTGCCGATCTTGTATACGCCGCCGACACGGCCGGCTTTCCATATGGCCGCTGGTCGGAAGTGATGCTGGTGAAGCGCATCCTCAAGGTCATGCGCGAACTGATCGGCGCCGTGCAGCCGGACTGCGTTGTCATCGCCTGCAATACCGCCAGCACGCTGGCGCTGGACGTGCTGCGCGAAGAGTTCCGGGTGCCGTTCGTCGGCACGGTGCCGGCCATCAAGCCGGCGGCGGCGCAAACGCAGACAGGCGTGATCGGTGTGCTGGCGACGCCGGGAACGGTGAAACGCGAGTACACCCGCACGCTCATTCACACCTACGCGTTTCACTGCAAGGTGCTGCTGCACGGCGCGCCGAACCTGGCCGAGATTGCCGAGCGGAAGCTGGGCGGCCAGCCGGTGGACGCCGATCAGCTGCTCACCGAAATCAAGCCGGTGTTCCGGAGCCGTGGCGGCAACCGGACCGACGTGGTTGTGCTGGGCTGCACCCATTATCCGCTGGTGCTGGACGAGCTGAAGCAGGTGGCGCCGTGGCCGGTGGAATGGATCGACCCGGCGCCTGCCATTGCCCGGCGGACGGCCTTCATCCTCGCGGACCGTGGAGCCCACCACCAGCCGGGCGAAGTCAGCGATATCGAGCCCGACACGGTGATATTCACCTCTGTACCGGCAGGTGGACAGGTCCCCGCAGGTTTCAGGGCAATGGGCTTCAAGACACTGCAGGTTCTCGACATTCCAGTTTGACAAGGCAGGCAACAGGCATGGCAGCAATCACCTCGGCGGCACGACTTGGCGAGATCTACGGCACGCCCAGCGCCCGCGCGGCAGGCAAGGTGATCGACCGGCTGGACGTCCATTGCAGGCGGTTCATTGCAAGCAGCCCGTTCATGGTGCTCGCGACAACCGACGGAAGCACGCTCGATGTCTCGCCAAAGGGTGACCCGGCGGGGTTCGTGCAGGTGGAAGACGACCATCACCTGATCGTGCCTGACCGACCGGGGAACAACCGGCTCGACGGTTTGTTGAACCTGCTGCAGGACCCGGCGGTGGCGCTGATCTTTCTTATCCCGTCGGTGGAGGAGACCTTGCGGGTCAACGGTACCGCGGAAATTCGCGATGACGAGGAGCTTCGCCAGCTTTGCGCGCTCAATGGCAAGCTGCCGAAGACGGTGCTGAGGGTGCGGGTTCAGCAGGTCTTCACCCATTGCGGCAAGGCACCGCTCAGGGCGGGTCTGTGGAAGCCTGACAGCTGGCCCGCACAACGCCCTGTGGCGACGCTCAACGAGATCATCCGCGACCATTCGGGCCAGGCCGTGGAGTCCATCGAGCAGTCGGCTGTCGACGAACTGTACCGCAAGACGCTGTACTGACGGCAAGGCGCAGCAGGCGACTCTGACAGCGGTGCTCCCAAAGCTGGAGCGCAATGTGGGAGCCATGGCGGCAAAATTCCCGGCCCGGGAGTGGTCTCTCAATCTGAGATAGTGATTATATTCATAAAAATCAATAACTTGATGGTCTTTGCTGATTGGCATCGGCCTTGCCTTGCCAAACCCTGACAATTCGAACCCAAACCGTCAGGAGGCACCCAAGATGTCGGCAACGACCGGAATTACACTCACGGGCACCACAAGTAATGAAACGCTGCTGGGCACCAGCGGCGATGACACGTTTTATGCCAGCGCAGGCAATGACAGGATCTGGGGCGGTACCGGCGGTTTCGACCGGCTGGTGCTGTCCGGGGCGCTGTCTGACTATTCGGTGAAGGACAATGGAGACGGGTCCTACACCCTGACCGACCTGAGGCCTGGCGGTGATGGCGAGGACGTGGTGCGGGCCATCGACAACTTTCAATTCACTGATGCGACAGTGAGCATGTCAGACCTGCTGGCGCGTGCCGTCAACCTGATGACCGGCACGGCCGGGGCCGACACGCTGCTGGGCACCGGCCGCAACGACCGCTTTGAGGGCGGCGCGGGCGATGACCGCATCTGGGGCGGCAGCGGCGGCGAGGACATGGCGGTCTATTCGGGCCGCGCCAGCGACTATGCCATCCGCGACAACGGCAACGGCAGCTACACGATCACAGACAAGCGCGGGCTGGATGGCGTGGACGTCATTCGAGACATCGAGCAGCTGAAGTTTTCCGACAAGGCCATCTCGACCACGGACTTCCTCGCCACCATGCCCAACGTGGTGACCGGCACCGCCGGCAACGACGAGCAACTGGGCACGGCGGGCAATGACCGCTTCCTGGCCAGCGGCGGCGACGACCGCATCTGGGGCGGGGAAGGCGGCGACGACCTGCTTGTGCTGACCGGCCGGTTCGAGGACTACGTGATCATCGACAGGCTCAACGGCAGCTACCTGGTCGTCGACATCCGCTCCGGCTCGCCGGACGGCAAGGACATCGTGCGCGACATCGGCACGTTCCAGTTTGCCGACCGGCTTGCCACGCTGGGCGAGTTCGTCGCGGCACATCCCAATAACTTCGTGCATGACGGCAACGGTACGGCCGGCAACGACGTGTTGATCGGCACCGATGGCGACGACGTTTTGCAGGGCGGAGGCGGCAAGGACCGCATCTGGGGCGGTTCGGGTGGCGACGACACGGCAGTGTTCACCGGCGCTGCGGCGGACTACGAGATCGTCGACAACGACAATGGCGCCTTCACCATCATCGACCTGCGCGCGGGCTCGCCTGACGGCATCTCCGTGGTCCGCGACGTGGAGCACTTCCGGTTCGCTGACGCTACGATGGATGTCGTTACCGCAGAAGACGGTTCGGCCACACTGGTCACGACACTGCGCGGCACGGCGGCGAACGACCTGATGACAGGCGCGCATACTTCCGGCCTGTTCGACGCCCATTCGAACGACCTGATCATCGGCAATGCGGGTACGGACGAACTGCGCGGCGGGCCGGGCGACGACACCCTGCTCGGCGACAGCGAGGAGATTACCTACACCCACGAGTTCACGTCATTCCCGGATACGGAGCTGCCCCGCTTCGAGTACGAGCCGGGGCTTTACCAGGCGATCAACGGCCAGCTGGTGAAGCTTGACCCGCTGACCGGCCAGTATGCGCCGATCGGGCCGGACAACCCCAACTACAATGCGGCCGGGCTGAACCCCGAGGATGGCTATGCCTATGGCGTCGGCACCGGGGGCGCTATCAAGGGGCACCTGCTGCGCATCGGGTCGGACGGCAACTACGAATCCCTCGGCAGCGGTTATCCGGCGGTGGCCGCTGGCGGCATGAGCGAGGACGGCAAGCTCTACCTGATGACGTCGGCCATGCAGATGACGGTGATCGACATCGAGACGCTGGAGAAGTCGGTCGTGTCCTTCGGTGGCGCAAAGCCGCCTGCCGTGCATGACATTGTATTCGTGCCCAATGATGATGCCGGCACCTTCTACGGGGTGTCCGTCAATGGCGTGCTGGTTGCCTACGACATGACGACGATGACCGTCTCGACGGCCTCGATCGACGGGCTGCTGGTGGGCGAAGGCCCCTATGGTGCGGGTTGGACGTCGGCGGATGGCGGGCTCTATTTCAGCCACAACTCGACGGGCGGGGTCTATCGGATATCCGGCGTGGGAGACATGGAGCCATCGGCGTGGCTGCTCGGTTGGCGGAACGTCGTCCGCCATGACGAGATTCTCGTTCGGCGCTGCGACGCTGCCGCAGGAACTGCTGGGCCATGGCGACGACCACCTGCTGGGCGGGGCGGGTGATGACACGCTGCGCGGGCAGGTCGGCGACGACCTGCTGGTGGCGGCGAGGGCGGGACGTGCTGGATGGCGGGACCGGATCGACACCGCCGATACAGCCATCCAACGCGGCGATCGACTCCACCTCGACCGGGGTGCACCCGATGAGGCGGCGGCGACGTGCTCCTGTCGATCGAGCAGTACGTGGGTTCGGCGTCGGCGACGTCATGATGCTGGCGGTGGCAACGTCCATTTCATGGCCGGCCGCAATGAGGAGTTGACGGCGGCGTGGGTGCCGATCGCCTGTGGGCGACCACGGCGATGACGTGCTCGCCGGCGGTGCGGCGACGATGTGCGGCGCGGCGGCTGAGTACCGATACCTGGTATTCGAGGCAGGCGGCGGCTTGGACATCGTGCGCGATCGAGGCGGGCATTGACCTTCTCGATTTACTGGTTCGTGCGGATTCGGCGCCGGTGGCCTGCTGGTTGCCGAGCACTGTTCGGAGCCCTGTTGTCATGGAGTACGACGGCGCGGCCGACGGTCTGCTCGAACAGGTGCAGGTGACCAGCCTGCCGGATGATGCCTTCATCTTCGCCTGAGCCGAAGGGGGTCTCATTTCGGGAGCAGAAGCGGGAAACCTGTCGCTGATACGAGGTCTCCCCGGCAGGCAGGATGAAAATAACAAAGCAAAAACAAATGCTTGTATTTTTGACTGAAGTTGGCACCGGGCTTGCGAGGAGATAGGCACAAGAGACCCGGCAAACAGGCAGGAGGTGCGACGCAGATGACTGACACGACGTACACGCTCCAGGCCGCCGGGCCGTTACAAGTCAAGCCGGGGGAGACCGCCAGGCCTGACAGCACATATACCGAATGCAGACCCGGTGTCGTGCTGATCAGGCCTGGCAGGCCCATCCAGGGACTGACCGGTCACCGGTAAGCCCCAAGATTGCATCGGCGGCCACTGTGCCGCCAGACGAATGGTCCGGCAGACGCCTCTCCCCAGTAGTCTGCCGGACCATTTTGCGTTCAGCCGCGCCGTGCAGCTACAACCGGCATGCAGGCGACACCCGCGGGCCGGTTCAAATGTTTGACACCGGCTGCTTTCAAGCGTAAAAGCGCGCTCGTTCAGGCCTGTTTCGGGCCTGTGCGCGCTTGTTCGTGGCTGTTTCACCCGCCTCGCTCTTGTGAAACGCGAGGCAGCCTTTTCGGGAGAACCAGCCTGTCGCACCGGGAGACCGGTGAGGAGGAGACCAGGCATCATATGGAGCTGACGGCCGGCGGAGGTTTATCCGTTCAGGCCGTTGATTTGTTTTACATTTTGGAGTTTGAACTCGCATGTCGAAGCGCAAAAGCGCCAAGTATAAGCTCGACCGCCGCATGGGCGAAAACGTCTTCGGACGTCCCAAGAGCCCGGTCAACCGCCGTGAATATGGCCCCGGCCAGCACGGCCAGCGCCGCAAGGGCAAGGTGTCCGACTTCGGCCTGCAGCTGCGCGCCAAGCAGAAGCTCAAGGGCTACTACGGCGACATCGCCGAGAAGCAGTTCAAGCAGCCTTCCACACGCCTCCAAATGAAGGGCGACGCCGCCAGAACCTCATCGGCCTGCTCGAGCGCCGCTCGACATGATCGTCTATCGCGCCAAGTTCGCGCCGACGATCTTGGCCGCTCGCCAGATCGTCAACCACGGCCACCCCCCGTGAACGGACAAGTGCAACATCGCCTCGCGTCGCTGCGACGTGAACGACGTGATCGAGCTCGGCCCCAAGGCGCAGGAAATGGCGCTGGTGATGGAAGCGCAGAGCCTCGCCGAGCGCGACATTCCGGAATATGTTTCGGCCGACGGCACCGCCAAGGTCACCTTCGCCCGGGTCCCGACGCTCGACGAAGTGCCCTATCCGGTGCGCATGGAGCCGAACCTGGTGGTCGAATTCTACTCGCGCTAATCAGACAACCATCGACCCCGAGATACCGGCCCGGCAGCACCAGTTGCCGGGCTTTTTGATGCGCAATAGTGGAGAGTGATCATGCCTGACCCCGTCCTGTTCATTGGTAACCAGAAGTACTCGTCGTGGTCGCTCAGGCCGTGGATCGCGATGAAGGTGAAGGACGTGGCGTTCGAACAGAAGCTGATGCGGTTCGATGATCATCCGGAGCGGGTGGATTTCCGCAGCTTCTCCGATTCCGGCACCGTGCCGGCGCTGCATCACGGCGACTTGCGGATTTCGGAGTTGCTGGCGATCCTCGAATATCTGGCCGATATCCATCCTGAAAAGGGTTTCTGGCCGGCGGACATCAATGAGCGGGCAAAGGCGCGTTCCATCTCGGCCGAAATGGCTGCCGGCTTCCGCCCCTTGCGCAATGAATGCCCGATGAACCTTGCCCGCGAGGTGCGCGCCATCGAGGTGTCGGACGGTGTGCGGGCCAACGTCAGGCGGATCGAGGAAATGTGGGACCGCTGCCTCGCCGCATCGGGCGGCCCGTTCCTGTTCGGCGAGTTCTGCAATGCAGACGCCATGTACGCCCCGGTGGTGAACCGGCTCGAGATCTACGCCCTGTCCGGCCATCCGGGCGGTCAAGGCCTATTCCAAGGCCATGAAGGCGCTGCCGGCTTGGGCTGAATGGGGCCGCGGCGGGCAAGGCAGAGCCGTGGATCGTGCCCGAGGACGAGGCTTGAGCGGGCGAGAAAGAGGCTAGTGGAGCCGCCACTCCTGGCCGACCATGCGCAGTTCTGCCGCGCCGACAATGGCGTTGTGCGCAACGCGGACCTCGGCCAGCGGCCCGTCCAGATTGTGGGCCCAGAAGTCGAGAAACTTGATCGAGGCGGGGAAATTTCGGGGGCGAGGTCGTATTCCTGCCAGATATAACTTTGCAGGAGATGGCGGTGATCCGGCATGCGATAGAGGATTTCTGCCGTGGTCAGGCTCCAGCCCTTCAGTTGCAGTTCCAGTGCGCTCGGTGTGGTCATGCAGGTGCTCCGTGACAATGGGTCCAAACATCCCGATGGTGCCAGAACAGTCTGCGCGCGCAATCTTGAAAAAATCATTTAAATGAGTAAAATCAGCACTTTAGCACTCACTCTCACCGACTGCTGCCAGACGGGTTGAAACACTGCTCAGGTGCGACTAACTGTGTGACCATTCCCGGCAGGATCAGCATACTGATTCGAAACGTGAGAGACCTTATGGCCGCACTGCTCGAACTCAAGGCACTGGTAAAACGCTTTCAGACTTTCACCGCCGTGGACGGGAACAGTCGATTTGACGGTGGGAGGCCGGCCAAGTGCTCGGCTTCCTCGGCCCCAACGGTGCCGGCAAGTCCACGACCATGAAGATGGTCACCGGCTTCCTGCCCCCGACCCGCGGGACCGCCGAGGTGTGCGGCCACGACGTCGTCCTGGATTCCCGCTCGCGGTCAACAAGCGCGTGCTGGGTACCTGCCCGAGGGCGCGCCGCTCTACCCGGACATGTCGCCGTCGACGTTCCTCGAGTTCGCGCCGACGTCCGCGGATTGGCGGGTCCGGAAGCGCCGAAGCGGCGCGTCGACCGCGCGATGGGGCGGATCGAGCTCGGAAGCGTGCGCCGCAACCGCATCGACAACCTGTCCAAGGGCTTCAAGCGCCGCGTCGGCCTGGCCCAGGCGATCCTTCACGACCCGCAGGTGCTGATCCTCGACGAGCCCACCGACGGCCTGGACCCGAACCAGAAGC
>CAVOZK010000030.1:0-14300 GCA_963700935.1 uncultured Alphaproteobacteria bacterium | reverse complement strand
CATCGCCGGCATCATGAACGAGGCCGGCAACGTTATCGGCATGATGCCCCACCCGGAAAACATGATCGAACCGCTGCATGGCCGCACCGATTGCCTGCCGCTGTTTGAAAGTATCGGCAAAGCCGCCTGAGCCGTCAGAAAATTGACACGCTTGAGGGTGTAGAACACGGGATGGTTCAATCCTCCCGCACCTCCGCCGCCCGGCTGATAGCCATTGCAGGACTGGTCAACGGCGTTCTCGGCGTCTTGCTGCAATACATCCTGTTCCAGCCGCTGTTCGCCCGGATGGGCCTGGGGTGGACATCGTCCGCGGTGTTCATGCTGTTCTTCTTCACTGTGCTGACCAACCTGATGGTTGTGGCGCTGTACTGGTCTTCACTGGTCGTCGCCCGAAGTCCCGTGGCCAGGTTTTTCGCGCGGCCCGGCGTGCGCACCGCGGTAACCGCCTACATCCTGCTCGTCGGCATCGTCTATGCCACCATGCTGCATGGCGAACTGGCGCTTACGCCCGCCCAGCAGTTGCCCGATGCCATGCTCCACTTCATCGCCCCGCCCCTGTGCCTTGCCTGGTGGTGGGCCAGCCGCCCGGCGCCAGCCGCTGTCTTCCGGCCTATTCCACGCTGGATGATATGGCCTGTCTGCTACCTTGCAGCGAATGTCGGGTTCGGCGCCATTACCGGCACCTTCATCTACCCAATTCTTGACCCCGGCAAGCTTGGATGGCCCGGGGTGATGGTTGTGGCCGCGGGGATGATTGCCCTGCTGGCCCTGCTGATGGCAGCCCTCGTGACCCTGACCAGAAGACCGCTTGCGACGCCTTGATCAGTTCGACAGACTGCCGCCGTTGCTTCAAATTGGAGCATGGCCGGGTTGCCAGCCGCCAGCAAGGCGCGCCGCCCCAGGCAATATACCCACGACACAGTGACAAATTCACGCCAGATCAGTCAGTGGCGGCCGCCAATCCGGCGCGACAGCCAGACAGCAACGCCGATTGCCCGGACCGGAATTGATCAATCAAGCCACATCACATCTGATCGGCAAGGACCGTCTCATCACAAATTCTGGAGCCGCTCATCTGGACGTCGGGCTCACCTGACCTAAATACATCAATGACTTTTGAGCTCGAAATATGGATGTATTCAACATATACTGAATATGTATTCACCCCTCAAAACAGGCAGTAGACACAATTCTACGAAACGTTTACCCGTTTTTTCCTATCTCTCCAGAGTTTTCGCCCACGAATATTTGGCCGGCGTATAGTGCCGGAAATTGCAAGCATGCCATCCGGTCACCTGCAACGTGTGATCGTCAAAGGCGTGACGACGCAACAGGGATCGTCTGAGCGGAGAGAGACGGCGATGAACAAATCGAGTGCAAGAAGCGGTCTGGGCAGAGCCATGAAGCGCCTGCTGCGTGACCAGTCGGGCAACATGGCGGCAGTCGTGGCGGTGGTCGCGGTGCCGCTTGTGATGGCAGGTGGAGCTGCCGTCGATTATGGCAACTGGGTGTCGGTGCAGGCCCGCCTGCAGGCCGCCACCGACGCCGCCGCCCTGGCGGCGGGCCGAGAAATCAACCTCAGCGATGCAGAACTGCAACGTGTCGCCACGGACTATTTCCATTCCAACTTCGGCAAGCCGAGGAATTCCGGCACGCCGCAGATGACCATGACCATTGGCGATGACGGCAAGCTTCGGATCGACAGCAAGGTCACCGTCGGCAACTACCTGATGAAGGCGGCTGGCTACGATGATCAGGTGATCACCGCCTCGTCAGAAGTCAGCAAGGAATCGAATGGCCTGGAAGTCGCGCTGGTGTTCGACAATACCGGCTCGATGGGTTCGCAGAGCCGGCTGTCGACGCTGAAGGTGGCGGCGAACGACTTTGTCGAGATCCTGTTCGGCCCGCGCAACGAGGCGGATGCGCTGAAGGTGGCGGTGGTGCCGTTTTCGCAGTTCGTCAATGTCGGCCCCGACAAGGCCAATGCGGGATGGCTGGACACCGAAGGCCGCAATCCGCTGTCGCGCGTAAATTTCCAATCGACAACGTCAGCCGATCCCAGCCACAACTGGGAAGCCTGGCAGACAATTCGCAACCGCTCCTGGCCGGGCTGCGTGGAGTCCCGTGCCGGCGTCATGTCGGTAAACGACGCATCGCCGAACATCGTTGATCCCAACACCCTGTTCGTGCCGGCATTCGCACCAGACGAGCCAAACCTGAGTGGATATTACAACAGCTACCTCGATGACCGGACCACAAGCAGCAACCACAGAACGCGCCAGGAGTTCGCACGAAAGTACCGCAACATGAATGTCAGCGGCACCTCTCGTGGTCCGGAGAACGGTTGCAACATCCAGCCGATCCAGGAACTGACCAACCAGAAGGCGCCGGTGCTGTCGACCATCAACAACATGCGCGCCGACGGTTATACGCACGTGGCCGAGGGCGTGGGCTGGGGCCTGCGCGTGCTGTCGCCGGGCGAGCCGTTCACCGAAGGTGTGTCCTATGACAACAAGGATATCACCAAGGCCATGGTGCTGCTGACCGACGGCGAGAACACCTTTGATACCAATGGTCTTTCGTCGAACATCAATGGCTCCACCTACACGGCATATGGCTACCTCAAGGAAGCGCGGCTGGGTTCAGCGAACTACTGGACGGCAGTTTCCGAACAAGACAACTTGCTCCGTGACGCCTGCAACAATGTAAAGAATGCAGAAATCGTGGTGTACTCGTTCGCCTACAACGTCTCCAGCGCCACCCAGCGCAACCTGATCAAGTCGTGCGCATCGAGCCCCGAGAAGTACTTCGATCCGCCGTCCAATGCGGCACTGGTCAAGAACTTCCAGATGGTGGCCGACGAACTGCGCCGCCTGCACCTAAGTCAGTAGTCAGCGCGGTTCTCCACCCGCGCCCTGCTCACCGCGCGCAAGCCCAGCACCGGGCTTGCGCGCTTTTGTTTTTGGCACTGCACCAGCAGCTTAACCTGCCCGCTTGGTGAATTATTTTACTTAACAGGATCAGATAGTTGGTCGAAATCTCATTTGATTAAAAGTTGCCCCTTCAGGTTCATGGCCGCTTAGCCAGCCAGACGGCTTTCCCACCCGTTAACGCCCTGTCCACGCTAATATAAGCGTTAACCATTACCCCTCGCCCACGCCCTGCGGCAGGTCCGGGTAGTGGCGCCGGCTACACGACTTACACGTCATTCGCCTAAAGGAGAGACAGGACGATGCATCGCTTTGCAAGCCGCCTCGCGGCCAGCTTCAGCCGCCTGCGCAAGGACCAGTCCGGCGCAACCGCGCTGGTCATCGGTCTCGCCATCATTCCGCTGGTCATGGCGGCCGGCGCGGGCGTGGACTATGGCAACTGGGTCGCGGTCAACTCGCGGCTGCAGGCGGCAACCGACGCAGCCGCGCTTGCCGCAGGCCGGGCCATGAACAAGACCGAGGAAGAGCGCCGCCAGATCGCCAACGACTACTTCCACTCCAATTTCGGCCAGCCGAAGAATTCCGGCGTGCCGTCGATGACAATGGTGCTGGATGAACTGGGTAACATCAACGTGACCGGCGAAGTCACCGTAAAGAACTACCTTTCGGCCGTCGCCGGCTTTACTGAGACCAAGATCGCCGCCGCCTCGCAAGTCAGGAAGGCGTCGGAAGGCCTGGAGATCGTGCTGGTATTCGACAACACCGGCTCCATGGGCCAGCTGAACCGGTTGAACACCCTGAAGAAGGCCGCCAACGATTTCGTCGAGATCCTGTTCAACGGCAAGACCGAAAACCCGGGCCTCAAGATCGGCGTCGTACCGTTCTCGCAGTTCGTCAATGTCGGGCCGGACAAGGCAACGGCCTTCTGGGTAGACACAGGCGGTCTCAACACGCAATCGCATGCCAACTTCCTCGACCCGGCGTGGCACAACTGGACCGCCTGGCAGGCCGTCAACGACAAGCAGAAGAACCTGAGTTGGCCCGGTTGCGTGGAGTCGCGCGCCGGCGCCATGTCGATCGACGACACCACGCCTGACACCAACAACGGCGATACGCTGTTCCCCCCGCCTTCGCCCCGGACGAACCCGGCAAGGTATCAGACGGCCAGGCCTGCCACCTGTGGGACGGCACCCGCTCCGACTGCGGCGACAAGACCAACAAGGCCGTCTACAACAACAACTACATGACCGACAGCAAGCAGGACGGCAACTCTCTGGACGTCCGCCAGCGCGATGTCGGCAAGTACGGCACCAACAAGGCCAACACCAATGCCCGCGGGCCAGACAAGGGCTGCAACATCCAGCCGATCCTGGCGCTGACCTCGAAGAAGGCTCCGGTGCTCGACACCATCAAGAACATGAAGGCCGACGGCTATACGCACGTGGCCGAGGGCGTGGGCTGGGGCCTGCGCGTGCTGTCGCCCACCGAGCCCTACACCGAAGGCGCATCGTGGAATGACGATACCGTCAAGAAGGTCATGGTGCTGCTGACCGACGGCGAGAACACCTTCAACGTCGATGATGGCGCCAACCACAACGGTTCTTCCTACACGGCCTATGGCTTCCTCAACCAGCAGCGACTTGGCACCAGCGACTACTGGACCGGCGTGGCCACGCAGAACACCATGCTCACCCAGGCCTGCGACCTGGTGAAGTCGAAGAATGTCGACATCTACACCTTCTCCTACAACGTGCCCAGCGCCACCCAGCGCGACCTCATCAAGGCGTGCGCCACGGACGCCGAGAAATACTACGACCCGAAATCGGATGAAGCGCTGGTCACCAACTTCAACGAGATCGCCGACGAGATAAGGCGGTTGCATCTGAGCAAATAGCTCACCACATCCGCCTCTGCCGCGAACGGCCCCGCCGGGCCGGTCGCAAAGGAGAGAACGCGCAAGGCTTCCCCCGGTGCCTTGCGCGTTCGCCTTTTGGCGCCATGCGGTCCCATACGCGGGCCGAACAATGCATTTACTGCATTTAACTTGTTCTTTCTCCCGGCTTGCTGTGCTATCCGCAAATTCACGCAGCGAAACAACGGGAGCGCGCAATGTCAAAGCATGCCCTTGACCTTGCCAGGTTGGCGGTTGCCTGCTGTGCGCTGCTGCTTCTGACCATGGCCGCGCCCGCTTCGGCGCGCACCGTGACCGACTCTGCCGGCCGCCAGGTGGAAATCCCTGCAAAGGTCAACCGGGTATTCGCTGCCGGCCCGCCCGCCGCAATCCTCATGTACATTCTGGCGCCCGACAAGATGACCGGCTGGCCGCGTGCGCCCCACGCCTATGAGCGCCCCTATATCGCCGAACAATATCGCGACCTGCCCGAAACCGGCCGCCTGACCGGGCGCGGCAATACCGTAAACCTCGAGCGCCTGCTGGAGGCAAGGCCCGACCTGATCATCGACTTCGGCTCCGTCAACGATACCTACAAGTCGCTGGCCGACACCGTGCAGGCCCAGACCGGCATCCCCTACATCCTGATCGATGGCCGCTTCGAGAATACCCCGGCCGCCCTGAGACTGGTGGCCGAGGCCATTGGCGTGACGGAGCGCGGCGACGAGCTGGCAGCATACGTCGAGGAGCTGTTCGCCGAGATCGACAAGGGACTTGCAGGTATTGATGACAAGGACCGGCCGCGCGTCTACATGGCCCGCGGCCCCAACGGGCTGGAAACCGGCCTGAAGGGCTCCATCAACACCGAGATCATCGAACGGGCCGGCGGCATCAATGTTGCCGACCCCGGCGACGCGTCGACCCGGCGCGGCATCGTCCACGTGTCGCCCGAACAGGTGATCGTCGCCAACCCGGACACCATCGTCACCTGTGACCGCACCTTCTTCGAGGCCGTCTTGAGCGATCCGTTGTGGGCCAATATCGATGCCGTCAAGCGCCAGCGCGTCTACCTTGCGCCCAGCGCACCGTTCGGCTGGATCGACCGGCCTCCGTCGGTCAATCGCATCATTGGCCTGCGCTGGCTGCCGGGATTATTCTTCCCCGCCCGCTTCCAGCCGGACATTCGCGAAGAGACCAGGCGCTTCTACAAGCTGTTCTATCACGTCGACCTCGATGACGCGGCGCTCGACAGGTTGATCGAATGGTCGAACGGCAAGCCGTGACCCGCTCGCTTGCAGCCATTCCGCTGCTGCTGATCGCGGCAATCGTGGCGCTGGTGATTTTTGCAGCGGTCACCGGCCCTTACGATGCATCGCTGACTTAACTTCAGAGCTCGATCGGGCGCTACCTTTCCGGCGCCCCCGCCAGCACGCCACTCGATACCGTACTGTTCTCGGTCCGGCTGCCGCGTATCTTCGCCGCTTTGATCACCGGTGCCGCGCTGGCTGCGGCAGGCGCGGTCTATCAGGGCCTGTTCCGCAATCCGCTGGTGTCGCCAGACATTCTCGGCGTTTCTGCGGGCGCGGGGCTGGGAGCCGCCTTCGGCATTTTCCTGTCGCTGCCTGTCATCGCCATCCAGGGCTTCGCGTTCGCAGCAGGACTGGGCACCGTGGCGCTGGTCTACATGGTGGCAAGTGCCGTTCGCGGTCATGAACCGGCGCTGGTGCTGGTGCTGGCCGGCGTGGTAATCGGCGCGCTGGCCGGCGCCTGCCTGTCGCTGCTGAAAATCCTCGCCGATCCGTACGACCAGTTGCCCGCCATCACCTTCTGGCTGCTTGGCTCGCTGGCGGCCATCCGCCCCGATGACGTGTGGAGTGCGCTTCCCGCCGTGCTGGTCGGCCTCGTCCCGATCCTGCTGCTGCGCTGGCGGATGAACGTGATGTCGCTGGGCGACGAGGAGGCCGCAGCCCTTGGCGTCAACCCGCACACCCTGCGGCTGATCCTTGTCATGGCCGCCACGCTGATCACCGCAGCCGTGGTCTCCATCGCCGGCATCATCGGCTGGGTCGGCCTGGTCATCCCGCATATCGCACGCCTGGTGGTTGGACCGGACTTCAACCGCCTGCTGCCGACCGCCATGCTGATGGGCGCTGCCTATATGCTGCTGATCGACATCATCGCCAAGGGCCTGACCACCACCGAGACGCCACTCGGCGTGCTCACCGCCTTCATCGGAGCGCCGGTCTTCATCTGGCTGCTTGCAGCCGGCAGAAGGGGCTGGTCATGAACCTTGAAGTCCAGGACCTGGCTTTCGGCTATCCCGGCTTCCCCGTCGGCTCGGACGTATCGTTCACGCTGCAACCGGGCGAAGTGCTGTGCCTGCTCGGCCCCAACGGTTGCGGCAAGACCACCCTCTTCAAGACGGTGATGGGGCTGATCCGCCGGCAGCATGGCACCGTGCGACTGGATGGCCGGGACACCGCGCAGATGAGCACCCGCGAGATCGCCCGCGCCATTGCCTATGTGCCACAGGCGCACGCACCAGTGTTTCCCTATACGGTGCACGATATGGTACTGATGGGCCGCACCGCCCACCGCGGCGCGTTTGCGGCACCCTCCCCGGCAGATCACCAGGCCGCCGAAACTGCCCTCGCCCAGCTCGGTATTTCGCACCTATCGGCCCGCGACTATACGCGTCTCTCCGGCGGTCAGCGGCAGTTGGTGCTGATCGCCCGTGCGCTGGCGCAGGGCGCACCCTTCATCGTGCTGGACGAACCCACCGCCAGTCTCGACTTCGGCAACCAGCTGATGGTGCTGGACCAGGTTCGCGCGCTCGCAGGCGCGCATCGCGGCATCATCATGTCCACCCACGACCCCGACCACGCCTTCGCCTGCGGCAGCCGCGTCATCGCCATGAAGGACGGGGCCATCCATGCGCAAGGCCCGGTCAGGGCCACCCTGACCGCCGACACGCTGAGCGCCATTTATGATGTTGGCGTCGAGGTGGTCGAACTGCCCGGCGGGCGGCGCGTCTGTCTGCCCGCCGCCCGGGCATCATAAGGACAAACGTCAGTCTTCCACCCCGAGAATGACTTCGCTGGCCTTGATGATCACGGCCACGTCCTTGCCCTCCACCAGTTCCAGCCGCTCCACCGAGCCCACGGTGATGGTCGAGGTGATGATGTTGCCGTTGCCCACGTCCACCTGCACTTCGGCTGCCACGGCACCCCTGGTGATGGACTTGACCTTGCCCTTGAGCATGTTGCGTGCGCTGAGTTTCATGGCATTCTCCTTCCAGCCGGTTTTCGTGGCCTTGCGCGACCCATGCTGGTGAATGTCGGGCGGGATGCCGCAGATGGCAAGCGGTCAGACCGCGACAGACTGTCCAAAACCCGGCGAATTGTATGTATCGCTGCCGGTTCTTGCGCTAGAAGGGCTGCCATATTGATGGCCCCTCCCACGGAATCGGACCTTTTCCGCAGATGACTGCCAAGACCTCCTTCCAGAACAATGTCGAGATCACCGCTGAACTGGTCTCGCAGCACGGTCTCAAGCCCGACGAATACGAGCGCTTCGAGCAACTCATCGGCCGCAAGCCTACGCTGACCGAACTCGGCATCGTGTCGGCCATGTGGAACGAGCACTGCTCCTACAAGTCATCCAAGAAGTGGCTGAAGACGTTGCCGACCTCCGGCGAGAAGGTCATCCAGGGTCCGGGCGAAAACGCCGGCGTTATCGACATTGGCGACAACCAGGCCATCGTGTTCAAGATGGAAAGTCACAATCACCCCTCGTTCATAGAACCCTATCAGGGCGCGGCGACGGGCGTGGGCGGCATCCTGCGCGACGTGTTCACCATGGGCGCACGGCCAATCGCCGCACTGAACGCGCTGCGCTTCGGCGAACCGGACCATCCCAAGACCCGCCACCTCGTCTCCGGCGTCGTCGCCGGCATCGGCGGTTACGGCAATTCGTTCGGTGTGCCGACGGTGGGCGGCGAGGTCAACTTCCACCGCCGCTACAACGGCAACATCCTGGTCAACGCCATGGCCGTGGGCCTGGCCGATGCGGACAAGATCTTCTACTCCAAGGCTGAAGGCGTCGGCCTGCCGGTGGTGTATCTCGGCGCCAAGACAGGCCGCGACGGCATCCACGGCGCAACGATGGCCTCGGCCGAGTTCGATGACTCCATCGAGGAAAAGCGCCCGACCGTGCAGGTGGGCGATCCGTTCACCGAGAAGTGCCTGCTGGAAGCCTGCATGGAGCTGATGGCGTCGGGCGCCGTCATCGCCATCCAGGACATGGGTGCGGCCGGCCTCACCTGCTCCGCCGTCGAGATGGGCGCCAAGGGCGACCTCGGCATCGAGCTGGACCTCAATGCCGTACCGTGCCGCGAAGACGGCATGACGCCGTACGAGATGATGCTGTCGGAAAGCCAGGAGCGCATGCTCATGGTGCTGCGCCCCGAACAGGAGAAGGAGGCCGAGGCCATTTTCCATAAATGGGGGCTGGACTTCGCCATCGTGGGCAAGACTACCGACGACCTGCGCTTCCGCTGCCTGTGGAACGGCGAAGAGGTTGCCAACCTGCCGATCAAGGACCTGGGCGATGAAGCCCCGGAATACGACCGCCCGTGGGTAGAGCCGAAGAAGCCGGCAACTCTCAAGGCTGACGACGTGCCCGCGCCCAATGACCTTGTGGCCGCCGTTATGAAGCTGATGGGCTCGCCCGACATGTCGTCGCGCCGCTGGGTGTGGGAGCAGTACGACAACCTGATCCAGTCCAACACCGCGCAGATACCGGGCGGCGACGCCGCCGTGGTTCGCGTGTCCGATGCGGGCAAGGCCATCGCCGTGTGCACCGACGTCACGCCCCGCTATGTCGAGGCCGACCCGTTCGAGGGCGGCAAGCAGGCAGTCGCTGAAGTCTGGCGCAACCTCACTGCAGTTGGCGCCGACCCGATCGCCATCACCGACAACCTCAACTTCGGCAACCCGGAAAAGCCCGAGATCATGGGCACCTTCGTCAAGTCCGTACAGGGCATCGGCGAGGCCTGCCGCGCGCTGGACTTTCCCGTCGTGTCGGGCAACGTCTCGCTCTACAATGAAACCCATGGGCAAGGCATCCTGCCCACCCCGGCCATCGGCGGCGTCGGCCTGATGCCGGACGTGACGAAAATGGCAACGTTGGCCTTCAAGCAGGAAGGCGACGCCATCATCCTCATCGGCGGCCACGGCACCCATCTCGGCCAGTCCATGTACCTGCGCGAGGTGCTGGGCCGCGAGGAAGGAGGCCCGCCCCCGGTGGATCTGGCGAAAGAAAAGCAGCATGGCGACTTTGTCCGCGCCAAGATCCGCAAGGGCCGGCTCACCGCCGTGCATGACATTTCCGACGGCGGCCTTGTCGCCGCGCTGGCCGACATGGCGCTGGCGTCCCGCATCGGCTGCAAGATCGAGCTGCCGCGCGAAGTCGAGGCGCACGTCGCCCTGTTCGCCGAGGACCAGGCCCGCTACGTGGTCACCTGCCGCCCCATGGACGCCCACCCGCTGCTGTCTGCGGCCGAAGACGCCGGCATTCCGGCCAGCCGTATCGGCACCGTCACCGGCTCGGGCTTGATAGTCATGGGCGAGGCCTCCATATCGCTCAACAAGCTGCGCGAGGCGCATGAAGGCTGGTTCCCCGGCTTCATGTCTTCTGCGACTGAAATGGCCTGACCAGAGGGAGCACTGCCCATGCCGATGTCCGGACCCGAAATCGAGGCGATGATCCGCGAGGCCCTGCCCGATGCGAAGATCGAACTTACCGACCTAGCCGGCGACAACGACCACTGGTCGGCGACCATCGTCTCGGAAGCCTTTCGCGGCAAACCCAAGGTCAGGCAGCACCAGATGGTCTATGCCGCGCTGAAGGGCAAAATGGGTGGCGAACTGCATGCGCTCGCCCTTAACACCAAGGCGCCGGACTGATCAACACCCGCTGGAAACCACCCGCGACCCGGTGCTATACCTGACCTTCGTAATTCCTGAACACCGGCCCTTGAACCCGGAATGGAGATGAGAATGAGCAACCCCATCCATGACTGGATCGACAACGCAGTGAAGAACAACGACGTGGTGCTGTTCATGAAAGGCACCCCGGACCAGCCGCAGTGCGGCTTCTCCGGCCGCGTCGTGCAGATGCTGGACTATCTCGGCGTGCCCTATGCCGGGGTAAACGTGTTGCAGTCCGACGACCTGCGCAACGGCATCAAGGAATACTCCGACTGGCCGACCATCCCGCAGCTCTACGTCAAGGGCGAGTTCGTCGGCGGCTGCGACATCATCACCGAGATGTTCCAGAACGGCGAATTGAAGGACACCTTCGCCGAGAACGGCATCGAGGTCGCCCCGGCCAACGAAACGGCCTGATAGCGTCAGCATCATTGAGGACAAGCCGGCTACCTGCCCCAAATCGGGCGCAGCGCCGGCTTTTTCTTTGACCTCTGTCAAGGAATGGCCACACATCGCGGACTAACCTTGTCATTACGAGGGGCAAGCTAAAGGAGTGAACTTCCATGTTCCGCAACTTCAAGTCCGTCTTCGCTGCGGCGGCCATTGCCGCAGGCACATTGCTGGCGATGTCCGGTCAGGCAAGCGCCTCGCCGGCAGCGTCTGGCTTCGCTAGCTCTGGCGTCGCCGGCATCGCTGCAGACGCCAGCCAGGTAACCAAGGTTGGCCGGCGCCACTATGGTCATCGCCGTTACTATGGTCATCGCCGCCACTATCGGCATTGGGGCGGCCCGTCGATCTACTTCGGTATTGGCTCGCCCTACTATTACGGCGGCTACCCGTACTACTACGGCTCGCCCTACTATTACCGCCCGCGTGTGCGCCGTTACCGGCACTATGGTGGCGGGGGCCGCTGTACCCGCGCCCACCGCGCCTGCGTGGCCCGCTGGGGCTATGGCGGCGGCAACTATGCCGGCTGCATGCGCTACGAGGGTTGCCGTCCGCGGTAGTCCTTCTTGAATCACTCTAGAAGAACAGGCTTCCAGATCACTGATCTGGAGGCCTTTTTCATGTCCGGCCACAGTTTGGCAATCCCGATTGGCGCGAACGTTGGAACCTGTTAGGCTGTTCGTTAAAACAAACACTCAACATCCTGGAGGCTCTTCCCCATGTCCCGCACCACCTCTGGCCGCGGCCAGCTTTACGACAGCATTCTCGACACCATCGGCAACACGCCCGCCGTCCGCATCAACAACCTCGCGCCCGAAGGCGTGAACGTCTACGTGAAGTTCGAGGCGTTCAACCCGGCAGGTTCGGTCAAGGACCGCCTCGCCATCTCGATCATCGAGGAGGCCGAAAAGTCCGGCGCGCTCAAGCCCGGCCAGACCGTCGTCGAGGCCACCTCGGGAAACACCGGCATCGGCCTTGCCATGGTCTGCGCGGCCAAGGGCTATCCGCTGGTCATCACCATGGCCGAAAGCTTCTCGGTCGAGCGGCGCAAGCTGATGCGCTTCCTCGGCGCCAAGGTGGTGCTGACGCCCAAGGAACTGAAGGGCACCGGCATGTACAACAAGGCGGTGGAACTGGCCGAAAAGAACGGCTGGTTCCTGGCCAGCCAGTTCGAGACCGCGGCCAACGCCAAGATCCATGAAAACACCACGGCGCGCGAAATCATGGCCGACTTCAAGGGCAGGAAGCTCGACTATTGGGTGTCCGGTTATGGCACCGGCGGCACCGTGTCCGGCGTGGCTCGCGTGCTGCGCAAGGAAAGCCCGGACACGAAGATCATCCTGTCCGAGCCGGCCAACGCAGCCCTTATTGCATCCGGCCACAAGCAGAAGCGCAACGCCAAGGGCCAGCCCGCTGAGAGCCATCCGGCCTTCCAGCCCCACCCGATCCAGGGTTGGACGCCGGACTTCATCCCGCTGGTGCTGCAGGAAGCCATCGACAAGAAGTACTACGACGAACTGATCCCGGTCGCCGGGCCCGACGGCATCGCCTGGTCGCGCAAGCTGGCGCAGAAGGAAGGCATCTTCACCGGCGTCTCAGGTGGTTCGACCTTCGCCATTGCGATGGACATTGCTGCGAAGGCGCCGAAGGGCACCACCATCTTGTGCATGCTGCCCGACACCGGCGAGCGTTACCTGTCCTCGCCACTGTTCGAAGGCGTCGAGGAAGTGATGTCGGACGAGGAATACGCCCTGTCCGCCTCCACGCCAGGCGCCCAGATGAAGAAGGGGTGAGGCTGAAGCCTCACCCGCCCTTGCGCAGTTCCGGATGTAGCGCGCTGCCGAGAATGTGTTCGCTGCGCCCGATCACATCGACGCTGGAGCCCACGATCAGCGGGTCGGGCTGGCCGACGCACGCGCTTATCCTTGCCGGGATAGGGCAGGCCGACAGGAAGTGCTGCATGCAGTTCAGCCGCGCGCGCTTCTTGTCGTCGGACTTGACGATGGTCCACGGCGCATCGGCGGTGTCCGTATAGAAGAACATCGCCTCCTTGGCCTCGGTATAGTCGTCCCACTTGTCGAGCGACTGCCGGTCGATGGGCGACAGCTTCCACTTCTTGAGCGGCTCGTGTCTCGCGCGACTTGAAGCGGCGCGCTGCTCTTCGCGCGTCACCGAGAACCAGTATTTGAACAACAGAATCCCGCTGCGCACCATCATGCGTTCGAGTTCCGGGCACTGCGCGCATGAACTCGAGATATTCGTTCGGCGTGCAGAAACCCATGACCCGTTCGACGCCGGCGCGATTGTACCAGGACCGGTCGAACAGCACGATTTCGCCGCCGGCCGGAAGGTGCTCGATGTAGCGCTGGAAATACCATTGCGTGCGCTCGCGCTCGGACGGCTTGTCGAGCGCCACGACGCGCGCGCCGCGCGGATTGAGATGCTCCGTGAAGCGCTTGATCGTGCCGCCCTTGCCGGCCGCGTCGCGTCCCTCGAACAGCAGAACGATCTTCTGGCCGGTCTCCTTGACCCAATCCTGCGCCTTCAGCAGTTCGACCTGCAGCTCCGCCTTGTGCTTCTCATAGGTCGTGCGGCTGATCTTTGCTCTTGTAGGGATATTCGCCGTTTTCGAACACGCGGCGGATCGCATCCGGATTTTGCCTGCGTTCCGCCAGTGACGGTTTCGCCGGTTTGGGCTGCTGCACGCCTGCGACCGGAGCAGCCGCCCCATCGATCGGGGCAGCAACCTCCTCCACCGCTGGCGCAACTGCCGGGGCAGCCTCCTCGCCCGCACCGTTCGCCTTGCCCTTAACCGTTGACTGCTGCGCCATGGACTGACCCTCCCTGCCTGAATTGATATCGACCCCATACACCAACCATCCGTTGCGCGCCTTGATGGAGGTCAACTCCCCCCTCCAGCCCCTTGTCCGCGGCGCACCACGCAGCCACTGTAGAGCCATGTCACGGCTCCTCACCATAAACGCCCCCGCCACTGCCGAACTGGAGGAGAAAGGCTCTCGCTTCATTGGCCACCTGGTCCCC
>CAVOZK010000029.1:0-33436 GCA_963700935.1 uncultured Alphaproteobacteria bacterium | reverse complement strand
CATGGCGTCGGCGTGGAAAAGCGCGACCTCATGCTGACCCAGTACAACGAAGGAGACATCGAGGCCCAGGTGCGCGTCAAGGACGTATTCGACGGCAAGTGGCTGCTCAACCCGGCCAAGGTGTTCCCGCTGGTCACCACCAGGGAGCGCCGCGCCGCATGACCCCGAAATCCGAAAGCGACCTCGCCGAGGCCGTGCGGGCGGCGGCGGCGAAGAAAACCCCCTTGCACATCATGGGTGGCGGAACACGGGCGGGTCTTGGCCACGGCGTCACCGGGGCCATGCTCAACACCTCCGGCCTCAAGGGCATATCGTTGTATGAGCCCGGCGCGCTGACCATTGTCGCCGCCGCAGGCACGCCGCTCGAGACCGTGGAGAAAACGCTGGCCAAGGAAAACCAGCGTCTGGCCTTCGAGCCGATGGATCACCGTGCGCTATACGGCATCAAAGGCAAGCCGACCATCGGCGGCGTGGTGGCGGCCAATGTCTCCGGCCCGCGCCGCATCCAGGCTGGTGCCTGCCGTGATTCACTGATTGGCGTTCGCTTCGTCAACGGCGAGGGCACCGCCATCAAGAATGGTGGCCGGGTGATGAAGAACGTCACCGGCTATGACCTGGTCAAGCTGATGGCCGGCAGCCACGGCACCCTGGGCGTACTCACCGAGGTGGCCTTCAAGGTGCTGCCCGCACCGGAAACCTCGGCGCTCGTGTCCGTCGCAGGCCTTGATCCTGCCCGCGCGGTGGAGGTGATGAGTGCGGCTCTCACCTCGCCGTTCGATGTGACCGGTGCTGCCCACAAGGCCTCCGGCGAGCCTGTCACCATGATCCGCGTCGAGGGCTTCGAGGGCTCGGTGAAATATCGCGCCGGGCAGCTGAAAGACCTGCTGGGCAGGTTCGGCGAAGTGGACGTGAGCCTCGATGACAAGGCCAACGGCGAGGCCTGGGCCGATGTGCGCGACATCAGGCAGGTGGCAGACGGGCAGGGCGATGTCTGGCGCCTTTCGGTGAAGCCGTCGGACGGACCGGCTGTTGTGGCCTGCCTGCCCGATGGTGCGGTGGTGCAGATGGACTGGGGCGGCGGCCAGGTGTGGGCACGGGTGCCGGCGGGTACCGATGTGCGCTCGCTCACCAGCGGCATGTCCGGCCACGCCACGCTGGTGCGCGCCGATGAGGCCACCAAGGCAAGGCTCGGCGTCTTTCACCCCGAGCCGCCGGCGCTGGCCGCCATCTCCAAGGGCCTGCGCGCCAGATTCGATCCGCACGGCATTCTGAACCCCGGACGCATGGGATAACCGCACACATGCAGACCAATTTCACCATCGAACAGTTGCGCGATCCGATGATCAAGCGGTCGAACAAGGTGCTGCGCACCTGCGTTCACTGCGGCTTCTGCACGGCGACCTGCCCGACCTACCAGGTGCTCGGCGACGAGCTGGACTCGCCGCGCGGGCGCATTTACCTGATCAAGGACATGCTGGAAAAGGGCCGGCCTGCCGACAAGGAAACGGTGAAGCACATCGACCGCTGCCTGTCGTGCCTGGCCTGCATGTCCACCTGCCCATCCGGCGTGCACTACATGCACTTGGTTGACCATGCGCGCGAATACATCGAGCAGACCTACAGGCGCCCGTTGCCGGAGCGCGCACTGCGCTGGCTGCTGTCGCAGATCATCCCCTATCCCAACCGCTTCCGCCTCGCCATGTTCGGCGCGAAGTTTGCCAAGCCGTTTGCCGCCTACCTGCCGGGCCGGCTGAAGGCGATGGTGGAACTGGCCCCCGATGACATGCCCTCGCCCAGCCCCATGGACGTGCCGCAGGTGTTCCCAGCGCAGGGCGAACGCCGCAAGCGCGTGGCGCTGCTGACCGGCTGCGCCCAGCGCGCCCTCAACACCGATATCAACGAGGCCACCATCCGCCTGCTCACCCGTCACGGTTGCGAGGTGGTGATCGCCAGGGGCATGGGCTGCTGCGGCGCACTCACCCATCACATGGGCAAGACCGCTGAAAGCCACGCCTCTGCCGCCGCCAACATCCGCGCCTGGATGAAGGTGCGCGATGATGGCGGGCTTGATGCCGTGGTTATCAACACCTCGGGCTGCGGCACCACGGTGAAGGATTATGGCCACATGTTCGAGGGCGAGCCGCTGGCCGAGGATGCCAAGCTCATCGCCGGTCTGGCGAAGGACATTTCCGAGGTGATGGTGGACCTCGGCCTGAACGAGCCGCAAGCCCCGAACCTCAAGGTGGCCTATCACGCCGCCTGCTCGCTGCAGCATGGCCAGCAGATCAAGACCCACCCCAAGACGCTGCTGGCGAAGGCCGGCTTCACCGTGCTGGAGCCCGCCGACCCGCACCTGTGCTGCGGCTCTGCCGGCACCTACAACATGATGCAGCCGGACATCTCGAAGCAGCTGAAGGACCGCAAGGTGAAGACGCTGGAAGCACTGACGCCCGAGGTGATCGCCGCCGGCAACATCGGCTGCATGATGCAGATCGGCTCCGGTACGGCAGTGCCCGTGGTGCATACGGCCGAACTCCTCGACTGGGCGACCGGCGGCCCGGTGCCGCCTGCGCTGGCGGAGCGGCTGAAGGTGGCGGCAGAGTAGTCTGCCGGTCCACCGGATGCCATGGCGCGCGGTGGGTAACTAGGCGTTAACCAATGCGGCGGATCATTTCTCTTCAGGCGATTGTTTGCCGGGTGACACTTTGCACGGACGTGCATGGCCGGACCCGTACAGTATTGAGGAGAAACTGAAACCCTGGCGCCTTGCATGGCCGGATGACGAACAACAAGAAGACGGACTGCTTTAATGCATGACCGGTGCAGGCGCCCGAAATGGCCGGGAGCCTTAGACGATGAAGACGCCGTTCCTGATTGCCTTTGCCGGGCTTGCCGCGGCTGGCCTTGCCGCCATTACGGCGCCCGCGAGCGCCGCCGAGTGGATGTCCGCCCCCGACATCAAGCGCGAGCTTGTCGATACCGAACTCTCGTTCAGGGGCCGCTACTCGGGCCGCATCATCTATCGCCAGGATGGCGGCATGCGCATGGTCGCTTCATCCGGAAGGCAGCTGTTCGGCCAGTGGCGCATCGACGAGGAAACCGGCAGCCTGTGCTCGATGTTCTTCACCCGCCGAAAGGCGGGCGAGTCCTGCTTCCGCACCCGCCACGACGGCCTCGGCTATCGCACCGACCAGGGCTACCGGCTGATGCCGCTGGGGTTTTGAGGGGGCTTCAGCGCACTTGACGTAAAGTTGATCGTTTGGCAAGCAGTCCATGGGCGGGCAAAGTGATCGTCGTTCGCTCTCAGCGAAGACTTGTTGTCTTCCTGGAGTGCAACTTGATCTCCTTGTACAGGCGGCTGCCTGCGACCAATCCACGAGCGTTACGATGTCAGCAAACCCTGTGCACAAAAGCCGTCAAACGGCGCGGCGTTTGCTGCTGCCAGTTGAGGTTACCAGCCGGGAAAGCGATGGCAAGCTGTTGCTTGCACTATTTGCCGCAGAAGCCGGATACAGCTGCTACTTCGGTGCTGACCGGGCGATTCACGCTCATCCCTTTCAGCCGTCGATCTACATTGTTAAGAATGTCCGTTTTGCCGGCTTCCCCCGCCTTGTCGCCGCGCTGGGACATACTGTCGTTGCTTGGGATGAGGAGGGTTTGGTGCGTTATGCAGACCGTATCCATAATGCCCAGATGGAAGTGGGTGCAATGAAGACGCCTAGGCTGTTGCTGGCATGGGGCGAAAGCAATGCAAACACCTGGCGCGCTCATCCGGGATATCCAGGCACGCCAATCGTCGCGAGCGGTAATCCGAGGATCGATCTGTTGCGGTCGGAGGTGCGTGGACTGCTGGAGGAAGAAGCCCGGCAAATTCGGGCGCGACATGGCAGGTTCATTCTGGTCAATGGCAATTTCAGCGATGCCAACCCCATAGGACCTCGAGGTCCGATCTTGAAGATCGACCGGAAGTCGCCTGACTACGAGGCCTTCAACGAGTATCGTGCCCGCGCCATGCGGCACAAGAAGACTATGTTTGATGCCTTGAGGCAGGCATTGCCCGGACTGGCAAAATCAGTTGCCCCCCATAAGGTGATCGTGCGTCCTCACCCGGCAGAGAGCCTGGAGCCATGGCAGGCAATTGCCTCGGATTACGAGAATGTAGAAGTGGTGCGAGAAGGTGCCATCGCTGCCTGGCTGATGGCCTCGCAAGGTGTCATCCACAACGGATGCACCACCGCTGTTGAGGCTGCGCTTCTCGGGGTGCCGGTATTGACCTACGCCCCGGTAGACGACATCGATATCTATGAACCGCTGCCAAATCAGATGGGCGAGCGGATTCGCTTCGCCGATGCGCTAGGCCAGCGGGCAGGTGAACTGGTGCGCGCGGAAACAAAGACGGGCAACACGCCTGCTGCCGTGCTGACGGGTCATGCCAGTGCTCTTGACGGTCCGATGGCCTGTGAGCGCATCGTCGCGGCACTGAATGGAATTACAGTCCCCGAACCGAGCCTTCTGTCCATCGTTGGAAGCCGCATTGTGTTCGCGATTGATCAAGCGCGGCGCTGGATAAAGCCGCGCCTCCCAGGCGGTTATCGGCCTGTACTTACCCACAAGAGCGATTTCGAAGTGCAAGAGGTGCGGGAGCGCGCATCACAATTTTCACGAACCCTGGGCAAATTCCAGAACGTGGCAATCGAGCAATTTGCCCCCGGTTTGATCGTATTGTCCAGAAAGCCGTCGTGAGATTCCCGGCCTGGCTGGCTTACGGCTCAGTATTCGGGCCGTCCAGACAGCAGTCGAGATGCAGCTTCGAGGTCGGCCAGCGTATCGATGTCGAAAGAGCGATCCGCAGGCATTACGGTTGCGCCGATTCTCCTGTGGGGAAAGCTCCAGCCAGATTGCCGGAAGGTCTTCGTTGAAAACACGTAGACCGCGCCGTTCGGCCTGAACACGGTGGGCAATTGCTGGCGATTGGTGAAGCAGTACTCAGGACTCGAAACGGGAAGGAACTCGCCGTCGCGTATGGTGCCGTATTTCAACACGCCCGGGTCGGCAGCGGTCACACTCATCACGAGGTCATGCTTGCCGGTTGCGTGCAAGCTGAGAGCAGCCCTGATGTCCTCATCGAGACGCAGCGGTGACGTTGCCTGCAGCAGCAGGATGATCTGGTCTCCCAGAGACAGCTTGCGGATGACATCTTCGATCACCTGTTCCATGGGGGTGTCATCCGCCGCCAGCGCCGGGTCCCTGCGCAGCTTGACGCATGATCCGGGCAAGTCCGCAGCGAGGACTTCCTCGATGTCGGTGGTGATGACGCAAGCTCCTGTGATCCTCACCGCCTGGTCAACGGCATGCCTGTAAAGCGGTTTGCCGGCAAGGTCTCGCACGTTCTTTCGCGACAACCCCTTCGACTGTGCCCGCACCGGCACTATGGCCACGACCCTGGTCTGGTTAGCCATCAGTTGAGCTATCCACAAACGACTTCTGCAGCGGCGAACTCCAGAAAGCTTCATCGTCCAGCAGTCGGGCGAAATGGTCGGCGGCTGTGCCTTCGCCAAATTCCTTATGTGGCGGGTATCGCTTGCTCCACTGCTTCTGAAGAAATGCAGTAATCTCGGCGCGGTTCGTGGCGAGGCAATGATAAACCGATGATGCATCAGAGCGGTTGGTTTGCCGGCTGCCGATGTCGAGGGAAGGTATGCCGATGAACGGTGCCTCGCGCACGCCCATGCTCGAGTTGCCAACAATAACGCCCGCATTTTTCATGAGCGTTGAGAAGTATGCAAACCTCATCGAAGGCAGAACCCGGAACCGGTCCTTGGGGAGTTTGCCGATGCGGGCCTCGATCTGGTCGGATCCAGGGTCATTGTTGGGCTTGATAACTACAAAATAGCGGCCTGATGCCTCAAGCGCATCGAAAAGTGCGTCTGCCTGGGCTCCCATGCTCGCCCTTTCGGACGTTACCGGATGAAACACGCAGATCCCGTAATCAGGCGAACAGATGTCATAACGTTGTATGACCTGCTCTATGCTCACCCCGGTATCGGTGGCGTGAATGTCAAGCTCTGCAGATCCGATGACATGGACGGAACTCTCTGCCTCGCCCATCCTCAGAATGCGTTTCTTCGCCGTGTCCGAGCTGACCAGGTGTACGGTGGACAACTTGGTGTTGCAGTGCCGGAACACCTCGTCAATGGTGCCGGAGACTTCGCCACCTTCGACGTGCGCACAGCGGACGTAGTTGATGGCGCTGACAAGGCAGCAGGCGATTGCCTCCACCCGGTCGCCATGTACGACAATCAGGTCGGGCCTGCTTTCCTGAAGATAGTCCGAGAATCCCGAAATCGTCTTGGACAAGACGATGTCTTGCGGGTCGCCAGGCCGTTGATTGACAAACTCAATCACCTTGAAATCGCCGCTGCGGTGAACCTCGTTCTTGGTCAGCCCGTACTTGCTCATCATGTGCATCCCGGTGACGAAGAACGAGACCTGGTGGCCGGCCTTGCGTGCTGCCAGTGCAAGTGGCTCCAGCTTGCCGAAGTCGGCACGGGTGCCTGTCACGAACAGTATTTCGCGAGAGACTGCTGCGGTCATGGGTGCTGGGCCATTCGATTGAAAATCACTCAAGCATCTCCCAGCGGATCTGCGTGTTTCGCGTCACCGTCTGCCTGATCGTGCGTCCGACCACCTTGTCGAAATCGTAGGCCGCTATCTCGCCATTGCCGGGACGGCGAACCCAGATGTCTGCCTCGCTGATAATGCTGCCGGCCCGGATGGTGCGGTCCGCCACGACAGAGCCACGAGCGAATCGGTACACATCCTCTTCCGGTGCAGTACGCTGCTTTGGGTTGTGCAGCGCGGTGTGAATCTCGCGCGACCGGCCCACCAGCCAGCAAAGCTCTTCAGGGTCCATTGAGCACGAGATGTCTGGACCCTTCCGGTAGCGGGTGTCGGTGAAGTGCCGTTCGATGATGCAGGCCCCCAGGGCCACTGAAGCCAGGGCCATCTCGGATCCAATCGAGTGATCGGAAAACCCGACAATCGCGTCCGGAAATGCCTTCTGGAGTTCCTTGACGCCTTGCAACGAAACGATCTCCGGCGGGGACGGATAAAGGTTTGTGCATTCGAGCAGTGCGAACTCGATGCCGGCCCGGCGGATGATGTCTACCGATGTGCGGATGGTTTCGATCGACTGCATGCCGGTCGACATGATCACTGGCTTGCCGAAGCTGGCGATGTGCCTGATCAGCGGCAGGTTGTCGGCTTCTCCCGATCCGATCTTGAAGGCTGGCACACCAATGGAATTGAGAAAGTCGGCGGCCTTGCGAGAAAAAGGTGTCGACAGATAGATGAGCCCCAGATCTTCCGCATGTCTCTTAAGCGCAATCTCGTCATCCGCCGTGAGGGCGCATTGTTCCATGACGTCCCATATGGAGTGAGGTGCATTTGGTGGAAAGATACTCTTGGCTTCCTCCGTCATTTCGTCGTCAACAAAATGCGTCTGGTGCTTGATGCATTCCGCGCCAGCCTTGGCAGCCAACGTCACCATCTCTCGCGCAGTATCAAGATCACCGCCGTGATTGATGCCAATTTCCGCAATCACCAAAGGCGGGAATTCCGGTCCGACATTTCTGTGCCGCAACAGCATGCCTTTTGCCTTTTGAAAAAAGTGGTTCGATGGAGGGCTGCCAATACAGGTGAGCTTGCGGCATCACCCATGGGCCTGTCACCGCGTGGATGTTAGGCGCATGAACTTCCACGGCGCAAGACTCTGCTTGGCAGACTGGTCGCAATTCCTACATCCAGTCCAACAGAACCTTGCGTTTCAGATCCGGGTCCGCTTCGACACGCGTCAACAGTTTACCGCTGCCTGATAAAAATGGAGGTTTTCGCGCTGGCCCAGCCTCCTGACTAGCTCTGCTGCCGCCAGTGACTTGGGTTCGTAGGCATGTACCGTGGCCCCGCGATCAAGGCAGCATTCGCTGAACAGACCGATGTTTGCGCCAAGATCAACGATGACGTCCCCCTCACCGATGCCCAGTTCATCAAGCTTGGCAATGATGTAGCCCTTGTTCTTCTCGATCTTGCGCCAAAACAGCTTCTCATGATGCCGACCAAGAATAAGTCTCAAAAACTTGCTCTTGATGTTCATTGGTGCTGCTGCTTCCATCTGGAGTAAAGTAATGCTTTTGTGGACATCGCAATAATGCAATGCCTCAGGCCGAGCCTGGGGAATGTCTAGCTGTTCACGCACATGCTGCCCAGCAATTTTAGCATAGAATGTCGCCGTTGATCTGTCAGGTATCCCTGCCACATTCCACCACGGAATCGTCCCGCTATTTCCCCATCGCCCGCAACCGCTCGCCGCATTGGCCGGGCAGTCTGTTTCCCGTGGACGGCTTCCACATGACTGTCCGCCCGTTCGACATGATCAGTTGGGCTGGCGGTCGGTAAAAGTCTGACTGGAGATCAAACAATGAAGAAGTTTCTCGCAATCCTGCTGGCATCCGGCTTCGCTTCGACCGCGGCTCTGGCGGCCGACTTCAGCGCCGTCGATGCCGACCAGAACGGCTCGGTGACCATGGAAGAGGCGAAGGCCGCCATGCCGGACCTCACCGATGATGCCTTCAAGGCTGCCGATGGCGACCAGAACGGCGAACTGAGCGCCGAAGAGTTCACCAACATCCAGGGCTGACGCCAGGTCTTCCCGGTCATTTAAGTTGCCGGGATTGTTGAAAGAATTCGGGCCTCGCCATGCCATGGCGGGGCCTTCTTCATGTTCCGCCTCGCCTGAAAGCGACATCACTTCCAGCCGATGTCGGATTCAGGCTCTCCGCCACCGGTTTGCCGCAATTTCGCCAGCGCGCAGTGGCAATTCAGTCCTAAATTTTCCAACAGGCAAGCGCAGATATCGCGTCCAGATGAGGCAACACGTTGAGCCACCCTCATCAATCGCCGGCATGGTGCCGGGACGATGCAAGGCTTACAGATCTCTTTGGAGTTCAGTACAAATGAAGAAGATTCTCGCTGCTCTGGCCGTTTCCCTGATGGCTGTTTCCGCTGCCCAGGCCGCTGAAATGTCTGCTGTCGACACCGATGGCAACGGCACCGTTTCCATGGAAGAAGCCAAGGCTGCAATGCCGGACATGGCTGACGACGCATTCACCGCTGCCGACGCCAATGGCGATGGCCAGCTGGATGCTGACGAGTTTGCCAAGCTCGCCCAGTAAGTCGTGAGGCCGGAGGCCCCACCGCCTCCGCAACCAGACTCTGCGGACCCGGATTGCCCAGTCAGGCATCCGGGTCCGTTCGTTTCCGGGCAGCATCAACAGCCTCGCCGATGACCTGTTCCAGCCGGTCTCCCATGGCCTGCATGGAGAAACGTTCGCGTACGCTCTGCTGACCCCGCGCGGCCACCTCCACCCGGCCAGCCGCCTCGATGATGCGGGCCAGGTCTGCCGCTACCGCTGCCGGCCGGCGGCTTCGGGCAACCCAGGCATTGACGCCATCCTCGATGAACTCGCCATGCCCGCCCACCAGCGTGGCATAGGCCGCAACGCCTGCGTCCATCGCTTCCAGAAGCGCATTGGAAATGCCTTCCTGCGACGACAGCAGCACGAACAGGTCGCTTGCCGCCACATGATCGACCGGCCGGTCGAGATGGCCGGTAAAGGTCACGTTGCCTTCCAGCCCCAGCCGGCGCACCAGCGCCTCCAGCTTACCTCGGGCCGGTCCGTCGCCGATCAGCTCGACATGGACCTTCGCCTTCAGCGCATTGGGCAGCAGGCCGGCGGCGCGCAGCAGGTGTTCCTGGCCCTTGCGGTAAGACAGCGTGCCAGTGCTGGTGATGGTGAAACGGCCAGGCTCGCGCTTCACCGGCGCAAGCGGTTTGCGTACGATGCCATTGTAGATGACGTGAATGCGCTCGGCCTTGACGAACGGCGCCCGGGCCAGCACCTGCCTGATGCGCTGCGTGTTGACGATGATGGCGTGCGGGTAGATGCCATAACCGTACCAGTCCACCACCGGCCGCCATGGCAGCCGCACGATGCCCAGCCGCAGCACACAGGCAAGGCCCAGTTGGCGCGCCACCTGGCCTGCCGGAAAATAGGCCCGCTGGCTCACCGGGATCAGCGCATCGATTTGGTGCTGGCGGCAGAATGCGGCAAGCCGCGCCTTGCCGGCGGTGTCGAACATGCCCGTGGGGCCGCCGTGCCACAGCCGGTCTGCGGCGATGAACTGTCCCTTGTGCGGCAAGTCGGGACAGCCCATCCACACCTCGTGACCGCGCGCGCTGAGCTCGGCAATCGCCATCGAGGCCCAGCGCTCGGTGCCGCCGAAATGTCCGGCTGTGGAGAGGAACAGGAGGCGCATCGAGGTTGAACCCGTCCGGTATGCGAGATTGGTCTGGCTGCACTGTTGTCTAGGCCACGCGCAGGCTTTGCGCAAACCCTGCAAACCGGCTAAGGACTGGCGCCATCGTCATCAGGAGGTTTGCACCATGAGCAGCAAGAAGGTTCGCATCGCCGTCATCGGCGCATCCGGCTACACGGGCGCCGACCTGATCCGCCTTGCCGTGGTGCATCCGAACATGGAAATCGTGGCGCTCACCGCCAACTCCCATGCCGGCCAGCCGGTCGAGACGGTCTATCCGCACCTTGCGGGCCTCGGTCTGCCGGCCATGGTGAAGAACGACGAGGTGGACTGGGCAAACGTCGATGCTGCCTTCTGCGGCCTGCCGCACGCCACCAGCCAGGAGGTGATCGTCACCCTGCCGGACAGCATCAAGGTGATCGACATGTCCGCCGATTTCCGGCTGCGCAATCCGGATACCTACAGGCAATGGTACGGCAACGAGCACATCGCGCTCGACCTCCAGAAGGAAGCCGTTTACGGCCTCACCGAGCACTACCGCAACGACATTGCGAAGACGCGCCTCGTGGCCTGCCCTGGCTGCTATCCGACCGCGGTGCTGATGTTGCTGCTGCCGCTGGTGAGCGCCGGACTGATCGATGCCTCCGACCTCATCATCGACGCCAAGTCGGGCGTGTCGGGCGCGGGCCGCTCGCTCAAGCAGAACACCCTGTTTTGCGAGGCGGGCGAGGGCATGGGGCCATACTCGGTCGGCAAGCATCGCCACGCGCCGGAAATCGAGCAGGAACTGAGCCTTGCCGCCGGCAAGGAGGTGATCGTCAACTTCACCCCGCACCTCATCCCCATGAGCCGGGGCGAGTTCATCACCGCCTACGCAAGACTGTCCCCCGGCAAGACGGCCGCCGACTGCGAGGCCGCGCTGGCAAGCCGCTACAAGGACGAGCCATTCGTCAACATGGCGCCGAAGGGCGTGCTGCCGGCCACCCAATATGTGCGCGGCTCCAACCGCGTAATGCTGGGCGTGGTGGCGGACCGGGTGCCGGGCCGGGTCATCCTGATGTCGACGCTCGACAACCTGGTGAAGGGCTCCGCCGGGCAGGCCGTGCAGAACTTCAACCTGATGTTTGGACTGCTGGAAACCACCGGCCTTGAACAGGTGACGATGTTCCCATGACGCAATTGCCGAAGCTCTTCACCCCGCTCAGCTTCAAGGACGTGACGCTGGCCAATCGCATCGTCATTGCGCCGATGTGCCAGTACTCCGCCCGCGACGGCATGTTCAACGACTGGCATTTCGCCAACTACTCGAAATATGCGCTGGGCCGGCCCGGCGCCGTCATCCTCGAGGCAACGGCGGTCGAAGCCATCGGCCGCATCACCCACGGCTGTCTCGGCATCTGGGACGAGGCCCACGCCGATGCCATCAGGCCGGTCGTGGACTTCATGAAGGCGCAAGGCGTGGTGCCCGGCATCCAGCTTGGCCATGCCGGCCGCAAGGCCTCGATCCAGCGGCCCTGGCACGGCAATGCCGCACTGACAGACGCAGATGCCGCGCGCGGCGAGCTGCCCTGGGAGGTCATCGGTCCAAGCCCCGTTCCCGCAGGTGACGGCTGGCTGGTGCCGCGCGAAATGAGCCACGCCGACATTGCCCGGGTAATCGGCCTGTTCGTGGACGCCGCAAGCCGCGCCGACCGCATCGGCATGGAGCTGATCGAGCTGCACGCCGCGCACGGATATCTAGCGCAGCAGTTCCTCTCGCCCCTGTCCAACAAGCGCACCGACGCCTATGGCGGCAGCCTTGAGAACCGCATGCGTTTCCTGCTGGAAATGGCCGAGGCGGTGCGCCTGGTCTGGCCGGATGGCAAGCCGCTGTTCGTGCGCATCTCCTCGGTGGACGGGTTCGAGGGCGGCTGGGAAATCGGCGACTCGGTGGTGCTGGCGCGCGAGCTGAAGGCGCTTGGCGTCGACGTGATCGACTGCTCGTCCGGCGGCAACGCGGCTGCCGGCGCGACCGCGTCGACGAGCCTCCGCGGTCCCGGTTTCCAGGTGCCCTACGCCGAGCGGATCAGGCGCGAGGCCGGCATCATGACTATGGCCGTGGGGCTGATCCTCGACGGCCCACAGGCGGAAGCGATCCTGCAGAACGGCCAGGCCGACCTGGTCGCCATCGCGCGCGAAGCCATCCATGATCCATTCTGGCCCCGCCACCAGGCGCAGGCCATGGGCGTGGACCTGGACTTCGCCCAGTGGCCCGAGCAGTACGGCTGGTGGCTGGACCGGCGCGCGCAAGGCCTGCGCCAGCTTGCAAGTACCCGCAAGTAATTGCTCTGAATCAAGGACCGCCAGGCCTGCGTGTGGCCAAACTGCGCCATGCATTGACGCAAGGAGGCAGACCCATGCTCGACATCGCACCGGAAAAGGTGGCCCACATCATCGTTCTCGCCCGCGAACTGGATGGCAAGGTCGGGGCGTGGGACAGCGACATTGACGAGAACGACCCGGACTCGATCCTGGAAGTCCGCGCCAACGATCCGCTGGAAGCCGAACTTCGCGATTTCATCGCTGACCTGAACATTGACGAGCAGGTGTCGCTGGTTGCCCTGATGTGGGTGGGCCGCGGCACCTACGAGCCGGAAGACTGGGACGAGGCGGTGGACACCGCCCGCTCCGAACGGGTCAACAAGACCGAGAACTACCTGCTGGGTGTGCCGATGCTGTCGGACTACCTTGAAGAAGGCCTGGAGAAGATGGGCGTGTCGGTCGAGGACGCGGAAGAGGGGATACTCTGAGCATTCCGGTTCTGGCTCAGCGGCAGATCTTGGGCATTCGGCGAAGTTGATGCCTTGTGCTCCTGTGTCGGCTATGATGACCGCACACATGAACGCAAGACACTTGGCTTCGTCAACATATGCAGATCTTGACGCAATGGTGGCCGGTTACCCATGATTTTGGAATTGTCAGATCGGATGTCGATAAAATAGCTGCCGTCAGAGCCAGCATGTACCGGGATGCTGGCATTGAGGTCGCGGCAACCATGTTGTCAGGTCCTCTGGAACATTGCTTATCGATGCTCGAGCCACTGTCTCCGGCCCCGACGAAAGAGCTGTTCCTGTCCACGACTTTCGGCTGGACGGTTTACTTCGCTAACGGAACTCGCGGCTCGGACCCGGATTTGCCCATGATGCAGCTATCACGGGCACTCGGGGTTACAGCCCTTCGTGCCTGCGTGACCCCGCCAAGCGTACGCTATCTTGCCGTCATTCTGGCGGTCTACGATACGTCACAGGCCGGAAGCGACGAACACGGGTATCGCAGAAGCATTGTGGCTGCAAATGATGGAGGGCGGTGGTTGTTCGAACAGACCGGTGTACCGTTTCCGTTTGAAGACACGGAGCGGTACGACGCACCAAGAAAGCGTGACCGCTTCACTCCGGACATGCTTTTTTCATACCTGGAAAGCCTCGGGATTCCGCGTCTCTTTGACGAGATGCTTCAGCCCAACGGGAATTGCAGGGGCCTGCTTCTTGCACGGCAGGCACATCGACACTTGCCGACATACTCCCTTGAGGAGGCAAAGGCGCTGTAGTTTTCAGAAACAACGCAAAGCAGACATTGGCATGTAGTCGCAATATCGCTGATGACAGGCTCTGCTCGGCTTTCCGGAACGTCAGCACGCAATCGCTTCGGTGCTTCAGCTCTTCACCTTCACATAACTCCCCGGCGCAGGCTCGATGGGCTGCAACGGCCCGAGCTCCGGGTCGCGCGCCGGCACCTTCTTGCCCGAGCGCTCCTTCACCCAGTCCTTCCAGTGCGGCCACCAGGAGCCGGGGTGTTCTTCCGCGCCCTTGAACCACTCGTCGAGGGACTTGGCGCCCTTGTTGTTGGTCCAGTACTGGTACTTGCCTGACTCAGGCGGGTTGATCACGCCGGCAATGTGGCCGGAGCCTGCCACCATGAGTTCCGTCTTGCCGCCCATGAACTCGCCGATCCTGAACACCGACGGCAACGGCGCGATGTGGTCCTCGCGCGCGGTGAGATTGTAGACCGGCACGTTGACTGAAGGCGGGCGCAATGTCCCTGATAGTTCTCAGAAATTCCCTGTTCGTGTCCAAAAGTTCCCTGTAAATTCCCGTATATCAGGGAAAGTTTGACCAGAGACAGGTTCGCTGCAGACCGGGCGGGTCACCACGCTCTCCCTACTCTCACTCAGGTATTTTGCCGCGCTTGGGAATGTGCCTACATTCAGCGGACTTCTCGGTCAGCTTGTCGAGTGACTCTGATCGTTCATGCCGAGTGGAAAGGCAGGTTGTTGCCTGCACAGCGATGGCTGGATTGCGCTTTGGCCTTAGATTCAGCTCTCTGCCTTGGAAAGATAGGGAATTGAGCCAGCCACATCGGTATCATCGATAATGTAGAAATGACTCTCGCTTCCTTGCTGGCGCGCCTTTCCATATGGCGCATAGTCCGGATCCTTGATGAACCCTTGAGCTGCGTTCATGGATGGGAATTTTATGATGGCGATCAGGGTCGTATCCGGGGCAGGTCCTTCAACAGGCGTGATGTTCGCACTGCGTGAAAGATACTCTCCGCCATGCTTGTGAACGATTTCATGCACGTTGGCAGCGTAACTTGGAATCCATGCCTCATCAGTCACCTTGACATTCGCGATCAGATAAACAGCCATATCAGTCTCCTTTTTTGGATAAGCCGGGACTTCGCACCAGATTGGAATACGGCAAGGTGACAAGGAATCCGCGATCAATGCTGCAGCTTACAGTATCCGTACAGAAGTACCAAATCGCGGTACCTCATGAGAGGCGATGACGACCGCCAAGGGGCAACAGCGGCCGGTTCTGGCTATCATCAAGAGCGTCTGCGGTTGCTCTTATAACGGAGTATCCATCCGATCTGGCTCCAGATGACATTCATGCAAGCCCGGCCGGAAGGGTCTGCCCGCCGTGTATATGTGTTTTCCACTCGCCCGGGGCAGTGTTCCCCTGCCTCTACCGCCCTTGATGTAGTTGCGGCTATGGTGTTCGGGTCTGGGAAACAGACCCCGCAGTCCGGGCAGTTTGCTGATGGGAGCTTGTACCTTGAAAAGTTCGCCGGCGCCGAAACTCGACAAGGCTGACATGGGCCTGCACCTCAAGCGGCGGGACTACGAGCGTCAGCTGATCGAACTGCAGAACAAGCTGACCCGGATCCAGCAGGCTTACCTGTTTTCAGGGCGGTCCGCGGTGATTGTCTTCGAGGGATGGGATGCAGCCGGAAAAGGAGGCACCATCCGGCGCATCTCGGCAGCTCTCGACCCCAGAAGCTTCAAGGTTTGGCCGATTGGTCCTCCCCGCAACTACTACAAGCAGAGACATTTTCTGCTCAGGTTCATGGAGCGGCTTCCACCTGCGGGCGCGATTACCGCCTTCGACCGTTCATGGTACGGACGCGTGCTAGTGGAGCGGGTTGAAGAACTGACACCCACGGCGCGGTGGAAATCAGCCTATCGGGAGATCAACGATTTCGAACGCATGATCACTGACGATGGCATCCGGCTGGTGAAGCTGTTCTTTCACATTACCCCGGAGGAGCAGTTGAAGAGGCTTGAAGCGCGTCTTCGAGATCCGCTCAAGAGGTGGAAGCTGTCCTACGAGGACTTCCGAAACCGGGGCCGCTGGAATGACTACGTTGAGGCCATCGACGAGATGTTCGAGAAAACTTCAACGCCCTCTGCGCCATGGCATCTGATCCCCGCCAACCAGAAGAAGTACGCGCGTATTGCGGCAATGACACAGATCATGGAGCACCTGGCGGCCGATGTTGTTCTGGCTCCACCCGCCCTGGATGAGGGAACCCTGGCCGAAGCCCAGAAACATTTCGATATTGAAGAGTTGCTGCTGGACAGCCTCCGAGGCAGGACGGAATAGCAATCTGACCTGACTATCGGCTCTGACCAGGCTGTCGAAGTTGCCCGTAGACGGGCAACTCCGGCCGGCAGGGACCCCGCAATTCAGCCACCATGGGCGACCATCACATGACGGACTGCGGTGTAGTCCTCCAGGGCATACATCGACATGTCCTTTCCGTAGCCGGACTGTTTCAGACCTCCATGCGGCATCTCGTTGGTCAGCATGAAATGCGTATTGACCCAGGTGCACCCGTACCTGAGCCGTGCAGCGCATGCCATCGCCCGCCCGACGTCCTTCGACCAGACCGAGGATGCCAGTCCGTAATCGGAATCGTTGGCCCAGCTAACCGCCTCATCAACATCGGAGAACTTGGTAATGGACACCACTGGTCCGAACACTTCGCGCCGCACGATCTCGTCATCCTGCAACGCGCCGGCAACGACAGTCGGCTGGAAGAAGAAGCCGTTGCCGGGACCAACTCCGCCGCCCGTCGTGATCTCGATGTGCTTGAGTGCGGAAGCACGCTCGACGAAACCCGCGACACGTTCCTGCTGGCGCTTCGAAATCAGCGGGCCGATCTCGTTGCTGGTGTCGTCGGCGTCGGCAAACCTGATCGTTGAAACCGCCGCCGACAGGTCTGCCACCAGGTTGTCGTATATTTTCGATCCTGCGTAGATGCGGCAGGCGGCGGTGCAGTCCTGGCCTGCATTGTAGTAGCCGAAGGCGCGCAAGCCTTCGACCACCGCACCAAGGTCGGCATCGTCGAATACGACCACCGGCGCCTTCCCACCCAGTTCCAGGTGCGTGCGCTTGACGGTCGTTGCCGCGGCTTCGAGCATCTTCTTACCCGTGCCCACGTCCCCGGTCAGCGAGATCATGTCGATGCCGGAATGACTGATCAGCGTGTTGCCGACGCTCTTGCCCCGGCCAAGGATCACGTTGACCACGCCTTCCGGCAGCACGTCAGCCATAATTTGCGCAAGCTTCAGGGTGGTCAGCGGTGTCTGTTCCGACGGCTTGAAGACGACGGTATTGCCGCCGCCGATTGCCGGGGCGAGTTTCCATGCCATCATCATCAACGGGTAGTTCCATGGCGCGATCGAGGCCACGACGCCGATCGGGTCGCGCCGGACCATGGACGTAAAGCCGCTGAGATATTCTCCGGCCGCCACCCCCGGCATGCAGCGCACCGCACCCGCAAAGAAGCGGTAGCAATCGACGATGGCCGGCAGTTCGTCATTGCGTGCAGCGTTGATCGGCTTGCCGCAATTGAGCGCCTCAAGTGCGGCAAAGGCGTCGGCCTCTGCTTCGATCCGTTCGGCGATTTTCAGCAGGTACCCTGATCTCTCCGCCGGAGTGGTTCGGGACCAGCCCTCGAACGCAGCGCGCGCGGCGGCAACGGCACGGTCAATCTGTGCCGTGGAGGCTTCTGGAAGGGAGACGATGGTCTCACCGGTCTTCGGGTTGAGGATGGCCTCCTCGGCTTCGGTGCCGGTTTCGAACTTTGAACCAATCAGCATTTGGGTGTGCATCGCGGGTCCTCCATACGATTGCGGGTTATTTTCCATGACCGGCGATCTGATCGCCGTCACGCGTGAGATAGTAGGCGGCAAGAATTGGCAGGAAGGTCACCAGAACGACGACCATGGCCACCACGTTGGTGACTGGTCTCTGGCGGGGGCGAACCAGTTCTTCCAGCATCCAGATCGGCAGCGTTGCCTGCTGCCCGGCGGTGAAGGTGGTGACGATCACTTCGTCGAACGACAGGGCGAAGGCGAGCATGCCGCCTGCCAGCAAGGCCGTGCCAATATTGGGCAGGATCACGTATCTGAACGTCTGGAACCCGTCTGCGCCAAGGTCCATGGAGGCCTCGATCAGCGAGCCGGAGGTTCGCCGGAACCGGGCAACGGCATTGTTGTAGACGACGACGATGCAGAAGGTCGCGTGACCCAGCACGATGGTCCAGAATGAAAACGGGATGTCGGCCAGATTGAACGCGGAGCGCAGGGCAATGCCGGTTATGATGCCGGGCAGTGCGATGGGCAGGATGACCAGCAGCGAGATCGTCTCGCGGCCGAAGAACTTCCACCGTGATACGGCCGCTGCGCACAGCGTTCCAAGCACCATGGCGATCAACGTGGCTATTGCGGCAACGCGCACCGACAGCCACAGCGCTTCCCACACGTCCGGCCGGTTCCAGGTCACTCCCAGCCACTTGATGGTGAAGCCCGGTGGCGGCCACTGGTAGCTCTTGTCCTCGGTAGTGAAGGCGTAGACGAAGATCAGCAAGATCGGCAGGTGCAGGAATGCCAGACCCGCTGCTGCGGCAATCTTCAGCGCCAGCGGCGCGCGTGCATTGCGGTCAGAGCGCATTGAAAGCCCCCAGACGTTTTGCTCCCCAAAGGTAGAAGCCCATGATCACCACCGGCACGACGGTGAATGCGGCGGCCAGCGGTATGTTGCCGGCGGTACCCTGGTGGGCATAGACCGCCTGGCCGATGAACAGCCGGGAGGAGCCGACGATTTGCGGAATGATGTAGTCGCCAAGTGTCAGCGAGAAGGTGAAGATGGAGCCGGCCACCACGCCCGGCATGGCCAGCGGCAGCAGCACGGTGCGGAAGGTCTGGGCGGGCGTGGCGCCAAGGTCAGCGGAGGCCTCCACCAGGTTGCCCGGCACCCGTTCGAGCGCGGCCTGGACGGGAAGGATCATGAACGGCAGCCAGACATAGAGGAACACCAGGAAGGTGCCCGTATAGCTGACCGAAAGCGAGTTGCCGCCAATCAAGGGCGCGCTGAGATAGGCTTCGAGCAGCCAGGTCAGGTGCAGCTTTTCGAAGATCCAGTTGAGGATGCCCTCCTTGGCGAGGATCAGTTTCCAGGCATAGACCTTGACGAGATAACTCGACCATAGCGGCAGCATGATGCCGAGGTAGAACAGCGCTTTCCACCGGCCCCTGGCATAGCGGGCAGCATAATAGGCAACCGGAAACGCCACGACGGCGGCGGCCACGGTAACGGCAGCCGCCATCAGCACGGTGCGGGCGATGATGTCGAGATTGGCGGGATTCAGCAGCTCGCCATAGGTCTTGAGCGTCAGTTCGTACTTCACCATGCCCGAGAATTCGTCGATCGAGAAGAAGCTCTGGGCCAGCAGCGCGAACAGTGAACCCAGATAGATGATGCCGAGCCACAGCAACGGCGGAATGAGCAACAGCGCCAGCAACACCTTCGGATTGCGCCAGAAAACGTCCGCGACTGTCCCCGCCGCGCCGCCGCGTCCGGGCAGAATGGCGGCCTGGGGCGCGCTCACTGGCTGTCCTCCATCAGGTGCAGGTCGGACGGCTGCCAGTCGATGAGCACTTCGGCGCCATCGGCAGGCAGGGTTTCGCCGGAGGCGGTCAGCATGTTGAGCCGTTGTCCGCCGGCTTCAAGGCTGAGCCTGGTCTGTCCGCCCAGGTAGTTTCGCGACACCACGCGCGCACGGTGGCCCCCCGACGATACCAGCCGGACCGCTTCCGGCCTGAGGCTGGCCCACTTGCCGCTGCCGGTGAATTCGGGCGGCAGCACGTTCGAAGCCCCGACGAAGTCGGCCACGAAACGCGATCTGGGCCGCTGGTAGATGTCCTGCGGCGTGCCAACCTGCATGATGCGGCCGTCATTGAACACCGCGACCCGGTCCGCCATGGACAGCGCCTCGCCCTGGTCGTGGGTGACGAATATGAAGGTGATGCCAAGCGAGCGCTGGAGGACCTTGAGTTCCTCCTGCATCTGCTCCCGCAGTTTCAGATCGAGGGCTCCCAGAGGCTCGTCGAGCAGCAGAACCTTCGGCTTGTTGACGAGGGCGCGGGCAAGCGCCACCCGCTGGCGCTGACCGCCGGAGAGCTGGTTGGGGCGGCGGTCTCCATACCCGGGCAGGCGGACGAGTTCGAGCGCTGCCTCTGCTTCCTGCAGCCTCTCCCGCTTGCCCCTGCCGCGGATCATCAGTCCGTAAGCGACGTTATCGATGACCGACAGGTGAGGGAAAAGCGCATAATCCTGGAACACCGTATTGACGTTGCGCCGGTAGGGCGGGACGCCTTCCGCGGTCTGCCCGAAAATTTCGATATGGCCTGCAGTAGGCTGCTCGAATCCGGCAATCAAGCGCAGGCAGGTCGTCTTGCCCGAACCCGAAGGCCCGAGCATGGCGAAGAACTCGCCTTCAGCGACATCGAGGTCGACGTCGTCAACGGCGCGCACCGATCCAAAGTGCCGGGAGACCCTGGAGAAGAGAACAGCGGTTTGCATCATCAAGCCTGGATGTGGACCCGCCGGCTTCAACCGGCGGGTCTGTTGCGAGCCTGCAACCGGGGTCCGTCTCAGCGTCCGCCGATTACCCCGATATAATCGGAGACCCAGCGGTAATAGGGCACGCATTCGCCCTGGCTTGCGCACTTTGAAACCGGTGTCGTCCAGAACTTGATCTTGTCGAAGTCCGACAGGCCGTTCTTGGCGCAACCTTCGGCATTCTGCATCCCACGTCCGTCGGTGCACGCTGCCGGCACGCTGGGAACCGCGCCGAACCAGACCGACAGGTCGCTTTGCAGGTTGGAGGACAGCGTGTGCTCCATCCACATGTAGGCGCAGTTGGGATTGGCCGCATCGACATGCATCATCGTGGTGTCAGCCCAGCCCGTCGCGCCTTCCTGCGGAATGGTTGACGCAATCGGCTGCTTGTCGCCCTGGAGCAGGTTGACCTGGAAGGGCCAGGAGCCGGAGGCCACGACGCCTTCGTTCTTGAAGTCGTCGATCTGGATGAACGCATCGTGCCAGTAGCGCGACACGATCTGGCGCTGGCCGCGCAACAGCTCGAGAGCCGCCTTGTACTGATCCTCGTTCAGTTCATAAGGGTTCTTGATGCCCAGTTCAGGCTTGTGGAACATCAGGTAGTTTGCGGCATCGGCCACGTGGATCGGTCCGTCATAGGCCTGCACGCGGCCCTTGTTGGACTTGCCGTCGGGAAGGTCCATTTCCTGGAAAACAACGTTCCAGCTCGTTGGCGGCTCCTTGAATACCTCGGTGTTGTACATCAGCACGTTCGGCCCCCACATGTAGGGAACGCCGTAATGCACGCCATCCACCGTGTGCCACGGCGCATTCTGGAGGCGTTCATCCACCGTGCTCCAACTGGGCACCAGTTCGACATTCACCGGCTGCACGCGCTTGCCGGCGATCAGTCGCAGCGAGGCGTCACCGGAGGCCGTTACCAGGTCGAAGCCGCCCTCATTCATCAGCGCGACCATTTCATCCGAGGTGTTGGCGGTCTTGACCTGCACCTTGCAGCCGGTCTTCTCCTCGAACTTGGTCACCCAGTCGAAAGCCTTGTCGGTCTCGCCGCGTTCGATATAGCCGGGCCAGGCAACGATATTGACCTGGCCTTCACCCGGTCCGATAGCTTTCAACATTTCCGCCGCTGCCGCTTGTCCGGTCAGCGAAAGAGCAAGGCAAATGGCAGTGCTGCAATTGAGAAGGGTCTTCATGGGGTCTGTCCTCACCGAATAACGGCCAGTCCTGGAATCTGGCCACGACTGCATCGTTGCTCTGATCTGATGCCGCCACAAGAGCCTTTGTGTCGTTCGCGCTTGAAGGACAGGGTTGTACCAACGGCTGGCTCATGGCTGGCCCGGCCCTTGCAATGCCCGGAATGGACCAAAGGCGGCCGGCTCCGGCCTCGGGCAAGGCGGATCACCTGCCACAAGTGGGCCAATCACAGCGTGGCAGTGCGGTCTTCGGGAAACGCCATCTCCGGCCGGTAGGTTTCGAAGCTGGACAAGCGCTGTGCATTGCATTCTTCCTGCCAGCGCGAGCCCGGAACGACGCCTGCCACGCAGCGATACATCTGGCGGTACTGGCGGGTGCGATCATTGTCCTCGATGGCGACTGCCGCCATGCCCACCACGATGCCCTGCTGGCGCTCGACCAGCCGGATCGCCCCGTCCATGGTGCCGCCGGTTTCCACCCACTGGTCCACCAGCAGCACGCGCGTGCCCGGTGCAAATGCAGGCTTGCGCATTTCCATGTCCTGGGTGCGGCCCGAGTAATTGGAGAACGTCACCCGGTCGGTATCAACGCACAGCTTGCCGGCCTTGCGGATAGGCAGGAAGCCCACGCCAAGCCTGGTGGCAAGTGCAGAACCCAACACGAACCCCATGGCGTCCAGCCCGCCCACCACATCGACCTCGATCCCGTCGAGGTCGGCGACCAGATCATCGAGAAGATCATGGAACGCCGCGCCGTTGATGTAGATCGACGTGGGGTCCAGCCAGGCGAACTTCTCGCCCTTTGTGTTGGGCGCCATGATGTTGAGATACCAGCGGTCGTCGCGCGGTCCCTTGTTCCGTGCAGTCATGATGGCGTGCCTCCTCCAAGTTCGCGGGTAATCCGCATCAGCCGCTTCAGCCGTGCGGGGTCGATGTCGTAGAAGTTGCCGTCCCTGTTGATGCCGGTGGCCACCATGAAGCAGTCCACATCGGCATACAGGTGCGCATTGTCCGGCGTGATGCCCGAGGCCAGCGCCATCGGCCGCTCGCCAATACCTTTCCGGAAAGCCTCGATCTTGGTGAGATCCGCTTCCTTGCCGGTGGCCACGCCGGACGTGGTGATGACGTCCATGTGGGCGCAGGCCTTGCGCGCGGAGGTTTCGTAATGTTCCGGCGCTACCTCGCGCTGCTTCTTGAACGCGGTGCCGCCAAAGTACAATCCGGTCCAGCCGGAGGCCTGGCGCACCCTGTCGATCTCGTTCGCCTCGGCCTGAACATCAGCCGCTTCGTCAATGCGGGCATCGTCTGCCCAGTAGGCATCCACCCGGCAACCTTCCGCCTGAAGCCTGCCGAGAACGGGAAACGCATCGCGGCCCGTCACCGCCAGGAAGTTGATGCCCAGCCACAGCGACGGGAAAGCCTTGCGCACATCCCGGATGATCGGCTCGAACGGTTCGACGCCGAAATCGTGGTTGATCAGGAAACAGCCTGCCGCACCTTCGCCCACCAGCACCCGGACGTTTTCCAGCGTGCGCGGCGTGTCGAGCACATGGATCACCGGCAGCACCACCGGCCCGGTTGCCTTGAACAGCTTGTGAAACTCGGTTCGATTCATGGTGCGAAACTAGCCATTGCCCGCAGATTGGAAAAATTTATAGTTCAAATAAAGTCATAAGAACCTGATATGTGAACGACATGCCCGCCACCAACCTGCCCACTGACCTTTTGCGCACCTTCATCACCGCCATCGACCTTGGCGGGTATACTCGTGCGGCCGAGGTGCTGGGCCGCAGCCAGCCGGCCGTCAGCCTGCAGATGCAGCGGCTGGAGACGCTGCTCGGCAACAAGCTGATCATCCAGTCGGGCCGGGAGATGAAGCTCACCGAGGACGGCAAGGCGCTGGCGGTCATCGCCCGCCAGATCCTGCGCCTCAACGACATGGCGGTGGGCCAGTTCGAACGCGCGCGGGTGCAGGCGGCGCTGCGCATCGGGCTGCCCATTGATTTCGCGGTGGGTGAACTGCAACGGGGCCTGACTGCCTATGCCCGGCAGGCGTCGAAGGTGCAGATCGAGCTGCACTGCGATCTTTCGCGGGTGCTGCTGGAAAGGCTGCACCGTGACGAGATCGATCTGACAGTCGCGCTGTTTCCCGGCGGCGACCAGCAATACCTCGTGCAGCAGTGGCAGGAGCAGCCGATCTGGGTGGCAAGCGAGGGGTTCGAACTGCCGCACAGCGAGCCGGTGCCGCTGGTCACCCACCCGGAAGGCTGCGAGTACCGCAACCGCATGACGGCGGCCCTGACCGGCAAGCGTCGCGATTGGCGGATCGCCTTCTCAAGCCCCGGCATCGGCGGCGTCCAGCGGGCCGTGCTTGACGGGCTCGGCGTTTCCGCCCTGACTCAGCCCACATTGCTGCCGGGCATGCGGATACTGTCGCCTGCCGATGGTTTTCCACAATTGGCGCCCTTGCATGTCGGCCTGTTTTACAAGCACTCGCGCCTTGCCAATGCCGGTCATTCGGCTGCCAGCCGCCTGATCGAACTGGTGGATGCCTCGGGATCCGTCACGCCGCCTAATTCTTGGGCATCGGCATAAGCTGGGTTTATGCCCGCATTATAAGGATAAATTTCCACAATCCATCCTGCTGGCATAGCGTTTTCAGTGGGTTTAGCCGTCCAGCACCTTGCCCATCCGGCGGTGCTGGCGTCACACTGGAAATCGCCCGGGTTCGGGGTTCAAGCAGGAGAGGTGGAAATGGCCAGCAACAACAAGAATTCGGTTTTGACGCCGTCGCGCCGCGACGTTCTGAAGTATGGCGGGGCAGCCGCCCTGTCGATGCCGTTCGTGAGCCGTGCCTGGGCGCAGACGGTCGAGATCAACATGCTGGCCTGGTATGGCCATGGCGAGCCGGACATCGTCGGCGAGTTCGAAGCCGCCAACAACGTGAAGTTCAAGCCGAAGTACTATGCCGGCGGTGACAACATGCTGGGCCTGATTGCCCAGTCGCCGGCCGGCACCTACGACATCATCCTGTCGGACGGCGAATTCGTGCAGCAGCTCAACGCGGCCGGCTACATCGAGGAGCTCAACGCCGCCGACTACAATTTCGACGACATGCTGCATGATGACTTCAAGCAGTTCCCCGGCCACTGGGCTGACGGCAAGCTGCACTCGGTCATGGTCCGTTGCGGCCACCTTGGCGTGTCCTACAACAAGAATGCCGTCACCGCCGAAGAAGCCCAGAGCTACAAGTGCTTCTGGAAGCCGGAGTTGAAGGGCAAGGTCGGCCACTTCGACTGGCACCTGCCGTCGCTTGGCATGATGAGCCTGACCAACGGCAATGGCGCGGGCTTGTGGGACCTCGACGATGCCAAATGGGCAGCGGTGAAGGAAACCACCATGAGCCTGCGCCCGCAGGTCGGCGGCTTCTTCGATTACGGCGGCACCTTCAACAGCCTCAAGAACGGCGAGATGCAGGCCATGTGCGGCATCGGCGACTGGATCACCGGCGTGCTGGAGAAGGACGGCGCACCGGTTGCATCCGTGGTGCCGAAGGAAGGCGGGATCCAGTGGACCGAGAGCTACTGCATCGGCAAGGGCACCGAGAAGGCCGAGATCGTCAAGAAGTTCATCCAGTACATGCTGTCGCCGGAAGGCCAGGTGAAGTCGGCCCAGATGGCCGCCTATCCGGGCTTCTGCATCACCAAGGCAGGCCGCGCCAAGCTGAACGAGGTGGACAAGAAGGAAGCCGAGCGCACCGGCCAGGTCGACGGCATGCCGAACGATCCGATCACGCTGATCAAGGAAGGCCGCATCCACTATCGCGACATCCCCAAGCAGCAGAGCCTCGAAGACTGGAACGACTTCTGGTCGGAATACAAGAACGCCTGATTTGACCAAAACACCTGGGTCCCGGCCTTGTGCCGGGACCCAGACGTCAGGGCGTCCGCATGACCTCACCGGCAAAGAAGAAGAGCATAGACCTGTACGCCATGACCTGGCGGCTGCCGATCATCGTCTGGCAACTCGTCTTCTTTGTCGGCCCGCTGCTGTTCATGGTGGCGATGTCGTTCTTCGTGGTGAAGAACTACCGCATGGTCGAGGCCTTCGAGTTCACCAACTGGGAGCGCATGCTGAGCCGCGGCTATTTCTGGGACAGCTACCTGCTCACCCTTGGCCTTGCCAGCCTGTCCACCATCGTCGCCATGCTGATCGCATTTCCGGCGACCTATGCGCTGGCCTTCAAGGTAACCGACAACATGCGCCGGTGGGCCATCTTTCTGCTCATCATCCCGTTCTTCACCAGCTACCTCGTGCGCACCTTCGCCTGGTACGTGATCCTTGCTGAAAGCGGCGTCATCAACGCCGTGCTGGGATATGTCGGGGCTCGGGCCCTACACCATGCTCAACACAAAGTTCGGCACCATCGTCGGCTACCTGACGCTGACCTTGCCGCTGGTGGTGATCCTGCAGACCTTCGCCTTGTCGAACATCGACACGAGGCTGGTGGAAGCCGCGCACAATCTCGGCTGCAAGCCGTTCGCCACCGTCTGGCGCGTGGTCATTCCGCTGGCGAAGACGGGCCTGATCATCGCCGCCCTTTTCTGTTTCATCCTGTCGTTCGGCGACTTCGTGGCGCCCTATTATCTGGGCGGCTCGAAACCGCCGACCCTGTCCATCCTGATCATCGACACCACCAAGTCGGGGCAGCAGTGGCCGCGCGCCGCCGTCGTTGCCGTCGTGATGATGGTGACGCTGTTCGCCGTCGCCTATGCGGCCCTGACCGCCGCCTACCGCAAGCGGGGCCGCACGTGACCCTCGACCGCGCACTGACCTGGTTCCTACGCGCCTGGGTGGGCGTAGTCTTCGCGTTCGTGTTCACGCCCATCATCTTCTCGCTTATCTTCTCGTTCAATTCGCAGCGCTTCCCGACCATCCCGCTCGGCGAATTCTCGACCCAGTGGTACGAAACCATCCTGGCTGATCCCGATGTCTGGCAGGCGGCGATCACCAGCATCACGGTTGCGGTGTGCACCGCCGTGCTGGCCACCTTCCTCGGTTTCTGCACGGCCTATTCGGACTACCGCTACAACTTCCGCTTCAAGGGCGCATACCTGGCGCTTATCCTGCTGCCGCCGACCATTCCGCTGATCATCATGGCACTGGCCATGCTGGCGTGGTTTTCGCGCATCGACGCCTCCGGCGAGGTGTGGTCAATCATTGCCGCCCACACGGTACTGACCGCGCCGTTCGCCATGGCCATCATCCGGCTAAGGCTGAACCAGATGGATGAAAACCTCGAGGCTGCCGCGTGGAACCTCGGCGCATCCGAATGGGCCACCATGCGCCACGTGGTGCTGCCGTTCTGCAAGCCGGCCATCATTTCCGCGGCCTGCCTGTGCGCGGCCGTATCGTTCGACGAGTTCGCCATCGCCTGGTTCGTCTCGGGCCTCAACAAGACCGTACCGGTGGTGATCCTCGAGATCGTTACCGGCAACATCGACCCGCAGGTCAACGCCATCGGCACGTTCGTGTTCCTCACGTCGATGACGCTGGTGGTGACCGCGCAATTGCTGTTCATTGCTCGTGCTGCCAGGGGCATGAAACAGGGGGCTGAAACATGAGCGAACCGCTGCTGGTGTTCGACAACGTGGTCAAGCGGTTCGGCGATTTCGTTGCCGTGAAACGCATGAACCTCGAGATCGGCAAGGGTGAGTTCGTCGCCATCATGGGGCCGTCGGGCTGCGGCAAGACCACCACCCTGCGCATGCTGGCCGGACTCGAAAGCCCGAGCGAAGGTGAGATCCGGCTTGCCGGCCGGGTCCTGAATGACGTCAAGCCGCATGAGCGCGACACGCCGATGGTGTGGCAGTCGCTGGCGCTGTTTCCGTTTCTCAATGCCCGTGAAAACGTCGAGTTCGGCCTCAAGTATGCGCGGCTTCGATGCAGCAACGCGGCGCGGCAAGGCGCTCGGCTGGCTCGACCGGCTGGGCATGTCCGAATTTGCCGAGCGCGATATCTCCACCCTCTCCGGCGGCCAGAAGCAACGCGTGGCGCTGGCCCGCGCGCTGGTGACGGAACCGCAGATCCTGCTGCTCGACGAACCGCTCTCGGCGCTCGATGCCCATCTGGTCATCCGCATGCAGTCGGTGCTCACCAACCTGCAGCGCGAACTGGGCATCACCTTCGTCTATGTCACCCACTCCCAGTCCGAAGCCTTCGCCATGGCCGACCGGGTGGTCATCATGTCCAAGGGCGAGGTAGCGCAGGTCGGCCAGCCGAAGGACATCTACCGCGCGCCCGCCAACCGCTTCGTCGCCGAGTTCGTGGGCCGCAACAACATCATCACCGGCAAGGTGAAGTCCGCCTCGAAAGGCAAGACGGTGATTGAGGCTGCATCGGGGACGTTCGCCGTCACGGCGGACACACTGCCAAAGACCGGGGCCGAGGCGACCTTCGTCATCTCGGCCGACCTGGTGCGCCTCACGGCATCGAAACCCAAGGCCGAAAATGCGGTTCAGGCCAAGCTGATCTCGGAAGAGTTCATCGGCTCCGTGGTGACGCTGTTCCTCGAGTCTGCTGATGGCACCGAGTTCAAGGTGCAGGTGCAGGAACGCGAGCTTGCCACACTGGACCTGAAATCCGCCAATGCGCTGTGGCTCTCCTGGCCCGCCGCCAGCGCCCACCTGTTGACCGGAAGCTGACCGCCATGATCCGCAATCCCATCCCCTGGCCCAACGGGGCAAAGTGCGCCTGCGCCATCACCTTCGACATGGACGCCGACAGCCTGATCCATATCTCCCGGCCAACAGGACGGGCACGACCGGCTGTACCCGATCACCATGGGCCGCTATGGGCCGACCGTCGCCATTCCGCGCATTCTCGACACCTACGAGCGCATGGGGATCAGGCAGTCGTTCTTCATACCGGCCTGGTGCATGGAGCAATATCCCGACGCCGTTGAGATGATCCTGAAAGGCGGCCACGAGATCGGCCACCACGGCTACCTGCACGAAGACCCGATCGAGACAAAGGACAGCCAGCGCATGTGGTTCGAGCGCGCGCTGGACGTTCACATCAAGGTTGCCGGCGTGAAGCCGCGCGGCTATCGCGCACCGGTCTACAACGTCAACCAGACCGTCATCGACCTGCTGGTGGAGCACGGCTTCCGGTACGAGAGCTCGCTGATGGCCGACGACATCCCCTACCTGATGCAGACGGACAAGGGCGAACTGTACGAAATGCCGGTGCACTGGGGCACAGACGACTGGCCGCCCTTCGCGCACTATGCCGAGATCGGCTACATGATGCCGGTCAAGGCCCCGTCCGAAGGCCTGCAGGCGTTCTGGGAAGAGTTCGACGCGGCCTACGAGGCAGGCGGCTTCTTCATGCTGATCGTGCATCCGTTCCTGACCGGCAGGCTGGCCCGCTGGCGGCTGGTGGAGCAGTGGATCGAGCAGACCATGAAGTCGAAGAATGTCTGGTTTGCCCGGCTGGAGGACATAGCCGATCACATGGACAGTCTTCGCAAGACGGGTACGTGGAGCCCGCGCGTCGAAAAGCTGCCGTACTATGATGGCCCGGTGCTGAAGTGAGGGGATGAAGATGCTGAACGAGACAGACAGGAAATTTCTGCGGCTTGCCTATGAAGAGGCCAAGGCGGGTTATGACGAAGGCGGCTGCCCGATCGGATCGGTGCTGGCGCGCGGCGGCGAACTCGTGTCGCAAGGCCGCAATCAGCGTGTGCAAAAAGGCGACCCGATAGCCCATGGCGAAATGGACGCGCTGAGGAAGGCCGGCCGGCAGAAGTCCTATCGCGACATGACCATCTACACCTCGCTGTCGCCTTGCATGATGTGCACCGGCACCATCATCCAGTTCGGCATTGCGCGCGTTGTCATCGGCGAGAACACCACCTTCGGCGGCAACGAGGAGTTTCTGCGCTCCAGGGGCGTCGAGGTGATCGTGGCTGATGACCCGGATTGCATTGCGCTGATGACCCGGTTCATCGCCGAGAAGCCCGAACTGTGGAACGAGGACATCGCGGAGGATTGAAATCCGCTGGACGGCTGCATGTTGTTGCAGCATCATCAATCGCTTCCGATGGACGGTGACAGGTGATCATCCATGTCTGAGACGAAGCACATCGTGCTGACCTCGCACCCGCCGAGGGGCGCTTCAAAGAGCCCCGCAATCAACTGGGGCGCGGCCACCGCAAAGGAACGCGGGCCGGTCATCGGCAGCATGAACAAGCCCGAACAGCGCAACGTCGTCGGCGTCCATTCCGGCGCCTACGGGCTGTATCGGGCGCTCGCCATTGCCGCAGGCAAGCTCGACCCCATCCACCGCCCGGACCTGACCAACACTTCGCCCCCCGTCGCCATCGGTCCGTTCGGCCAGTGGTTCGACCCCACGAAGATTGTCTCCATCGATCCGTGGGGGCACATGGTGGCCGACGAGTTTGCCGATGAACTGAAGGCGGGCTACGACATCCGCCCCACCATCGCCATCACCAGGGCGCGCATCCAGATGCCGGAAATGCGCGAGGCCATTGCCGCAGGCCGCGTAACGCCTGACGGCAAGGTGCTGCTGCCGACCGGAGAGGCGTCGGTGACCAAGGCGGCCATCGAGCCGGTGTGGTACCTGCCGGGCCTTGCCGCGCGCCTCGGCATCAAGGAAGGCGACCTGCGCCGGGCTCTCTTCGAGTACACCGGCCACATGTTCCCCGAACTGGTGACGCGCTCGGACCTCAAGGTCTTCCTGCCGCCGATCGGCAACATCACGCTCTATATCTTCGGCGACGTCGAGGCCCTGTGGGACGGCGAGCGCGAGGTCGCCTGCCGGGTGCATGACGAGTGCAACGGTTCCGACGTGTTCGGCTCCGACATCTGCACCTGCCGGCCCTACCTGACCCACGGCATCGAGGAGTGCGTGAAGTCGGCCCAGAGAGGCGGTGCTGGGCTGATCGTCTACAACCGCAAGGAAGGCCGCGCACTTGGCGAGGTGGTCAAGTTCCTCGTCTACAACGCCCGCAAGCGCAACCCGGCCGGCGATACCGCAGCCGCCTATTTCGAAAAGACCGAATGCGTCGCGGGCGTGCAGGACATGCGCTTCCAGGACCTGATGCCCGACGTGTTCCACTGGCTCGGCATCAAACGCATCCACCGCTGGATTTCGATGTCCAACATGAAGTTCGACGCCATGGCCTCACAAGGCATCGAGATTCTCAGCCGGGTGCCCATCCCGGACGATCTCATTCCCGCAGATGCCAGCGTGGAGATGGATGCCAAGAAGGCAGCCGGCTATTACGTCGATGACACGGTGAAATTGTCCGACGACCTGTCGAAGCCGCAAGGGCGCACGCTTGACAAGTACTGAGGCAGAAACCGCCCGCTGGCTCCTGACGCCTGAAGCCGTGCGGGCGCAATCGTGCGCGCTGCTTGAGGCGGGGCTGGACGGCAAGCTCGCGCACTTCGCCGTGCACATGGACAAGCTGCCGGCAGCGGCAGAGCTCGTCTGCGATGTCATCCGCACCAACTACCCATCGCTGGAGGTGCCGCCCCACGCCCGCTGGCGGCACTTTGTGTTTGACGGCGTGGACCGCTGGGCGGCCCATGCCGATGCTCATCTCGATGACCCGATGGAACGTGCGCGGGCCGAGTGCGAACTGGCCATCATTTCCGTGCTGCTGGATGCCGGCGCCGGTCCCCAGTGGCGCTACAAGGATGCCAAGACCGGCAAGACCTTTGCCCGCTCGGAAGGCCTCGCACTGGCCAGTCTCGACATGTACCAGGCTCGTGCATTCACGCCTGACAAGCTTGCCGCCTTTGACGCGAATGTGTTGGCGCGGGGCTTTCAGGTCACGCCTGACAATCCGCTCGAAGGCCTCGAGGGCAGGGCGGCGCTGATCGCCCGGCTTGGACAGCGGGTGGCTTCGGCGCCGCAGATATTCGCAGATGGAAGCCTCGGCAGCATCGCCGATCATCTCGCCGGCAAGGCGAATGACGGAAAGCTGCAAGCGCGCGACATCCTGATCGCGTTGCTCGGGGCGCTGGGGCCGATCTGGCCGGGCCGGCTTGAAATGGCGGGTATGAACCTCGGCGACACCTGGGCGCATCCGCTGGCGCCGCAAGGGCTGGTGCCGTTTCACAAGCTTAGCCAGTGGCTGAGCTATTCGCTGTTCGAACCGATGCAGCGGATGGGGCTGGAGATCACCGGCCACGACGCGCTGACCGGTCTCGCCGAGTACCGCAATGGCGGACTTTTCCTCGACACAGGCGTGATCGCAATGCGCAATCCGGATGAGGCCCAACGTCCGCAACTTCCATCCGGCGAACTGGTGGTGGAATGGCGTGCGCTAACCGTTGCGCTGCTGGACGAGGTGGCGAAGCTGGTGCGCGCGCGGCTGGGCAAGACCGACAGCGAGATGCCGCTGGCCTCGGTTCTCGAAGGCGGTACCTGGGCGGCAGGCCGCCGCATTGCGGACCAGTTGCGCAGCGGTGGCGGCCCACCCATTGCCATCGTCTCCGACGGCTCTGTATTCTAGCAAAAAGCGAGGCAACGAAGATAACTCAACACGTCACCGTAATCGACCATCCCCTTGTTCTGCATAAGCTTTCCCTCATGCGCGACAAGGAGACGCCATCCGCCGTCTTTCGCAAGCTGCTGAACGAGATCTCGCTGCTTCTGGCGTACGAGGTGTTGCATGACCTGCCGCTGGAGACGCGCAGGATCGAGACGCCGGTCACCGGAATGGAAGCACCGTTCCTCGCTGGCAAGAAGCTTTGTTTCGTGTCCATCCTGCGTGCCGGCAACGGCCTGCTGTCCGGCATGATGGACCTTGTGCCGTCCGCCCGCGTCGGTCACATCGGCCTCTACCGCGATCCCTCCACATTGGCTGCAGTGGAGTATTACCTGAAGCTGCCCGACGACATCGAACACCGCCCCGTCGTGCTGGTCGATCCGATGCTGGCGACCGGCAACTCGGTGTCGGCCGCGATCAGCCGTTTGAAGCAGGCGGGCGCAAAGGACATCCGCTTCGTCTGCCTGTTGTCGGCGCCTGAGGGGATTGCCCACCTGCGCGAAGCCCACCCCGACGTGCCGGTGTTCACTGCCGCCATCGACAGCCACCTCAACGATCACGGCTACATCGTGCCGGGCCTTGGCGATGCCGGCGACCGCATGTTCGGCACCAAGTAGACCGGGCATTTGCTGGCCGCCTTTGAAGCACAGGCGGCCACTCTCATTTTCAGGGGCAAATCAGCCGTCAGGCCGATTGACTCAATTCGTGCAACCTGATCAGCTTGTCGCTCCGGAGGGGCCGAAACTTTACACAGGAGTGCGAACCCATGCGTTCGTGTTCTGCCGGCATTGCCTGTCTCCTCGTTTCATTGCTGCTGTTCGCCGGTACGGCCGTGTCGCAAGCAGCAAGTCCCCGCATCGAAACCCGCCAGGACAGCGACTATTTCGGCTTCGACCTGCGAGTAGAGCAGGATGTCAGCCTGGACCAGTGCGAGCAGGCCTGCCTTGGCGAGGCGCAGTGCCGCGCGTTCACCTATGCCGCGAACCAGCGCTGGTGCTTCCTCAAGACCGATCATGGCGTGGCCAGGCGCTCTGCGGGCGCTGTTGCTGGCCGCGTGGTAA
>CAVOZK010000028.1:0-65533 GCA_963700935.1 uncultured Alphaproteobacteria bacterium | reverse complement strand
AGCCGGGGCGATTGCTGACCGGCTGGCCTATACCGGCATCGTGGCGCCGGCTGCTCCTGCAGCGGACGACGGCTGCAGCCGCCAGTTTGATGCGGTCGTGTCGGCTGGCGGCGGCGCCGTGGGCGCGGCGCTGCTGGATGCGGCCGTGGGCGCGCGTCCATTGACCCGGCTGGCGGATGACCGCTGGCTGGTGGTGACGGGCCCCAATCTGCCCGATGACGCTTTCGCGCGGTTGCAAGCTGCGCCATCGCCCGGCCTCACCCTGACCCGGTTCGAGCCTGCGCTGGCAGGGCTCATCGGTGCGGCCAGGCTGTCTGTGTCACAGGCCGGATACAACACGGTTGCCGACATGCTTAGCGGCAAGGCGGCAGGCGTGCTGGTGCCGTTCGAGGGGGCGGGAGAGTGCGAGCAGCTGGTGCGTGCGCAGCGGCTTGCGGCGCTGGGCCGGGTGAGCGTGGTACGGGAATGCGAGCTTGATGCGCCCCGCCTCGCGGCCGCCATCGAAACCGCTCTGGACCTTGCGCACCCGGATGACTTGCCGGTTGATCTCAATGGTGCGCGCAACAGCGCACTCCTTGTCGAAGAACGCCTTGCTTCATTTCTGGCGGGACAGGCTTTCTGACAGGAGATTCAACTGTAAATGTTGTACCAGCAGGCTGTGGCATGGTGGCCCGGAACGGTCTATGGTTACCTTGTACAGAGGTTTTTGGTGGGGCGGTTGAACGATGACAGGTTCAGCAATGAACTTGCGCATGCGCGGCCCGGATGCGGCAGCAGGCCTTGTCCTGCTTGCGCTCGGGTAAGGCGTTATGGAAGACAGCAGTATCCTTCGCTTCACCTGGCGGCACTCCCGCAAGGCCCAGCTGTGGATATTGTGCATCGTGCTGCTGTCGATGCCGACTTACTTCATGTCGCTCGACCTGCCGAAGCAGATCGTCAACGGGCCGATCCTGGGCCAGGGGTTCGAACAGCCGGGCGCCGAGCAGAAGTTCCTGGTGCTCAAGTTCTCGCTTTTCGGGCAGGAACTGCACCTTTTTGACGGCTTCGACCTGCCGCGCCTGCAGATGCTGTTCGGGCTGTCAGGCATGTTCCTGACGCTGATCATCATCAACGGCCTGTTCAAATTCTACATCAATACCTACAAGGGCAGGCTTGGCGAGCGCATGTTGCGCCGTATCAGGTTCTCACTGGTCGACAGGCTCCTGCGCTTTCCGGTCCGGCATTTCCGCCGGGTGAAGTCGTCCGAAATGGCCAGCATGGTCAAGGATGAGGTGGAGCCGATTGGCGGCTTCATGGGGGATGCCTTCGTGCAGCCGCTCATGCTGGGTGGCCAGGCCATCACTGCCATGGCCTTCATCATGGTCCAGAACTTCTGGCTGGGCCTGATCGCCGTGTCGATGATCGGCATACAGTTCGTCATCATCCCGCGCATGCGCCGCCACCTGATACGCCTCGGCAAGGAACGCCAGATCACCGCCCGCCAGCTCGCGGGCCGGGTCGGCGAAATCGTTGACGGCATCAGCCACGTTCACGTCAACGATACTTCACATTACGAGCGGGCTGACATCTCAACGCGGTTGGCCAGGATATTTTACATCCGCTACGAACTCTACCAGCGCAAGTTCTTCACCAAGTTCCTGAACAACCTGCTCGCCCAGCTGACGCCGTTCCTTTTCTATGTGGTGGGCGGATACTTTGCGCTGCAAGGCAAGATCGACGTTGGTCAGCTCGTGGCGGTCATTGCCGCCTACAAGGATCTTCCATCGCCCATCAAGGAACTCATCGACTGGGACCAGCAGCGCCTTGACGTTCAGGTGAAGTTCTCGCAGGTGGTCGAGCAGTTCGACGTCCAGGACATGCTGGACGAGCGCCAGCAGAAGCTGCCGGCCGGGACGGTTCCCCCGCTTGCCTTCCCGCTGGAGGTCAATCAGGTGACGGTGTCCGACGATGCCGGCAACGTCCTTATCAACCGGGTGCGTCTGACGGTCGAGAAGGGCGACCGGCTTGCGGTACTGGGCTCGTCGAACTCTGGCGCCGACGTGCTGGCTGAGACACTGGTGCGGCTGCATGTGCCGGAGAATGGCCAGGTGACCTATGGCGGCACCGACATGTTCGACCTCAACGAGAGTTTCCTGGGGCGGCGGATCGGCTATGCATCGAGCGACGTGTTCCTGCCGCAAGGCAGCTTGCGGGACTCGCTGCTGTATGCGCTCAAGCACCAGCCGATAGCCGAGGCCGAGTATGCCGGCCCGGACCAGCTGGCGCGGGAACGCTTTGTCGCCGAGGCTCGCCTGACGGAAAACTCGGACCTGGATTTCGGCGCCGACTGGCTGTGTTTCGCCGAAGGCGCCGATCCATCGCAACGCAGCTATGCGGTACACCGGCTGCTGGTCGGCGTGCTGGAGGTCTGCGGCCTGCGCGATGACGTGCTCAATTTCGGCTTGCGCGGCAAGGTCGATCCGGAGGCCAATCCAGGCTTTGTCGAGCAGACGCTCGCCGTGCGCGCCATGCTGCGGCAGCGCATGGACGAGTTCAAGCTGACCGGACTTGTCGAGCTGTTCGATCCCGATGCCTATGCAAACCAGGCCACCGTTGGTGAGAACCTGCTATTCGGTACGCCGGTTGGAGACACCTTCCAGCCGCAAAACTTGGTCCGCAATGATTATCTTTATGGCATCCTGAAGTCGGCTGGACTGGAGCCGGTGCTTGTCGAGAAAGGCATCGAGCTGGCCGAAACGACCATCGGCTTGTTCCAGGATCTGCCGCCGGATCACGAGCTGTTCAATCAGCTGACCTTCATGGAAGGTGATCGCCTGCCGCGCTACCAGGCGCTGCTGCGCAAGGTCAAGCAGGCCGGCGTTGACGGTCTCGACAGGGATGAACGCAACATGCTGGTGGAACTGATGTTCGATTACATCGAACCGCAGCACCGCATGGGCCTGGTGGACGACGAGTTGAAGACGATGGTGCTGGAGGCGCGCCGGGCATTCAAGGAAGGCTTGCCGGAAGAGCTGGCCGGTGCAGTCAGCTTCTACGATCCGGAGACTTACAACGCCGCGGCCTCGGTGCAGGACAACCTGCTGATGGGCCGCGTCACCTATGGCATCGCCCGCGGGCCAGAGCGGGTGTCCGACGCTATCGCCGGCTTGCTACACGAGCAGGGCCTTATCGACGAAGTGCTTGGCATCGGTCTTGAATACGATGTCGGCTCGGGCGGCAAGCGGCTGAGTTCAGCTCAGCGCCAGAAAGTCGGGCTGGGCCGGGCCATCATCAAGCAGCCTGACCTGCTGGTGCTGAACCGGGTGCTGAGTGCGCTCGATGCCCGCCAGCAAACAACGATCATACGTGATGTGATGCGCCTGATCAGCGCCCAGAAGGACCCGCCTGCAGTCATCTGGGTGCTTGCCAATGCCGATCATTCCGAGTTCTTCGCCAAGGTCTGTGTCTTCACGGAGGGCAAGGTGGCGGAAATGGGCTTGCGGCAGGAGCTTGACAAGACCAAAGGCGTTTACGCGCAACTGCTTGCAAGCTAGAATCCAGTCTGTTGAGGGGGAAGGAGACCACATGTTACTGAAGGATGAAGTTGAACTGCTTGGCCGGATTTCGCTATTCCAGGGCATGCAGCCAAGCCAGCTCAAGCTTCTTGCATTTACGTCCAAGCGGCTGACCTTCGAACAGGGGGATATGCTGTTCAACCAGAACGATCCCGGCGATGCAGCCTATGTGGTGTTATCGGGCAAGGCCGACGTGGTGATGCAGAACCACGACCGGGAGGTGGTGCTGGCGACGCTGGAGAAAAACGCCATCATCGGTGAAATCGCCATCCTGTGCGATGTGCCCCGGACCGCCAGCGTGCGCGCGGCGACACGGCTCGAGACGCTGTGCATCGAGAAGGAGCACATGCTGAAACTGATCAAGGAGTTTCCCAGCATGGCAACCGCGCTGATGCAGGTGCTGGCCGAACGGCTTGCCAATACAACGGCGGCCCTGTCCGATTGCCGGAGCGAGCTGGCATCATTGCGGGGGGCGTGACCGCTTGCCATTCCGGGTTGCGATTGCCGGGGCCGGGCCTGCCGGTCTCTATGCGGCAATCCTGCTCAGGCGGGCGCGGCCCGATGCGATCATATCCGTCATTGAACAGAATTCGCCGGACGCCACGTTTGGTTTCGGCGTGGTTTTTTCGGACCAGGCGCTGGGCTTCCTGCGGGAGGACGATCCGGAAACGGCCTCGCTGATCGAACCGCACATGCAGCGCTGGTCCGACATCGCGGTGGTTCACAGGGGCGAACGGATAACCATCGACGGCGTCGGCTTTGCGGCCATCGGCAGGCTGGAACTGCTGAAACTCCTGCAACAGCGCGCCCGCGAGCTGGGCGTGGAGCCCGACTACAACACCCGCATCGACGGCCCTGATGCGCTTGGCGCGGCTGACCTCGTGATCGGCGCTGATGGCCTCAATTCGGTGGTGCGGAGCAGCGATGCGGCAGGCTTCGGCGAGCATATGGACACGTTGTCCAACCGCTTCATATGGTACGGCGCGGCAAGGCAGTTTGATGCGCTCACCCAGACGTTCATCGAGACGGATCTTGGCCCGTTCAACGCGCATCATTACCGCTATACGCCGGGCCTCAGCACCTTCATTGTCGAAACCACGGATGCCGTGTGGCAACTCGCGGGCTTCGAGGCAATGACGGAGGAAGAGACCAGACAGGTGTGCGAGCGGCTGTTTGCCGATGCGCTGGGCGGTGCTGAACTCATTTCCAACAACTCGCAGTGGCGGCAGTTTCCGGACCTTCATTGCGAGCGGCTTTTTGCCGGCAACCGGGTGCTGGTGGGCGATGCGCTGCACACTGCCCACTTCTCCATCGGCTCCGGTACGCGTCTGGCGCTGGAAGATGTGATCGCGCTGGTCAAGGCGCTGGCCGGGCATGACTGGGATGTGGCGGCGGCCCTTCCTGCATGGCAGGCGGAGCGCCAGCCGGTGCTGGACAAGATCGTCACTGCGGCGCTGGCGTCGGCGCGCTGGTACGAGCAGTTCGACCGGCACATGCAACTGGATCCATGGGCATTTGCGCTCAGCTATATCCGCCGGGCCGGGCGGCTGGATGCTGGCCGGCTTCGGCGGCTGGCCCCGCGCTTTACCGCTGAACTTGAAGCCCGCGGCATTTCACTGTCTATTTGAGGTTGAAACGTCAGCTGGAGTTCCTTTGCGATGAGTCATGCCGCCCCCGTCAGTACCGAAGCCCGCGAGGCGTTCTACAAGGCCATCGAGCCGGAAAGCATGCGCGCGCTCTGGTCGGTGATGGGCGCGATCATCACGCCTGAACCGAAGAGCGGCTGCCAGCCGGTGATGTGGAAATACGACACCGTGCGCGCACGGCTGATGGAGGCGGCGGGCCTGATCACCGCCAGGGAAGCCGAGCGGCGGGTTCTCATCCTCGAAAACCCCGGCCTCAAGGGCACGTCCAAGTGCACCACTTCGCTGTATTGCGGGGTGCAGCTGGTGATGCCGGGCGAGGTTGCGCCGGCGCACCGGCACACGCAGTCGGCACTGCGTTTCGTGCTGGAAGCATCGGGCGGGCATACAGCGGTCGGTGGCGAGCGCACGACGATGCACTATGGCGACTTCGTCATCACGCCCAACTGGCAGTGGCACGACCACGGCAACACGTCCGATGATCCGGTGCTGTGGCTCGACGGGCTGGACATTCCGCTGGTGCAGTTTCTCGATGCCTCGTTTGCCGAAGGCTTCGGCGACGACGAGCAGCCGGTCACGAAGCCCGAAGGCGATTCCCATGCCCGCTACGGCGCCAACATGCTGCCGCTGGGCTACGAGAACGTTGCGGCCACGTCGCCGATCTTCAACTACCCCTACGAGCGCTCGCGCGAGGCGCTGGAACAGATGCGCCGGATGGAAGAGTGGGACCCATGCCACGGACTGAAGATGCGCTACATCAACCCGGTCGATGGCGGATGGGCAATGCCGACCATCGGCGCCTGCCTGCAGCTATTGCCCAAGGGGTTCAGGAGTGCCCCGTACCGCTCGACCGATGCGACGGTGTTCACCGGCGTCGAGGGCAGGGGCCGCTCCACGGTTGACGGGCAGGTGTTCGAGTGGGGCCCGCGCGACGTGTTCGTGGTGCCGTCTTGGAAGGAAGTCGTGCACGAGGCCAGCGAGGACGCGGTGCTGTTCAGCTATTCCGATCGGCCGGTGCAGGAAAAATGCGGCCTGTTCCGCGAGCGGCGGGGGAATGGCTAGACCAGCTTCCGCTTCAGCTTCTCCAGCATTCGCAAGCACTGGTCGAGCTGGCCGATCTCGACATACTCGTCCGGCTTGTGGGCCTGTTCGATGGAGCCGGGGCCGCACACGACTGTCGGGATGCCGATTTCCTGGAACAGCCCGGCCTCGGTGCCGAAGCACACCACGTCCGTGGTGTTCGCGCCGGTGAGCTCCGACACCAGCTTGAGTGCCTCGCTGTCGGGCATGGGTTCCAGTCCGACCACCTCGCCGATGATGTGGGTCACGATATCGGCCTGTGGGTGCAAGGCGCGCATGGCCGGCAGCAGTTCATCCTCCACATAGGTGCGCAAGTTGTCCTTTACGAAGGCGGCGTCGGACGTCTGTACAGGGCGCATTTCCCAGTCTACGACGCAGGTGTCGGCAATCACGTTGTGTGCGATGCCGCCGTTGATGCGGCCGATCTGCAGTGTCGTGTACGGCGGCTCGAAGGGTGAGCCTTCCGGGCAGCGCTTCACCAGTTCGGGCCTGAGCGACATCAAACGCGAGACGTAGCGCACAGCATATTCCACCGCGCTGACGCCGGCGTCCGGCACCGAGCCGTGGCCGGCCAGGCCGGAGAACTCGGTGGTGTATTCATAACAGCCCTTGTGACCCTCGATGATGCGCATGAGCGTGGGTTCGCCGATGATGCAGGCGGAAGGCTTCATGCCGATGTGCTTGAGCTCTTCCATCAGGGCGCGCGCGCCGAGGCAGCCCGTCTCCTCGTCGTGGGTGAAGCAGAAGTGTACCGGCCGGTCGAGGTCGAGGCTTGCATAGTCCTCCGCCATGGCAAGGCTTGCTGCTATGAAGCCCTTCATGTCGCATGTGCCGCGGCCAAACAGCCTGCCGTCCCGCTCCTGCATCACGAAGGGGTCCGACGTCCAGTCCTGGTTCTCCACCGGCACCACGTCGGAGTGGCCGGACAGCACGATGCCGCCGTCGCGCTTCGGCCCCAGCGTGGCGAAGAGGTTGGCCTTGTGGCCCGTGCCGTCCATGCTGACATGCACCTCTGCCCCCAGCGACTTCAGCCGGTCGGCCGCAAACCGGATCAGGTCGATGTTGCTGTCGGTCGAGATGGTGGGGAAGGCGATCAGCCGGTTGAGCAGGCTGGTGGTGGAATCAAGCTGGTGGTGGGCCATGGGGTGCGCTTTCGGGCAATCGATGTTGTTTCCTCTTGGCGGACATGACAGCATGTTCCCAATGAGTGTGAAACACCCAATGCACGCGAGGGCCGTACATGAACAACATTGACTTCAAGTACCTCTTCACCACCGCCGAGGGCCGCATCTCGCGGCAGCAATGGTGGATAGGTGTCGGCATCCTGTTCGTGATCTCGCTGGTCAGCTCGATGCTCTTCGGCAGCGATGGCATGGTGTCCGCAATCATCGGCATCCTGATGCTGATCGCCGGCATCATGCTGCACATCAAGCGCTGCCATGACCGCGGCAAGTCCGGCTGGTGGTGCCTGCTGCTGCTGATCCCGGTTGTGGGTTTCATCTGGGCCGTCATCGACCTTGGCATCCTGCCGGGCACCGTTGGCCCCAACGAGTACGGCCCGGACCCTCTCGGGGCTTGACCCGGCAAACGACGGACAAGTTCAATTGACGGCGATCAGGTGGGTGTTAATCTAACGAACGTTCATTTATTTAAAGAGACAGTTGAATGGCCCGCACGAGCGGCAGCGTTGGCGCAGAGACGGCGGACCGCATCAGGGAAGCGGCGCTCAGGCTGTTTGCTGCAAAGGGCTATGCTGCCGTTTCCATGCGCGAGATCGCTGGTGCGGTCGGCCTGCAGGCGGCGGCGCTTTACAATCATTTTCCCAACAAGCAGGCGTTGCTCACCGATCTCATGTTGTCGCACATGGATCGGCTCATCTCGGCCTGGGATGCGCAGGCTGCACCCGATGAAGCGCCGTCGCAGGCGCTGGAGCGGTTATGCCGGTTCCACATCCACTACCATGCCGGCAGGTCGGACGCGGTTTTCATTTCCTACATGGAACTGCGCAATCTCGAGTCGGACAATTTCAGCCAGGTGGAAAGGCTGCGCCAGACCTATGAGGGAATCGTGCGCAGCATTCTCGACAAGGGCACGGCGTCGGGCGACTTCCAGATAACCGATACCCGCATTACGGCGATGGCCATCATCGCCATGCTGACCGGCGTCAATACCTGGTACCGTCAGCAGGGCCGGCTCAATCTCAGGGAAATCGAGGACATCTATACGGACATGGTGCTGCGCGTGGCGGGCGTTGGCCTTAAGGAGGATTTATGTTCAGCAGCGCAATGAATTTCGGGCTGGGCGAGGATATCGACGCCCTGCGCGAGACGGTCGCAAGGTGGGCGCAGGAGAAGCTCGCGCCGCTGGCGGCCGACATCGACCGCAACAACGACATGCCGCGCAATTTGTGGAACCAGATGGGCGAGCTTGGCCTGTTGGGCATGACGGCTGACCCGGACCATGGCGGCACCGGCATGGGCTATCTCGCCCATACGGTGGCGATGGAAGAGGTCAGCCGGGCGTCGGCTTCGGTTGGCCTGAGTTACGGGGCGCATTCGAATCTGTGCGTCAACCAGATCAACCGCTGGGGCAATGACGAGCAGAAGGCGAAATACCTGCCGAAACTGTGTTCGGGCGAGCACGTCGGTTCGCTGGCCATGTCGGAACCGGGTTCGGGTTCGGACGTGGTGTCGATGAAGCTGCGGGCAGACAAGCGCAACGACCGCTACGTGCTGAACGGCAACAAGATGTGGATTACCAACGGCCCCGATGCCGACACGCTGGTGGTCTATGCCAAGACCGATCTGGACGCCGGGCCGAAGGGCATCACCGCTTTCCTGATCGAGCGCGGCATGAAGGGTTTCTCCACCGCCCAGAAGCTGGACAAGCTGGGCATGCGCGGCTCCAACACCTGCGAGCTGGTGTTCGAGGACTGCGAGGTACCGTACGAGAACGTGCTGGGCGAGGAAGGGCAGGGGGTCAACATCCTGATGTCCGGACTCGACTATGAGCGGGTAGTGCTGTCGGGCGGGCCGCTGGGCATCATGGCCGCATGCATGGACGTGGTGGTGCCCTATGTGCACGAGCGCAAGCAGTTCGGCCAGCCGATCGGCGAGTTCCAGCTGATGCAGGGCAAGCTTGCGGACATGTACACCACGATGAACGCCTGCCGCGCCTATGTGTATGCCGTGGCGGCCGCCTGTGACCGGGGCGAGACGACGCGCAAGGATGCGGCCGGGTGCATTCTGTATTCGGCCGAGAAAGCCACCTGGTGCGCGCTGGAAGCCATCCAGGCGCTGGGCGGCAACGGCTACATCAACGACTACCCGACAGGCCGGCTGCTGCGTGACGCCAAGCTCTACGAGATCGGCGCCGGCACCAGCGAAATCCGCCGCATGCTCATCGGGCGCGAGATGTTCAGGGAAACCGCCTGATGACCATTCTCAAACCCTCTGCGCCCACGCGCGGTGAAACCTTTGACGCCAACCGCAAGGCCATGCTCGATGCATTGGCGGTGGTTGACGAGGCAGTGAAGGCCGCGCTCGACGGTGGTGGCGCTGCCGCGCGCGAGCGCCACGTCAGCCGCGGCAAGATCCTGCCGCGCGAACGGGTGGCGCGGCTGCTGGATCCCGGCTCGCCTTTCCTTGAGGTTGGCGCGACCGCGGCGCATGGGCTCTACAATGGCGACGCGCCATGCGCCGGCATCATTGCCGGTGTGGGCCGGGTGGAAGGCCGTGAGGTGATGATCGTCGCCAACGACGCCACAGTGAAGGGCGGCACCTATTACCCGATGTCGGTCAAGAAGCACCTGCGCGCCCAGGAGATTGCCGAGGCCAACCGGCTGCCGTGCATCTATCTCGTTGATTCCGGCGGGGCGAACCTGCCCAACCAGGACGAGGTGTTCCCGGACCGCGATCATTTTGGCCGCATCTTCTTCAACCAGGCCAACATGAGCGCGAAGGGCATTGCGCAGATCGCCGTCGTCATGGGCTCGTGCACGGCGGGTGGAGCCTATGTGCCGGCCATGTCGGACGAGGCCATCATCGTCAAGGAACAGGGCACCATCTTCCTGGCCGGCCCGCCGCTGGTAAAGGCAGCGACGGGCGAGGTCGTGTCGGCCGAAGAGCTTGGCGGGGCGGATGTGCACACGCGGCTGTCCGGCGTGGCGGATCACTTCGCCCACGACGATGCCCATGCGCTGGAACTGGTGCGCCGGGCGGTGGCCAATCTCAATCACCAAAAGCGGGTGGACGTGGCGCTGGCCACGCCGGAAGACCCTGCCTACGACCCGGACGAACTGATGGGTGTCGTTCCGGCCGACCTGCGCACGCCCTATGACGTGCGCGAGGTGTTGGCGCGGGTGGTGGACGGTTCACGCTTCGACGAGTTCAAGGCGCGCTACGGCGCCACGCTGGTGATGTGGCTTTGCCCACATTCACGGCATCCCTTGCGGCATCATCGCCAACAACGGCGTGCTGTTTTCAGAAAGCGCGGTAAAGGGCGCGCACTTCGTCGAGCTGTGCTCGCAGCGGAAAATTCCGCTGGTGTTCCTGCAGAACATCACCGGCTTCATGGTCGGCAAGGCGTACGAGTCCGGCGGCATCGCCAAGGACGGCGCCAAGCTGGTAACGGCGGTGGCGACCACCTCGGTGCCGAAGGTCACGATGCTGATCGGCGGCTCGTTCGGTGCTGGCAATTATGGCATGTGCGGGCGAGCCTATGCGCCGCGCTTCCTGTGGACGTGGCCAAACTCGCGCATTTCCGTCATGGGCGGCGAGCAGGCGGCGGGCGTTCTGGCCACCGTTCGGCGCGAGGGCATAGAGCGCAAGGGCGGCTCGTGGTCGCCTGAGGAAGAAGCCGCATTCAAACGCCCGACGCTGGACATGTTCGCCGAACAGTCGCACCCGCTCTACGCCTCGGCGCGGCTGTGGGACGACGGCATCATCGACCCGCGCAAAACCCGCGATGTGCTGGGCCTGTCACTGTCGGCGGCGCTCAACGCGCCGATCGAAGACACCCGCTTCGGCGTGTTCAGGATGTGAGGAGAGGGTGATGTTCTCCAAACTCCTCATTGCCAACCGGGGCGAGATTGCGGTGCCGCGTCATGCGCACAGCGAAGCGCATGGGGCTTGCCACCGTCGCCATCTATTCCGACGCCGATGCGGGCGCGATGCATGTGGCTGAAGCCGACGAGGCGGTGCGCGTTGGCCCGGCGGCGGCGGCGGAAAGCTATCTCAACGTCGACGCCATCATTGAGGCCGCCAGGCAGACCGGGCGCAGATGCCATCCACCCGGGGTACGGCTTCCTGTCGGAGAACCCCGGCTTTGTCGAGGCGGTCGAAGCCGCCGGGCTGACCTTCGTTGGTCCGCCAGCCTCTGCCATCCGGGCGATGGGCCTGAAGGATGCCGCCAAGGCGCTGATGGAAAAGGCCGGCGTTCCCGTGGTGCCGGGCTATCACGGCGAGGAGCAGGAGGCGGAGTTCCTTGCCAGCGTCGCCAACGACATCGGCTATCCGGTGCTGATCAAGGCGCGCGCCGGGGGCGGCGGCAAGGGCATGCGCAAGGTCGAACGGGCTGCCGATTTTGCCGATGCGCTGGCAGGTGCGCAGCGCGAAGGCCAGGCGAGCTTCGGTGACGCCCATGTGCTGATCGAGAAATATGTCACCGCGCCGCGCCACATCGAGATCCAGGTGTTCGGCGACAACCATGGCAATGCCGTTCACCTGTTCGAGCGCGACTGCTCGCTGCAGCGCCGCCACCAGAAGGTGATCGAGGAAGCGCCAGCCCCCGGCATGCCGGAAGAGGTGCGCGCGGCCATGGGCGAGGCGGCGGTGAAGGCGGCCAGGGCCATCGGTTACTCGGGCGCGGGCACGGTGGAGTTCATCGTGGACGGCTCGGAAGGCCTCAGGCCCGACCGGTTCTGGTTCATGGAAATGAACACCCGGCTGCAGGTCGAACACCCGGTCACCGAGGCGATCACCGGGCTCGATCTTGTCGAGCTTCAGTTGCGGGTGGCGGCAGGAGAGCCGTTGCCGTTTGCCCAGGGTGAGCTTGCCATCAACGGCCATGCCTTCGAGGCGCGGCTTTATGCGGAAGACGTGCCGAAGGGTTTCCTGCCGGCCACCGGCAAGCTGGAGTATCTGCGCTTCAGCGAGGCGGCGCGCAACGACACCGGCGTGCGGCAGGGCGACGAGATCACGCCCTACTATGACCCGATGATCGCCAAGGTGATCGTGCACGGGGCGAACCGCGAGCAGGCGCTGGCGCGGCTGCGGGCCGCGCTTGCCGATACGCTGATCGCGGGAACAGTGACCAACAAGTCCTTCCTGTCGGCGCTGTGCGCCCATGACGGGTTTGCCGCAGGCCAGGTCGACACGGGGCTGATCGAGCGCGATCTTGCCGCTCTGACAGCCGCCGCCGCGCCGCCGCTGCTGGCCTGGGCTGTCGCTGCGCTTGGTGCGCTGGGGCTGTCGGGTCAGCGCGAAGGGGCGGACCCTTGGGCCTCGCTCGGCGGGTTCCGGCTGTGGGGAGCGGCGCAGGACTTCCTGACGCTCTTGCATGGCGATCACGTTGCGGACGTGCGGGTGACGATGCGCAAGCCGGGCGGCTTCAAGGTGTCGCTGGCCGATGACGACGTGAACCTGCAACTGGTGCCGGGCGCGCCGGAGCGGATGATCGTGGACGGCCATGCCCAGCCGATGCTGTTCGCGCTGTCGCGCACCGGCGGGCGGGTGTCCGGCGTCACCGTGTTCCTCGGTGGCGATACGTTCGAGTTCAGCGTGCCGGACAGCGTGGGCGATGTGGGCGATGTTGCTTCCGGAGACGACGTGCGCGCGCCCATGCCGGGGCTGGTGAAGCAGGTTCGCGTCCGGGCCGGCGGCACCGTACGCAAGGGCGATCCGCTGGCGGTGCTTGAAGCCATGAAGATGGAGCACACGCTCACCGCGCCGCGCGACGGCAGTGTGGCGGCGGTCAACGTGGGCGAGGGCGATCAGGTGAAGGATGGCGATTTGCTGGTATCGCTGACCCCGGAAAAGGGCTAGCGTTCTCCTCCTGCACAGAGGTGAACGGCCATGAACATCCAGCGGTCCAGACGGTCAGGGCGGCGCGGGCACGCAGCCGATGCGCCTTCGCGCAATGTCAGCTACTTGCGGCTTTCCAATCCATACCAGCCGCAGCCGCTGTATTCAGATGATCAGGTCGAACGTCTTCACCAGGCGGCGCTGGAGGTGCTGGCAGACCCGGGCATAAGGGTGCTGCTGCCGCGTGCGCGCGATGCCTACCGCAAGGCCGGGTGCATTGTCGATGACGGCACCATGATGGTGCGCATTGGTGCCGACGTGGTGGACGCCGCCATTGAATCAGCGCCGCGTTCATTTGAATTGCAGGCAAATTCACCTGAAAAGATCATTCATCTGGGCGGTAATTCGCTCAACTTCATGCCGGTTGGCGGCCCGCCCGGTTTTTCCGACCTTGATCGCGGCAAGCAGACCGGCACCCGTGCGGCGGCGCAGGCGTTCCTCAAGCTGTGCCAGCATTTTGACGTCATGCACGTGGCGGGCCCGTGCGTGGAATTGCAGGATGTGGCGCTCAACCAGCGCCACCTGTGGGGCAAGTTCGATCACCTGACGCTGACCAACAAGCCGGTGTTCACCTGGGCACGCGGCACGCCGCAGACCATGGACGGGTTCGAGATGATCCGCATGGCGCGGCGGGTGAGCCATGACGAGTTCCGGCAGAAGCATCACACCTACACCGTGATCAACACCAACTCGCCGCTGCAGCTCGACATTCCGATGCTGAACGGGCTGATGGACTTCGCCGCGCACAACCAGGTTGTGATCATCACGCCGTTTACACTGGCCGGTGCCATGGCACCCGTCACCATCGCGGGCGCGCTGGTGTTGCAGCATGCGGAGTTTCTGGCGGCGCTTGTCATCAACCAGCTGGTGCGGCCGGGCGCGCCGGTGGTCTATGGTGCGTTCACCTCGAACGTGGACATGAAGTCGGGATCGCCCGCCTTCGGCACGCCGGAATACGTCAAGGCGTCGTGGGGTGCGGGCCAGCTTGCCCGCAAGCTCGGGCTTCCATGGCGGTCATCGGCGCCCACGGCGTCCAACGCGCCTGACGCGCAAGGAGCCTATGAAACGCAGCTTTCGCTATGGGGGGCGATCCAGGGCGGGGCCAACATCGTGGCCCACACGGCGGGCTGGCTGGAGGGCGGGCTGACGGCATCGTACGAGAAGTTTATCCTCGACGTCGAGGTGGCGCAGATGATTGCCGAAATCTGCCAGCCCTCGCCATTCGATGAGGCGGAACTGGCGCTCGATGCCATCCGCGAGGTGGGGCCGGGCGGACACTTCTTCGGCTGTCAGCACACCATGGCGCGCTATGCGACGGCCTTCTACAAGCCGCTGGTGTCGGACTGGAGCAATTTCGGCCAGTGGACCGAGAACGGTTCGCTGACCGCCACCCAACGCGCCAACCGGCTGTGGAAGAAGATCGTGGCCGAGTTCGAACCGCCACAGCAGGACCCGGCCATTCGCGAGGAACTTCAGGCCTATGTCGAGCGCCGCATTGCCGAGGGCGGTGCGCTGCCGGAATCATGATGCGCCGGGTGCCGGATTTGCCGATGCCGGGGCACCGTCATGTACCCGGTAGCGGCACCGCGCCCGACATGGCTCCACTGCAGGCCGCCAAGGCGCTGGCGCCAGCCGTAACCCGGCGCGAGGGCTGGCAGGAAAACCTGACCTATCTCTTCGGGCACGATCTGCTGGAGGCTGGATTCTATTGGGAAGCGCACGAGGTGTGGGAGGCAGTGTGGCTCAACTGCCCGCCCAACAGCGTGGAGAAGCTTTTGCTGCGCATGCTGATTCAGCAGGCAAACGCCCGGTTGAAGCTGGTTATGGGCAGGCAACGGGCGGCGGAGCGCCTCACAGAAGAGGCTGAAGCGCTTCGCGCAGACGTTGCCGGACGGCTTGCTGGCTCCTCTACCGTGATGGGTGTCAGCGTTTCGGACAGAATTTGCATTATAATTCATTTTTCGCATCGAATTGGCGGCATTGTGCATGAAAGTGCTTGAAGCCTGTGCGGTCCCGGCACAATAGTGCGATCACAAGAACACTGCACACGGGGAAGCGCCTTTGATGAAACGCATCGATTTCCAGACGTCGCCTGACCGGTACCGGCACTGGCGCATCGAGCCGCAAGGCGAGGTGGCGCGCGTCATCATGGACGTGGACGAGACAGGCGGCCTGTTCGAGGGCTACGAGCTCAAGCTCAATTCCTACGATCTGGGCGTGGACATCGAATTGGCCGATGTGATCCAGCGGCTGCGCTTCGAGCACCCGGAAGTGAAGACGGTGGTGATGGCATCCGGCAAGGACCGGGTGTTCTGTGCCGGTGCCAACATTCGCATGCTGGGCGGCGCAAGCCATGCGCACAAGGTGAACTTCTGCAAGTTCACCAACGAGACGCGCAATTCCATCGAGGACGCCACCGACAATTCGCACCAGACCTGGATTTGTGCGGTGTCCGGCGCGTGTGCGGGCGGCGGTTATGAACTGGCGCTGGCGTGCGACGAGATCATTCTCACCGATGACGGCACGTCCACCGTGGCGCTGCCGGAGGTGCCGCTGCTGGCGGTGCTGCCGGGCACCGGCGGGCTGACCCGCGTGACCGACAAGCGCAAGGTGCGGCGCGACCGGGCCGACATCTTCTGCTCGCTGGAAGAAGGTATCCGCGGCAGGAAGGCCGTGGACTGGCGGCTGGTTGACCAGGTGGCCCCGGCATCGAAGTTTGCCGAAGCGGTAGAGCAACGGGCGAAGGAGCTGGCGGCCAGGTCGGACCGGCCGGTCGACGCCAGTGGTATCAAGCTAAACCCGCTCGACAAGACCATCGCTGACAACGCAATCAGTTATTCGCTGGTGTCGGTGGAGATCGACCGTGAGGCGCGCATCGCCACCGTCACCATCAAGGGCCCCGATGGAGCACCTCCAGCGGTCATGGCGGGCGCACAGGCGCAGGGCGACCAGTTCTGGCCGCTGAAGCTGGCGCGCGAGCTGGACGATGCGTTGCTGGAAATCCGTTTCAACGAGATGGAGCTGGCGGTGATCCAGTTCAAATCTGCTGGCGACCCGGCCGCCGTGCTGGCCCATGACGCGTTCATGCAGGCCAATGCCGCCAACTGGCTGATGCGGGAAATCCTGCTCTACTGGCGGCGGGTGCTGAAGCGGGTGGACCTGACCTCGCGCACCATCGCCACCATGGCCGAACCGGGCTCATGCTTTGCCGGCACGCTGGCCGAGCTGCTGTTTGCCGCCGACCGCTCCTACATGGCGGATGGACAGTTCGAGGGCGACAACCGGCCCGAAGCGCGCATTGCCCTGTCGGGCCTGAACTTCGGCGCCTACCCGATGTCGAACGGCCTGACCCGGCTGCAAACCCGGTTCCTCGGCGAACCGGAAGCCGTCGAGGCCGCAAAGGCCACCATCGGTGAACAGCTCGACGCCGCGCAGGCCGACGAGCTTGGCCTCGTCACCTTTGCCTTTGACGACATCGACTGGGAAGACGAGGTGCGCATCTTCCTTGAAGAGCGCGCCAGCTTCTCGCCCGATGCGCTGACGGCCATGGAGGCGAACCTGCGCTTTGCCGGGCCGGAGACGATGGAGACCCGGATCTTCGGCCGCCTGACCGCCTGGCAGAACTGGGTCTTCCAGCGCCCCAACGCGGTGGGCACCGATGGCGCGCTGAAGCGCTACGGCACCGGCAAGCGCGCCGACTTCAACATGGAACGTGTGTAACAGGGATAGGACAATGGCTGATCTCGTAAACGTCGACTACAACACCTCGATCCCCAACAACGTGAACCTGGCTGATGACCGGCGGGTGCTGAAGGCGCTGGAAAAGTGGCACCCCGGGTACCTCAACTGGTGGAACAACATGGGGCCGGACGGCTTCCAGGAGTCGCTGGTCTACCTGCGCACTGCCGTGTCGGTGGACCCGAAGGGCTGGGCCAAGTTCGGCTATGTGCGGATGCCGGAATACCGCTGGGGCATCCTGCTGGCGCCACAGGAAGAAGGCCGGGTGATCCCGTGCGGCGAACATGCCGGCCAGCCGGCCTGGCAGGAAGTGCCGGGCGAATACCGCGCCTTGCTGCGCCGGCTGATCGTGATCCAGGGCGACACCGAACCCGCCTCGGTTGAACAGCAGCGCCACCTCGGCAAGACCGCGCCGTCGCTTTACGACATGCGCAACCTGTTCCAGGTGAACGTCGAGGAGGGCCGGCACCTGTGGGCGATGGTCTACCTGCTGCAGAAGTATTTCGGCGCAGACGGGCGCGAGGAGGCCGACCAGCTGCTCTACCGCCAGTCGGGCAACGAGGACCATCCGCGCATGCTGGGCGCCTTCAACGAGGCGACGCCGGACTGGCTGTCGTTCTTCATGTTCACCTACTTCACCGACCGCGACGGCAAGATGCAGCTCGAGGCGCTGGCGCAGTCGGGCTTCGACCCGCTGTCGCGCACCTGCCGGTTCATGCTGACCGAGGAAGCCCACCACATGTTCGTGGGCGAGACCGGCGTGGGCCGCACCATCCAGCGCACCTGCGAGGTGATGAAGCAAAACGGCATCAACGACCCGTATGATATCAACCGCATCCGCGCGCTCGGCGTCATCGACCTGCCGACCATCCAGAAAAAGGCGAACATGCACTACTCGCTGTCGCTCGACCTGTTCGGTTCGGAAATCTCGACCAATGCCGCCAACGCCTTCCACGCCGGCATCAAGGGCCGCTACAAGGAAGCCAAGCTCGAAGACGACCACAAGCTGGAGAACGACACCTATCCGGTGCTGCGCCTCATCGACGGCAAGGTGGTGGTGTCCAACGAGCCGGCGCTGTCGGCCATCAACATGCGGCTGCGCGACGACTACGTAAAGGACGCCGCCGGCGGCGTGAACCGGTGGAACAACATCCTGAAGAAGGAAGGCATCGACTTCGAGATCACCCTGCCGCACGTGGCGTTCCACCGCCACCAGGGCGAGTTCTCGTCCATCCATGCCGATCCGGAAGGCCAGCTGATTTCGGCTGACGAATGGAACCGGCGGCGCGACGAGTGGCTGCCGTCGAAGGCCGACGGCGACTTCATCGACAGCCTGATGAAGCCGCAGTGGGAGTCGGGCAAGTATGCGGGCTGGATCTCGCCGCCGAAGGTCGGCATCGACAACAAGCCCGGCGACTTCGAGTACGTCAAGATTGCAGGCGCCGCGCTCCACTCATGAACGCGCTCGTCAAGCAGCACCTGATCGATCCGGAAATCTGCATTCGCTGCTATACCTGCGAAGAGCACTGCCCGATCGACGCCATCACCCACGACGACAACAATGTCGTTGTGGACGTGACCAAGTGCAATTTCTGCATGGACTGCATCAGCCCGTGCCCGACCGGGTCCATCGACAACTGGCGCATTGTCGCCACGCCGTACACGCTGGAAGAGCAGTTCGGGTGGATGGAATTGCCGGAACAGCAAGACGGGCTGGAGGCGGAGGTCGACGGCGGCGGTTCGCTGGAGGCGCTGGAGGATGAGGTCAATGCGCTGCTGGCGCGCGCCCATGAGGGCACTGGCGGAAAGCCGGTGGCGCCGGCGTCCGCATCCAAGCCGTCGGTCAACCTGTTCAACCGCGCCAAGCCTGCGAAAGCGGTGGTGCAGGGCAATTTCAGGCTCACTGATGCGACCGCCGGGAACGACGTTCGCCACATCATCCTGAACCTCGCAGACCAGGTGTTTCCGGTGCTGGAAGGCCAGTCCATCGGCGTGGTGGTGCCTGGCACGGATGAGGACGGCAAGCCGCACCAGCCACGGCTCTACTCCATATCGAGCGCCCGTGACGGCGAGAAGCCGAATTCGAACAACATCGCACTGACCGTGAAGCGTGAACCCGGCGGCCTTGCCTCCAACTATCTGTGCGACCTCCAGAAAGGGGCGGAAGTCGAGATTACCGGCCCGTTCGGGGCGACCTTCCTGATGCCCAACGATCCGTCGGCCAACATCATCATGATCTGCACTGGCACCGGCTCGGCGCCGTTCCGCGCCTTTACCGAGCGCCGCCGCCGCACCAGCCCCAACGCCGCAGGCCAGATGCAGCTGTATTTCGGGGCGCGACGGCCCGAGGAACTTCCCTATTTCGGCCCGCTGAAGAAGGTGCCGGAAAGCCTGCTGCACCAGGAACTGTGTTACAGCCGCGTCGAGGGCGCGCCGAAAGAGTATGTGCAGGACCGCATGCGGCAGCGGTCGGCGCTGCTGGCGCCGCTGTTGAGTGACGTCAATACGCATATCTTCATCTGCGGCCTGAAGGGCATGGAAACCGGGGTGGACGAGGCGCTTGCCGACATCTGCCGCGGTGCCGGTCTCGACTGGCCTGCCATCAAGCCGCAGATGCGGCAGTCAGGGCGGTATCATGTTGAAACATACTGAGCAGCACCACGAAACAGACACGCCGCCGGCGGGCCAGCACACCCCCCGCACCCGGCCCGAGGGGCAACGTGACTCTCTGGCCTTCCTGGCCCGGCTGGGCGACCGGGTGCGCGATGCGCGCAAGGTGCGCGGGCTGTCGCGCCGGGCGTTGTCCGACCTGTCCGGCGTCTCCGAGCGTTACCTGGCGCAGCTTGAGTTCGGCGCCGGCAACATCTCCATCGTGCTGCTGCGCGACATTGCGCTGTCGCTGGGCCTGAGGCTCGAGCACTTCGTCTGCGAGCCTGATGCACCCGGTGCTGGTGGGGTCAGCGACAAGGCCCAGCGCATTGCGCTGGTGGGCCTCCGCGGAGCTGGGAAGTCGACGCTGGGCAAGGGGCTGGCGCGGCGGCTGGGCTTCCGGTTCATCGAACTCAACGACGTCATCCGCGAGCTGTCGGGCCTGCCGGTGTCGGAGATTTTCAACCTCTATGGCGAGGCCGGATACCGGCGGTTCGAGTGCGAGGCAGTCGACATGGTTGCCAGCCAGCGCACCCAGGTGGTGCTGGCGGTGGCGGGCGGCATCGTCGCCGATCCGGAGGCCTACGACGCGCTGCTGGAGCGGTTCAACACGGTGTGGCTGAAGGCAACGCCGGAAGAGCACATGTCGCGCGTCAGGGCGCAGGGCGATCTCAGGCCGATGCAGGGCAACCCGCAGGCGATGGCCCAGCTCAAGCAGATCCTGTCCGAGCGGATGAAGGATTATGCCCGCGCGCAACTGACATACGAAACGTCCTCGCTGGAACCCGAAGTTGCGCTGGACGGGCTGGTCGAGCTGCTGCAGCCGGTGGTCGCCGGCGCCGCCGCGGCGCAATCGCACTGATTGCAATCGGCTTGAACCCGCTTCACATTGCGGGCTTTCAACTGCCTCGCAGCGGGAGCCAACTGCATGAACGCGCCTGACGCAATCCGCCTGGATGAAACCGACAATGTGGCAACGGCGGTGCGGCCGCTGGAGGCAGGCGAGACCGCCTGCGGCGTGATGCTGGCAGAGCGCATTGCGCGCGGGCACAAGTTTGCGCTCACAGCCGTTGCGGCGGGCAACGCCGTCATCAAGTACGGACAGTTCATCGGCACCGCCAGCGAGCCCATAAAGGCGGGCTGCCATGTCCACACCCACAATCTCGGTTTCGCGGCGACGGCAACCGACTACGAGTTTTCCACCGCGCTCAAACCGGTTGCCATGGTGCCGGAAGCAGACCGGGCAACCTTCCAGGGCTTCCGGCGGCCCGGTGGACGGGTTGGCACGCGCAACTACATTGCCGTCATCACCTCGGTGAACTGCTCGGCGACGGCAGCGCGGATGATCGCCAGCCACTTTACCCCGGCGGTGCTGGAGCCGTATCCCAATGTCGATGGGGTGGTGGCTTACGTCCACGGCACCGGCTGCGGCATGGCGGACTTCAGGCGAGGGTTTCGATGCGCTGCAGCGGGTGATGTGGGGCTATGCGCGCCACCCCAACCACGCTGCCGTGCTGATGGTGGGGCTGGGCTGCGAGATGAACCAGATCGACTGGCTGCTCGAGGCCTACGGGCTTGAGCGGGGGCCGCGCTTCCAGACCATGAACATCCAGGACGTGGCGGGCCTCAAGCGCACAGTGGAAGCGGGTATCGCCAAGGTGCTGGAGATGCTGCCGGAAGCCGACATGGCGGTGCGCGAGGCGTGCCCGGCGTCGGAGCTGATGGTGGCGTTGCAGTGCGGCGGGTCGGACGCCTGGTCCGGCATTACCGCCAACCCGGCGCTGGGCGTGGCGGCAGACATGCTGGCGGCGCAAGGCGGCACGACGGTGCTGGCCGAGACGCCGGAGATCTATGGCGCCGAGCACCTGCTGACCCGGCGGGCAGCGACACCAGCTATCGGCCGCAAGCTGATCGAGCGGATCGAGTGGTGGCAGGATTATGTCGCCCGCAACCGGGGCACGCTCGACAACAACCCGACGCCTGGCAACAAGAAGGGCGGGCTTTCCACCATCCTTGAAAAGTCGCTCGGCGCGGCGGCCAAGGGCGGAGCCTCGCCGCTCAATGGTGTCTACAAGTATGCCGAGCCGGTGACGGCGAAGGGGTTCACCTTCATGGATTCACCCGGCTATGACCCGGTGTCGGTGACCGGCCAGATCGCCTCGGGCTGCAATCTCGTCACCTTCACCACCGGGCGCGGATCGGCGTTCGGTTCCAAGCCCGCGCCGACCTTGAAGATCGCCACCAACTCGGAACTTGCCGCGCGTATGGCCGATGACATGGACATCGACGCCGGGCGCATCCTTTCCGGCGACGCCAGCGTTGAGCAGGTGGGCGCGGAGATTTTCCGGGCATGGCTCAGGCTGGCCTCCGGTGAACCGTCATTCTCGGAAGCCCAGGGGCTTGGGGAGTATGAGTTCGTGCCCTGGCAAATCGGCGCCACGATGTAGGGACCTGAAGTCTGGATGAGACTGTTGCCTGTTGCCATTGCCGCCGTCCTTGCCTGCTGGAGCGTTCCGGCAGGTGCGGTTGACAACGCCGCAATGGACCTGCTGCGGCAAAGCTGGGCCAGTGCCGAAACCTCATCCGACGGGCTTGGGCCGCTCTACAACGAGGCGTCGTGTCATTCCTGCCACTGGTTTGGCGGGGGCGCGCGTATCCGGGTGCGTCCGGGCGGCGAGGTGGCGGCAGCCGGGGTGCTGGTGCGCCTCACCGATGCGGCCGGGCGGGGTGATCCTCACTACGGTTTCCAGCTGCAGAACAAGGCGGTGGCCGGCGTCGAACCGGAAGGCGTTGCGTCGCTGAAGTCCATCAAGGTGCTGGATGACCTGACGCAGTTGGTGGTGGTGCTGCGGCGGCGCCAGGATGCTGCGCTGTCGGCCGGGCACATACCCAGCCTGCGCGCCGCACCTGCGCTGGACGCAGCGGGGCTGGTGGCGATGGTCACCGATGCCGCGATCCTCACGCGGCACGACCCTGATGACGCCGACGGCGACGGCATTTCCGGCCGGGCGCACATGGTGAGGTTGCCTGATGGCAGCGAAGCGGTCGGCCGGTTCAACTGGAAGGCGACGCAGGCCTCCATCGCGGCCCAGGTGGCAACGGCGTTTCACGTCGACATGGGGCTGTCGACATCGCTGGTCAGTTCCAGAACCGGTGACTGCACGGCCAGCCAGACAGATTGCATTGATGCTGCAACCGGGTCCGGCGGTCCGGATGTCAGCGATCAGCAAGTCGGAACCCTGACCGGACTGGTGCGTTCCTTCGCCTCCGGCATCGACGAAGCTGCGTTGCCGTCAGCCGCAATGTTCCTGAAAGCGGGGTGTGCCAACTGCCACGTGCCGCAGCCTGGCGGGGGGCCGGCATCGGTGCCGCTTTATTCAGACCTGCTGCTGCACGACATGGGGCAGGGGCTGACATCGCATGGCGGAGAGGGCGATGCATCGCCCCGCGAATGGCGCACGACGCCGCTGGTTGGCTGGCGCGGGCACATTGCCGGCCATCGCTTCCTGCATGACGGGCGGGCGGCGACCATCGACGAGGCGATACGCTGGCACGGCGGCGAGGCGCAACGCGCCCGCGATGCCTACCTCGCGATGAGCGCGATTGAACGGCTTCAACTGACGAGCTTCGTGCAGGCGTTGCTGACCGCGATGCCGGTGCCGGCAGGCTTGCCGGTTGGCGAGTGATCCTTCAGGCGGACAAGGCGCGAGCAGCCGGCCTGATCCGGGCCAGATGATCCGCCGTTTCCGTCCAGTCCGCAACCGGCACGATGACATGGGCGGACGAGTCGTTGCGCAGGGCTTCCGCCAGCGGCCAATCATTGCCGCCGGGGTGAATGCTGTCGCCCACGAACGTGATCGCTGCATCACCGTGCCGTTCCCTGACGGGAATTATGATGCGCGCCTTGTTCCAGCCGCGCGGAGAAATGTCGATGCTGATCTCGCCGCCCACATTGGCTTCGTAGTCCGGGAAGGCCTGTTCAATGCGGGCACACAGGCTGGCGCGCTCGCGATGGACCTGGTCCCAGGCGAGGTAGGCCTTGCGGGCGGGCTTGTCGGCGGCCCGGCCGACGCTTGACACGTTTATGGCGCCAGTTCGGTATTCAATGTGGCGGCCGCAGCGCACCGGGTAGCGGCTTTCGCCGAGGGCTTCGTCGAGCCAGTCGATCAACTCGTCGGGAAACTCGTGATCATGCTGGTAGATGATCCGCCCGCCAGCCTCGAATTCCGACCCCGCGCTGGTGAATACGCCGGCACAGGAACCGACGACTTCGTCGGGCAATTGCTGGGCAAGCTTGCCGCGATCGGAACCGGTAACGAGATAGGTAACGTGAGAGCGGCAGAATTCGACGAATGGCGCGCAGAATTCCTCGCGCATCGCCTCGCGCGGCGGCGTCAAGGTATTGTCCACGTCGAAGACGTAAATCATGCCCGGCTGTCTCCCTGGATCATCACGGGTGGGAAATGCTGAACAATCGCGAATCCCCCCGGACCGTTGCAGTGTCCCGCCAATTTGTTAACCATAGGTTAACGAAGTGGTTCAATTACTGACGATTAAGCGATTTTGCGAAGGCTTCGCAATGGTCGGTTATGTCGGCGCGCGGCGTCAGCATAGTGAAATGGTGCGCGCTGGTGTCGATGTCCTCAATGGTCAGACCTTCTGCCGTTTCTGCAAATCCCACGGAGACCAGCTTGCCGGGGGCTGCCCGGTCCACCAGCAGCCCGGCCCCCCAATCCAGCCTGGCGTGGCCCGCACCGCAGATCAGCACGGCGCCATCGGGATTGGCGGCGTTCATCATGGCATCCGCCATGACGAAGTCGCGGGCGCGCTGGATGTCGCGCATCATCGGCAGCACGGTATCCGGCAGCATGTTGCAATGGGACGTTCGAATGACGTCGAGCAGGGCCGAGCCGGCGGCATCGGGCAAGGGCTGGTCCAGGCCAAGCGCTGCGCGTTCGCCATCAGTCAATGTCGCGCCCTCTCTGCCACCCAGGCGGCGGATGGTGCTTTTCTCCAGGTTGCCAGCCCGCAATTGCAGCTTGTGTTTCAGCCCGATTTCGAACAGCGGCCTGTACATGACGAAGTCCGGCCAGCCGGAGGTGGCCCATTCGAGCCGGTCTGCCAGCAAGTCTGCAGTGGCGGCGGGGTTTGCCATCACGTGGTCAAGCACCGGCTGTTGGGCGCGGGTCACCATCTCGAACACCAGGGCCGGCTTGCGGCCGGCCGCAATCATGTGCTCCAGCACCTCCGCCTGCAGTAGATGGTGATCCGGGTTCGGGTGGATTTCGCCCAGCATGACGTAGGGTGTGGCGGCGGCGCGCTGCTTGATGGCGTCCAGCGATGCTTCATTGCCATCCCGGTCGAGCACCTTGCCAACCAGCGGGTGACCGGTAAAGTGGGCGGATTGCCAATTGCGCGCCAACGCCGTACGGGCTGGAAACGCCATGGCGGCCGCCACGATCAGGCTGGTCAGTCGTCTCCGGTTCAATCGCATGTCTTGCCTCTCGAAATTCCTCATAATTTAGTACTTAACCGCGTTGAAAACATAGGCAACAGGTGACACGGTTGCGTGATAGTCAGTTGCTTGCAGGAGAGCCAGGGCGAAGATGCTGAAAACCAACCAGAAAACCAACCAGACGCGGCTCTGGGACAGCCTCATGGACATGGCCAGGATCGGCCCCGGCATTGCCGGCGGCAACAACCGCCAGACGCTGACGGACGATGACAAGCAGGCTCGTGACCTGTTTGCCACCTGGTGCAAGGCCGCCGGCATGACGGTGTCGGTGGATGGCATGGGCAACATGTTCGCCCGCCGCGAGGGCACAGATGACGTGCTGCCGCCGGTGATGATGGGATCTCACCTCGATACCCAGCCCACAGGCGGCAAGTTCGACGGTGTGCTCGGCGTGCTGGCAGGGCTTGAGGTCATCCGCACCCTGAACGACATGGGCATCAGGACGAAACACCCGATCGAGGTTGTGAACTGGACCAACGAGGAAGGGGCGCGGTTTGCCCCGGCCATGGTGTCGTCGGGGGTGTTCGCCGGGGTGATGAGCCCGCAGGAGGCCTATGTCATCAAGGACGCAGACGGCAAGGCGTTCGGTGACGAGTTGGCGCGTATCGGCTACAAGGGCGAGTTGCCGGTGGGTGGGCGCGAGATCGAGGCGATGTTCGAGCTGCACATCGAGCAGGGGCCAATTCTCGAGGCGGAAGGCCTCGATATCGGCGTTGTTGCCCATGCACAGGGCTTGCGCTGGATCGAGTTCACCCTGACGGGGTTCGAGTGTCATACCGGCACCACGCCGATGCCGGTCAGGCGCAACGCGTTGCTGGGCGCGGCGCGCGCGGTGGAGTTCGTCAACCAGGTGGCGCTCGACTTTGCGCCCGCTGCGGTGGCCACCGTAGGCCTTCTGAATGTCAGTCCCAATTCCCGCAACATCGTGCCGGGCAAGGTGATGTTCTGCGTCGACATCCGCAACCCGTCGCTGGAAGACCTCAAGGACATGGAGACGACCGTCGTCGAGGGCATCGAGCGGATCGCAGCCGAGATCGGTCTCGAGTGCGAGAGCGAGGTGGTGGGCTCTTATGACCCGGTGGCGTTCGATGCCGGTTGCGTTGACGCGGTACGCCGCGCCGCAGACCGGCTGGGCTACAGCCACAAGGACATGGTGTCGGGCGCGGGCCACGATGCCTGCCACATCGCTGCCATTGCGCCGACGGCGATGATCTTCTGCCCCTGCGTTGGCGGGGTGAGCCACAACGAGTTGGAAGAGATCAGCCCCGAGTGGGCATCGGCCGGCGCGGATGTCCTGTTCCATGCGGTCGTGGAGACCGCCGGTCTGATCGAGGAGTAATACGAATGAAGGTTGTCCGCAGCGACGATCACCGCAAGCATTTCCCCAAGGGCGAGCTTTATGGCGGCGAGTTCGTCCGGCCGTTCGAGTGTCCGGAGCGGTGGGAGCACATCATGAACCGGCTGGACCAGCGCAACTTCAAACAGATGCTCGACCCTGCGAAACTCGACATGGGGCCGGTCCGGCAGATTCACGATGAAGGCTTCCTGGAGTTTCTTGAAACGGCCTGGGACCAGTGGCAGGAGGCCGGCTACAAGGGCGAGATCCTGGCGACCAGCTTTCCGGCGCGGCGCATGGTGGTGAAGCGGCCGACGCACATCGACGGGCTGGTGGGCTATTACACGCTGGCCATCGAGACCGCCATCACGTCGGGCACCTGGGAGGCGGCGCAGGCGAGTTGCGCCATTGCCCAGACGGCACAGCGGCTTGTTGCCGGCGGTGACCGGGCCGCATTTGCGCTCTGCCGCCCGCCGGGGCATCACGCCGCCAAGGACATGTACGGCGGCTACTGCTTCATCAACAATGCGGCCGTTGCGGCGCAGATGTTCCTCAATGACGGGGCGAAGCGGGTGGCGATCCTCGATCCGGATTTCCACCATGGCAACGGCACGCAGGATATCTTCTATGACCGCGATGATGTGCTGTTCTGTTCGCTGCACGGTTCGCCGCAGCATGCATTTCCGCATTTCCTCGGCTATCCGGACGAAAAGGGCGCAGGCAAGGGCGAGGGCTTCAACGTCAACTACGCCATGAACCCCGGCACCGGCTATGACGAGTGGAGCGCGGCGCTGGACGATGCCATCAAGCGCATCGCCGACTATTCGCCGGACGCACTTGTCGTGTCGCTTGGCGTCGATACGTTCGAAAGAGATCCGATAAGCTTCTTCAAGCTGAAGTCCGATGACTTCACCGATTATGGCGGCCGGATCGGCAGGCTGAAGCTGCCGACGCTGTTCTGCATGGAAGGCGGCTATGCGGTAGAGGAAATCGGCATCAACACGGTCAACGTGCTGGAAGGTTTTGAAAACGCATGAAGCATGACAACTACATCGCTGGCGAATGGTCCGGCGGGGCGGGGCGCATTGCCAACATCAACCCGTCCGACACCAGCGATGTGATTGGCGAGTTCGCGCAAGGCAGCCAAGCCGACGTTGACCGCGCGGTCGAGGCTGCCCGCAAGGCGCAGGCACAGTGGGCCGCGAAGCCGCTCGAGGCCAAGCAGGCGGTGCTGATGGCCATCGGCAACGAGTTGATGGCGCGGTCAGCCGAGCTTGGCGAACTGCTCAGCCGGGAGGAGGGCAAGACGCTGCCCGAGGGCAAGGGCGAGGTGTACCGGGCCGGGCAGTTCTTCACCTATTATGCGGCGGAAGTGCTGCGCCAGATCGGTGACAAGGCCCTGTCCGTCCGTCCGGGCATCGAGGTGGACGTCACCCGCGAGCCGGTGGGCGTGGTGGCGGTGGTGTCGCCGTGGAACTTCCCGACCGCCACGGCCAGCTGGAAAATTGCGCCGGCGCTGGCGTTCGGCAACGCGGTGATCTGGAAACCGGCCAACCTGACGCCGGCCAGCGCGGTGGCGCTGACCGAGATCATCTCGCGCCAGGACATTCCGGCCGGGCTGTTCAACCTGCTGATGGGACCGGGCGGCGAGGTCGGCCAGGCGCTGATTTCGCACAAGGGTGTCAACGCCGCGTCGTTCACCGGATCTGTGCCGGTGGGCCGGGGCGTGGCGGCGGCAGCTGCGCCGAACTTCACCAAGGTGCAGCTGGAAATGGGCTCCAAGAACGCGCTCGTGGTGATGGACGACGCCGACATGGCGACGGCCGTCAATTGCGCGCTGGGCGGGGCGTTTGGCGGGACGGGCCAGAAGTGCACGGCGTCGTCGCGGCTGATCGTGCACGAGAAGGTGCATGACGAGTTTGCCGGAAAGCTCACCGCTGCAGCCAGGGCGTTCAAGGTTGGCCATGCGCTCGAGGACGGCGCGCAGATGGGGCCGGTGGTGTCGCAGCTGCAGCTGGACGAGAACCTCGCCTATGTCGAGCTTGCCAAACAGGAAGGCGGCGAATTGCTGTGCGGCGGCGGGCGGCTGCAGATGAAGACAGATGGCTTCTATATGGAGCCCACGCTGTTTGCCGGCACGCGCAATGACTGGCGGGTCAACCGGGAAGAGATGTTCGCGCCCATCGCCTGCATCATCAAGGCGGGCAGCTATGAAGAGGCGCTGGCGATCACCAATGACACCGCATTCGGGCTGACGTCTGGCATCATCACGAAGTCGCTGGCACGGGCCGGTCACTTTCGGCAGAACGCGCGCACCGGTTGCGTCATGGTCAACCTGCCCACGGCAGGTACCGACTATCACGTGCCGTTCGGTGGTCGCGGCCAGTCGAGCTATGGCCCGCGCGAGCAGGGCCGCTATGCAGAAGAGTTCTACACCACCGTGAAGACCGCCTATATCAGCCACGGACAGCCGGAGTAGACCCGAGATGGACCAGCTTACCGACAAGCACGCCGGTGACCGGCTCAACCTTCGGCCTGCAGGACAGGTCATGAAGCTCGACCGGATGGGCGCGGCGCACCAGACGCGGCTGTCGTTCATGCGCGCCATCCTGCGCCGGGTGAAGCGCGAGGGCTGGCAGGTTGAACGCAGCCGCTGGGAGGTGGACGGTAACGGCGTCGGCTTTGCGGTGTACGAGGCGAAGGGGCCAGAGCGCACCTATTCGCTGATCTGCTATGCCAACGACCTGCCGCCGGAAAAGCGCTCGGACCGGGTGATCGCCACCGAATGGGACGCCACGTTTGCGCTGTTCGACGGCTTGCCGTCGGATGCCGACATCGAGCGGCTCTCGCACAATGTGCCAAAGCAGGAAGCGGGCCGGTGTTCCGACAAGGAGCTGGTGCTGTCGCGCGCCAACCGGTCGGTACGGCTGTTCGATTACATGGTGGACTGTCTTGCTCAGGGGCAACAGCCGGCCCGGGAAGAGCTGGACAAGGTGGGCTACCTGATGCGCACCACGGCCGTTTATGGCAACGGCAAGTTCGGGCTGGCGGACCGCGGGCTGTATGCGGCGCGTGCCGAGGCGGGCGGACCGTTCCGGGTGGAACTGCTGGCGGTGTGGCTGATCCGTGCCTTCACGGTGGACATTCTGGAACACATGGCGCGGGTGAAGGGCGGGGCGAAGGCCGTGGCGCTCGACAAGGACTTGCGCCGCCGGTTGGGCGTGGGCAACTCGACAGGGCTCGGCATGGCGCCGTTCCTGGTCAATCATCCCGCCTTGCTGAACGCGTGGATGCAGGCGCGCGAGACGGCGATTGCGCGGGTGCGCGCACTGCCTTCGGCTGAGCCGCAACCGCAACAGCGCTTCCGCGACCTGCTGGTGCGGGCGCGGGCCGGGCTGGAGCGATGGCACACGCCGGACCAGCGGCAGGCGGAGCGGGTGTGCGAACTTGCCGGAGACCTGGACCGCGTTGCGGCGCATGTTGCCTCCGGCGCGCTGGACCAGGCGCATCCGTGGGACGGGCTCTATCGCTGGGCTGAAGCCAGCCTGACGCTGGAAGGGCAGGAGGCCATCGTCTCGCTTATGCTGGAGCCTTATGGCGAGCTGGTCGATGAACTGTCCGGACAGATGGCGGCGGACGAGGCTGCCACTTTCCGTATCGACGGAATGATGACCACGGGCCGGCTGATCGGGCTGGCGCGCAAGCATTTCGACTGGGCGCTGAAACTCGACTTTGGCTCTCCGGCAGAAACGGCGCGGTTCTGGTATGTGTCGGAAGAGAAGCTGGAACCCCGGCTGGGCGAGCGGCATGAGGAAGAGGGCGGCGAACTTGAACAGCGCCTCGGCATTGGCCGTGAGGTGGTCAACATGCTGGCTGATCTTGACGGCGAGGACCGGGACAGCCCGGTGGCCGGGTTCCTGCTGCGCCATCCCGAACACCGCCTTGCGGCGCGCCGGGTGCAGCTTGCCGAGCGGCTGCCCTACTCGGAAATCCATGACAACGTGCTGTCGGCCACGATGATGCCGATCGACATCCTGCGCTGCAAGCTGGCGTTCTTCGGCGCTTCGCGGTTCGACCCGAAGTCGGACAGGTGGGTGCGCATCACCATGTACGCCGATGCGCCGTTCCCCGACGAGATTCATTCCATGGATGCCGATGACTGGGCCTGGCCGCCGCTGGAGGCGGAAACGGCGCAATGATCGTCTCGCTCAACGAGGTCGAGGTGATGGCCACCAAGGCGGCCAATGGCGCAGGCCGTCCGTGGGGGCTGGCGCAGGAGGCGGGTTTTGCCACGGCCCGGCTGGAGGCCATGGGCCTGCCCGGCGCGCATTGCCTGCTCAGGCTGCTGGAGGCGACGGACAACGAGGTGATGCTTCGCGGGCGCTGCCCGGTGCTGGAAGGCGCGCACCTGTGCGACCTTGGTGGTGCAGGGCTGCCGGTCTCGTTCGAGGCCATGCATCAGCCGCTGCTGCTGGCGCCGTTCCTGATGCAGGCTGATATTGCCGCCACGATTACCTGGCCGGGGTGCGAGGTGGATGTCCCAGCGGACGGGCTGATGGTTCGTGGCGAGACGGCCAGCCCCATAGCGCCGGTCGAGGTCCGAATCCAACACGGCGCTGCCGGTGCGCCGGCCCTGAGGCCGAAACCGGGCGCTGTGGACATTGCCGGTGAAATATGGGAAGCGCTTGGCCAGTTCGCCCACCGTACCTATGTGCCGGCCACCGAAGCCTCACGGCTGAAGGGAGCCGGGGCGGGCCTTACCGACAACGACTGAACCCAACGCTCCCGGACGTTTCTCATGGCTCCCCCGCCGCTGCTTGTGCTGCAGGACATCACGCTGACCTTTGGCGGCCGGCCTTTGCTGGCGGGCGCCTCCTTGAGTGCGGCCGCCGGCGAGCGCATCTGCCTGGTCGGGCGCAACGGCTCGGGCAAGTCGACGCTGCTGAAGATTGCCGCCGGCGACATCGAAGCGGACAGCGGCATGCGCTTCCTGCAACCTGGCGCAACCCTTCGGTACTTGCAGCAAGAGCCTGATTTTTCAGGTTATTCGACAGTACGTTCATATGTTGAATCAGGGCTTGCACCGGGCGACGATCCGCACCGGGCGGACTATCTGATGCGCGAGCTTTCGCTTGCCGGGAATGAGGACACGGCGCGGCTTTCAGGCGGCGAGGCGCGGCGCGCCGCCCTTGCGCGGGTGCTGGCGCCTGAACCCGACATCCTGCTGCTGGACGAGCCGACCAACCACCTCGACCTGCTGGCCATCGAATGGCTGGAAGCGGAGCTCAAGTCGATGCGCTCGGCGCTGGTGCTGATCAGCCACGACCGGCGCTTCCTCGAAAACCTGTCGCAGGCAACCGTCTGGCTCGATCGGGGCGAGGCGCGGCGCATGGATCGGGGCTTTGCCCATTTCGAGGCCTGGCGCGACCAGGTGCTGGAAGAGGAAGAGAAAGAGCAGCACAAGCTCGACCGCAAGATCGTGCGTGAAGAACACTGGCTGCGCTATGGCGTGACGGCGCGGCGCAAGCGCAATGTGCGCCGCCTTGGCGACCTTCAGGCGCTGCGCGAGAAGCGCCGGACAACGGTAAAGGCGCAAGGCAACGTGAACCTGGCCGCAGGCGATGCGGAGGCCTCCGGCAAACGGGTCATCGAGGTGAAGGGCCTGTCGAAGTCGTTTGGTGACCGGGTGATCGTGAAGGACCTCGACCTGCGGGTGCTGCGCGGCGACCGGCTGGCCATCGTCGGTCCCAACGGTGCGGGCAAGACCACGCTGATCAGGCTGATCACCGGGGCGCTGGAGCCCGATGCCGGGACGGTACAGCTCGGCACCAACCTTGAAGCGGTGTCACTGGAGCAGGACCGCACCTCGCTTGATCCGGACACATCGCTCAAGGATGCGCTGACCGGCGGCGGGTCGGACCAGGTGATCGTCAATGGCGAGCCGCGCCATGTGATCGCCTGGATGAAGGACTTCCTGTTCCGGCCCGAGCAGGCGGGTACGCCGGTGGGCGTGCTGTCGGGCGGCGAGCGCGGCCGCATCATGCTGGCGCGGGCGCTGTCGCGTCCGTCCAACCTGATGATCCTCGACGAACCCACCAACGATCTCGACCTCGAAACGCTCGATCTGCTGCAGGAACTGCTGGCGGCCTACGAGGGCACCGTGCTGCTGGTCAGCCACGACCGTGACTTCATCGATCGCGTGGCCACCTCGACGCTGGTGTTCGAGGGCGGGGGGCAATGGCGCGAATATCCCGGCGGGTACTCCGACATGGCGCGTCAGGCCGGCAGCGCGCGCGCCGAGGTGAAACAGCAGGCGGCGGCGAAGTCTGCTGCAAGGCCGGACGCCGCACCACAAACGCCGGACGCGCCAAGGCAGAAGCGCAAGCTGTCGTTCAAGGAAAAGCACGCGCTGGAAACGCTGCCCGGCGAGATGGACAAGCTCACTGCGAGCATCTCCCGGTTGCAACAGCAAATGGCTGATCCCGGCTTTTATGGACGCGATCCTGCCGGTTTTGATAAAGCAGCCGGCGAACTTCAGGCTATGCAGGACAAGCTGACTGCGGCGGAAGTGCTATGGCTGGAGCTTGAAATGCTGCGCGAAGAACTGGAAGGCTGACGGCAGGCAATGGCTGAACCCTCATATCTCATTGGTGTCGATACCGGCGGCACCTATACCGATGCCGCCGTGCTGGATGCAGCCAGCCACGAGGTGCTGGCCTCGGCCAAGGCGCTGACCACCCGCGGTGACCTGGCCATCGGCGTGACCGAGGCCATCGAGCGGGCGCTGGGTGAACTGCCGTCAGGTGCTGCCGCCAAAGTCAAGCTTGTCTCGGTGTCGACCACACTTGCTACCAACGCGGTTGTCGAAGGCCACGGCTCGCCTGTCTGCGTGGTGCTGATCGGTTTCGACGAAACGATGGTACAGCGCTCGGGCCTGACCACGGCATTCCCGGGGCTGGTGGTGGAGCGTATTGCCGGCGGCCACGACCACAATGGCGGCGAGGCGGCCAGGCTCGACTCAGACGCGCTGGCGGTGCTGGCGCAGAAGCACAGGGGCGCGGTGGAGGCCTTTGCGGTGGCCTCGCAGTTTGCGGTGCGCAACCCGGCGCACGAACACGCGGCGCGGGATTTTCTCATCAAGCATACCGGCTTGCCGGTAACCTGTTCGACCGAACTGGCGTCGGCGCTCGATGCGCCACGCCGGGCTTTGACGGCGGCGCTCAATGCGCGGCTCATCTCGCGCATCTCGCTGCTCATCGTGGCGGTAGAAAAGGCGATGAAGACCTTTGGCATCGATGCGCCGCTGATGATCACCAAGGGAGACGGCTCGCTGGCGCGGGCATCCACGGTGGCGCTCAGGCCCATCGAGACGGTGCTGTCCGGGCCTGCGGCAAGTCTCGTCGGCGCGGCGTCCCTGTCGGGCCTCAACGACTTCATCCTGTCCGACATGGGCGGGACCACGACCGATCTCGGCGTGTTCGAGAACGGCCGTCCGCAGGTCAACGAGCAGGGCGCCGACGTGGGTGGGTGGCGCACCATGGTGCAGGCCATCGACGTGCGTACGCTGGGGCTTGGCGGCGACAGCGAGGTGACGTTCAACGTCAAGGGCGTGCCAACTGTCGGTCCGCGCCGGGCGGTGCCAGTGTCTCTCATCGCAAGCCGCTTTCCCGAGATAATTGAATCACTTGAGGCAACTCTCTCGGAACCTGAATCAAGCTCCATGGCCGGCAGGTTCGTCATGCTGCCGCTGGGCCGCTCCGGCGGGGGCGCGGACCCTGCGGGCCTCAACGGGCGCGAGCGTGACTTGCTGGCGTCGATCACCGAACGGCCACTGCCGCTGTCGAAAGTAGCCGGAGGGTCGGGTGGCCAGCGGGCGCTCGAAGGCCTGGCCCGCAAGGGGCACGTGCAGCTTGCCGGCTTCACGCCGTCAGACGCTGCCCACGTACTCAACATGCAGGCCAACTGGTCGCGCGAGGCAGCGGTGCTGGCGGCGAGGTTGCTTGTGCGGTTCGTGCTGATGCAGGCGCCCAATGACGAACAGGTGGAGCGCATCTGCCGGTCGGTGTGGGAGGAGACGGTGCGGCTGACGGGGCGCGCCGTGCTGGAGACGGCACTTGGTCATCATGCCATCGAGCCGGGCGGAGCGGGGGGCCTCATTGACGTTGTCTGCCGGGGCATCGGCAAGCGGTCGCTGGCGCGGGTGCAGATCACGCCCATGGTGCCGGTGGTGGCGGTGGGCGGACCGGTCAAGGTGTACTACCCGGAGGTGGGCCAGCGGCTGGGCTGCGAGATGGTGTTTCCGCAGGCCTGCGAGGTGGCGAATGCCGTGGGGGCGGCGACCGGCATGATCGCGCGCACTGTCACCATCGAGGTGAACGGCAATGGCGCGGGCGTGTTCCGGGTGCACGGGCCTGACGGCGTCACCCAGCTTGGCATTGCCGAAGACGCGATCAACCTGGCCTCGTCGCTGGCGCGCCAGACGGCTGCAGCAGCGGTTGCCGAGATGGGGGGCGGCGAAGCCTCGTTCGAGGAAAGCGTTGAGCGGACCATGTTGCCTGACGCCATCAACGACAGCGGCATGTTGCGGGCGGTGGTGAAGGTCGAGGCGACGGCGCGTCCGGCCTATTGACCAGGCGAGCGGTTGGCGGTGTAGCTTTGCCTACATGGATCACAAGCAACTCATTGCCGGATTGAGCGCGGCGGATCGCGAGGCGCTGACGGCGCGGGCCGATGTGCCGGGGCTGGTTCATCTGTGCGGGCACCTCGGGCTGATCCTTGCCGGCGGCTGGTGGATCGCCACTGGCGCACCGGGCTGGCAGGCGGTTTTGCCGGTGCAGGGTATCGTGCTGGTGTTCCTGTTCACCCTGCTGCACGAGACGGTTCACCAGACGCCGTTCCGGTCCCGCTGGCTCAATGTGGGCGTTGGCTGGCTGTGTGCTCTGGTGCTGGCGCTGCCGTACAACTGGTTCCGCTATTTCCACTTCGCCCATCACCGGTTCACACAGGATCCGGACAATGATCCGGAACTTGTTTCGCCGAAACCCGAGACCTGGTGGCAGTACGTGCGGCACGTGTCCGGCCTGCCGGTGTGGAAGTCGCACGTCACCACGCTGCTGACAAATGCTGCGGGCGGCAATGGCGATCTATATGTGCCTGAACGCGGACGGAACAGGGTGCGGTTGGAAGCGCAGACCATGCTGGCGGTCTACGGGTTGCTGGCGCTCGGCTCATGGTTTGCAGGCTCTGCCCTGCTGCTGTGGGTGTGGATAGTGCCGCTGCTGCTGGGTCAGCCGTTCCTGCGGCTCTACCTGCTGGCCGAACATGGCCGTTGCCCGCTGGTGGCCAACATGCTGGAGAACTCGCGCACCACCTTTACCAACCGGATCGTGCGGTTGCTGGCGTGGAACATGCCCTATCACGCCGAGCACCATGCTTATCCGGCGGTGCCGTTTCACAAGTTGCCGGCGTTTCACGCGATTACGCGAGTGCACCTGATGGAAACCGTGCGCGGCTATGGCCGGTTCACCGCGAAGTATGCGGCTAGCCTTCGGCGATAAGCCGGACGCCGATCAGCGCCAGGAAACCTGCCATCACCCGGTCGATCCACATCTTGGCGCGCATGTAGGCGGCGCGGGGGCGGGCGGATGAGAATAACAGCGCCACCACCGAGTACCAGCCGATCTCGTTGATGAACACGATGATGATTGCGGTCACATAAACCCAGCCGGGTGCGTGGGCGGGCAGCAGCGCCACGAAGATCGAGCCGAAGAACACCACAACCTTGGGGTTGGCAAGCTGGGTGACGCTGCCAAGCGTGAAGGCGCGCCACGGGGTGATCAGTTTCGCCTTCGCGCTGTCTGGCTCCACCGGCTCAGACGCATGGTGCCACAGCATGACGGCCAGCCAGACGAGGTAGATGCCGCCGGCAATCTTGAACGCCGTATAGGCCCAGGCGGCGGTCTCCAGCAGCAGGGCGACGCCGAGAATGGCGGCGGATGACCAGATGATCGTACCCAGTCCAAGCCCCATTGCGGCAGACAGCGCCACGGAGCGCGGGTTCGACAAGGCGAGCTTCGAGATCAGCACGAACGACTGGCCGGGGCTGATGGCGGCCAGCAGCTGCACGGCCCAGAGCGTGACGAGGGGTGCGAGGAATTCCATGGATGACATTCATATTCACGATGCATAGAACTGCAAGCACCAAACAGATGAGTGCCGAGATGACTGGATTCGACGCTGCCGCCGCCACCTACGATCGCTCGCGCCATGCGCTGATCCCGGATTATGACGACCTCTATGGCGCGGCCGTGGCGGCGCTGGAGCTTGAGGCGGACGAGACCGCACGGGTGCTGGACCTTGGCGCCGGCACTGGCGGTTTCGCGCTTGAGGTGATCAACGCACATCCGCGGGTGAACGTTGAACTTGCCGATGTTTCAACGAAAATGCTTGAGCAGGCGCGGGCCAAGTTTGCCGGCGACGGGCGCTTTTCATTTCGTGAACTCGACATCGTGACGGGCGAGTTTGGCGATGGATGGGACCGGGTGATCTCGTCGTTCGTCATTCATCACCTTGAGCACGAGGACAAGCGCAAGGTGTTCGCCAAGACGTACAAGGCGCTGAAACCGGGTGGCATCTTCGTCAACATCGACCAGGTGCAGGCCTGTTCGCAGGCGGTGCAGGACATCCACATGCGGCTGTGGAAGAAGGATGTTCTGGCGGCGGGGGCGCTGGAGCAGGATCTGGAAGATGGCCTGAAGCGCATGGAAGCGATGGACATCAACGCCGAACTTGACGACCAGGTTTTATGGCTGGAGCAAGCCGGATTCAGCGGAATTGAAGTGGTTTACCGCAATTATTTCTATGCGGTCTTCGTCGCGAAGAAGGGCGCTTGAGGCGTGGCGCGGATCACCATTACGCAAGCTGTTGCGGTTGCTGCTGCGCTGCTGGCGGGGGCGTTCGGCTATCAGCGGCTGGCGGCACGGCCGGCGGAGTACGTGCTGGCGGTGAGCTGGCAGCCGGCCTTCTGCGAGACGCGGCCACGGTTGCCTGAATGCCGCTCGCAGACCGAAGACCGCTTTGACGCCTCCAACTTCACGCTGCATGGGCTGTGGCCGCAGCCGCGCTCGCGGGCCTATTGCGGGGTCAGCGAACGTGATGTGCGGCTGGACAAGGACAGCCGCTGGCATGACCTGCCGTGGGAGCGGCTGGACGAAGGCCTGTGGCGGCAATTGCAGCAAGCCATGCCCGGCACGCGCTCAGGGCTTCACAAGCATGAATGGATCAAGCACGGCACCTGCTATGACGGGGCGGGCGTGCAGGAGTATTTCGAGGACTCGCTGCTGGTGCTGGAGGCGATCAACCGTTCGGCGGTGCGCGAGCTGTTCGCGCGCAATGTCGGGCGGACCGTCAGCGGAGACCAGATCAGGGCGGCGTTCAACCAAGGCTTCGGCCCCGGCGCCGGCGACCGGGTTCGCATTTCCTGCCGGGATGACGGCAACCGGAGGCTGATCGTGGAGTTGACCATCGGCCTGAGCGGCAAGATCGGCCCGGGTTCGGATGTGGCGGCTCATATCGCCCAGGCCGATCCGACCGATCCCGGCTGTCCGGGCGGCGTGGTTGATCCGGTCGGCAATCAATAGACGGGGGGCTGCGATGGCTGTGTTGCGGGTATTGGCGATTGCGCTTGTGGTGGCGGGCACCTGCCTGTTCTGCCTTGCACTGATCGGGACCGGATGGGCCGTCTGGTCGGCGCTCAACGGTGCAGGCTGGCCCGCCGGATTGCCGGCGTGGCAATGGCTTGCTGCCGCCGTGCCGGGCGGCGTGATGCTGGCAATCGCCGGGCGAGAGGCCTTGAAGCGGGCTGAAAACAGGTGAAAACGCCGGTTTTTGTGCCTGAATCTGCGTGTTGAAGCGTGACTCTCAATGCCGAATCAACTTCTCCTTACGTCGCGCATCCAACTGCTGTGGGAGAAACGGCGATGTCAGACGTGAAGACCGAGTACTATCAGGACAAAAAGGGTGAGTGGCGTTGGCGCAAGACGCACAAGAACGGTGAAATCATCGGGGCGTCGTCGGAAGGGTACAAGGACAAGAAGGACTGCCAGTCGAACGCCAACCGCGGCAGCAAGGACGGCGACAAGTGGGAGTTCTACAAGGACAAGAAGGGCGAACACCGCTGGCGCCAGTTCGCCTCCAACGGCAGGCAGGTAGGCCGTTCCACCGAAGGCTACAAGGCCAAGAAGTCGGCAGAGAACAACGCCATGGCCAATGGCTGGCCGGGCAAGGCCTGACGGACGGAAATTCAGGCGAGTTCCAGATGCCCGGTGCGCACTGGCGCGCCGGGCTTCTTTATCGGGTCAAGCCAACCCGGTCGGCAAGCCAGCGGGCGATCAGTTCATGCTGGGCCTGCGGGCAGGCTGAATGCCCGTCGAGAAGCAGGGCAAGCGCGGTGGTGCTGTCCGGATCGGCGGGGACAGAAGTCCCGAACCATGCCCTCGCCAATTCATCTGCCTCGTGACACCGGGCGCAGTAGGCTGAGTAGGCAGCAGCAGCTTCGACTGTCTGTGACCTGTCAAGGCAAGTTTCAGGTGTAACGGGCGCCGGGTCTTGGGCCAAGGCCGAGGCGGCGGCCATCAGTGCGGCGGCAAACAGGGCTGGCAGCCGATATTGCATGGTCGGACCTTTCAACACTATTGCAAGTATCGCTGAGAGGGCCGTTCAGAGCATTGACCGGCATCAACCTAGCCCCCATCTCACGGTTCACATTGCGCCGCTTGCCGCCTTCGGCTAGAACGCGGCTCAACACTTCACCTCATTCAAGACACGAGAGGCTCGGGGCCTTATGGCACGGCAATTCATCTATCACATGAGCGGACTGTCCAAGTCCTATTCCGGCGGCAAGAAGGTGCTCGACAACGTTCACCTCAGCTTCTACCCGGACGCCAAGATCGGCGTGCTCGGCCCCAATGGCGCAGGCAAGTCGACGCTGTTGCGCATCATGGCGGGCATCGACAAGGAGTTCACCGGAGAGGCCTGGCTGGCCGATGGCGCGACCTCCGGCTACCTGCCACAGGAGCCGAAGCTGGACGAGAGCAAGGACGTGATGGGCAATGTCATGGAGGGCGTTGCCGAAAAGCAGGCGATCCTCGACCGCTACAACGAACTCGCCATGAACTATTCGGACGAAACCGCGGACGAGATGACCCGGCTGCAGGACATCATCGATGCGCAGAACCTGTGGGACCTGGACAGCCAGGTTGAGCAGGCAATGGACGCGCTGCGGTGCCCGCCGGGTGATGCCGACGTTTCCAAGCTGTCGGGCGGCGAGCGCCGCCGCGTGGCGCTGACGCAGCTGCTGCTGAAGAAGCCGGACCTGCTGCTGCTTGACGAACCGACCAACCACCTGGACGCCGAAAGCGTCAACTGGCTGGAGCATCACCTGCGCGAATATCCCGGCGCCATCCTGATCATCACCCACGACCGCTATTTCCTCGACAACGTGACGGGCTGGATTCTCGAACTCGACCGGGGCCGTGGCATTCCCTACGAAGGCAACTACTCGGCCTATCTCGGCCAGAAGGCCAAGCGTTTTGCCCAGGAGCAGCGCGAAGACCAGGCCCGCCAGAAGGCGCTGGAAGCCGAGCAGGAATGGATTGCCGCCAGCCCCAAGGCGCGGCAGGCCAAGTCCAAGGCGCGCATCAAGGCCTATGACGAACTGGTCAAGGCCAACGAGAACCGGCTCAAGTCGACCAACGCCCAGATCGTCATTCCGCCGGGCGAGCGCCTTGGCGACGTGGTGATCGAGGTGCAGAACCTGCGCAAGGGTTACGGCAACCGGCTGCTGATCGACGACCTGTCTTTCAAGCTGCCGCCGGGCGGCATTGTCGGCATCATCGGACCCAACGGCGCGGGCAAGACCACGCTGTTCCGCATGATCACCGGGCAGGAGCAGCCGGACTCGGGCACGGTCCGCATCGGTGAAACGGTGGAGCTGGGCTACGTTGACCAGAGCCGCGACGCGCTGGACCCCAACAAGACTGTCTGGGAGGAAATCTCGGAAGGCAACGACATCATCTATCTCGGCAAGCGCGAGCAGAACTCACGCGCCTATTGCTCGGCGTTCAACTTCAAAGGTGGCGACCAGCAGCAGAAGGTGGGTTCGCTGTCGGGCGGCCAGCGCAACCGCGTGCACCTGGCCAAGATGCTGAAGAAGGGGTCGAACGTTCTGCTGCTCGACGAACCGACCAACGACCTCGACACCGAAACGCTGGCCGCACTTGAAGAAGCGCTGGAAAACTATGCCGGCTGCGCCGTGGTCATTTCGCACGATCGCATGTTCCTCGACCGGCTGGCCACGCACATCCTGGCGTTCGAGGGCGACAGCCACGTGGAGTGGTTCGAAGGCAACTTCCAGGACTACGAGGAAGACAAGAAGCGCCGGCTGGGCGAGGATTCGGTGATGCCCAAGCGCATCAAGTACAAGCAGTTCGCGCGGTGAACAGCGATACCAGCGCCGACGTGATCATCGTCGGCGCCGGGCTGGCCGGGGTGACGGCAGCCAACTTGCTGTTTCAGGCGGGCCGACGCTTGATCGTGCTGGAGGCGGCGGCAAGGCCGGGCGGCCGCATACAGTCATTGATCGATCCCGGGACGGGCCGGTTGCTGGGCGATCTCGGCCCCAGCTGGGTGTGGCCGCCGTACCAGCCGGTTGCCTCGCACTGGTTGCAGCAGCTCGGCGCCAGGAGCTTCGAGCAATACAATACAGGTAATGCGGTGCTGGATTACGGGCCGGGGAAGCCGGTTCAGTATCAGCCCTTGCCCGGCCAGCACGGCATGGCGCGTATCGATGGCGGCCCGCAGGCGCTGATCGACGGGTTGCTGGCGCAGCTGCCGGAGGGGGTGCTGCGCACGGGTCATTCTGTCAACGCCATTTCGCAAGACGGATCAGGGGTTCAGGTCGAGGCAGGGGAATCGCTGTTTTCCGCCCGGCAGGTGATTGTCGCTTTGCCGCTCAGGGTGGCGTACAGCACGATCAGGTTCTCACCCTCCTTGCCGGACGCACTGGTTCGGGAAATGCAGGCCACGCCAACGTGGATGGCGGTGCACGCAAAGACGCTGGTGGTGTATGAGACGGCGTTCTGGCGCGAGGCGGGATTGTCAGGCCGAATTGCCAGCAGGGCCGGACCGCTGGTGGAGGCGCACGACCTTTGTGGCGCGACTGGCGCGCCCGCTGCCATATTCGGTTTCGTGGGCTGGCCGCACGATGTGCGCGATCAGCATCGGTCACAATTGCAGGATGCCATCATCGCCCAGCTGGTGCGTTGCTTGGGCAGCAAGGCGGCAAGCCCGTTGCATCTTCATGTGGAGGACTGGGCGCTGAACCCGCGCATCTGCACCGAGCTGGACAAGGCGGGAGCGATGCCGCATCCGGACGTTGGTTCGCCGTTGTTGCGGCAGGTGCACGGGCGGGTGCAGTTCGCCGTGTCAGAAACATCGGATGTCAGCCCCGGCCTGATCGAAGGTGCATTTGCCGCCGGGATGCGGGCTGCTAGTCTGGCGTCAACTTGAGCGTCCGGGAGGTTGTCATGGCAGTCGCAGTGAATGATGGCGTTGGCATCTTCTACGAAGACACCGGCGGGGCGGGGCCTGCCATCCTGTTCCTGCACGAATATGCGGGTGATCACCGCTCGTGGGCGGGGCAGGTGGCGGAGTTGAAGGACCGCTATCGCTGTATCAGCGTGGCCGGACGCGGCTATCCGCCATCCGATTGTCCGGATGACCCTGCGGCCTATTCCCAGGAGCTGATGAATGCCGATGCGCTTGCCGTGCTGGACGCGGCCGGGGTGGAAAAGGCGCATGTGGCCGGGCTGTCGATGGGGGCGTTCACGGCACTGCAACTGGCGCAGTTTCATGCTAACCGGGTGATCTCGGCCACGGCGGCGGCGGGCGGTTCGGGCTCGGCTGACGGCAAGGCGGCGCGCCAGGGCTTTGTCACCGAGGCGCTGGGCCTGGCCAGCATGATGGAAAGGCAGAGTGTCATTCCGGCCGAGGCCATGTGCAAGGGGCCAACCCGTATCCAGCTCAAGGCCAAGAACGAGGCGGCCTGGGCGGTGAGCGTGGAGCATCTGTTGCAGCACCCGGCCCATGCGGCAGCGCACATGCTGCGCGGTGTGCAAGTTGGGCGTCCATCACTGCGCGACCAGCAAGACACGCTGGCGGCGGTGACCGGGCCGCTGCTGCTGATGGTGGGTGACGAGGACACTTCCTGCCTGCACGTGAACGTGTGGCTCAAGCAGGTCATGCCGGCTGCGCGGCTGATGGTCTTTCCGGCTTCGGGCCACGCACTCAACCTGGAAGAACCTGACCTGTTCAATCAGGCGCTGGCCGGCTTTGTTGGCCTGGTTGACAGCGGGCGGTGGCGTCCGCGAGACCCGGCCACCATGCCGCGCGGCGGCGTACACACCGCGCTGGGCCTGGGCAGCGACGGGGCCTGAATTCAGGCCAAGCCGGCCACGTGGCCGTCGGCCTCCAGCGAGGCGTGAGCCAGGTGTTCGAGCAAGGGCGACCAGTCTCCCGGCGTCAGCAACAGCACGTCTGCCGACCGTGCCAGCCTTGCTGGCAGCGATGCCGGTGTACGGCTCAGACCGATGGTGTGAACCGCATGCTGGCCGAGGCCGGCGAGACTTTCAGTCAAGGCCGATGCGCTTTCTGCGTCGCCGTCGAGATCAGCAACAAGGAACCGGCAGGAGTCGCCGGAGAGCGCATTGCGGGCGTCCTCGATGCTGTTGACGCAGGTGACCGAGTAACCGCGGGTGGAAAGCCGGTGGTTCATTTCGCGGGCAAGCTGCTTGTCGGTGCTCAGCAGAATGACCCCGTGGAGGTCGCTAACAGCGGCGCAGTCATCCAACTCGTACGTGATGATGTTCTGGAAACAACCTTCAGCACTCAGCGTGATGGTGAAGGTGCTGCCTTCACCCGGGCGGCTTTCGGCGGCGAGGTCGCCATCCATCAGGCGCATCAGTTCGCGGCTGATGGCAAGGCCAAGGCCGCTGCCTTCGCGCTGGCGCTTGTTTTCGCAAGTCTGTCCGAAATGCTCGAATATCTTGTCAAGGTCGGCCTCGGCAATCCCGGTGCCGGTGTCGCTGACCTTGATGACGATGTCATTAAAACCGGGCTTGCCGGCGCTGGGCCGGGCGCTGGCGTGCACGGCAACGCAGCCGCTGTCGGTAAACTTGACGGCGTTCGACACTATATTGCTCAGCACCTGGCGCAGGCGCACCGGATCTGCTTTTACGCAAGACGGCAGGCTGTCGTCGATGGTCAGGTCGAGGTGGAGCTGCTTTTCGCCGGCGCGGGGCCTGAACAGGCTGACGGCTTCCCGCAGCATCAATGGCAAGCAGAACTCTTCAGCCTGCAGCTTGAAACAACCGGCCTCGATCTTGGACAGGTCCAGGGTGTCGTTGAGCATGTGCAGCAGCGACTTGCCGGAGCTTGAAATCATCTGGGCGTAGCCGCGGCGGGTGTCGTCCTCCAGCTCGTTCGAGAGCACCCCTGAAATGCCGATGATGCCGTTGAGGGTGGTGCGGATTTCGTGACTCATCGTCGTCAGGACGGCGCCCTTGGCTCCGCTTGCGGCTTCCGCCTTGCGAGCCGCACGCTCGGCGGCGGCACGAGCATCGCGGGCTTCCAGTTCGGCCCGCCGGCGCATGTCCATTTCGTGGCGGATGAACAACTGGTGAGACAAACCGTTGAACAGGATGGCCAGCGACAGCCCGCACAGCAGGGCGACGAGCGTGATCCGCAGAAAGACCATGAACTGCTGGTCGAGATCGTCGGTGTTGTAGAACAGCACGAGGCTGTTGCCGGAATCGGCAACCCGCACGTGCTGGGCGTCCATGGCGGCAAGCCCCTGGCAGGTGGTCTCATCGCCAGCGATGACAGTGCCGGCATAGCTGGTATCGAGGATGGCGCAGGTCACGTCGGGACGCAGGACAAGGCTCGCCAGCAGATCATGCTGCAGCGTCCGGGTGCCGGGGGCCTGGGTCCCGATGCCTGTCACCGAGGTGAGTACGTGCTGGGACAGGGTGCGCAGTTGCTCCTGGCGGTCATGGCGCATGTTTTCCATGTGCTGCACGGATATCCAGTTCAGCACGGCCGCGACGATGATCACGCCCAGAGGCACGGCCAGATGAATGTAACGTAGCAAGCCGGCGCTACCACGACGCGGCTCGGCGTCCGCCTGGCTGACGGTTTTCGAGTTCATTTCCCCAATATCCTTTTGGTCTGCAACCAAGGGGACATTAGCGCGCCAAGCGTTTGCCTTGGCTTAGAATGGTTACTGCAATTCGTTAACGCGGTTCAACGAACCGTTAACCACTCAGCCGAACTCGGCCAGCAGCGCGATGCCGACAACCGTCAGCATGGCCAGCGCCATCAGCATGTTGATGGCGCGCTGGGTGCGGGCTGGCAGGTCCATCTGCTTGATCTTCACGCCTGCGCCCAGCCACAGGAAGTGTATCGGTATCCAGAACGCGTTGAGGATCACCAGCTTGAGCAGTACCTCAGCCGGGTAATTTCCGGGCAGGAAGGCAAAGCCGGTAAACAGCGCGGTATTGACCGCATAGGCCTTGGGATTGATGGCCTGCAGCGCGATGCCATCCCGGAACCCCGGCGCGTGGGAAGGCGCAGCAAAAGCCACCCGGCTGCCTGAAAAGGCAATCTTGGCGGCAAGCCAGGTCAGATAGGAGACCGAGGCGACAAGCAGCGCGACGCGCACGAACGGAATGGAAAGGATGATTGCGGCGAGTCCGGTCGCCACCGCCATGCCGACAAGAAAGTTGCCGGCGCACAAGCCCCACAGATAGCTGAAACCGGCGCGATTGCCGAAGCCCGAGCCTACGCCCGCCACGCTCAACACGCCGGGACCGGGGGTAATCAGGAGAAAGAAGCACGCGGCTGCGAACTCAAGCATTCGCCGCCCCGTCAGCACCAGGTTTGACGGCTTGCCATGACCGGCGTTCGGCATGCTTTGCGAACCACAGCCCGATTGCCGGATACTGCTTCAGGACCTGGTCGTGCCCGGCCGTGCTGCACAGGTTGTTCGCCGCCGGCATCAGCACCATGTCCGCCAGCGTAAACCCCCTGCCGACAAGCCACACCTTGCTGCCGATGCTGATGTTTATGGCTCCCAGACACCTGGCAATGCCGGGGTTTTCGATCATCGAAGCACAGGCCGCACCGTTCATCAGGCCGTCAAGGTGCTGCAGGATGGCGGCAGTCCACTGCTCTACTTCTGCGGCGCGTATCGGGTCTGCCGGCAGCAGGTTGCGGCCCTTGAAGCGGCTGTCGACATAGCTGGTGATGGCCCGCACGCCGAACAGCCGTACCTTGCCGTGGCGCAACGCCGGCACGGCCGCCAGGGGGTTCTCGCGCGACAATCGGCGCGAGCTTGCCGCAATGACACGGTGACGATGCGGGATACCCTTCTCGATGCAGGCCATGCGGCATATCATGACCCCTGCATCATCGGCAGGTCCTATGATCTCCAGTTGCGCCATTCGTGCCCCTCAGCACTACCTCAAGCCAACCGGTATGTCACACCCACCCGGCGGGTTCAAGCAAGTTGCCCTGGCGGCTTTTGCTCAACCCGGCGTGAGGTCAACGCCCGGCAGGTGCGGCTTGATGTCGATCAGCGGCGTGCGGTCAAGGGCGTCCGTGGCATCAATGCCGACAATGCCCGCCTGGGCTTCGATGGCGGTAATGCGCACCAGCGCCAGCGCCACCGGGTTGGGCCGAACCGGTGAGCGCAGCGAGAATACGCCTGTTGGTTCATCGCGGTGTCTGGGGTGCTGGATGACCAGATCGCGCCTTGCTTCGTGCATCCAGTAGAGAATGTGCACCCAGTCTCCTGGCCTCAGGCCGGTCAGGCCGGGCCGCCATGGCGTATCGAGCTCGAGCCGGCACCCGGCCGGCTCGCGTTCTCGGGCCTGGCGCATGTTCTTCGGGCATTCGCTGCGGCTGTGCCAGGGCGAGCGGATACAGCCAATGAACACCACATGCGCATCGCCCGGCTGGCCGGCAGGATCGACCGTTGCTGCCTGTTCGCCCTCGCGGATAGTGCCGCTCACAACGTTCCTCCGTTTTCCAGGTGGCTGAGGATGGCGGAGATATTGCCGCCATTGCCATCGATGATGCGGTTGAACTCCTGCCGCAGCACGAAGGCGAGCCAGATGCCTTCGACGCGCACGTCGGCGATGCGACCGTCAGCCATGCGCATGTCGACATTGGTGCGACCGCCGTCATGCTGCTGCACGTAACCTGAAACGATGCTGCCGCGCGAGCCGGTTACAACGAACGCTTTGCCGCTCACGTGCTTGCCGTGCCGGGTTACCGCGCTGACCAGCATGTCGTTGACGAGGTTCACATATCTGGTCCGCTGTTGCGGCGGCAATCGGCGCCGGTGCTTGCCCAGTGCGAACATGGCAATCGACTGGATGGAGACGTAGCGGTCGAAAAGCCGGGCAAAGTCCTCCTGTCCGCCACCCCGGCGGACAGTGGCCAGGAACGCGTTGGCTGCCTCGCTGGCAAGTGCCTCTGCTGGCTTGACGGATGCCGATGCCGCCAGCACCGGCGTGACCGCGGATGCGGCCAGCGCGATGCTCGCCATGATCAGCAAATTCCGGCGGCTTGACATTGGCGGTGGACGGTCTTTCGCTGGTGAATGTTGGGCAGTCTGCGGGCCGCTGCCGCCAATATGAACGATTTGGGCCGCTGCAAACAAGGTGGAGCGGGCAATGAGCGGAAAGACGGCAAGCATAGAGCGCACTGGTGAGGGCATTGCCGTTGTCCGGTTCGACCGGGGCGGGCGGGCCAATGCACTGTCTTTCGCGATCATGGACGAGTTGGCGGAGGTTGCGCTGTCGTTCGTGGACGACACGGCGCTGCGCGCGGTGGTGCTGACGGGTACGGAGCGCATTTTCTCGGCGGGCATGGACCTGGGCGATCCGTTTTTTGACAGGCTGCCGGATGCGCCGTTTGAGGAGGTCCGTCATTACAGCGAGCGCGGCCCAAGGCTGGCGCGGGCGTGGACGTCGGTGGAAGTGCCGGTGATCTGTGCGGTCGAGGGCGCCTGCATGGGGGGCGGGCTGGCGTTGGCGGCGGCAGCAGACTTCCGCGTTACCTCGCGTGCGGCAAGGTTTGCCGCGCCGGAGGTGCGGGTGGCGCACAACATGGGCTGGCATTCGGTGCCGAGGCTGGTGGCGCTGGTGGGCGTGCAGGCGGCGAGGCGGTTGTTGCTGTCGGGCGATGAATGGTCAGGCGAGGAGGCGCACCGGCTCGGCTTTGCCGACGAGGTATGCGAGCCGGGCAGCGCGCTTGACCAGGCCATCGTAATGGCCCGGCGCATTGCATCGTTTCCGGGGCTTGCGGTGCGGATGATCAAGCGGCAGATCGATGCGGCCGCGCATGGTCAGGACGTGGCGCTCAGTGCCTATGACAAGGATCAGCAGATGGTGGCCTGGCTGTCGGACGACTTCTGGAAGGCGCGTCAAAAGTTCGTGAAGTGATTCAGGATCAGCGGTTGAGCGCGGCGATCAGCGCATTGACGTCGCCGCCCTTCTTGGCAAGAAAGCGCTGCACGTCACCGCGCATGCCATAGGTCAGTGACACGAAGCCCAGCACCGGCACGCCCACCTTGACGTCCACGACCTTCCAGCTGTTGCCGTCCGGGCGCAGCATGAACTGGACGCGGTACTTGTTGCCGTCTTCAAGGGTCGCCAGAGAGTTCACCACGACCTGATCGCCATCGCCCTTCGCGGCGTCGGTAATGTCGGCCTGCAAGACCCGGTACTTGCGGGTCTGGTTGGCGAAATAGTGGGCGATGTAGGCGGTGATGCCCTTGTAGTACTGGTCAGTCTTGCCCTTGGGCAGCCTCGAACGGTAGTCGCCCAGCGTATACATCGAGATGCCCGGGATGTCGGCGTGGCGGCGGATCACCGTGGTGAAGCGGGGCACAGTGCCGACCATCTGGGCGCGGATCAGCTCATCGGCAAGCTGCCGGGTAAACTTGACGGCCGGGTGATCGGACGCTGCAGCAGCCGGGGCCGCTAAAACGGGAAGCAACAGGGCTGCAAGCGATGCAGTCAGGGCAAACGAGCGGCGGTTCATGTGCAGGGCACCTTTGACAAGGAAGCGAAATACCGGGCGCACCGGTGCTGGGCCCATCGATGTGGAGCCAAATCAGTTCAGATACAAGCTAAAGACCTTTTGGGGTCCTCGTCAAGAATGACGGCGGCCCGGCCGGGCTTGCCGAGCGTCGCGGGCCGGGATATGCCGTCACGGTATACGTAGCCAGGGAACAGCAGGAAAACGCATGCCGATGGTGCTGGATGAGTTGCTGGCGGGCCTGAGGGCGGCGGGTGAGGAAACCCGGCTGCGGCTGTTGTTCATCCTGTCGCGCGGTGAGTTCAACGTCTCGGAACTGACCACCATCCTCGGTCAAAGCCAGCCGCGGGTGAGCCGCCATCTCAAGCTGATGGTAGAGGCCGGGCTGGTGCAGCGATACCGCGAGGGTGCGTGGATGCTGTTCCGGCTGCAGTCGGGCGACGGCAATGCGGAACTTGCCCGGTTGCTCAGCGGCTACCTGGATGAGGGCGACCCGCGCCTGGTGCGCGATCTCGAGCGCATTGCCCAGGTCAAGGCGCAACGCCAGGCGGAGGCGCAGGCCTATTTCGCCGAGAATGCCGCCAACTGGAGCGCCATCCGCGCCTATCACGTGGAAGAGGAAAAGGCCGAAGCGGTAATCCGCAAGCTGGCGGGGGAGCAACGGATAGGGCGCCTTGTCGATCTCGGCACGGGCACCGGCCGGATGCTGGAACTGCTGGCACCGCAGGCGGATGAGGCAATCGGCATCGACCTGTCACGCGAGATGCTGAGCTTTGCCAGGGCCTCGCTCGGCAATGCAGACCTGGACCGGGTGCAGGTGCGCCAGGGTGACATCTGCAACCTCGCAATGGATGACGGCTCCGCCGACCTCGTCACGCTGCACCAGGTGCTGCACTTCCTCGATGAACCCGAGCGGGCAGTAGCGGAGGCGCTGCGCATCCTGAAGCCGGGCGGCCGGCTGATCGTGGCGGACTTCGCGCCCCATGACCTGGAGTTCCTGCGTGAGCAGTTCCACCATCGGCGTCTAGGCATCGCCCACTACGACATGACTGCCTGGGCGGCCGCCGCCGGCGGCAAGGTCACCCGGCACGAACAGCTTAGCCCGCCCTCGCACCTGGTGCGCGAAGGCCTGTCAGTTGCATTCTGGCTGGTCGAGAAGCAGTAGGGCGATCACCACAGCTTGTGAAAGTCATTGGCGCGCTTGACGCACTCTTCCTGTTTCACCCGTTCGCACAGGTTGGCCAGGTTGGGGCAGCGGCCATGAAGCTGTTCCAGCTCCGGGTGCCACAGGGCCAGCATGAGCAGGTAGATGTCCGCAGCGGTCAGGCCGTCGCCGGCGAGCCAGCGCCGCCCTGCCAGCACCTTGTCGATGAGGGCGAAGCTGGCGTTCATCTCTTCCAGTGCCTTCGCCTTGACCGCGTCTACCCCGGCAGGATCGGCGGTGTAGCGCTCGGCGTAGTAGGTTCTCAGGTCGGCCGGGTAGACCGTGCTGGAGAGGTAAAGCATCCAGCGCAGGAAGGCCGGACGCGCCGGACTGGTGAGCGGGGGCGCAAGGCAGGTTTCGGGGTGGGCGTCGCCCAGGTAAATGCAGATGGCGGCAGAACTCGGTGATCACCTCGCCGCCGGGAAGCTGAAGCGCGGGCACCTGTCCGGTTGGGTTCACTGCCAGATAGCTGGCGGTCCTGTTCTGCTTGTCTTGCGTCGAAATCGTGGTGCGCTGCCAGGGCGTGGCGCCTGCTTCGAGCATTGCCTCGGCGGCAAACCCGCCGGTGCCGGGGCTGGTGTAGATGGTGTACATGGTCGGTGCAACTTCGTGAGGGTGGTTATTGGCCGTTAACCACGCTGGCCTATTTTGGCCATCGTTTCAACGGACACGTCGGGGGATGATCGTGGGCCACCTTTACATCAGGCGCGTTGCCGCCGCTATCCTTGCTTTGTCGCTTGCAGCCTGCTCTGGCGGCTCCGAGTTGACGCAGGATTTTGTTTCAAAGGGCGTCAAGACGCCAACCGGGCAGTGCAGCGTCGATCCACGCTCGGTGGCCGAGGCCACGCCGCTGGGCAAGGTGGACGGGCCGGGGGCTTGCGGCATCCGCAACGGCTGGCAGGTCACGGCGGTGTCGGGGGTCGGCTTCTCGCAGGCCGCCAAGCTTGAATGCCAGATGGTGGGCGCCACGAATGACTGGCTGAACCGGGTGGTGCAGCCGGCCGCGCAATCGGCGTTCGGTGAGCGTGTGGTGTCCGTCAAGGTGGCTGCGTCCTACGCCTGCCGGGCGCGCAACAACCAGCGTGGCGCCAAGATCTCGGAGCACGGTTTCGGCAATGCGCTGGACATTGCGGCATTCACGCTGGCTTCGGGACGCACCATTACCGTGGAAGACGGCTGGCGCTCATGGGGCAAGGAGTCTGGTTTCCTCAAGCAGGTGCACGGGCAGGCCTGCGGTACCTTCACCACGGTGCTCGGACCGGAAGCGGACCGGCACCACCAGAACCACCTACACTTCGACCTTGCCCGCCATGGGCGTTCGGGCACCGGCACCTACTGCAAGTAGCCATGCATTGAACGACAGGAGCGCATGTCGCAGACGCGCTAGACGGCGGGGTGTCAGCTGCGCACTGTCCACTCATGGTTGAACGGGCATTACACAGGATTCCGGCGCCGGCGCGCGACACCGGCTACACGGCAGGCGTCATCATGGTGGCGATGGCCGGGGTGTGCTGGTCGACCATACCGCTGGGAATCCGGATGATCGAGAGCGGCACCGTCTGGCAGGTGCTGTTCTACCGGTCGCTTGGCATGCTGCCGATGATCTTCCTGCTCATGGCCTGGCGCTCGGGCGGTCGGCCGTTCAAGCTTATCCTCGATGCCGGCGTACCAGGCGTTCTGGGCGGCGTGGCGCTGGTGCTGGCCTATGCCGGCGGCATTGGCGCGATCCAGATGACCTCTGTGGCCAATGCGGCGTTCCTGTTTGCAACGGCGCCGTTCATGGCGGCGCTGCTGAGCTTTGTGCTGCTGGGAGAGAGTGTGCGCAAGGCCACCTGGATTGCCATGCTGGTCGGCCTGGCGGCCATCGGCTTCATGGTGGCTGACAGTTTCACCACCGGCAACTGGACGGGCGACGCGATTGCGCTGATGTCGGCGTTCGGCTTTGCACTGTTCACAGTCGCACTGAGGTGGGGCAAGGCGGGCGACATGCTGCCGGTGATCTTCCTCGGCGGGCTGTTCGCGCTCGAGTTGTCGGGCATCGTGCTGCTGGGTACCGGGCATGGCTTTGCGCTGCCGCTGCACGAGATCGCCATTGCGCTCACGCTCGGCTTCGTGTCGCTGGGTCTCGGCATGGTGCTCTACACGCTTGGCTCGCGCGTGGTGCCGGGGGCAGAGCTGGCGCTGCTGGCCATGACGGAAGTGGTCTTGGGGCCGATCTGGGTGTGGCTGATCCTCGGCGAAACCGCCAAGGCGGCAACGCTAATCGGCGGCGCGATCCTCATGGCGGCGCTGGTGTTCAATGCGTTGTCCGGCCTCAGACGCAAGCCGCCGCCGCTGACGTTCTGACAAGCGGTCAGCCGAAGAAGATCTGGCCCATCAATCGCCCCGGAGCGAATGTGAAGGCGCCAGCGCCTGCCAATGCGCCGAACATGATCGACAGCATGGCGTACTTGTGGGCGCGGATGTTTCCGCGCCGTACCTGCCACACGGCGTAGAAGAGGCCCAAGAGTGTTCCTGCGGACAGCAGGTGAATCCACGAATAGTGATCGTCGTTCATGCCGGTGATCCAGAACGAGGAGACACATATGGTCGCCAGCATTGCCACCCAGCCTCGCCCGGTCAGCCTGTGAGCGTGGGTGCCCTTGCGGGCGGCGAGCATGAACACCGACAAGCCGATGGCCACTGCAACCGCGGCAACGTGGACCTGGACCGCAGGGCTGGCTTCGAACAATGGGTTGAAGTTCATTCTGCATTCCTTCAGTGATGAGTGAACCATTAGGGCACGTGGATACGCGCAAGGGCTTGCCGAGGCGTAGTTCAGTTGCGCAGGAGGGGCTGGGAGTTTCGTGAAACAGCAGCTGTTGCAACTCGCGCTTCGTGAAGTGCAGTCCCTGATGGCGGACCGGCGGCTGTGGATCGCCTTTTCGGTGGTGGTGGCGCTGTTCGTGGTCACCGGACCGTTCGGGACATATGACTTGCTGGGCTTCACAGAGAGGCTTGGCTTCTGGCTCACCGTCCATGCCGTAACCTGGGTGATTGCGCTGGCAGGTATTGCGCTGGTGAGCGTGTGGAGCAGCAAGGACAAGCCCATCACCGTTGCGCAAACGGTGCTGGGTTGTTGTCTTGCAACACCGTTGATCGGTCTTGCCGTCTCACTGGTGAAAGCGCTGTTTCTGGCTTCGCCGTTCTCAACCGAAGTGGTGTTGTGGCAGATGCTCCAGGCTTTGCCCGTCGCCATCATTGTCGGGCTGGTGGCGTACTATTTCTTCCAGTCGGCCCCGGGGGAGGCGCTGGCCAGCCCGGTTGCCGCCGGCACGTCGAGCTCCCGCCTGATCATGCGCCTGCCGCCGGAAAAGCGCGGCGTGTTGCAGCACCTGTCGATGCAGGACCACTATGTCGAGGTGGTGACGGACAAGGGCCGCGAGCTGGTGTTGCTGCGGTTGGCGGACGCCATTGCCGAAGCGGGCGAAGACCAGGGCATCCAGGTTCACCGTTCGCACTGGGTCGCGTTCGATGCCGTCCGCTCGGTCGAACGCGAGGCAGGCAAGGCGTTCATCGTAACCAAAGCCGGTGTGCGCCTGCCGGTCAGCCGCACGTTCATGCCGGCACTCAAGCAGGCAAGGTTCGCCGTTGCGAAATGACGAGTTCCGCATGGATCGGTTCCTGATGAAAACAGTTCCATTTCGGCAGGATCGAGATAATACTAGCCTTCGGTCAAGTCTGCCCGAGATGTCAAACGATGGCCGCCAAACGAACCCAGATGGCGCTGACGCCTGAACTGGCTGCACTTGTGGAAAGAACGGAGCCCGACCCTGGGCCGGAGCCGGGAACGCAAGACCATTCCCGGGAAGACTTCGAGGAAATGGCCCGGCAACTGCTGGCGCAGCACAGGCCGGAGCAGTTGCTCGTGTTCGCTTACGGATCACTGATCTGGAACCCGGAGTTCGACATACGATCCCATGCAAGGGCAAGGGTTGACGGATGGCACAGGTCGTTTTGCCTGCGTCTGACCAGGTGGCGCGGCACCCGCGAACTGCCGGCGCTGATGATGGCGCTCGACCGGGGCGGTTCATGCGCCGGGGTTCTGTATGAACTCGATGCGCCGGATGACCATGCCCAGGTAGTGCGGCTGCTGGAGCGGGAAATCGACGCCAAGCCGCCAACCAACGTGGCGCGATGGGTGCCGGTCAAGTCTGAACGCGGACCCGCGATAGCGCTCACTTTCGTGGCCGATGCGCGAGGCCCTGCCTATGCCGGAAGGTTGCCACTTGAAGAAGTCGCGTCCATTACGGCGCGGGCGGCTGGCCACTGGGGCTCGTCAGCCGCCTACCTGCAGCGCACCGTAGCCAAGCTCGAAGAGCACGGCATCCGCGACCGCAACCTGTGGCGGCTGCAACGCCTCGTCGCCGAACACATTCTCTCGGCCCATCCTGAACAAGCTGTGGCACGCTAGCTCTTTGCAGGCTCTCTATCAGTTGGCGCGCGAACAAACCCGCTGATCCACTGTATTGTCGTGGTATCGTGCAGTTTCTGAATGGTGTCGATGGTGCGGGTGAATGTCCCTGAGCAACAGAGTTTCGCGGAATTGCGAACTTGTCATTTTTGATTGCGACGGCGTCCTTGTCGACAGCGAGATCTTGGTCGCAAAAGCCTATTCGAGGACTTTTGAATCTGCAGGTATCAGGATTTCCGAAGACGACCTGTTGTGCCGGTTCGTCGGAATATCGGATGCCGATATGTTCCGCACGCTGGAACAGGAGACGGGTATCAAGTTATCCGGGCACCTAGATGGGCTGACGCAGTCGCTTGTGCTTGAAGTGCTTGAGAAGGAACTTCAGGCAATTCCGGGCATTCATGAGCTGCTTGCGGACTTGACCTTGCCGGCCTGCGTTGCCTCCAGCAGCACACCGGTAAAGCTCGAACACAGCTTGTCGCTGGTCGGCTTGCATGAGCATTTTGCGCCAAACATTTTCAGTTCCATGATGGTCGCCAATGGCAAGCCTGCGCCAGACCTGTTCCTCTTGGCAGCCGAACGGATGGGATGCGCTCCTGAACGAAGTCTCGTCATAGAAGACAGCATTGCCGGTGTCCGCTCTGCGCTCGCTGCCGGCATGCCGGTCATCGGGTTTGCAGGTGCAAGCCATTGCAATGACGGGCATGCTGCGGCGCTCAAGTTGGCTGGCGCCATTGAGACCGCGCATTCGATGCAGGAACTCAGGGCCGTTTTGCGCCGGGTCGCCGGCAGGTGAGTACGCGCACGCTGCCCTCCATCGAGCCATTCCGCTGAACAGGCGGTTGGATGCCTCACCCCTTGCCGCAGCCGACGCCGGGTGGTTTTGCCGCGGTGCCCTGCAGTCTGGTGCGCGAACGCACAGACCACGGCATCACGATCCTCTGGTTCCGCAGTCAGCGCAATCACTGCGGGCGCAGTGCCACGCCCATGCGGGCGACCAGGAATGCGTCGATGCTCAGCGGCCTTTCGGAGAGGTTGTTGCGCCACCACGAGGATTTGGTCGACGAGATGTGACCGGCAGGAATCGTGTGGACCAGCACGGGGCCGAGCAGGCTGTAGCTGACATTGGTCTGCTGCATGAGTTTCGACCAACCCTCACCGCCGCCGTACGCGTAGACGGCAATCTGCGAGGGCCTGATCATGGTGTTGATGAAAAACGCCCGTTCGGGATAGTCGAGATACTTGCGGTCGTTGTGCAGGATTGCCCGCAGGGGAGCGGCATCAGCCAGGTTTACCGGCGTTGACTTTATGCACATGCCCCTGTCCGCCGCCGCTTTCAGGGCATGTGCGACGGTGCCGGGACTGTTCTCGTTGCTGGACTGGTTCTTGGGGATGACGAGCTTGTTGTCACAACTCGCCCCCCGTTCAAGCCGGTGCATGGTGGCTCTTGCGTTGCTGTCAGGTTGGGTGCTGCCGCGGGGCAGGCTGGCGACCACGAAGGCCGCGATCTGCCTGCTCAACAGCAGGTCTATGCAGGTGTTGAAGCACTTCTGCGATGACCGGTGGCGTCCGAACACCACCAGGGTTTCGTCAGGCTTCAATGGATCGAGGGCGGCTGCAAGGTCATCTGACGCGAGGTTCGCCACCGCGCGCTTCACCTGAATGTTGTACAGCAGCGGCACGATCAGCATGATCGCGAAGGCAACCAGGAAGGAGCGGGCAATGCCGAAGGCTGATTGATCCGGCCATATCCGGAAGGCCACATAAGCCAGCACCACCAGCAGGCAAATCGTCGGAAAGACGACTGCCAGCAGCGCAAGCGGGATGCCGATCACCGAGATCATGCCAATCACGAAGACGGTCGGCGCCACGGCCAGCGAAATCAGGCCGAGGACCGCGGCGACGATGGCAATCATGCCGAAACTGTAGCGAAATCCCATGCTGTTGCCCCCAACAGGTTCAGGGTTTTCGCGATTGTGGCGGAGACTGGTAAATCTCGTGTGAAGGCAGCGGCTGGTGCCTCACGCCTTGCCATACCCGCCGCCCGTCGGCGTCTGGATGATGATGGCGTCGCCGGAGTGGACCACGGTCTGGTCGCACGCCTTCAGCTGCTCCATCGTGCCGTCGGCGCGGCGGCACCAGTTCTGGCCCACCTGGCCGGGTTCGCCGCCTTCAAGTCCGAACGGCGGCACGCGGCGGTGACCGGTCAGCAGCGACACGTCCATCTGTTCCAGGAAGCGCACGGTGCGCCTGATGCCGCCGCCGCCGGACCACTTGCCGTGTCCGCCGGCGTTCCTGCGGATGTGGAAGTCCTCCAGCACCACAGGGTAGCGGAACTCGAGGATTTCCGGGTCTGTCAGCCGGGTGTTGGTCATGTGGGTGTGCACGGCGGGCGTGCCGTCGAAGCCCGGCCCTGCGCCGGTGCCGGAACAGATCGTCTCGTAGTACTGGTACCTGGCGTTGCCGAAGTTGAAGTTGTTCATGGTGGACTGGCTGGCCGCCACCGCCTTCAGCGCGCCGAACAGGCAGGAGGTCACGGCCTGGCTGACCTCCACGTTGCCGGCCACGACGGCTGCCGGATATTCCGGCGACAGCATGGTGCGCGGTGGCGTGATGATGGTGATCGGCTTCAGGCAGCCGGCGTTCATGGGGATGTTGTCGGCGACCATGCAGCGGAACACGTACAGCACGGCGGCATTGGTGACGGGCCGGGGCGCGTTGAAGTTGTTCGGCTGCTGCTCGCTGGTGCCGGTGAAGTCCACGGTTGCCGAGCGGCTGTCGCGGTCCACGGTGATCTTCACGCGGATGTGCTGGCCCGCATCCATCTCGTAGTCGTACTCGCAGTCGTGCAGCGCGCCGATGACGCGGCGCACGCTTTCCTCGGCATTGTCCTGCACGTGGTTCATGTAGGCCTGCACCACGTCGAGGCCGAACTGGCGCACCATCTTGCGCAGTTCCTGCACGCCCTTTTCGTTGGCGGCGACCTGCGCCTTCAGGTCGGCGATGTTCTGGCCCGGATTGCGGCAAGGGTATTCGCCGGAGGTCAGCAGCTCGAAGGTCTCCTTCTCGCAGGAAGGTGCCCCGGTCGACCATCTTGAAGTTGTCGATGACGACGCCTTCCTCGTGGATGGTGGTGGCCAGCGGGGTCATGGAGCCCGGCGCCATGCCGCCCACGTCGGCATGGTGGCCGCGGCTGGCGGTGTAGAACAGGATGGTCTTGCCGTCCGCGTCGAACACCGGCGTGACCACGGTGATGTCGGGCAGGTGGGTGCCGCCATTGTAGGGCGCGTTGAGCATGAAGACGTCGCCGGGGTGCATCACCGGGTTGTTGGCGATGATGGTCTCCACGGATTTGTCCATGGACCCCAGGTGCACCGGCATGTGCGGCGCGTTGGCGACGAGCTGGCCATCGGCGTTGAATACCGCGCAGGAGAAGTCGAGCCGCTCCTTGATGTTCACCGAGTAGGCGGTCTTTTCCAGCGTCACGCCCATCTGTTCGGCGATCGACATGAACAGGTTGTTGAACACTTCCAGCATGACCGGATCGGCGGTGGTGCCGATGGCGAACTCGCGCTTTGCCGCCACGGCGCGGGTCAGCACCATGTGGTCGAGCCTGGAGATCGCGGCCTGCCAGCCGGGCTCGACCACGGTGGTGTTGTGCGGCTCGATGATGAGCGCAGGGCCGGCGATGCTCATGCCCGGCTTCAGGGAAGCGCGGTCATACAACGGTGTTTCGTGCCATTCACCACCGGCATGGATGCGGGTGGTGTCCATGGGCTTTGCGTCGCCGCCGGTCAACGTGTGCTCCGGCTCTGCGGAGTCCGAGCCACCGCCAACGGATTCCACTGTCACGGCCTCGACGATGATGTCGGTGCCGGGCGAGGTGAAGCCGAACTGCGCCTTGTGCGTGGTTTCAAAGGCTTCGCGCATGGAGGCGGCGTCTGCCAGGTCGATGTCGAGGGCTGAGTCAGTGCCCTTGTAGCGCAGCAGTGCGCGCGGATGGGTGGTGGTATCGCTTGCCGGAATGCCCTGTTCGACAAGTTCCTTTTCGGAGTCTTTTGAAAGGCTTGCGGCTATCTCCTGGAGCCGTGATTCAATTTCCGGCGTGAGGGTTTCTTCTACTGCGCAGCTGCCGGTGCGAGCGGATGTCTGCCAGCCCCATGCCATAGGCCGACAGTACGCCGGCGAACGGGTGGATGTAGACGGTCTTCATGCCCAGCGTGTCGGCGATCAGGCAGGCGTGTTGCGCGCCTGCGCCGCCGAAGCAGTTGAGAGCATAGCCCTGCACGTCATAACCGCGCTGCACGGAAATCTTCTTGATGGCGTTGGCCATGTTCTCTACCGCGATGCGGATGAAGCCTTCGGCCACGTCTTCGGCTGACTTGCCGTCGCCGATCTCATCGGCCAATGCAGCGAACTTCTCGCGCACCGCATCCGCGTCCAGCGGCTCGTCGCCATTGGGACCGAACACCTTGGGGAAGTAGTCCGGGTTCAGCTTGCCGAGCATCACGTTGGCGTCGGACACTGCCAGCGGTCCGCCACGGCGATAGCAGGCGGGACCAGGGTTGGCGCCGGCTGAATCCGGCCCGACGCGGAAGCGGGCACCGTCGTAATGCAGGATGGAACCGCCACCGGCGGCGACGGTGTGAATGCGCATCATCGGTGCGCGCATGCGCACGCCCGCCACTTCGGTTTCGAAGGCGCGCTCGAACTCGCCGTCATAATGCGCAACGTCCGTCGAGGTGCCGCCCATGTCGAAGCCGATCAGCTTCTCGAAGCCAGCCATTCGACCGGTCTCGACCATGCCGACGACGCCGCCCGCCGGACCTGAAAGGATGGCGTCCTTGCCCTGGAACAGCTCCGCGGCCGTCAAGCCGCCGGAGGACTGCATGAACATCAATCGGCAGTCCGTGCCTTCGGTACCGAGCTCGCTGGCGACCTGGTCCACATAACGGCGCAGGATGGGCGAGAGGTAGGCGTCCACCACCGTGGTGTCGCCGCGGCCCACCAGCTTCATTAACGGCGAGACCTCGTGGCTGATCGAAACCTGGGTGAAGCCCACCTCGCGGGCAATCTCGCCGGCGCGGGTTTCGTGATCCGTGTAGCGGTAGCCGTGCATGAACACGATGGCCACGGCGCGGATCCCGGCAACGAAGGCGGACTGCAGCGCGGCGCGCGCGCCGTACTCGTCCAGCGACTGTTCCACCGTGCCGTCCGCAAGCACGCGCTCGTTCACTTCCTCGACGCGTTCGTAAAGCAGTTCCGGCTTGATGATATTGAGTGCGAAAATGTCGGGCCGCGCCTGGTAGCCGATTTCCAGCGCATCGCGGAAACCCTTGGTGATCAGCAGCAGCGTGCGGTCTCCCTTGCGTTCCAGCAGCGCGTTGGTGGCGACCGTCGTTCCCATCTTCACGGTGTTGATGCGCTGAGCCGGGATGCGCTCGTCACGCCCCACGCCCATCAGGTCGCGGATGCCCTGGATGGCGGCGTCCTTGTAGGCCTCGGGGTTCTCCGACAGCAGCTTGTGCGCCTGCAGTGTACCGTCCGGCTTGCGCGCCACCAGGTCGGTGAACGTGCCGCCGCGGTCGATCCAGAAGTCCCATCCAGGCATAACGAAATCTCCAGTTACTGCATTGTCAGGCTTGCCAACATCGACGATTTATCGATAAATTGTCAACATGAGTGAAGGGAAAAACCACAAGCATGCCCCCGTCGTGTCGTCCTCGCAGCTGGCGCAGGGCGCGATGCCATCGCTGTCGGAGTTCGAGTTCGGGCTGATCATGGCAAGTCACGCCTTCCATCGCTGGATGGTGCGCTGCATGGCGGCAGCCGGCTATCCGGGCATGTCGGCGCTCGACGTGCTAGTGTTGTTCTCCATCCATCACCGGTTGCGACCGAAGCGGCTGGCCGACATCTGCCTTGTCCTCAACGTCGAGGACACCCACCTCGTCACCTACGCCATCCGCAAGCTGGAGACGGCCGGGCTGGTGAACTCCGGCAAGTCGGGCAAGGAGAAGACTGTCACGCTCACCGCCAAGGGCGAGCAGGCATGCGTGAAATATCGCGAAGTGCGCGAGGACCTGCTGGTGGACACCATCCGCTCGCTGGGCCTCAAGCCGGAGACGGCAAGCGAGCTGGCGCGTGAATTGCGCGTGCTGTCGGGCCATTACGACCAGGCCGCGCGGGCGGCTGCCTCACTGTGAGTACCGCTGTCGAACTGTTCGGCGCCCCGTACAGCGTCTATGTCCGCGTTTGCCTTATAGCGCTGGCTGAGAAGCATGTGGACCATGCGCTCGTGCCAATCGATGTGTTTGCTGAAAGTGAAGTGAAGTCAGACTTGTTGTCGCTGAACCCGTTCGGCCGCATACCGGCATTGCGCCACGGCGAAATGGAAATCTACGAAACGGATGCCATCACCGGCTATATCAACGAAGCGTTCGATGGACCGGCACTGATGCCGGAGGATCTGCGGTTGCGCGCCAGGGCACGGCAGATCATGCGGCTGGCCGACAACGAGGTCTACCGGCATCTCGTTTGGGGAGTGTACGTGCCCTGGAAAGACGGGAGGCCATTGGAGGGCCTGTCACGGGCTGATCTGATCCTGGGCGAACTTGAACGATTGTCGGGCGAGCGCTTCATGGCTGGCCCGGCATTCAGCCTTGCCGATGCATATGTGTATCCGATGCTGAGATATTTCTCGATTGTGCCCGAAGGGATGGCCAAGCTTGCCGCTCACCAGCCTCTTGAACGGTGGTTGCGTCGGATGGAAGAGCGCGAAAGCATCAGGAAATCGCAGTTTCCGGATGAGCACGCGGCGGCTGCTTCAATTTAATTCGCGGCGTTCATTGAATCTTAACAATTGGCTCCTACATTGATCATCAACAACAACGAGGCCGGATGTACGCCCGTTGTGCTGAAACCGATCTCGTTGCGGCAGCTGCCGCCAACTTGATCGGTTTTTTGGTTTCTGGAGCGATCAAGCGCGATTGACCTTCACCGGCACGGCGCGTTCATAGTCAGCCCATGAAAAACCTGATCATGATGGCTGTAATGATTTCCCTTGGCGCTGGTGTGGCAAAGGCGGACGGCATTGCGCTGGCCGGTTCCGAATGGGGCTTCGGCGACGGCGACAAGCGATTCATCCAGTTCGGTGCGGATGGCCGGGTGTCCGGCAATGCCGGCTGCAACCGGTTTGGCGGCAGCTATAGCGAGAATGGCGGCAAGTTGTCGTTCGGACCGCTTGCCATGACCAGGATGATGTGTCCGCCGCCCGACATGGAGCGCGAACGGGCATTTACGGAAATGCTCGCCAACAGTAGCCGGTTCGAGGCTACCCACCTGAAGCTGACGCTTTATTCCGCCAGCGGAAAGGCTTTGGCCACCCTGCAGCGGCGCGATTTCGACTGACGGAGCATGCACATGGATTACGTGAAACTGGGCGCTTCCGGCGTCAAGGTGTCGAAACTTTGCCTCGGCATGATGAGCTATGGCACCGCCGGCTGGCCGCATCATCCGTGGGTGCTGGGCGAGGCGGACGCGCAGCCGTTCCTGAAGGGTGCGCTGGACGCCGGCATCAACTTCTTCGACACCGCCGACTTCTATTCGGTGGGTGCGAGCGAGGAAATTCTCGGCAATTTCGTCAAGAAGAACATGAAGCGGTCCGATGCCGTAATTGCCACCAAGGTCTGTCTGACCATGGGCGAAGGGCCGAATGACAAGGGCCTGTCGCGCAAGCACATCATGGAAGCCATCGACGCCTCGCTGAAGCGGCTGAACACCGACTATGTGGACCTGCTTTACATCCACCGGCTCGACCACGACACGCCGATGGAGGAGATGGCCGAGGCCTTGAACGACGTGGTGCGGTCGGGCAAGGCGCTCTATCTCGGGGCGTCGTCCATGTGGGCCTGGCAGTTCGCAAAGCTTCGCGAGATGCAGAGGGCCAATGGCTGGGCGCGGTTCGCCGTCATGCAGAACTTCTACAATCTCTGCTACCGCGAGGAAGAGCGCGAGATGATCCCCTACTGCAAGGCGGAAGGGGTGGCGCTGGTGCCGTGGTCGCCGATGGCGCGCGGGTTCCTGGCCGGCAATACGCCGAAGGACGGCAAGGGCAAGACGGCGCGGGGCGCAGACCGACAAGATTGCGCAGGGCTATTTCGGCACGAAGCAGGACTACGCGATCCTCGCCCGCGTCGAGAAGCTGGCGGGCAAGATGGGCGTCAAGCCGGCGCAAGTCGCGCTGGCCTGGGTGTTGGCCAAGGGCGTCACCTCGCCGATCATCGGGGCCACCAAGCCGCATCATCTGTCTGACGCCATTGCCGCGCTCGACATCAAGCTGACGGACGCCCAGATCGCCTCGCTGGAAGCGCCATACGCGCCGCGTGCCGTTCAAGGCCACTCATGACGCAAACGCCTGCTCATCGTCGCGCATGTGCCATCGCCCAACACGGCGGCACTTCGCGATGCGGCGGTGCGCGGAGCCTCTTCGCCCGAGGTGTCCGGAGTTGAGGTGGTGTCAAAGACGCCGTTCGAGGCAGGTGTGGAGGATGTGCTGGCCTGTGACGGCATTATTCTCGGCACGACGGAGAACCTCGGCTACATGTCGGGGGCACTGAAGGATTTCTTCGACCGGACCTACTATGGGGTTATCGAGGAAAAACAGGGCTTGCCGCTCGGCGTGTACATCCGTGCCGGCCTTGACGGCACCGGCACCCGCCGCGCCATCGAGAGCATTACCGGCGGGCTTCGCTGGAAACTTGTGCAGGATCCGATGATCCTGCACGGGCAATGGCAGGACGGGTTCACAGGTCAGGTCGAGGAACTGGGCCTTGCCATGGCGGCGGGCCTTGAGGCGGGGGTGTTCTAAGCCTTCCGCCCCATCCACACGCAGAAGATCACGATCAGGGCGAAGGCCCAGGTGACGGCGGTGAGCGGTTCGCCCAGCAGTGCCCATGACCCGATGAGCGTGACGAAGATCTGGAACAGCTGCATTTGTCCGGCGCGGGCAACCCCGGCCAGCGCAAGGCCGTTGTTCCAGAAGAAAAAGCCGAGGAACTGCGAGAACACCGCGACATAGGCGAAAGAGGCCCAGGCCCAGCCCGAGGCGTTCCAGTTCACTTCTGGCAGGGTGATCATCACCGGCAGGATGATTACCGGCAGCATGACGATCAGGCACCACGAGATGACCTGCCAGCCGCCCAGCCGCCTGGTCATGTCGCCGGATATCGCATAACCGATTGCGGCGGCCACGATGGCGGCGAGCAGCCACAGGTCGGCGGTGTAGACTTCCGTTGCGCCGGCATTCAAGACCGCGAACACAACCACCGCGGCGGAGCCAGCCATGGCCCACAGCCAGAACCTGCGCGAAGGGCGTTCGCCGGCAAACACGATGGCTGCGGCAGCCGTTGCCAGCGGCAGGATGCCGAGCACCACGCCGCCGTGGCTGGCGGGCGCGGACTGCATGGCGATGGCGGAAAACACCGGAAACCCGATGACGATGCCGAAGCCTGCGACAAGCAGTTTCAGCAAGTCGCGACGGATCGGGCGGGGTGAACGCGTCATGGCGAGCATGAGTGCGGCAATGATGGCAGCCACCACGGCCCGGCCAAGTCCGACGAACACCGGCGGCAGTTCGGCCACGGCGATGCGCGTGAACGGCAGCGTGAGGCCGAAGATGACCACGCCGGCAAGCGCCAGCAGAAGCCCACGGGTGGTGTCTGACATGAAAATCGCGTAACCGTTTGCAAAAGGCGTCGCGAAGGCTAGCGGCGGTAGGCTAATGTTACAAGTGATGACAATCTGGACGAGAATCACCGAAGTCCTGTCCGCGGTCGGCGATAGCGTGTCCGAGGCGCTGGCCCGCATTGTCGGTGCGCCCAGGGCGAAGCGTGATCCGCAGAAGTCAGTGGCCTTCACCATCGGGGTGATCGCGCTGTCGGCCAAGATGGCCAAGGCGGATGGCGTGGTGACGCCTGCCGAGATCAGCGCGTTCAAGGAAATCTTCGTGGTGCGCCCGGAAGAGCTGACCAACGTGGCGCGGGTGTTCAATCTTGCCAAGCAGGAAGTGGCCGGCTACGATTCCTACGCCCGCAACATTCACCGGCTGTTCTCCGACCAGCCCGAGGTTCTGGAGGATCTTGTCGACGGGCTGTTCCACATTGCCCGCGCCGACGGGCAGGTGGGCAAGGAAGAGCTTTCGTTCCTGGAAAATGTTGCCCGCATCTTCGGCCTGGAGAACAGGTTCGGCTGCATCCGCTCGCGCAATCTGCGCGGACAGGATGACGACCCCTATGCGGTGCTGGGCATCGACTGCAATGTGTCTGACAAGGAACTGAAGGCGCATTACCGCAAGCTGGTGAAGGAAAACCATCCCGACCGCCACATCGCTGCCGGCATGCCGGAAGAGGCTGTCGCCATCGCCACCCGGCGGCTGGCGCGCATCACCGAGGCGTGGGGGCAGGTGGAGCGCGAGCGCGGTCTATGATCTCCACTTCGCTGCCACATGACTGGCTGCCGGCGGTGAACTTCAACGAGCGCCGGGGCGGGCAGACGCCGGACATCCTGCTGCTGCACTATACCGGCACGCCGACGGTGGAGTTTGCGCTGCAGTTGCTGACCTCGGGCGAGCGCGAGGTGTCCTGCCACTATCTCGTGCATGAAGACGGGCGCATCGTGCACATGGTCGACGAGGACCTGCGCGCCTGGCATGCCGGGGTGTCGTCGTGGGAAGGCCGCGACGATGTCAATTCCCGCTCCATCGGCATCGAGATTGCCAATCCCGGGCACGGGCCGGACTATCGCGACTTTCCGGATGCGCAGATCGAGGCGGTCATTGCGCTGTCGAAGGACATCATTGCCCGCCACCGGATTGCGCCGCGCCGGGTGCTGGCCCATTCCGACGTGGCGCCGGGCCGCAAGATCGATCCGGGCGAGCGGTTTCCGTGGGCAAGGCTGGCCGAGGCCGGCGTGGGCCTGTGGCCCGAGTCCTGTACTCCGTGCGGGCCAGGTTGCCTGGGCGAGGGCGATGAGGGCCCCGAGGTGCTGGCGCTCACCCGCAACCTCGCCGCGTACGGCTACGGCATCGAACCGGGCGACACGTATGACAGCGATGTGAGCAGG
>CAVOZK010000027.1:0-74777 GCA_963700935.1 uncultured Alphaproteobacteria bacterium | reverse complement strand
GCAATGCATCGTCATCGAGCAATCCCGGCGTATCCGCCAGATCGTGAGGGATATTGGGGGAAAGCGCCGGGCCTCCGTGATGAGCGGAGGCAATCCAGACGGCGTTGTGATGGAACCAGCCGGATACAGCATTGTCCCGACCGCTGATCTGACTGTTACAGAGACAGCAGCGGGTTGGAATGTCTGGCTTGATGGCAGCGCCGGCTATCTGGAAAGCACCAAGCCACTTCGCGGTTATGACGGCGACCAGATGGCCGTCAGTCTTGGGGCCGATACCACAATCAATGACAAGCTGACTGTCGGAGTTATTCTCAATCACTCTGCCACGGACATCACCAACAGCTTTGTTTCTGGAACATCGACAACAAGTGCCATAGGGGTTGGTCCATATATGGCGCTGTTCCTGACCGACACCTTGGTGCTTACTGGATCGTTTTTATACACGTGGACGGAGAATGGTGCGGACAGTAGTGGTGGGGTCACGGCAAACTACAACTCCGAAAGCTGGGCACTGAACGGCACCTTGACCAGCTACCATCAGGCAGGCAACTGGATGCTGGCTCCAGACTGTCGGGTGAGCTTCAATGACGCGAGTGATGACGCTTACGTAGACACAGCAGCATCCGACTGCAGCGTCCACGACGCGTACTGGTTCATTGGCGTTCGGCGGGTCTGCCACCTACACCCACACTCGGACAATGGGCATGACCATCCAGCCCGCTTTGAGTGTCGAGGGCGAGTGGACGTTTCTGCGGTCCGTTGGTGCAATTCGAGCCATCGATGTGGCGGTTGATAATGCCGACATTGATGTCAACATCACTGCAAGTTCTGACTTCCAACTCAGCAACTCCGTTTTCTGTCACTGAGCAGCACCGTGAGTGGGTTGGCTAGGCCAGATTACCTGTCTGTCACCGGTGGCGGACGGTTGTCAGTAAGTTTCTGATACCCTCTAAGATGACAACAAATCTTTGTGTATTAACCGGACTTTTGTGAACTTTATTTCAAGGTCTGGTTTGTCCGCAGAGCTGCCGTTGAGGCCAATCATCGGAGACGGCAACTATTGGCACATTCCGGACTTTCCGATAGTTCGCGATTAAGTCGGCTTTCGGGCGACAAGCGGACATTGCGAAGGGTCATGATCGAGCTCGTACGCTTAGGCGGCGAGGGTTTGCCCCTATTGGGGACCCATCGGCCCCACCCCATCGGGTGCGGTGGAGTGTCCGTTGCTGCCTCTTTGAAGAAATAGAGGTTGGGGCGAATTAGAGCCATATTCGCTGACCGTCGCGACAGTGAATTTGGCCGCGGACTGGAGGGACATAAATAGAGAACTTATTGAGTTGATGAAGTAGAGATTTATAAAAAGCTGTTTTTATGAATATAGTTAACTTAACCATATTGAGAATAGCAAATTGGACTGGATTGCAGTAGAAATCAGAGTAGGTGTAGATTGATGTCAGATGCTAATCGCATCTCGTGCTGATTTGATTTTCAGCTTGCAGAGCACGTTAATCCACTGCTAAAGCGGCTCCTTCACGAAATGCGGATGCGTTTCACCGATGAGCCGAAATGCTGATCGGGAAATGTTGCTGCATGTCTGTGCTCCAACTTTCCAAAACTGAATCGCTGACGAACCTCGGGTTCGTTCAGCACCCTTGAGTGCGCAGTGCAGGTGCATTGCGTGTGTTTCAACTGCTCCCGTCTGCGCCATGTCGGCAGGAGGGAGCCAGGCCCTGAGTGCGCTCGAATTTAGGAGGTGAGCTTCAGGCCAAAGAAAGGAGGACCACATGGACGTGCATGTCGAGACGAAGACTAAGGTCAACGAGCAGATTTCGAGCTCAAAGTTCGATCACAATGCCGAACCTGAAGTGCTGAACGACGTCACCATGTATGGTGGTGCCAACGACGAGCTACTCCACCATAAGATTAAATTCTCATACTCCAAGAAGGGTGCCAAGTACACCCGGCCCGGTGAGTGGCAGGTCATGGACGTGCACGGTCGGCGAGTTCGTCGCCAACTTCTCGAAGTTCGAGGTGGGCGAGAAGGACGGCATGTGCATCCTGCAGGGCGAGGCCATCGACGGTGCACCGCACCGCACGCGCCATGCGCCAGCTCGACATCCTGCTGATGGACCACGACACCGGCGTCACCTTCTCCGAAGTGTGCGAGCAGGCAGAGGCCTCCGGCATCTGGACCTTCGTCTGGACCACGCACAGCCACGGCAAGGCAACCACCTCGATCAAGCTCAACGAGTTCACCAAGAAGAGCCGCGACAACGACTTCTACGTCGAGGACCGCAGCCGACCTGACCGAACGAGCTGATCGCCCGTTACCTGACCGAGAAGAAGGGCTACCTGCCTGAGGTGCTGGAAGGCCTGACGTTCAAGATCACGCACACCGCTCAGGGCGAGGAGGTGATCGTCCAGCACCAGCCCGATGGACAAGTGCCGGTCGATGCGCATCCTGAAGAAGCCCTTCGTCCTGCAGGATCGCGAGGGTGGTGTGGACGGCGCGATGCAGGAGTGGAAGCGGATCATCACCGCCGCCGCCAGTACCTCAACTCGCCACAGTTCGACGCATCGTGCACTGATACATCCCGCCTCATGTACACGCCTCGCATCCCGAAGGGTGCGAAGGGTAAGCCTACCACCGCATGGTGATCATCAACGGCGACTTCCTCGACCTCGACGACCTGCCTGACAGGTCGCCGACGCCTTCACCATCGGGCAGGTGTTCGTGAAGGCTGGTGGCTCAGGTGGTGCCCAGTTCGAGACGCCGGGTCTCCTGAAGTTCGTCAAGGAGCACGGCCGACATGTTCGACATGGCGCGTGGCTGGAAGAGATCGCCCCGGAAGACGTGGTGGACCAGCGTGGAAGCGGTGGCATCCACTTCCTGTGCCCCAACTGGGAGAGCCACACCGTACACAGCGACGGCGAGACGTCATTCATGGTGCTCAACGGCTCTGAGGAAGGCAACGGCTTCGCCGCGTCCTGCCGCCACGCAGGGCTGCATCGAAGCCTCCGGCAACGACCGTGTCTGGTACCTCGACAAGCTGTGCCAGAAGTACGGCGTGACAGACGCGAAGGAGCTGGTGGAGTGGGTGGCAGAAGTAGAAGCCCCTGAAAGCGCGCGTCTCGATGACGAAGAGCGCAAGGAGCTCTCTGTACTTCACGAGAAGCTGGAAGAGGCTCTTGGTATCGATAGCCCGGCAATTCGAGAAAAGCGCCTGAAAGCGATTGCCAAGGAAACAGGATTTGCCATTGCGGCGAGTCGAAACAAGAGGCCAAGGAACTGAAGACCCGTCTGGACCAAGAACGACAGACGGCAGGTTAGACGGCATCTCCATTTATGAGTCACACGGCTACAAAGCCAATTTGGAAGCTGCTCGGAAAGCACTCCAAGACAGGCACTCCGAAAGTCCGACCCTCTTTGCTAGAGCTGAAGGTGGTGCAGTACGTCTGAAGTTGGAAACCGACGGCAGAGCATCGATGCATGAAATGAACCAAAACGCCTGGTTAGATGAGCTTGGAAAGTGCGCAACATGGTATCGGTCCGAGGATCCGGATCTGGAGCGGACATCCCTCCGTTCAATGCAGTTGTGAGAACCATGTGCGGCAGCATCGATTTGCCTCTCCCAATGCTCGATCGAGTTGTTGGGGTGCCAATCTACTCTAGCGACGGACAGCTCAGATCCAAGAAGGGTTACGATGAAGCGACCCAGTGCTTCATCAATCCGAACTTTGAACCTTTGAAAGTGCCTAAAGTCCCGTCTAAGAATCACGTAGATAGATGCTCTGCAACTATTGATCCAACAGGCTCTCGTAGACTTCCCATTCTCGGACAAGTTTGGAGAGAGTGACACGCAGCCTATCTACGAAGACAAGGCTGACCATTTGCTGAACTTCAAGCGCGGTAGAGCTTCCCGCTACAATGCGTTGGCCATGATCCTGCAGCCATTTGTGAGGAACATGATCGGTGGGCCAACTCCGGCCTTTCACATTGACAAGTCTGTGAAAGGGTCCGGGGCTGGGCAGTTAGCCAATGTGCTAAGCATCATTTTCAACGGTCGGACGATGCCCGCTGGTGTGCTTTCTCGGTCCGACGAGGAGGTTCGAAAGTCGATTACTGCGTCACTGCGTTCGGGATCACCCATTATCTTCCTGGACAATATTGACCACTCTGTTGTTTCAGCGAGTTTGGCGGCTCTCCTGACAACAAATGAATGGAGAGACCGCATATTGGGTCAATCCAACGAGGTGACGATTCCGAATAAGTCCTTGTGGCTGCTTGCTGGAAACAATGTTCAGCTCGGAAGTGAAATCATGAGACGGCTAGTTCCAATCCGACTGGATGCCAATCTGGAAAACCCAGCGCTTGATCGAGGCACAAACGACTTTCTTACATCCTGATCTCGATAGTTGGTTGTTGTCAGAGCGACCGAGACTTGTTCAGGCTTGTCTGATCTTGATTCAGAATTGGATAGCAAAGGGTCGCAAAAATGGTTCGGTGAGTTTTCGATCATTTGTTGCCTGGTCGAGAGTAATGAGCGGCATTATCGAATGTGCCGGGGTCGCAGGAGCCTTGCTTGCCAACAGAAAACGTACCTTACAGCTCTGGATGATGAGGACTTAAAGGACAGCAGCGTAATTGAATACATAGCGAACTTGAAGAAGTTCGGTCCACCCAACGAGTTTTTCATCAGTGAGTCTTTACGACCACATTGAACGCGAAGAAGATGAAGCGCTCTTCCCGGTGTCATTTCGCATTGGCGTCCATCACGCCAATATCACTGCGCTTGGGAAGTACCTGACTGGTCTTCGAGGACGGCCCTTTAACAGTTCAGTACCAACGGAAGCAGACGGCGTCAAGCTACGTCTTGAGCGTCTTCCACGACGAGGTTCGAGTGATGCATACCGATTGGAGTTCATCGAATGACTTTCGCCTCGACTTCTCCAGGGGCGAGCGAGTTGCCCGATCGATGGCGCCACGCTTCATGATAGACCTGATAGGCTTCACACACCTGTGGAGCCTATCGTCGTGCTATAAGGAATATTTTCACTACGGTTCGACTAAGCTCGTTTCTCACGTCTTGCATTAGAAAGAGGTCTATTAGGTCTATCAGGTCTATCGCTCAGAGCATTCAACCGGACCGTAGCGTTGTTTTTGGTTTGAAAGGCAAAAATATGAGCTCAAACACTTAAAATACAGCCTGTAGATAAGGTCACTTACCATCCTATTCGTCGTTAAAGATCTTAACCGAGTTGGTGGGAAGCCATAAAGATTTTGAAACTGGCGATGGGGGCTATTAGGGCCTCTCGCTCGCGCTGCTAAATTGCAGAATTTTCTTATACACCTCTACATGGTTCTTCGCGCCAGTAAGTCCCCTCTACCCCAAAAGCCTCTCGATAGGTTGATAGGATTCGCCTCGAATTGCTCTGCCATATTAGATTTAAATAATTGATTTTGTTATTATTTATGTGAAGCGCCTGCTTGCAGAATATCCCCATCGCCAAGGCGCCACGAGCTTCTACCACCCATTCAACTAAGCTTTCGCAACGCAGCGACCGTTCGGCTAGAGATTTACCACCTATGAAGCCGCTACTAAAACCGCTATTGCCGACGGAAGATCACCAAGTAGCTTGACAGGTTCCGAAAACGGAACCACTCTCTGCGTGTAGGCAGTCGGTACAGGACCGCGCCTCTCTGGAGAGAAAGTCATGATCAATCTGAAATCTTCGATCAATCCAAATGCACTTCATGCAACGATGTGCTCGTTTCTAGGCCTGTCAGCACGCGATGTGGCTGAGATCGGCGGGTTTTCTGAAAGGTTCGCACGGGACCTTCTAGCGGGACGACGTCCCTTTCCATCTGATACGAAGCAAGCCTTGGAGCAACTCCTGGTTGATTTCGAGACAATTGTTGAAGCCACTATCCGTGAGGCGAAAGACGGTGGCCGCGAGATGTATATTTATCGATCCAATGAGCAACTCAGATCGTCGCCAGTGGGTTCGGTTTGGCATGTAAAGGGCAAATCGGGAGGAGGCTTTGCTGGGCTTTATCGGGCTGCGGTTTTTGCAGCCTGGCGTAAGCTAATGGCCCAGGGGATTGAGCTTGAGCTACTGTTCGCCAGTACACCTGAAATCAGTGAGGAGCCCTAAACTGCGCCCTCTAACCCAGTTTCAGGAGCGTCCAATGTCAATCTCCACATCCTTTGTGACTTCAATCCCTGCCGATGAGCACTTGGTCGGACGACTTCGAACGAGAGCTGCGAGTCGAGTATCGTGATGAGCGATACCGTGTGCGTGACAATGGTGCTATCTATCGTCTACAATCAGGCCCGAAAGAGAGCGCGACCTCTCGACAAACAGTGGACGTTTGGCCGCCAGAACCCGTCAGCTGGTTACATGCACTTGGCAGGAGTGCCGGTGCACAGAATTGTTTGCACCGCCTTCCACAACTCGCCGCCGACAGACCAGCACGTGGTCGACCACATCGACACCAATCGAGCCAACAATCGCGCGGAGAACCTCAGGTGGGTTTCAAGGTTGGAGAACGTCCTCCTTGAACTCGATTTCTTGAGCGCGCCGTATTGAGCTGTTGTATGGATCGATCGAAGCATTCTTCGAAGACCCCCAGCGCATACAGGGCACAACGCAGTTCCCAGATGTCTCCTGGATGCGAACTGTTTCGAAGGATGAGGCCCTGGAAGCCAAACAGCGCCTACTTGACTGGGCTCAAAGCGGATCAGTACCCAGCGGTGGAGCGCTCGGCGAATGGCTCTATGAAAAACTCAAGAGCGCGCAGATTTTGAGCCAGAACCTGAGGAGTACGAATCCCTCACGCCATCGGTTGTTCAGGTGCGCTGGAAAGTCGCCTCGGAATTTCCAGCATGTCCTTTATCGGTGACCGAAGACGCCTTGGATGAATATGCGCAAAATCTGATGTTTGGAGCCTTGTTCGTTCGGAATGAGTACTACACAGGACACGTCGTTCAATGTGGGCTTACAGAAGACGGCCTGGCAGTGCTCTCCCATACGAGTTCAGAAGTTAAGGGGTGGGCAGTGGCGCATATTTCGGTCAACGGGGAGTTCTTCTTTTACCGAACCATAGGGACCTTCTTCACGCTTCAAGGAGCGTTGAAGGCTTTCTGCAATCTCACTGGAGATAGCCTCACTGAGACGATCGACGACTACTGCTGAATTCGGCCCATAGCTAACGTTTACTCAACTCGCCGTCGCTGCAACGCAAAATGTGGATTGCGTTCAGACTGTGATGCCTTCAGCACGCAGCAGCTCATTTAGGTCGAGATGCCGTATCCCTTCCCGCTCACACAACTCCGGGATGCGAATTCTGATGGGGCTTGGATGAGGGTTCCGCTTTTCCATACTGGCAACCGGCAGGCCGAGCGTTTTTCCCAGGCAGACTATCGAGCAATCATTCACGCCGATCGTGGAACTGCGATTACCGTTGTACTCAGAAATGTAGTCGCGGTACCGCTCGCCAATGTCATTCACGTGCCAAAGATACTGGTTCCAATCCCAGTGCTCCTGACCGATCTCGAAGCATCTGCCGTTGTCCTGACAGATCTGCAGGCTATTGGCGATATCACCGTAAATGGACCCCGCCATCTCTTCCCAGGATCTCCTGATTCCAGCAGAAAACTCCATCCTGAAGTAAACCAGAAACCCGCTGCCAAAGCGAGACGTGGATATCCTGCGGAAGTTCCATAACTGGATTTGAAATCCATGAAGTATCGAGCACGTAACGCGGCATCTATTTTGGAAACCTCGCACGAATGTCGGAGAGGTGCCGAATGTTCTTGATGCCGAGGAACTCGGCAGCGTTGTGCCCTGATATCGCTCCGGCACCCCACGCCTCAAGCACCAGTCCTGTGTAGAAGTTTCCTAGGCTGTTCTTATAGCGCGATCCATAGTACGCGGCTCGCATCGGGGGCGACGTGTATTCGGCTTCTTCCCGCAGAAATTGTGGTCGTTTGAACTCTCCAGTAATATGCCGGAGCGACATATTCGAGCGAAACTAGCCGCACGAGCATTGCATGCGGGCTAACTCCAAAACGTCGGGCAACTTCATAGAGTTGATCGTCGGAAACCTCGGCTAGTTGGCGGTCGGGTTGCGGCCAGATATCGGCGAGGACGCGCCGCGGAATCAGGAAGTCAGATGCGAACCGATTGCACCAATCTTCCACACGCTCGACGCCATTCCCTGCCATCGCCGGCCCGCTTACACCGCTGCTCTGTATGGCGACGTGTCCTAGTTCGTGAGCAAGTGTGAAGGCTTGCGCACCGGGTGCTTCGTTGCCGTAGACGATTATCGGTAGCGGTTCTGAGTATAGGCACATGCCACGCATGCCCAGCCCCTTGATATCGGCTCTCTTCAGAACCAGAATTCCCGCGTTGCTCATTCGTGCGCGAAGCCGATCAGGGATCAGTCGTTTATCGCTCGCGGGTAGGTCGATTTGCTCGTGGATAGTGAAGCCGAGGGCTTCACGGGCCCGCTCGGCGGCGCGCTCCGCCGGCTCATCAATCGTCGATGCCAGAGTTTGAGGAAGTGCTGGCGGCGCGTCTCCGATCATTTCCAGAAGATCAAGGGCGTTCAGGCGTTGCGTCTCGGCCCAGCCTTGTATGCCAGCGCGCACGGCTTCATCCTTTGGCGTCGGTGTGTCGCGGTGCAGCCGGTAGTCCGGTACGAGCGCCACATCTTCGATCGCCGGGATCTCCGCTGCGAAGAATTCAAGAAATGGTCTGCCGTAGATTTTCGCGAGCTTCCTAGCCTGATTGATCGTCGGGGATGCCTCTTTTGTTTCCCATGCCACCAGTCGTTCGACCTTCACAGGCACCTTTTCTGCAACCTCATCTTCGGACAGGCCCATGCGCTTGCGTGCCCAGACGAGCACGTCCGGGTTGATTGGTAGCTTCTGTTTTGCAGTTGCAGGACTCATGTCATCTAAATCGCACAATAACAATGCACGGCCAATACCTGACCGATAGCTCCAGTTATACGGTGACTAACGAGCCCCGTTCTCCCAATCCCATGATCGTCAGCACCCTCCTCGGCTGAACTGGCAGAGCGCAGCAAATAATGGAAACAGGGACATGCGTGTGCTGCGCAACGAACGACTGGTTCCCGCTCGATGCTGCAACTCCTTCAGCTTGCGACGGAAAAGCCGATATCCTCATTTCAAAGAGCATCATAACTCAGTCGTGAGCCCATTTGCTCATTCGACAACAATAGAATGTTGGTACATCGATGCGCGCAATTTGGTACATCAATTTCAAAATCCATCCGAATAAGATGTTGATTTAATTTGGATAAAAAGTTGTTACGGTACTGGATCCGACTGCTGTCCCAAAATTCGGCACGACCGCAAAGGCGCTCAAGAAGGCACTACGGGGACCCATCAGCCCCCATCCCCTGGGGTGTCACTGCGCCCTTGGTGCTGGCTCTGTGACGACATAGAGGCGGGCTGGTTTTACGTAGTTCATCGACGACTTCGTCACTAGGATTAGCCGACCGACAGCTACAGGGCGCGCGGTTAGAACACCCCATAGCTGCCGACCGACTATATAATCAATGCTCCCAGCTAGGCGGCCTTGAACCACCAACGCTCGAAGAACATCCGGCCATCGACCTCGTAGTTGTTCGACGCGCGATCGAACGCCACCTTATCGGAGACAGCAAATACGTCGTTGGCGAAGAAGGGCACAATGGCACCACCTTCATTGCTCACCAGTGCTTGCATCTCACCGTAGAGTTCTCCACGGCGAGCTGGGTCTAGTTCAGAGCGCGCCTGGACGAGCAGCTCGTTGAAGCGGCTGTTGTCCCAGAAGGTGTCATTCCAGGACGCGCCCTTTGCATAGGCCTGGGTGAAAATGCTGTCCTGTGTCGGATAGCCTGGCCAGTAGCAGGCACACCAGGGCTTCTTCATCCACACGTTGGACCAGTAACCGTCGCTGGCTTCGCGCTTGACGGTAATGTTGATCCCGGACTTTGCAGCCTGCTCCTTGTAGAGCAATGCTGCGTCGACCGCGCCAGCGAACGCTGCGTCAGACGCACTGAGCTCCAGGTCGATGCTATCCATTCCTGCCTGCTTGAGATGCCACTTCGCCTTCTCAGGATCGTAAGTGCGCTGTTCCAGATCCTTGTTGAAGTAGGGATATGCAGAACTGATGGGATGGTCGTTGCCCACCTTGCCATGTCCATACAGGATCGTCTTCAGCATGGCTTCGCGATCGAGCCCGAGCTTCACCGCCATGCGCACATCGTTGTTGTCGAACGGAGCCACATTGGTCTGCATCGGGAAGGTGTAGTGGGTCTTGCCCTCGACCTCATGGACCACGATCCCGGCTGCCTGCTTGAGAAGTTCGGCAGTCTTGAGATCGACGCGGTCCATTGCATCGATGGTACCGGTCCGCAATGCAGTGGTCCTTGCCGTCGTATCCTTGATCGAGAGCAGTTCACCACTGGCGAAGTGACCGCGGTCCTGCTGCCAGTAGTTCGGGTTCTTCTCAAACGTCGCCCGTACGCCGGGCTCAAAGCTGGTCAGCTTGTAGGCCCCAACACCGATGCCGTCCTCGAAGGCGAGCGTCCCATTGTCCCTGGCCGCGTAGATCGGGAAGTTGAAGCTGCTCAGCTTGAACGGAAAGTCCGCATCTCCGCCTGCCAGCGAGAAGACAACCCGGTCATTCCCGTCAGCCTTGATCTCTGAGATGGCGTCCACCATGGTCTTGGCGGAGGAGTCAGATCCTTCGCGCTTGTGGTGGTTGATGGAAGCAATCACGTCATCGACGGTCAGTGACTTCCCATCGTGGAACTCCACACCCGACCGCAGCTTAAACGTCCACGTCTTTGCATCAGCAGAGGCATCCCACTCGGTGGCTAGTTTTGGAACCAGCGATCCATCGGTATTGACCTCGGTCAGTGTGTTGGTGATGGCGTAGTGCGTTGACGACAGAAAGCCATTTAGCACCTTGCCGGGGTCAAGGACGTCTTCCGTGCTGCCATGGCCGATGCCGAACCGCAGGTGACCACCCTTCGATGGCGTGGAAGCCATAGCTTGTGAGGCAAACTTCGCTGCCGCCGTGACGGACATCCCTGAGGCAATGGCATACTGCATGAACGCTCGACGGCTTGGCTTCTGTAGTCCACCTAGCAATCTGCTGGTAATGCACTTGTTGGCTGACATGGTTTCCTCCTGGATTTTGTTTTGTGGGTGCGAATTGGCGATGCCGTCTCGCACTCAGTTTGGCTTCCGTTCGAATTGAACGGCTAAGCGTTGGCGAGTTCCTGCCGCCCATAGACGGTTGCGTTGACTTGCGGATCGCCAATGACGCCAGGCTCGGTTTCGTAGACGAACACGCCCATGATCCGCATGACATCACCTTCGACGGGCGACACCCGGTGCAGCGAATTGCACCCACGGAAGATGCAGAGAGAGCCGGCTTCCCGTGCAACCGGAACGGCATCTTGCGGGCATTTGCCGGTCACGACCTTCGCGACGTAATCGTAATTCTGATCGTCATCGGTTCGGGTGTTGGGCACCAATTCAAACTCGCCACCGGCAAGCGGCGCCTGCAGCATCAATGTCATGGTGAAGGCATTGACCGAGTCGAAGTGCCAGGCGGAACGGTCTCCCGTCTCGTAGCAGAGCAGGTTGACCGGTTGGCAGGGGTCTTCATTGTCGTAGAGCGTATCACTGCCAACAATTTCCGCGACCATCTGGCGAACGGGTTCCCAGTGATAAAGCGTCTTGACCGGGCAATCGTCCGGGATCAGGTCGTAGGCCAGCATCCGCGTGCTCGCCTCCATCATGATGTTGCGTGGATGATCGTCGGGCAAAGATGGATCACCTGTCCTGTGCAAATAGCAATTACGCCTTGAACTGTTGTGGTAGGCGCGGGGCCGAGCAGCCATTGCGTCCGCGACCGCCTTCTTCATGGCTTCCGGCCGAATGAAGTTCGGAAGAGAGACATACTGCTTGGCATCCAGCTCACTCTTCAGGCGCTGGATCAGTGCCGCCCGCCTCAGGTCCGATCGATGCACGATCGGGTAATCATCCAGATTGACGACGTCTTCAGGTCGCATGGTTTCCTCCTGTTGGGGCTTCTGTGCTTGTCCGACCACAGCGAGGGTTTCAATAATTTGTTGGACGCTCAACAAATATTTTGACAACCCCCTGTCCGTCGCTACAATTCGCCCATTGTCCGCAACGGAGACCAGCAAGGTGAGCACAGCCACAACATCTGAAGCCCGTCGGCCGCGGACGCATGCCGAGATCAACCAGTTCAGGCGCAATGCATTCCTGAATGGCGCCATCCGATCACTGGCAGAGTTTGGCGTCTCCGGAACGACTGTCAGCACCATCTGCAAGGCAGCCGGAAGCTCGCGCGGGCTTCTGGGTCACTACTTCCCCAGCAAGGACGATGTCATGGTTGCCGCCCTGCAGCACCTGTTCGATGGCATATCGGAATCGGTGCGGGACTCCGTCGCGAAGAAAGGCGGGACGGCTGTCGACAGGCTGCGTGCCGTTCCGGTGGCCTTGTTTGCAAGCAACGTCTTCACCGAACTGAACGGCACGGCGTTCCTCGCCCTGTGGCACGAGACCCGGTTCAACGAAAAGGTCCGGAAAGCCAACCGCGAACTCTATCGGGACTACATCAAGCGAATGGATGGCATGTTCACGGCCGCTGCCAAGGAGCTGGGACTAGAGATCGACGCACGCCGCGCCGCACTAGGTTTTGTCGGTCTGACGGACGGCTTGTGGCTCGGCATGTCGATCCATGACGACGTGCTCAGCCGCCAGCAGGTGATCAATATCTGCGCAGGGATATATTTCGCGTGAGCTGCAGTTGGGCTGATCAGCTCTCAGAGGAAAGATAGTCCCATCGGGCGCCGCACGAGTGATGACACAATCTCCCGATAAGGCATCAACTTCACACCAAGAGATTTGAGTAGCCGCCTGCAGTCCGAGATACAGCAGACATGCTTCGCGCCGAGCCAAGCGGACAGCGAACGACCCGGCTCGGCCACCGAATATGCTGGAAGAGTTTCTAACTTCATCACCGACTTACGGCAGCTTCACCGCCAGTCACGTCGTTTGGGCGGAGGTTAGCTAACTTGGAAGTGGGCAACTCGACTGGCCAAGTATCAACCACTGGCAGTTCTGAAAGCTAATTCGAGTTCGGGAGTAGCATGAAAACGCTCGGCAATTACGTCTGCGCCCCTGTTTTGGAGTAACGATCGACTTCTTCCATCAGGATCGGCACGCCCAGGGCCATGGAGTGAATCCCCATGATCGAGGTGAGCTGCATGACCTCAAGTATCTCCTCCTTGGTCGCTCCAGCCCGCAGCGCGTTCTGGATGTGGCGGCGCACCCCGGATGGCCACAGGTGAGTGGTCGCCACATTGACTGCGATGAAGATGAGTTCCTTGTATTTCTGCTCCAGCGGCCCGTTGGTCTGAGGCACGGCACGGAACGCCAGGAAGGCCTCCAGGTAGTCCGGGTCCAGTTCGGCCAGGGTGTCCCACATCGGGTTCCAGTCACCGGTGGCGCGCTGGGCTTGTGTAGCCGGATAGATCTTTTCGCTCATGTGGCTCATCCTCCCCGGTGCTTGAAGCTGTCACGCCGGAAGCTGTAGAGCGCGGCCGGATCCACCGCCACGTCGATCACCGCCGGCTTGCCGCAGGCCAGCGCAGCCTTCACCGCATCGCCCACGTCCTCGATCCGATCCACCGCATAGCCCCTGGCGCCATACAGTTCCGCCGCCTTGTCGAACGGCGGGCTGGAGACATCGGCACCGATATAACGGCCGTTGAAGAAGTCGCGCTGATAGGCCTTCTCCGCGCCCCAGCATTTGTTGTTCATCACCACAGTGACCGTGTTGATGCCATGGTCCACTGCTGTGGAGAGTTCGGAGATGGTCATGCCGAAACCGCCATCGCCCATCAGCGAGATAACACTGCGCTGTGGCCGGGCCAGCTTGATTCCAAGGCCACAGGAGAATGAAAAACCGACCAGGCCGAAATCCAGCGGCGTGAACAGGCTTTTCGGCTGCCAGTAATTGAGCGCGTCAGTCGCCTGAAGGCACAAGGTGCCGGCATCCATCGTCACGGCGCTATCTTTGGGCATCACGTCGCGCAACACCTTGAACAGCCCCGACGGCTGGATCGGGTGCACCATCTGCGCATCCGCATCGCGTTTGCCGAGATAGGCCTTGCGCTCGGCCTTGTACGCCTCACACCATTGGTCCACTTCGGACTTGCTGCTGCATCTTGCCAACCGCTTCTGCAAGCTGGCGCGCCACAGTCGGTGCATCGGCCCAGATACCGATGTTCACCGGGAAGTGGCGCCCGATGGCGGCCGGATCCAGTTCGATCTGGATGATCGCGGCTTCCTTGTTGATGTTGTCATAGGAATAGAACGTCGAATTGAAACCTAGCCGCGTGCCGAGCGCGACGATCACATCTGCTTCCTTGATCAGCCTTGACGCCACAACGTTGCCGCGCGGCCCCATCTGGCCGGCATTCAACGGATGCCCGAACGGGATCGCGTCGCCGTGGCCTGGCGAGGTTACGACGGGGGCATTGATCTGCTCGGCCAGCGCCAGCGCAGCTTCATGACCACCGGTGTTCTTGATGCCTCCACCTGCGATGATGACCGGGCGCGATGCGCCTTGCAGCAGCCTCGCGGCCTCCTGCAGCGCATCACCCGAGGCAGCCGGCAGCGAATGGTTGCGATAGGTTGAAGGTTTCTGGAACTCTTCGAAGTCCGCCTGACCGGACAGCACATCGCGCGGCAGGTTGAGCTGCACCGGCCCGCGCCGGGGGGTAAGCGCAGTGCGGAATGCAGCCCTCATCATCTCGGGCACGCGGTCGGTAGACGTGGCCGTCCAGGTCTTCTTAGTTACAGGGGTGAACAGCGCCTGCTGATCCACTTCCTGGAAGGCATCGCGATAGACATGGCCCGACGACAAGGCGCCAGCAATTGACACCACCGGAGAGAACGCCGCCGCGGCCTGCGACAGGCCGGTCACGAGATTGGTGGCGCCGGGCCCGTTCTGGCCTGCCAGCACCACGCCGGCTTCACCTGAAACGCGAGCATAGCCGTCCGCCATGTGGGTGCCGGTTCGCTCATCGTGCACACCGATCAGCTTGATGCCAGCTGCATCGTAAAGCGCATCGAACATCTCCATGGTGGCCGATCCGATCAGGCCAAAAACATGGCGCACGTTCTCTGCCTTGAGCCCTTCTACGGCGGCCTGCCCGCCGGTCATCGTCTTCATGTTGCTTCCTGCTGTCCTTGCTGTTTGATCAGCCGAGCGTACGGCGGAGATAGTCGATGATGGGGGCCGAGAAAACATCCGGCTGCTCGATCAACCCAAGGTGCTGCAAGGCCGGCACGATGATCACTTCGCTTCCAGGGATCTCGGCTCCGATAGCCTCGCTCATGGCCGGCGTTGATCCGCTGTCGTTCTCGCATGTCATCACCAGCGCCGGGTGGGTGATCGGCGGATCAGGCCGGATCAGCTCCTTGACGCCCTCGGCCAGCACCTGCCGGTGGGCTGCATAGTTGGCGTGGTCGTTCGCCAGCACCACATCCTTCACGGCAGCCACCTTGTCTGCGTGATCACGGCGGAAACCCTCGGTAAACCACCGCGCCAGCGTTGCATCGATATTGGCCGCCGGCCCGCCGGCACTGGTATCGCGGGCGCGCTCTTCCACCAGCCTCTGCTGTTCTTCACCGCGTTCATGCGGCGAGTTGAGAATGACCAGTGCCGATACCCGGTCCGGATGATCCATGGCACAGCGGCGATTGATCATACCGCCAAGAGAGAACCCCGCCAGCGCCGCCTGGGTGATGCCGAGTTCATCCATCAGCGCGATCACCTGCTCGCTGAGCAGCGTGAGGCTCACCGGCTTGTCCGGCAATGCCGTCTCTCCGTGTCCGCACAAGTCGTAAGCGACGACGCGGAATTCCGGCGACAAGTGCAGGAAGCATCGGTTGCCAGGTGCTGCCGCGTGTCAGTCCAAGCCCGTGGATAAGCAGTATTACCGGCGCGTCCGCCGGGCCATGAACTTCGTATGCAGTGCCGTTTCGGGAAACCGGCATCAGACGCCCGCCGGATTGTCTACGTCGCGACCCATCTCCTTCAGGTCCGTGTAACGGTCGCCAATGCGATGGTTGGGATGACCGCCCACCGAGGCCCCAAGTGCCACGATGATCTCGTCATCAGCCGGGGCATCCGGAACGCACGTATGGATAGTCTGGTAGTGCGAACGCCGACCGCCGTCATCCTTGTCCATCAGCGGAATCATCAGCGAGCAACCGGCCGCACCACGGGTATTGGTGAACACCAGGTACGACTTGGCATTGATCGCCTCGCGAAACTCGTTGCCGAACCACAAGGTGTGGGTCAGCGCCTGGGCATGTTCGAGTTCACCTCCCATGCCTACGACGGATGCCTTGCCACATCCCTCCAGCTTGTCGCCGGTAACATCGAGCAACATGCCGGTCAGCAGCTTGCCGAGTTGCGGGCCGTGCTCGCGTATTTCGAGGCTCATGTCCTCGACATGCCCGCACCCGAACCACGGGTTACGGATAATGGCCAGTGCCGACACCAGCTTCGTGGGCTCGGCAACCTCTTTCCAACCTTCCTTGAAGGTGGTCTGGACAAGGGTCAGGGTACGGCGGATTTCAACCGGCATTGGCAAGCTCCTGCTGAGAAAAGTGCGGCACGACCTTCTCAATGAACAGCCTCAGCGAACGCTTCTGCTGGTCCATGTCCATGCCCATTGAGGCGTAGTACATGAAGGAATCCACACCGATCCCCTCATACATCTTCAGTTTGTCGACGACCTGGGTCGGGCTGCCGAAAATGAGATTTTCTTCGAGCGTGTCCGGGTCATAGCGGAAGTTGCCGACAAGCTTTTCCGGCGGCACCTTTTCCGGGGAACCCGTTGATCACGTCGCCGGTCTTGGTCATCAGGTTGCCGAACTGGCCCAGCACGCCGCGCAGCGCATCCATGGCGGCCTGCCTGTCAGCCGGGGTCTCGTAGACTGCGGCATGGCGCATCAAGGCCCATTGGCCTGTATACTTGCCGCCGAACTTAGCTATCGAGTCATCCAACCGCTTTCTGTACTCCTGAGCTTCCGAGAACGGCATAGTGAGCGGCCACGACATGATGTTGCAGTTGTTTTCCACCGCGTAGTCGAAGGTGATGGGCGCGCGCGCGGCAACCCATATCGGTACGTCCTTCTGGACCGGCTTCGGGCAAGACGTGGCCGACGGAAACTGCCAGTACTCGCCATTATGCTCATAGTCGCCTTCCCACAGCTTTTTCACCACGGGCAGCATTTCCTGCATGTATTTCCAGCTGTCCTTCTGGTCGAGACCGGGGAACATCCGGTCGAACTCGCGCTGATAGGCGCCGGAGCCTATGCCGAACTCCAGCCTGCCGTCGCTGATCAGATCTAGCAGTGCTGCCTCACCTGCCAGATTGATCGGATGCCAGTAAGCCGCGTTCACAACACCGACGCCCAGCCGGATGTTGGGGCAGTGATCGCCCCACCATGTCAGCATGGTGAACGGGTTGGGTGCGATGGTCATCTCCATGGCGTGGTGCTCTGCGGCCCAGGCCACCTCGAACCCCGCCGCATCGGCCATTTTAACCATTTCAAGCGTGTGATCGCGCACGTCCTTCATGCTGGTCGAAGGGTCCATGCGCTCCATGTTGATTGCGAGATGAAACTTCATTGGTTGCTCCTAAAGGTGTCTACCGCCATCAGCGGCTATGAAACTGGCTTGCCAGCGGTACGTCGGAGGTGTTGATCCAGACTGTCTTGGGCCTCGTGTAATCGAGCACTGCCTGGAAGCCGCTTTCGCGGCCATAGCCGGAGTTCTTCATCCCCCCAAACTCGGCAACCGGCGAGATCACGCGGTAGGTGTTGACCCAGACGATGCCCGCATTGACGGCATCAGCCATGCGCAACGATCGCGCGCTTGATCGGGTAAATATGCCCGCTGCAAGACCGTGCACCGTATCATTGGCCAACCGCACCGCTTCTTCCTCGGTCTTGAAGCGAACGGCCGCGACGACCGGACCAAACAGTTCAGTATCGGCGATCTTCAGGTCGTGGCTCGGACAATCGATGATGGTCGGTTCATAATAGTAGCCTTCCATCCCGGCGGGCCGCCTGCCGCCGACGATCACCTTGCCACCCTGCTCCTGCGCCAGGGCCACCTCGCGCTCGATATTGTCCAGCTGTGCGGTGGTGCACAGCGGTCCCATCTGGGTTTCCTCGGCCATCGGATCGCCGATCTTCACCGTTTCGGCGACCGCCTTCATGCGTGTGAGGAACTCATCCGCAATTGCCTCGTGCAGCAGCAAGCGTGAGCCTGCCACGCAGCTCTGGCCAGACGCTGCAAAGATGCCGCCGACAGAACCGTTCACCGCACTTTCGATGTCGGCATCTTCGAACACGATGAACGGGGACTTGCCGCCAAGTTCGAGCGACACTTCGGCGAAATTCTCCGCCGAGTTCCGCACCACGTGGCGCGCGGCAACCGGACCGCCTGTAAATGACACACGGGCAACCAGTGGGTGGGAAGTGAGCACCCTGCCGCAGGGGTCACCGTGGCCGGTGACGATATTGACGACCCCGTCCGGTATCCCTGCTTCGCTGATCAGCTTGCCGAACTCCAGCATGGCGGCGGAGGCGTATTCTGAGGCTTTCAGGACGATGGTGTTGCCCGCAGCCAGTGCCGGCCCGATCTTCACGGCAGACAGGAACAATTGCGAATTCCAGGGCACCACAGCAGCGATGACGCCGAGTGGCTCACGTTTGGTGAAGACAAACAGTTCCGGCTTGTCGATGGGCAGGGTCTCGCCGTGGATCTTGTCGGCTGCACCTGCATAGAAGTGAAAGAACTCTGCGATGTAATTGGCCTGCCAGCGGGTCTCCTTGAACATCTTGCCGGTATCGCGGGTTTCGATTGCGCCCAGCTCTTCCGACTTCGTTGCCAGCAGATCTCCCAGGCGGCGCAGACAATGACCGCGCCGGGTTGCCGTCATCGATTTCCACGGCCCCTCTTTACCAGCTTTCCAGGCGGCCTTCACGGCACGGTCGACATCTTCCGCTGTGGCCTCCGGTATGTTGCACCAGGGCTTGCCCGTCGTCGGATTGTAGCTCTCGAAAGTCTTACCGTCCGAGGCATCAACCCACTCGCCGTCTATCAGCATCTTATATGATTTGAGGTCGCTCATTCGGGGGTTTCCGTAGTGTTTTGCGGAATGACGCGGTGAAAGCCGCCCTGCATGTAGGTCAGCGGATCGATGTTCTGTTCATGGATCGACGAGACCGCACCAATGATGACAAGGTGGCTACCCGACGGAACTGCCTGATCAATGCTGCAACAGAACGCTGTTGCACCTTCTAGTGCCGGTTGGCCGGCTGGAGTCTGGGCATAATCGATGCCCGCGAACCGGTCATCCATCTTGCCGTCATCTCGTCCGGCAAAGCGTTCCGCGACATGGCGTGCAGACTGCCCCAGAACATTGAGGCAGAATTTGCCGTTCGCCGTGACCATCCGGGCAACCCGGCTGTCGGCACGCAGGCAAACAAGAACCGTCGGTGGATCAGCGGAAACCGACGCAAAGGCGCTGACCGTGGCGCCATGCCGGCCAGCAAGACCATCCGTCGTGACCACGCAGACACTGCACGCGACTGCCCGCATTGCTGCGATGAACTGTTCTCGAGACGTTTCAGACTGCAAGACTGCGCACCCCATAGCAACTGCTCCCGCGTGACACCAAAGCTCTCGGCACTAAGATTGATCCAGATCAAAGGTTTTGAAAATCGAAAGTTTTTGGTATTTAAATTTAAAATTCTTGCATTCAACGAGGTGCAAATGAACCTGGTCAATCTAGAGACATTCCTGAAAATCGTTGAAACTGGCAGCCTTGTGCGTGCCTCTGAAGCTCTCAACGTGACACAGTCAACCGTGACAGCGCGGATGAAGTCGCTTGAAAACGAACTAGGACAGACGCTGCTCAGTACGAAACAAGTCAGGCGCTTCAGCTCACTGCCGCCGGACTCAAGCTGAAACGCTATGCCGAAGTGATGTCCGGCCTCTGGCGCCAGGCCCGGATGGAAATCTCGTTGCCCAAAGGGACCCGGTCGGTCTGCAATCTCGGTTGTCATCAGGACCTGTGGCACGGTCTCGGAAAGATGCTGTTCCAGGCGCTCAGGGCCCGCCACCCGGAGGACGCCATATCACTTTGGACCGGCGAACAGTCGGAACTGGACGCGCGCCTTGGCACCGGGCTTGTCGACGTCGCCATCACTTACCAGCCGGTCGTCCACGGCAATCAGTCGATCCAGTTGTTGCAGCCAGACGAACTGGTCCTGTATGCGCTGCGACCCGACAATCCGATGCGGGCTGACCCCGACTACATCTATGTCGATCTGGGCGAAGACTTTCATCGTGACCATTCTCACGAGTACGCCGACGCTGGCGTGGCGCGCACCAGTTTTTCCAGCGCGGTCTGGGCCCTTGAGCACCTGCTGGAGAATGGCGGTTCGGCCTACCTGCCAGAACGGCTGGCAAAACCCTATGTGGAGATCGGTCACTTGCATCATATCGTGGGTGCACCTGTGTACACCAGAAACGCCTACCTCGTGACCAACGACCGGACAGTCAAAAATTGGCCCTTGTTACAGGACCTGGACAACAATTTGCTGCGCCCGCTCCAGACCGCCCGACGGGAATATCTGCCGCTATAGGCGGATGCAGCTCTACAGAAAGCCATGAGGTCTGTCTGTCACATTCCGGACTATCTGAGCCTCTGTCCAGCATGTCAGATACTAGGGCTCGGGCAGACAACTCTTGCAGCAATCAAGGTCGCCGTATTCGTTGCTGGTTATCATGGGAGACCGAGCCGTCATAAGGCCCGATTTTCGCCAGCATTTCAAAAGGACCTCAGATAGCGATCGATGTGATCAAGCGCCTCTTTGCGCAGGGCGTCACGGTTCTCGGGGCGAAGCCCGAGCCTAAGCCAGTAGCCGTTAATCAACATCTCCAGTTCCGCTACGATGATACTGGCGTTCTTGTCTGGCCGAAGCATCCGGATCGTGCTGGAGATGTTGCTAAACGCTCTGCGCTCGATAACTTTCTGAAGTCGGGCGAAATCCGGATTGAAGGCAACACGCGGGACGAATGATACCCATACAAGTGCGTTAGCCTTCGTGTAGATCTTCGGGTCGAAATTTCCCCTAAGGATGATGCAAAGTCGCTCTTCAGGTCTCGCGACCTTTCGCAAGCGGCTGGAAATGATCTTGCCCATATCGCCATAAACGACCCGCATCGTCTCGGCCAGCAACGCATCCTTGTTGCGGAAATGGTGGTGCATGAAGCCGATTGAGAAGCCAGCTTCCTTGGCAATCTTTGCTACCGTCGCGGCTTCGAAGCCCTCCCGAGCCACCACTGTACGTGTAGCATTGATGAGCTCCCGGCGGCGGATACCCTTGATATCTATGCGCTTGCTCACAAGCCTATCCCCAGCCAGCGTTGGGAAGTGCATAGCAAATTCGCGCTCAGAAAAACAGATGAAAGAAAATTGAAAAGTTTTCAAATTTTTGCTTTGCGTTCAAAAATCGTTGTCGTAGGCTGAGCCTAATCAGGACTGGGAGGCGCAGGGCATTTCGTGGCTATCAAGGCTGGCCATATCCGATGTGAAAACCTCTGGAAGGTCTTCGGCCCGACCCCCTCTGAGGTGATTGCCCGGCTCAAGGTCAACCCGGCAGCTCCGGCCGATGGTCACGTTGTGGCGCTCAAGAACGTCAGCCTCACGGTCGAACCGGGACAGACCTGCGTGATCATGGGACTGTCCGGATCGGGCAAGTCGACACTCGTGCGGTGCATCATGCGCCTGATCGAACCTGATGAAGGCAAGGTGGAAATCGATCACCAGGACGTGCTCGGGCTCGATTCCCGAGGTCTGCGCGAACTGCGCCAGACCAAGCTTGCAATGGTGTTTCAGCACTTCGGCCTGTTTCCTCATCTCACCGTAATCGAGAATGTGGCCTACGGTCTGGAAGTCCGGCGCATCGGCAGAAATGAAAGGCTGAGACGCGCGGCTGAGTTCGTTGCTCTTGTGGGCCTGGAAGGCCGAGAGAATGCTTACCCCTCCGAGCTTTCCGGTGGCATGCAACAAAGGGTCGGCATTGCCCGAGCACTTGCGGTGGACCCGGAAATACTGCTTTTCGACGAGCCTTTCTCCGCGCTCGATCCGCTGATCCGCACCGAACTGCAGGACGAGCTACTGCGGCTTCAGGCGGAAATGAAGAAGACAATCATCTTTATCACGCACGACTTCGCCGAGGCCATCCGCCTGGGTGACAGGATCGTCATCATGAAGGACGGGGAAGTTCAGCAAACAGGCAACGCGTCCGAAATCGTGACCGCACCAGCAAACGATTACGTGCGCAAGTTCGCAAGCCAGGTGCCGCTATACACTGTTCAGACCGCCGGGCAAGCCATGAACGAGGCCAGCAGCGAAGCAAGCGCCCGTTTCGCAAAGGGCTTTGGGGTCGCCGCGAGTACTCCCTTGGGGGAACTCGTTGACAAGATGCTGAACGATGGCAGTTCCCTGCCAGTCGTCGGTCCCAACGGTGAATTGCTTGGCGAATTGCGGCCCGAAGCCTTCATCGGTGCCATGCGAAAGCGGACATAAGGTGCCGGCCATGTCGCAAAGATCAGGGATCATGACAGGAGTTGGCTTACCTCCGCCTGGTTGGATGTTTGCACTCGCCGCCGCGGCCCTTCTTGCAATCTCGACCAGTTACCCGCCGGGATTTGACGTATATTTCGGAGTACCGGTGGATGCAGCAGGGGCGATCAACGAGGCCGAAGACTGGTTGCGCGCAAACTATCGCGACGAAGCAAGGGCAGCGTCGCGCCTGATAAGCAGCTGGATACAGACCCTCGAAGATTTCCTCACCTCGCGACCTTGGCCAGTCATTGTCCTGTGCTTTGCCGGGCTTGGACAGGTAGTCGGCGGCTGGAAGCTGGCGTTGCTCTCCCTGATCTCAGTACTCAGCTGGGCAGTTCTACGGCAATGGGATGCAAGTCTTCAGACCTTGTCCCTGATGGGCGTGTCGGTGGCGATCTCCCTTATTGTTGGCTTCCCTATCGGTGTACTGGCTGGCACCAACCGCATTGCGCGGGGATTGATCTCGCCGTTGCTTGATGCAATGCAAACCATGCCGGCCTTTGTTTATCTGGTGCCTGCCATCTTCTTCTTTGGAGTCGGCGCGACGACAGCCGTGATGGCAACATTCATCTACGCCTTACCGCCGATCATCCGGCTCACGTCCCACGGGTTGCTGTCGACCCCTGCGTCCATGATTGAAGTAGCCAATAGTTTTGGCGCCTCGCGCTGGCAGAGCTTTGTTCGAGTCAGGTTGCCGCATGCGTTGGGCGCTGTTTTCGTGGGAATCAACCAGACCATCATGATGGCACTTGGGTTGGTGGTTCTGGCCGCCATGGTCGGCGCACCAGGACTCGGGTCGGAAATCTGGCTGGCGTTGCAGAAGCTGAATATCGGCAAGGCACTGGAGGGCGGCCTCTGCATCGTGTTCATGGCAATCGTGTTCGACCGCCTGGTCGGAAGCTCCACTGCGTCCAGAGAGCCGGCACACCCGGGCGGTTCGCCATCTGGCAAGAGGTCGACTGCGACCCGGATGTTAACCATAGGTGTCGGGCTCGTGGGGCTTGTTCTGCTCGATCTCGGACTTCGTGCTGCGGGCATGTTCATCCACTTTCCGAAGCCACTCGAGATCAATATCGCCTCCCCGGTCAACGATTTCGTGGACTGGCTGGTCAGCTTGCCCTGGCTTTACCAGGCGACCCATACGATCACATGGTTCATCTACTCCTTCCTGCTCAATCCGCTGCAAATCGGGCTTTTGACCCTCCCGTTCTGGGCCTTGACGGCTGCATTGATCGCAGTTGGCGCATGGCTCGGCCGCTGGCAGCTTGCGCTCCTATCAGCAGTGACCTGCCTTGTCCTCGGTGCGACAGGAGCTCTGGGTGCCATCAATGCAGACGCTCGCGTCCGTCACCGTGTCGATCCTCATTTGCGCGATCATTGGAATCCCGCTGGCGATCTGGGCAGGCCGGAGTGAGCGGGTCAACAAGGTGCTGAAGCCGATACTGGATACGATGCAGACCATGCCGGCATTCGTCTATCTCGTACCTGTGATCATGCTCTTTGGGGGAAACATTGTGTCGGCGCTGATCGCAACGGTAGTCTATGCGCTACCGCCGCTGGTTCGGATCGGCGCAATCGGATTTCGTGACATTCCAGTCCAAATCAACGAAGCAATTACCTGCTTTGGCACAACCCCTCTGCACGGCTTCTTCCGCATTCGGCTGCCATTGGCGGCCCCCGCCCTGATCGCAGGTATGAACCAGGCCATCATGATGGCGCTCGCCATGCAGGTGATCACGCCCCTGATCGGCGGTGGTGGCCTTGGGCGCGAAGTCTATCACGCTCTGGGCCTGGCGGACTCCGGCCGTGCCCTCGTCGCCGGCACCTGCATCGTACTGATGGCCATCCTGTTGGATCGCACTCTTGGAAGTCTTACCGCGCCAAGACTCGGCGCAACTGCCAACCCAAACCAACCTAGGGAGTGAGAGAAAATGAAATCACTGTACAAAACTCTGGTGGCCATCGGCACTGTCACCCTTATGCCGCTCGCTAGCCAACCGGCTCGCGCACATGACCCGATCAATATCGCTCAGGCCGACTGGACGGGACCGGTTGTCGTTTGCGGCATAATCGAGAAGATCATGACCAACGAAATGGGCATGAGCGTCAAACGCACCGCGCTTCCAGTGGGGCCGGTAACGCACGAAGCTGTTATTGCCGGGGACATCGATCTTGGCTGCGAAGATTGGCCCTCTTACAACCAGACCAAAGAGAAGTACATCACCGAATTCGGCGGCAACGGTAGCGTGGTCTTTCTGGGCGAAACCGGAAACAAGGGCAACACCGGGTATTTCGTACCGCGCTACATGATTGAGGGCGATGGCGCACCAGCACCGGATCTGAAATCTGTCTCCGATCTGAACAAGTATGTCGACTTGTTGAAGGGGCTTGAAACTGGCGACAAGGGCCGGTTGATCGGCTGTCCGGTAGTCAACTGGGCTTGCGAAGACCAGGCAAGGCTGGATGCACTGGGCATCAACTTCAAGGCCATCGAGTTAGGCTCTGAAACGGCTCACTGGGCTGAGCTTAAAGCCAAGTTTGAGCGTCGTGAACCATTCGTTGCTTATGCATGGGAACCACACTGGATCCACGCCGAACTCGATCTCGTCGAACTTGAATTGCCGCCGTACGATGAAGCCAAATGGCCCGCTACAGATTGGCCGAACGACATTCCGTTCAATTACGGTTCGAAGCATTTTGTTGCGGAGCATCCGAAAGCCGCCGCCCTGGTGCGCAATGTCAAGATCTCCAATGCCATCCAGTCCCCGTTGATCTACGAGATCGATGTTAAGAAGCGTGATGCCGACGAGGTTATCGAGGAATGGATGGCCGCTAATCAGGCAACCTGGCGCGCCTGGCTTCCATAACAATTAACAGAAGTTGGCGTGGGTCACATTCCACGCCAAGTGTTTCATCACATGACCGCACCGGAGCAGGGACTGCGGCAAGGAGGAGTTTGTCCAATGTTGGAGAAGTCAATTGTCAGGGAACGGTGCGGTACGCCGTTTCATGACCGTACGTCCAGGTTGAGCCAGACAACCTGGTGGTACGGGTGGTCACAATACGTCATCCCAGATGTCTTTACCTCGGTAGCGGAAGAAGTTGCAGCTATCCGTAATTCCGTAGCGATGATCGACATGTCGCCTTTACCCAAGGTGGATTTCAAGGGGCCAGATGCAATCCGCTATTTCGACTATCTGACTGTGCGCAGTATGGCGAAGAATGAAGTAGATCACGTTCAGTACACTTGCTGGACTAACCATGACGGTCAGCTGATCACAGATGGACTTGGGTTCCGCCTGGCCGAGGACCATCTGCTCGTGTCCTCAGATACGAGCATAAACTGGTTCAGGCAGAACGCGGACGGATTTGACGTCGAGCTGGTCGATCGAACAGACGATTACGGTGTCCTGTCTCTGCAGGGCCCACACTCGCGGTCTGTGTTGGCCAGGGCAACAGGAGAAGACTGGTCGAGTTTTCCCTTCTGCCGCATCCGTCATGTCAAACTCGGCGGAGCCCAGGTATTCGTTGCACGCCAGGGGTTCACTGGTGAGCTGGGTTACGAAATCTGGGTGAAGAGGCCAGACGGCAATTCAGTCTGGGATGCCATATGGGAGGCCGGTCAGGCTTATGGGGTGAAGCCTGCCGGGGAATACGCACTTGACGTGGCCCGAATGGAGGCCGGACTTACACTGGCTTCGAGCGACTACACCAATCCCGGGCCAGATGGACGAAGCGCGCACGTGGTAGTACGTCCCGAAGAGACCTCTTCACCCTTCGAGGTTGGGCTGGGCGGACTCGTCCACCTGGACAAGGGCGACTTTATTGGCCGAACAGCGTTGGCCGCGGAGAAGAAACTTGGCTCAAGACGCAAGTTCGTCGGTCTGGAACTCGAGTGGCATGACATTGTGGATCACTACGGAGCGAAAAAACTGCCTCCCGAAATAGCCCCACGCGTCCGCTGGGATGCGATGCAGGCGCTGTCAAGCGGGAGACCTGTCGGAAGGGCAACCTCTACCACCTGGAGTCCGACATTGGGCAAGCTTGTTGCTTTCGGCTGTCTGGACAACGAAGTGACAAAGCCGGGAACGGAAGTCGTCATCAACTGGTGCGATCAATGGCTCAAGCCGGTCGGGCCCGTGCGAGCGAAGGTCGTAAGTTTGCCCTTTGTCGAAGTATCTCGTGCAACGGCGTGAGTTGGTAGCATTGTTTGGGCCCTTCTGGAGATAGATCAGACGTTCTCCATCGATCGTCAAAGTGTCCACTCATGACCCTCAGCGAAGGTGAGCACAACGGACATGCAGCACTGCCGAACGTCGATGACCTGTTGCAACAGGCGCGCTTGCTGAGGACAATGCCGCGGCTGCGAGTAACTTGGATTGACGGAATGCCTGCGTGACCGACCTGAAAGCCCTCGACGCCTATCTCAGCTCAGACGACTCCCCCGAGAATTGCATGATGTTGTCAGACCTTGATGGGTTTCTGACCGGCGTGATTTGCTCACCCGACTTGATCCCACCCAGCCAATGGCTTCCAGTGGCACTGGGCGGCCAACTGATCGATGTGCCGCCGGACATCCTTGATCTGATCATGCGCCGCTACAATCAGATCGTCGAAGCGCTGAACCGCCACCCGCCACAGCTGGAGCCCGTGTTCTGGCAGGCCAAGGAGGGGCATGTCATCGCAATGGACTGGTGCGAGGGGTTCATGGATGCCTTGCACCTCAGGGCAGATAGCTGGGATGAGTTGCTACGCACTGAAGATGGGCAGACACCTGATGTTTCCGATCTTTGCCCATCTGTTCGACGAGGACGGCCGATCTCTGGTCGGGGCGACGGAAGAGCAGATGGATGCACTGCTCGACACGGCTGCTGAAATGATCCCAGAGGCAGTTCCGAGCATATTCAGCTTCTGGCAATCGAAGAGAGCCCCTGGAAGGCCCCACTGAGGTCGCAGAAAGTTTGAGATTGCCAATATGCAGGGCGCCAAACAGAGGAAAGGCGAGAAACCGCCGAAGCAACTTCCCGCCTCCCTGTGGTTCTGGACCTAGCTTTCCGGAGCCCCGAAGGACTTCAGTGCTCATCTGAACCGTCATCAGGATAGCACAGCGTTTCGACCCAGGCGAGCAGACGAATCAGTTACCCACAGGATGTCCACTGTTATGTGGCGGGAAACGGCTCTTTCCGGGCTTTCAGGGCGCATGGTTTGCGTTTGAGGGGAACAACGACCTAATATGACGACACAAGGTGCCTCAGCCTTGAGCCGGTTCTCTCAGGCTTGGCACCGAGGCAACAACTCTCGTCAGTTTTATTCGTGTCCGTACGTGGTGTTGACCCACTGGCAATGGGGGCTTCGAGCAGCACTGCTGCCAGCGAAAGGACAAATCCAGATGGCTCATTCTGCTCTTGCCAAACCGGCTTCCAACTCGACCATGCAACTCGCCCGAACGAGTTCGGGCGTTAGGCCGGCAACTATGATCAGGCACAATCTGGCCGAACCAGAGACAGATCACTCCGAAGTGCCTGTCACCATCGACTATCTGGAAGGCTTTCATCGCTCTGCCTGACGCCGTGCAGCGCCAGTGCGCGAAATAGGCCCATAACAGAATCGCAGTGTGGACTTCTCGGTTCGGTGATCCCGTCACCGTTCCGAGGTGGGATATGTGGCTGTTCAAATCAGCTAGAAAAGAAGTCCGTTTTGGTACATCGATGACCCATGTTTTGGTACATCGACTACAAAAATAATCTGCCTAAGATATTGATTTAATTGAGATAATAGGTGGTGGGCGGTACTGGATTCGAACCAGTGACCCCAGCGATGTGAACACTGTGCTCTACCAACTGAGCTAACCGCCCGCTTGGGGATCGCCGCGGATATAGGTTGAAGCAGGCTTGCAAGTCAAGCGGCCTTGGCGGTTGGCAAGACTGACCGCTTCATGCCAGCTTTCGGCCTGCATCGCAGGGACAGGGGAGCAACGAATGCAGCCGGACGGGCATGAGCGAAAGTGGCTGCGCATCTGGGTGGTATTTCTGACCGGCGTTGCAGCGGCCTTTCTCGTCGGCAAGGCGCCGGCGGCCCTTCCCGTATTGCGTGAGGAACTCGGCCTGACCCTGTTCCAGGCCGGCCTGGTGGTGTCGATGTTCTCGCTGGTGGCGGCTGCCACAGGACTGATGTTCGGCGCCTTGTCCGACCGGTTCGGCCAGTTGCGGCTGGCCGTGGCGGGGCTGGCCGTGGCGGCAGTTGCCGGCATGGCGGGCGCGCAGGTTCATTCTGCCGAATGGCTGATCGCCTCGCGCGTCGCCGAAGGGGTCGGCTTCTTCATGATGTCGGTGTCGCTGCCGGGCCTCATCATCCGGCTGGCCGATGATCGCACCCGCCAGACGGCCATGGGCCTGTGGGGCGCCTACCTGCCGCTTGGCGCCGGATTGGTGCTGCTGGCCGGCGGCGTCATCATTACCGCGCTCGGCTGGCGCGGCCTGTGGCTGGCCATTTCGGCAAGCTACGTGGTTTTTCTGGCAGCTCTCGTCTGGGCTGCGCCAAAACAGGCCACGCCGCCAGCTCCGGCCGGGGCAGGGCGCATCGCCACCGTGCTGAAGACACCCGGCGCGGTCATGCTGGCCGTGGTGTTCGGCTGCTATTCCGGCCAGTACATGGCAGTCACCAGTTTCGTGCCGCTGATCCTGGTGGAGCGCGCCGGCTGGCAGCTGGCCCCGGCGGCAGCCGCAGGCGCGCTGGTCATGGTGGCGAATACCACCGGCAACGTGGCCTCCGGCTATCTGCTTGATCGCGGCTTGCAGCGCCGCACGCTCATCCTGCTGGCTGCCGCCATGATGGCCGCAGGCGCTGTCCTCGTCATGTCCGAGGCCTTGCCCGTCGCCGCGCGCATCGCTGGCGCGGTGCTGTTTTCAAGCTTCGGCGGCATGATCCCCGGCTCGCTGTTTGCCGGTGTGCCGCGCCATGCCCCAGGCCCTGCCCATGTCTCCACCGTCAACGGGCTGATGCTGCAAGGCGTCGCAATCGGCCAGCTGATCGGACCTGCCGCCACCACCTGGCTGGTAGGCCTGGGCGGTGGCGCCTGGGGCTGGTCGCTGGCTTACCTCTTGCCGATGGCTGCGCTCACCGCGCTGGCCGGCATTGTGCTTGGCCGGATCGAGCGCGCTCAGGCGTGAGCGGCAAACCGTGCCTCCAGCAGGGGCAATATCTCGTCGAAATGATCGACCACATGGTCAGGGCCGAACGCCGAGACATGAGTATCGGTATAGCCGAAGCTGACCGCGATCACTGGCACCTGTGCTGCCTGCGCGGTGCGGATGTCGGTGGCCGAGTCGCCTATCATCACGGCGTGGGTGTGCGCCGAGCCTGCATGGCCGATGGCGGCGAAAAGCGGCTTCGGATCGGGCTTGGCGACGCCCGTGGTGTCCGGCCCGATAATGGCGGAGAAATAGTGGTCCATCTTCAGTCCGTTGATCAGTTTCACCGAGAGCCGTTCCAGCTTGTTGGTGCACACCGCCATGCCGATGCCGCGCCCCTTCAGTTCATCCAGCAGCGCCAGCACGCCGGGATAGGGCTTCGAGGTGGCGGTGATGTTGGCGGTGTAGTGGTCGATGAACTGGCGGAACATGATGTCCACCAGGTCGGCGCGGACCGGGTCTCCGGTGCGTTCAAAGCCGCGCTCGATCAGCTTCTTTGCCCCCATGCCCACCATTTCGTAAACCTCGTCCAGCGTCACGGCGCGCCGGCCATGTGCGGTCAGCACATGGTTGGTCGCCGCCCACAGGTCCGGCGCGGTGTCGACCAGCGTTCCATCGAGGTCGAAGATGACGGCGGGGCGGGGCATGATCTGTAACCTCATTTGCGGGGGTGCCACCCCGGCGCGAACGCCGGAGTGCAGACGAAGAGGTATGCACTCACCTCACATCACTTTCAACCTGATCTGCCTTGGAGCCGCGCGTGGCCCGTGCTAAACCGCCAGCCACCAACCAGTAAGTGAGGAGGCCCGGATAATGGACGCCATCAAGACTCAGGCGCTTCGCGACCTGTTGAAGGACAAGTCGCTGCTCAAGGAACAGTGCTACATCGACGGCAAGTGGGTCGGCGGCGACGACAAGATTGACGTCACCAACCCGGCTTCCGGCGACGTCATCGCCTCGGTGCCGAAACTCGGCGCAAAAGAGACGAAGCAGGCCATCGCCGCTGCCGAGAAGGCCATGAAGGGCTGGGCCGCCAGGACCGCCAAGGAGCGCTCCAACATCCTGCGCAAGTGGTACAACCTGATGATGGAAAACCAGGAAGACCTGGCCCAGATCATGACTGCCGAGCAGGGCAAGCCGCTGGCCGAGGCCCGTGGTGAAATCGCCTATGGTGCCTCGTTCATCGAGTTCTTCGCCGAGGAAGCCAAGCGCATCAACGGCGAAACCATTCCGTCCCACAAGGCCGACGCCCGCATCGTCGTCATCCGCCAGCCGGTGGGCGTATGCGGTGCAATCACGCCGTGGAACTTTCCCAATGCCATGATCACCCGCAAGGCAGGCCCGGCGCTGGCGGTGGGCTGCACCATGGTCATCAAGCCCGCGTCGGAAACGCCGCTATCGGCGCTGGCCCTGTGCGAACTGGCCGAACGCGCCGGCATCCCGGCAGGCGTGCTGAGCGTCATTACCGGCAAGGCGTCTGAAATCGGCGGCGAGCTGACCTCCAACCCGGTCGTCAAGATGCTGACCTTCACCGGCTCCACCGAGATCGGCAAGATCCTGATGGAACAGTGCGCGAAGACAGTAAAGAAGGTTGGCATGGAACTGGGCGGCAACGCCCCGTTCATCGTGTTCGACGACGCCGACATCGACGCCGCCGTGGCCGGCGCCATGGCCTCGAAATACCGCAATGCCGGCCAGACCTGCGTTTGCGCCAACCGCCTGCTGGTGCAGGACGGCGTCTATGACCGCTTCGCCGAGGCGCTGGCCGCCGCCGTCAACAAGATGAAGGTGGGCGACGGCACCAAGGAAGGCGTCACCACCGGCCCGCTGATCAACAAGGCGGCAGTCGAGAAGGTGCAGGAGCATATCCAGGACGCGCTGGCCAAGGGCGCCAGCATCGTCACCGGCGGCAAGGCGCTGGGCGGCAACTTCCATGAGCCAACCATCCTGCGCGACGTGACCACCGACATGAAGGTGACCCGCGAGGAGACCTTCGGCCCGGTGGCGCCGCTGTTCCGCTTCAAGACCGAGGAAGAGGCGATCCGCATGGCCAATGACACCGAGTTCGGCCTCGCCTGCTACTTCTACACCCGCGACATCGGCCGGGTATGGCGCGTCGGCGAGGCGCTCGATTACGGCATCGTCGGCATCAACGAAGGCATCATCTCCACCGAGGTCGCCCCGTTCGGCGGCGTCAAGGAATCCGGCATCGGCCGCGAAGGCTCGGTGCACGGCACGGAAGAGTACCTCGAGATGAAGTACATGTTGATGGGCGGTCTCGCCCAGTGACGCCAGACGAAGCAAAGGAAGCCGCCGCGCGCGAGGCGTTGAAGCACGTGCGCGACGGCATGAAGCTGGGGCTGGGCACCGGGTCAACGGCGGCGAAGTTCGTCGCCGGGCTTGGCGAAATGGTTAGGCAGGGGCTCAACGTGGTCTGCGTGCCGACGTCGGAAGCGACCCGGCTACAGGCTGAAAGCCTGAACATTCCGCTCACCCGGCTGGACGAGGAGCCGATTCTCGACCTGACCGTGGACGGCGCCGACGAGCTCGATGGCGATCTCACGCTGATCAAGGGCGGTGGCGGTGCGCTGCTGCGCGAAAAGATCGTGGCCTCGTCCTCGAAAAAGATGATCGTCATCGCCGACGATACCAAGAAGGTTGAGACGCTGGGCAAATTCGCGCTGCCCATCGAGGTGGTGCCGTTTGGCGTCAAGTCCACCGCCATGAAGATCGAGCACGCCTCGAAATGGGCGGGGTGCGAGGGGCCGCTGGCGCTGCGCATCCGCGACAGTGAGCTGTTCGTCACCGACAATGGCAACGTCATCATCGACTGCGCCTTCGGCAGGATACCGGATGCCCAGAAGCTGGCCTCCGCCCTGTCCACCATCCCCGGCGTGGTTGACCACGGCCTGTTCATCGGCATGGCATCACTGGCCATCCTCGGTGGTCCGGACGGCATCGAGATCATCGAGAGAAACGCCTGACATGTCCGATTATGACTACGACCTGTTCGTCATCGGCGGCGGCTCGGGCGGTGTCCGCGCTGCCCGCATTGCCGCCGGCTACGGTGCAAGGGTCGGCATCGCCGAGGAATACCGCTATGGCGGCACCTGCGTCATTCGCGGCTGCGTGCCGAAAAAGCTGTTCGTCTATGCCAGCCACTTTGCTGAAGCCTTCGAGGATGCCGTCGGCTTCGGCTGGACCACGAAGAAGGTCGAGTTCGACTGGCCCACGCTGATCGCCAACAAGGACGCCGAGATCGACCGGCTCAACAAGGTCTACATGAAGAACCTTGAGGCTGCCGGCGTCGAACTGCATCACTGCCGGGCCGAGCTGCGCGATGCCCACTCCGTCCGCCTCATCGGCGAGGAGCGTCACGTCACCGCGAAATACATCCTGATTGCCACCGGCGGGGTGCCCAACATCGATCCCGGCCTGCCCGGCGTCGAACACGTGATCACCTCCAACGAGGCGTTCCACCTCGACCAGCTGCCCGAGCGCATCGTGGTCGCGGGCGGCGGCTACATAGCGGTGGAGTTCGCCGGCATCTTCAACGGGCTCGGCGTGGACACCACGCTGCTCTATCGCGGCGAGAAGATCCTGCGCGGTTTCGATGAGGACGTGCGCGACCACCTGACCGCCGAGATGAAGAAGAAGGGTGTCGACATCATCTGCGGCGAGGTGTTCTCGAAGATCGAGAAGAAGGAAGGCGTGCTGCACGGTACGCTGACCAATGGCGAGGTGATCGAGGCAGACCAGATCATGTTTGCCATTGGCCGCGCGCCCTATACCGACGGGCTGGGGCTTGAGCACGCCGGCGTCGAGCTCAAGGCCAACGGCGCCATCAAGGTGGACGAGTACTCGAAGACCAGCATCGATCACATCTATGCGGTAGGCGACGTCACCGACCGCGTGGCGCTGACCCCTGTCGCCATCCGCGAGGGCCATGCCTTCGCCGACACGGTGTTCGGCGGCAAGGACGTGAAGGTCAACCACGGGCTGATCCCCACCGCCGTGTTCTCGCAGCCGGAAATCGGTACCGTCGGGCTCACCGAGGCGCAGGCCCGCGAGCAGTTCGGCGAGGTCGATATCTACAAGTCCACCTTCCGGCCGATGAAGCACACCCTGTCGGGCCGCGACGAACGCATGCTGATGAAGCTGATCGTCGAGCCGAAATCCGACAAGGTCCTGGGTTGTCACATCATGGGGCCGGACGCCGGTGAAATGGCGCAGTTGCTCGGCATTTCGCTGAAGATGGGCGCCACCAAGGCCGACTTCGACGCCACCATGGCGGTGCACCCGACGGCGGCAGAAGAACTGGTGACGATGCGCACGAAGTGGAGCGGGTGACTACCACCCGCCGCCGTCGGCGAACATCTTTTCGCCCTTCTGGTCGATGATCTGCTTTGCCTTGACCAGCGAGTACTTCACCGCATCCTCGACATTGGTGAACGTGTCGGCGCGGATGAACGAATGCGATGGACCTTCCGGCTCGCCTTCCTTGCGAATGACGCCCGCCACGTTGTACTGGCCACCGGCACTCTTGGGCCGCGCTTCGATCACGAAGCCCTTGTAGGTTTCCGGCGCAATGCCCGGCTCGCTGGCCTTGGCGCCGCTGCCGAACAGTCTGGATAGGAAACCGCTCATGGCTACAACCTTTCAGTTCGTGGACTTGAGCCCTCATAGATAGCATTCACGGACCGATCATCCAAATGTGAGTTGAACTTTGGCGGGCAGCCCCTGCAGATGGCCTGCAAGTCCATGACACGCCGGAAGGCCACCCGCCGATGACCAACGCCCTGCTGCTGACGCTGCTGACGCTCGCCATGATCTCGCTCCTGCTCACCCCGCGCCAGCGCACCGTGGACGGCTTCTATGCCGGCCAGTCGGCAGACGGTTCCGCACCATCGATGATCACCCTGGTATTCAGCCAGGTGACGACGTGGATATTCGCCCGCTCGCTGCTCACGGCGGCCATTCTCGGCTTCTATTACGGTATCGGCGGGGCGCTGGCCTACACGGCCTACTACCTGTCGTTCTTCACCGGCGCGGTCATCGTCGACCAGATCAGGTTCCGCCACGGCTTCAACTCGATCCAGGATTTCCTGACCGACCGCTTCGGTCCGTCCGGCACCTCTGCCTTCAACCTCGTGGTGGCGCTGCGGCTGCTATCGGAGGTGTTTGCAAACCTGATCGTCGTTGGCATCATCTTCGGTGCCGAGGGCACGTCGCTTTATCTCGTGGCCGCCAGCGTTGCGGCGTTGTTCACGCTCGCCTATTCGATGATGGGCGGCCTGCAGTCATCGCTGCGCACGGACGTGTTCCAGATGAGCGTGTTCCTCGTCATGCTGGCGGTGCTGGTGTTCTCGCTCGCCGGCGCGCCGGGCTGGAGCGTGTCGCTGCTCGGCTCCACCGCAAGGCCGGTCACCGATCCGGGCTGGGTGCTGTTCATGGTCGCCATGCTGCAGGTCATCTCCTACCCGATGCATGACCCCGTCATGATGGACCGCGGCTTCCTGGCCGACCGCAAGACCACCTGGAAGTCGTTCCTGCATGCGGGCTGGCTGTCGATGGCTTGCATCTTCCTGTTCGCGCTGCTGGGCGTATACGCCGGCACCGTCAAGCAACCCGATGAGGCCATGCTCGACGTCCTGCGCCGTACGCTCGGCGACACCACCATGCTGGTGCTCAACCTGGCGCTTATCGTGTCAGCCGTGTCTACGCTCGACTCCACCCTGTCCAGCGCTTCGAAGCTGGCGATCAAGGACATGGGGCTTGCCGCGCCGACGCTGGTCAACGGGCGGCTTGCCATGCTGGCCTTCATGGCCGGCGGGCTGGTTTTCCTGTTCCTCGACACCAAGGAGCTCTATGCCGCCGTCGCCATTTCCGGCACGGCCTCGATGTTCCTGACGCCGGTCATCCTGTTCTGCGTCATCGGCGGCAGGCGGGTCAGCCTGTGGGCCTTCCATATCGCGTTCGTGGCGGCCATGGCGGGTGCGGTGCTGTACTATTTCGAAGAAGGCGGCAACGGCTTCATGACCGCAGCTTTCGGCATCGAGCACAAGTACACCAAGCTGCTGGTCATCTGCATCGCGGTGCTGACCATCGGCTGCGGCGCCTTCGCGGCCGCGCTCAAGCCGAAGCAGGTTGAAGCTAGCGGTCTAGACGCTTTCGCGGATCAGCGGCATCGTTGAACAATGAATGCCGCCGCCATTGAGCTGCACCAGGTCGAAGTCCAGCGGGATGACCTCCACGCCCTTGCGCTGCAGCAGGTCGAGCGTGCGGTTGCTCGCGCCGTTGCCCATCAAGTAGCGGCCCGGCGCAATCGCCAGCCCGTTGATGATCCACGGATTGTCCTGCGGCGTGATTTCCACCGTGTCGACGCCAAGCTCGCGCAGCTTCTCCAGGAACCAGTAGGGAAGCTGCGTGGCGTCCACCAGTGCCAGATCCTTGTCCACCATCACGAACGACCCGTCGATGTGGATGGTGTAGCCGTTGAGATCGACCACCAGTAGTTCCACCCCTTGCCGCTTGAGCACATCGTCAAGCTGCTCGATGGCCTCGTTGTTGATGCGGATGGAGCGGCCAACCACCGCCGTCTTCGGGTTGATCCAGGCAAACGAGCCGCCTTCCAGCATGCCGGTCGAGTGGATGGTGCGCAGGATCGGCACGCCCAGTTTGGCGAGTGTGCGCGTCACCACCATTTCCTCGCCGTGGCGGATGCGCGGCGCCATGCGGCAGACAATCGCCCCGCCCTTGACCATCAGCGCCGAGTCGCGGGTGTAGACCGCCTTCAGCATGCCGTCGGTCTGGCCTTGCCCGTCGAGATAGTGAACCTCGATCCCCTCGCGCCGGAACACCTCGACCATACTGTCGTGCTGTGCGCGCAGCTTGTCCATGTCCGGCACGGTGTCGGACTGCCAGTACCAGCCCTTCTCAAGGTCGCCATAAGAGCCGATGTCCTCGATGCGTTTGCCTGGGTCCACCATGTCCAGTTCCGGTCCGGGCCGGTGCACGAGGATGGAGCGGATGCGGCCCACGTCATTGTCCACGCCCCAGGCCCGGCCCCAGTCCTTCGTCAGCCGCGACGGGTCCTCAAAGGCGGGTTCCGGGCTCGACCCGAACATCTGGATGGTCTTCTGGTAGACGTGTTCTGCAAGGCCGCCGCTCATGGTACTTCGTCCTCTTACTGGTTCAGGACCTGGAAGTGCGCCTCGACCGGTTTTTGCGAGTTGATGGCCAGGATGTCCTGCGGGCAGCACGACATCACGGCAATCACGTCCATCTCGGCGCGCAGCACCACATAGTCGCCCGGCTTCGACAGGGCAGGGTCGAACGACAGCGTGCCGTCGGGCTGCCACGGTATGTTCATGAACAGGTTGATGGAAGCAGGCGTATAGGGCACATAGAGGCCCAGTTCGGCCAGCGCTGCGTGCATGTTGTCCTTGCAGTTGTCGTGGTATTCCTTGCAGCCCAGCAGCCCGTAACGCTCGTTGTCGCACGGTGCCATCAGCGTGTCGTGACGGCCCGGCGAGGTGTCTTCAACCATGGTCATCAGCGCCCGGCGGCGGTTCGAGTAAAGCGCATCGCCGGTCTTCGGAAACAGCCGCGTCCACGTGGCGCGGCACTGGTCCATGCCGGTATACTCGGTCAGGTGCCCGGCCACGAACGCCCAGAAATCCACCACCTGGGTGCCATGGGTGTTGATGATCTTGATGGCCTGACCCTTGTTGACATAGGTGGCCTTGCCGCGCCGGGCGGGAACTGTCTGCAAATCGCTCATTTTTGCCTTCCTGAACATGAGGTTTCGCGGTGCAGATTAGCAGCTTTGCGTCCTGTCACCAAGCCATGCTTCCATCCCCGGGCAAACGCTGTTAGAAGGCGCTCCATCCATCAATTAGCCCGTGATTTGACCCGATGAGCGAGACCAAGACGGAACGCGACTATTCCTCCACGCTGTTCCTGCCCAAGACCGATTTTCCCATGCGCGCCGGCCTTCCCCAAAAGGAGCCGGAGATTCTCGCGCGCTGGGAGAAGATGGACCTCTACAAGACGCTGCGCGACCAGTCGAAGGGCCGGCCGAAATACGTGCTGCATGATGGCCCGCCCTATGCCAACGGCAACATCCACATCGGCCACGCGCTCAACAAGATCCTCAAGGACCTGATCACCCGCTCGTTCCAGATGCGCGGGTATGACTCGCAATTACGTGCCGGGCTGGGACTGCCACGGCCTGCCCATCGAATGGAAGATCGAGGAGACAGTACCGCGCCAGGGGCAAGGACAAGGACGAGGTGCCGGTCAACGAGTTCCGCGAGGAATGCCGCCAGTTCGCCAAACACTGGATCGGCGTGCAGACCGAAGAGTTCAAGCGCCTTGGCGTGGTCGGCGACTTCAAGACGCCGTACCTGACCATGAGCTTCGACGCCGAAGCCCGCATTGCCGAAGAGCTGATGAAGTTCGCCATGTCCGGCCAGCTCTATCGCGGCTCCAAGCCGGTGATGTGGTCGGTGGTGGAACGCACCGCACTGGCCGAAGCCGAGGTCGAGTATCACGACTATCAGTCGGACACGGTGTGGGTGAAGTTTCCGGTGGTTCAGGCAAAGCCGGAGACGCTAAACAAACTCGGTGCAGCGAGTGTCGTCATCTGGACCACCACGCCTTGGACCATGCCCGGCAACCGTGCCATCAGCTATTCGAACCGCATCAGCTACGGCCTCTATGAGGTGACCGCAGCGGAGAACGATTTTGGCCCGAAGCCCGGCGAGAAGTTGATCTTTGCCGACAATCTTGCCGAAGAGTCATTTGCGAAGGCCAAGCTTCAGTACAAGCGGCTGGCCGATGTGCGTGCCGCAGAGCTCGAAATGATGACCTGTGCCCACCCGCTGCGCGGCAAGGGCTATGACTTCGACGTGCCGCTGCTCGATGGCGACCACGTAACGGACGATGCAGGTACCGGCTTCGTGCACACCGCGCCCGGTCATGGCCGCGAGGACTTTGACATCTGGATGGACTGCGCCCGCGACCTCGAAGCGCGCGGCATCGACACGGCCATCCCGTTCACCGTCGGCGCCGATGGCCGCTTTACCACCGACGCCCCCGGCTTCGAGGGCAGGCAGGTCATCACCGACAAGGGCGAGAAGGGCGACGCCAACGACGCCGTCATCAAGGCGCTGATCGAGGCGAACATGCTGTTTGCCCGCGGCCGGTTGAAGCACACCTATCCGCACTCCTGGCGCTCCAAGAAGCCGGTCATCTTCCGCAACACGCCGCAATGGTTCGTCTATATGGACCGAGACATCGACGGTCAGGGCGACACGCTGCGTGCCCGTTCGCTGAAGGCCATCGACGAAACACGCTTCGTGCCCAAGGCCGGCCAGAACCGCCTGCGCGGCATGATCGAGGACCGGCCCGACTGGGTTCTCTCCCGCCAGCGCGCCTGGGGCGTGCCAATTGCCGTGTTCGTCAACGACAAGGGCGAGGTGCTGAAGGACGAGACTGTCAACAAGCGCATCTTCGACGCCTTCATGGAAGAAGGCGCCGACGCCTGGTTTGCCGAGGGTGCCAAGGAGCGCTTTCTCGGGTCCGATCACGACCACGCCGAATGGACGCAGGTCCGCGACATTCTCGATGTGTGGTTCGATTCAGGCTCCACCCATGCCTTCTGCCTCGAACACCGCGACGACCTGAAGTGGCCCGCCGATCTCTACCTCGAAGGTTCCGACCAGCATCGCGGCTGGTTCCACTCCTCGCTGCTTGAAAGCTGCGGCACCCGTGGCCGTGCGCCCTATGACGCGGTGCTGACCCATGGCTTCACCATGGACGAGCAGGGCCGCAAGATGTCCAAGTCGCTCGGCAACACCACCGTGCCGCAGGACGTCATCAAGCAGTATGGCGCCGACATCCTGCGCCTGTGGGTGGCCAGTTGCGACTATGCCGAAGACCAGCGCATCGGCCCGGAAATCCTCAAATCCAACGTCGACGCCTACCGCAAGCTGCGCAACACCATCCGCTGGATGCTAGGTTCGCTGGCCCACTTCAAGCCGGAAGACGCGGTCGAGTACAAGGACATGCCCGAGCTTGAAAAGCTGATGCTGCAGCCACCTCGCCCGCCTGGATGGCGTGGTGCGCAAGTCCTACGACGAGTTCGATTTCCGCCGCATCTATTCCGCGCTCGGCAACTTCATGAACATCGAGCTGTCGTCGTTCTATTTCGACGTGCGCAAGGACGCGCTCTATTGCGATGCGCCCTCCAGCATCCGCCGCGCGCGCCGCGCTCACCGTCATCGACCGCATCTTCGACTGCGTGGTGACGTGGCTCGCGCCAATCCTGTCGTTCACCACCGACGAAGCCTGGATGGAGCGTCACGGGCCGGAGGCCTGCGTCCACACCCGGCAGTTCCCGGAAGTGGGCGAGCACTGGCGCAACGAGGCGCTGGAGCGCACCTGGGGCCAGGTGATGAAGGTGCGCTCGGTGGTCACCGGCGCGCTGGAGGTCGAGCGGCGCGAAAAGCGCATCGGCTCCTCGCTCGAGTCCGCTCCCGAGATCCATATCGTCGACGAGGAGCTGCTGCACGCCGTCCACGGCATCGACATGGCTGAAATCTGCATCACCTCGGCGGCAAAGGTCATTCATGGCGCAGGTCCCGCTGACGCCTGGCGCATGGACGAGGTGCGCGGCGTCGCCGTGGTGCCGGCCAAGGCCGAAGGTGCCAAGTGCGCCCGCTCGTGGAAGGTGTCGCCGGACGTCGGCTCCGACGCCGAATACCCTGACGTGACCCCGCGCGATGCCGAGGCGCTGCGCGAGTGGGCCAGGCTTGGCGTGACCGTCTGATGGCGGCACGCTGGAAGCTTTGGGGGCCGGTCTCGATGGTGGGCGTGGCGCTGGCGGTGCTCAGCTACGCCGTTGACCAGTTGCACAAGTGGTACATGCTGAACGCGTTCAACATCGTTGAGCGCCAGCCGGTCAACGTCATGCCCGGCTTTGACCTGGTGATGGTGTGGAACTACGGCATCTCCTATGGCTGGTTCGCCTCGCATTCCCAGTTCGTGCGCTGGACGCTGATTGGTCTGTCGCTGGTGGTGTCCGTGGCCCTCGTCATTTGGCTGGCGCAGCAGGTAAAGCCGCTGCTGGCCGCGGCAATCGGGCTGGTGCTTGGCGGCGCGCTGGCCAATGCGACCGACCGGCTGGTGCACGGGGCGGTGGCGGACTTCTTCCACCTCTATGCGGGCAATTTCAGCTGGTATGTTTTCAACATCGCCGATGTCGCCATCGTTGCCGGGGTGGCGGTGCTGATGTATGACTCCTTTTTTGGCAGGGACAGCCAGCCGGTGGGGTGACAAGTCGCCCGGCCTGCGGGCCATGCTTTTGCCCCAAACGGGTGTCAGGCGTGGTCCGTCAATCCGTATCAGGCCTTTGCCGTCCGCCTGAGCAGTGATGAATGGAGATGTGACGATGGTCAAACGCCTGTCCAGGCCCGCCGCGGTCTTGCTCGTCCTGCCGCTGCTTGCCGCATGCGCCGAGACCAGCTTCATGGAAGCGTTCGACGCCGGCAAGAACACCCCTGACGAGCGGCTAGTGTCGACCAACCAGCCGCTGTCGATGCCGCCTGACATGGCGCTGCGCCAGCCCGGTGCGGCCTCCGCTCCAGGTGCCAGCAACGGCCTGCAGGTGCAGCAGGGCCAGCGCGGCACCGGCACCTACCAGGCGCCGCCACCGCCGCAGCCGGCCTACCAGCCGCCGCAGCCTTCGCCGCAGCAGCCGGCATGGCAGAACGCCCAGCCCCAGACTGCCCCCCAGCCGCAGCCACAACAGCAGGCACTGGCCCCGCAGCCTGGCGGAGACCCAAAGGACAAGATCTACTATGACAACGGCGTCAATCCCTACAACGCCGACGGCAGCCGCAAGACCGTGGACCAGCTGAATGCCGAGTTGCGCAACAAGTCCCTTGAAAACAAGCGCGCCGCCAATCCGGGCTATGGCACCATCTTCAACCTTGGCGAGCTCTGGTCAGGCAACTGACCTCGCTGCCCGCGCGGCTGACGGTCCGCTGCTTCTGCATCGAAAACGATCTTAACAAGAGTTCAGTGGTGATTCCGGCCACGTTGGTGCATTGTTCAACAAGCGCCGCAACCGGAGTCGCCTGCGTGCGTTCTGACTGCACCGGATCAATCGAAAACCGCAAGGGGAGGCCGCCGGCTTTGAAAGCAACAGCTGCCCGCATGTCCGCCACCGCCCGCCTGATGCGAGTGTTCCTCGCCTGCGTCCTCGTCACTGCCGTCCTGATGGCGCTGGCCCTGCCGGCCCGGGCGCTGGACGTCAAGGTGAGCGAATTCACCCTCGACAACGGCATGAAGGTGATCGTCATCCCCGACCGGCGGGCGCCGGTGGTTACCCACATGGTCTGGTACCGGGTGGGCTCGGCCGACGAGGAGCTCGGAAAATCCGGCATCGCCCACTATCTCGAGCACCTGCTTTTCAAGGGCACCAAGCGGCTCAAGCCCGGCGAATTCTCCCGCATTATCCGCGTCAACGGCGGCGAGGACAACGCCTTCACCAGCTACGACTTCACCGCCTATTTCGAGCGGATATCCGCCGATCGTCTGGAACTGGTGATGGACCTCGGTGCCGACCGCATGGCCAACAACATTTTCAACGACCAGGACGTCAAGACCGAGCTTGAAGTGGTCAAGGAAGAGCGCCGCTCGCGCACCGACAACAACCCGTCTGCGCTGCTTGGCGAGCAGCTCAATGCCGCCCTTTACACGGCCCATCCCTATGGCCGTCCGATCATCGGCTGGATGTCTGAAGTCGAGGGACTGACCGCGGCGGACGCCAAGGCCTTCTATGCGAAATACTACACGCCCGCCAACGCCGCTCTTGTGGTGGCTGGCGACGTTGAACCGGAAAAGGTGCTTGAGCTTGCCCGCAAGTACTACGGCGTACTGAAGAACACGGCGGACGTGCCGCAGCGCAAGCGCACCCTTGAGCCCTCGTTCATTGCCGCCAAGCGGGTGGACATGGCCGACCCGCGCGCCGCCGCTCCGTTGCTCTACCGCAAGTACGTGGTGCCCGGCGTGAACCAGGCCGAGGCTGGCGTCAGCGAGGCGCTGGACATTGCCGGCGTGGCGCTGGGCTCCGGCTCCACCTCCTATCTCTACCGCGAACTGGTGACCCGTCAGGGCCTCGCTTCTCAGGTGTCCGCCTGGTACCAGGGAGACACGCTGGACCATGGTGAACTGTCTATCTCCATATCTCCCGCGCCCGGCGCCGACGTGGCCAAGGTCGAGGAGGCGCTAGACGCAGCGCTTGCGAAGCTGGCAACAGACGGGTTCGATGCTGCGCTGGTCGAGCGCTCGCGCAACCAGCTGGTGGCCAGCACGATCTACGGGCTGGACAGCCAGTTCCGTCTTGCCTACCTGTTCGGTTCGGCGTTCGCGATCGGCCGCAGCGTTGAAGACACGCTCGGCTGGACCGACCGTATCCGCCAGGTTACGCCGGAGCAGGTGTCAGCGGCAGTCCGGGAGTATCTCCGGATTGAACGTTCGGCCACCGGTGTGCTGGTGCCGGAACGCAGCAAGGCGGCGGCTGCCGCGCCCACGGCCAACTGAGCTGTCCGTGCAACCTCAAATTTTCGAAGTGAAGGCCCGATGAAATCATTCAGACTTACGCTGGTAGCCCTGATTTTCGGTTTCTTGCAGGTCGTTTCGGCCCATGCATTCGAGATCAAGGAAGTCACCTCGCCGGGCGGCATCAAGGCCTGGCTGGTGTCTGACAGCACCATTCCGATGATCGCCATGAACTTCTCGTTCCGTGGCGGCGCAGTCACCGATCCGGCCGACAAGCAGGGTCGCGCATATTTCCTGTCTGGCATGCTGGATGAAGGCGCTGCCGATCTGCCATCGGAAGCCTTCCAGGAACGCATGTCCGAACTGGCGATGCGGATGTCCTGGCAGGCAGAACGCGAGCATTTCGAAGGCTCTTTCCAGACGCTGAGCGAGAATCGCGAGGCATCGTTCGAACTCCTGCGCAAGGCGATCAGCGCACCGCGCTTCGATGTCGACCCGATGAACAAGGTGCGCGGCCAGATCCTCGTCGGCATCAAGGCCGACAGCGAGTCGCCCAACCGGATTGCCTCGAATGCGCTGCTGACGACCATGCTTGGCGAACACCCTTATGCCCGTGAGGAAAAGGGATCAGCCGAGAGCGTCGCGGCCATGCAGCCGGATGACCTGCGCGATGCCTGGAAGTCGATGTTTGCGCGCGACCGGCTGCAGGTGGCGGTGGTCGGCGATATCTCCGCCGATGAACTGGCAACCGTCCTCGACAAGGTATTTGGCGAACTGCCCTCGACGTCCGAGCCGATGTCCGTGCCGGAGGTCGATATGCCGGCCAAGGGCTCCATCACCATCGTTGAGCGGGATATTCCGCAGTCGGTGATGTCGTTCGCCATGCCCGGCCTGCTGCGCTCCGATCCGGATTTCGTCACTGCTTATGTGATGAACTTCGTGCTCGGTGACGGCGGCTTCGGCTCGCGCCTGATGGAAGAGATCCGTGAAAAGCGTGGCCTCACCTATGGCATCTATACCGGCCTCGCGACCTGGGACAATGGCGGCCTGCTGATCGGTTCCGTCTCCACCCAGAACGCCCGTGCAGGCGAGACGCTGGACGTGCTGCGCGCCGAACTGACGCGGATGGCTGAAAGCGGCCCCACCCAGGAAGAGCTGGATCAGGCCAAGACCTATCTGACCGGCTCCTATCCGCTGCGCTTCGACTCCAGCAGCAAGATTGCCCAGCAACTGCTCGGCATTCAGCAAGAGGACCTTGGCATCGACTATGTCGAGCGTCGCAACGGCCTGATCAACGCGGTGACGCTCGAAGACGCCAAGCGGGTGGCGAAGCGGCTGATCCATCCCGAAAGTCTGACCATTTCCATTGTTGGCCGGCCCGAAGGCATTCCGTTGAAGACCGGCGAAACGCCCGGTTGATCAAATCTGACCGTCAGCTTGGGCGAATCTGTTAACGTGACCATGCTAGTTGACGCGCATTAGTATTGCGTTTTCTAGCAGAGGTTGCAAATGTCAGTTATCACGTCCTATTCGCACGATATCACTGGTTGCATGGACGACCGCGTCGGCGCAGCCGGCCTGACGGCGGCGTTGCTTTCCTCTGCCATGGCCCGTGCAGAACAGGCGCGGGAGCGCGTTTGCGCCATGTACGATGATCGCGCCCTGCCGCTGCTGCGCCTGCCGGAACTGTCCGCCGACATGGACGCGTCGCGCCAGCTGGCGGCCTTTCTGAAGGACGGCGCTACCGACATAGTGTTTCTCGGCACCGGCGGTTCGTCGCTGGGCGCGCAGGCGCTGGTGCAGCTTGCCGGATACCGCGTGCCGGCCTGTGAGGCGGCACTTGGCGCACGGCTGCACTTCTTCGACAATCTCGACGCCGCGACCATGGCCGAAGGGCTGGCCGCCCTGCCGCTAAAGACGACGAAGGCGTTCATCGTGTCCAAGTCGGGCGGTACGCCCGAGACCATGGTGCAGGCCCTGTGCCTGATGGCCGTGTTGGGGCAGGCAGGCCTGAAGCCGGCTGATCACGTGGCGGCGCTGACGGAGCCGGGAGATCCGGCGGCCAACCCGCTGCTGAAGCTGGCGCAGGCGCATGGGCTGATGTTGCTTGATCATGACCCCAAGGTAGGTGGCCGCTTCTCGGTGTTGTCCAATGTCGGCCTGGTGCCGGCGCTGGTGGCCGGGCTTGACGCTGCCGCCGTGCGGGCAGGCGCTGGCGAAGTCATGCAGGCGGTGCTGGCGGGCAACGAGGCAGCACCTGTGACCGGGGCTGCCCTGTGCGTCGCCCTGCAGGAAGCGCGCGGCATGAACGTGTCGGTGATGATGCCCTATGCCGACCGTCTGCGGCTGTTCTCCGCCTGGTATGCGCAGCTGTGGGCCGAAAGCCTTGGCAAGCAGGGGTTCGGCTCTCAGCCGGTCGCAGCTGCCGGCCCTGTCGACCAGCACTCGCAGATGCAGCTGTTCATCGATGGTCCGTCGGGACGGCTGGTCAACCTGATTTCACCTGCAACGGCCGGGGCGGGCCCGCGCCTGCCGGAAAGCCTGCGCGACGACCCCAAGCTCGCCTATCTCGCCGGGCGCACCGTCGGCGATGTCACCGCTTGCCAGCAGACCGCGGCCGCCGAGGTGCTGGCGCGCAATGGCCGCCCGGTGCGGGTGTTTGCTGTGGACAAGGTGGACGAAAAGACCACCGGCGCGCTGATGATGCACTTCATGCTTGAAACCATCATGGCGGGCTTCATGATGAACATCGATCCATTCGACCAGCCTGCCGTGGAACAGGGCAAGGTGCTGACGCGCGACTACCTGTCGGCGATGAGCACCTGAACGCGCCGGGCTGATACTTTCCGGCGGTGTAGGGCCGCACGTTCCGGGCATGATCCGCAAGCTGTCAGAAAACACCATCAACCGCATTGCCGCCGGCGAGGTGATCGAACGCCCCGCCTCGGTGGTCAAGGAACTGGTGGAAAATGCGCTGGATGCCGGCGCCACGGCCATTGATGTGACGCTGTCCGGCGGCGGCCGCAACCTCATCCGCGTGGCTGACGACGGCTGTGGCATGACGGCGGCGGAGCTCATCCTTGCGGTAGAACGCCATGCCACCTCCAAGCTCGCCGAAGATGATCTGGTCAATATCCGTACCCTTGGTTTCCGGGGCGAGGCGTTGCCTTCCATCGGTGCGGTGTCGCGGTTGCGCATCGTGTCGCGACCGGCTGGCGGCGGCGAGGCGCACGAAATCCGGGTCGAAGGCGGCCGCAAGTTCGAGGTGCGCCCGGCAAGTCACTCACGCGGCAGCCTGATCGAGGCGTCGGACCTGTTCTTCGCCGTGCCCGCGCGGCTGAAGTTTCTCAAATCCGAGCGCGCCGAGACGGCGGAAGCCGCCGACGTGGTGCGCCGTCTGTCGCTGGCTCATCCGCACGTTCGCTTCACCCTCATCTCCGAGGCCCGCGAACTGCTGTCGCTGCGCACCGGCGACCGGCTGGCTCGCGCCCGTGCCGTGCTGGGCGACGAGTTCGCCGCCAACTCCATTGAGCTGGAGGCGGCGCGCGAGGGCGTTGAACTCAGCGGGCTGGTGGGCCTGCCGACCTATAGCCGCGCCCAGGCCAGCCACCAGTTCGTGTGCGTCAACGGCCGCCCGGTGCGCGACAAGGTCATTGCCGGCGCCCTGCGCGGCGCCTATGCCGACTTCATGATGCGTGGCCGCCACCCCGCCGTTGCCTTGTTCATCACCCTTGCCCCGGACGAGGTGGACGTGAACGTGCACCCGGCCAAGACGGAAGTGCGCTTCCGCGATGCAGGGCTGGTGCGCGGGCTGATCATCGGCTCGATCCGCCAGGCGCTGGCAGAGGCGGGAATGCGCGGCCCGGCCAACGTCGCATCCAGCACGGTTGCCGCGTTCAGGCCGGAACCGCAGCCGCGCTCATCACAAGCCTGGACGCCGCCGCCACGGCCTGGATTCGCCGAAACCCAGGCGACGTTCGAGGCCTTCGCCCCGCCGTCCGCCGTGGCCGTTCACGAACCTGCATCGCCCGAGCAACTCGATGCCCCACTGGGCGCGGCCCGCACGCAGCTGCACGAGAACTACATCATTGCCCAAACCCGCGATGGCGTGGTGATCGTCGATCAGCATGCCGCCCATGAGCGCCTCGTCTACGAGAAGATGAAGGCCCAGCGCGCGGCTGAAGGCGTCATCACGCAAGCCCTGCTGGTGCCCGAGATCGTCGACCTGGACGAAGCCTCCGCCGCGCGGCTGCTGGACGTGGCTGACGACCTGGCCGCGGGCGGGCTTGGTGATCGATGGCTTTGGCCCGGGGTCCGTGGCGGTGCGCGAGGTGCCGGCACTGGTCGCCGGCGGTAACGTCGCCAGACTGGTCAGGGATCTGGCCGATGACCTGTCAGCCCTCGGCCAGACCGCCGGCGTGGAAGAACGCGTCGACCATGTGCTCGCCACCATGGCCTGCCACGGCTCGGTGCGATCCGGCCGCCGCCTCAAGCCGGAGGAGATGAACGCCCTGCTGCGCGAGATGGAAGCCACCCCTCACTCGGGCCAGTGCAACCATGGTCGGCCGACCTGGGTGGAGCTTAAACTGGCCGACATTGAACGGCTGTTTGGCCGTTCCTGATGTAAATCCAGCACTTGAAAAGTCACGATTAAAGCCGGATTCAACCGCGTTTCAACCGGTCCAGCCCGTGCACCAGCAAGCCCGCCATCAGGCCCCAGAACGCAGCGCCAATGCCGAACGCCGCGATGCCGGAGGCCGTGACGATGAACGTGGCGGCGGCGGCGAACCGGGTTGCGGGTTGTTCGAAGGCCGATGCCGCAGCGCCCATCAGCGGCGTGATCAGCGCCAGTCCCGCCACCGTGGCGATGATGGCCTTCGGCATTGCGGCAATGGTCGGAATGATCACCGGGCCGAACACGCCAAGCAGCATCCAAACGGCCAAATAGGCCAAGCCCACCTGCCAGCGTTTTGATCTTGTCCGGATGCACATCGTCGCCGAGACAGATGGCGGCGGTGATCGCGGCCATGTTGAAGGTGTGCGCGCCAAACAGCGCCGCAATCGCCGAGCCAATGCCGGTCACGCCGAGCGCCGCCGCCACGGGCGGTTGATAGCCGTTGGCCCGCAGCACCGCGAAACCGGGCAGGTTCTGCGACGCCATGGTGACCAGGTACAGCGGCAGCGCCAAGCCCCATCAGCACGCCGGGTTGAATTCAGGTGCGATGAACACCAGCGGCGTGGCGTCAAAGCGGAACGCCGGCGCCGGAACGCCGGCCAATGTGAATGCAATGGCCAGCCCGGCGCCAAGCGATGCCAGCACCGCGAACAGCGGGTTGAACAGCCGCACCAGCACGAACACCGCAATCAGCGGCAGCACCAGCCTCGCGTCTGCCACCGCGTGTGTGGCCACCGCAATGCAGAACGGCAGCAGCACGCCCGCCAGCATGCCGGAGGCAATGCCGGTGGGAATGGACGACACCGCCCGGCTGACCGGGGGCAGGGCACCGGTCAGCGCGATCAGCGTCCCGGCAAACACGAACGCACCCACGGCCTCGTTGATGTTGACCCCGGTCGAGGCCGCAATCAGCGCCGCCCCCGGCGTGGACCAGGCCAGCACCACCGGCACCTTCTTCCAGCTGGACAGCAGCAGCGAACCGATTGCCTTGGCGAAGCACACCGCCGCCACCCAGGACGCGGTCTGGGCGGCGTTGGCGCCGACCGCCTGCGCGGCTGCCAGCACCAAGGCGATGGTCGAGCCATAGCCCACCAGCGCGGCCACCAGCGCAGCTGATATCATCGACGGGCGCATCAGCTACCGGTCCCGCTGTATCTGAGTGTCAGGACACGGGTCTCGCCATAGCGGCTGTCATCGAGCACTTCAAACGCCTCGGGCAGGGCAACTTCGGCCTTGGCGGCTTCCTCCACCACCACCACCGCACCTGGTTCCAGCCAGCCGCCAGCTACCAGCGCCGCCAGTGCCTTGTCCGCCAGCCCCTTGCCATAGGGCGGATCCAGGAAGACCAGATCAAACGGGCTCATCGGTGCGCAGGGGCCGAGCTTTGCCGCATCGCGCCGCCATAGCTTCACCTGTCCGATGACGCCCAGTTCATCCGCGTTGCGCCGGATCAGGCCGCGCGCAGCCTCGCTGTCGTCGATGAACAGCACGTTGCGCGCGCCCCGCGACAATGCCTCGAGCCCCAGCGCCCCGGTGCCGGCAAACAGGTCCAGCACCCGCGCGCCATCGATTGACAACCCCGCCACGCCATGTTCGAGCCGGTTGAAGATGGCCTCGCGCACCCGGTCCGTCGTCGGCCTTGTCGCGCGGCCATCCGGTGAATGGATGGTGCGGCCCTTGAACTTACCGCCGACGATCCGCACGGCTTCCCCCCGGCCTTCCCGCTGCTTTCTCTGCTGGCCCGCTGGATGCCGGCTTTCCGGCCCGTTTCGCCGGGGGCTTGGCTGCAGACGGTTTGCCCGTTTCCGGTTTTCCGGCGCGGGGCGTCTTGTGGCCCGGCTTGCCGTCCGGCCGCTTCGGCTTGCCGCCCTCGCCCTTGGCAGCGTGGCCTTGCCGTTTGCGACCGCCGCCGCGTATCTGCTCGGCGATCACCTTCTGCGCAATCTCATCCACCTGGCCGCGTGCCAGCTCGCCAAGCTGGAACGGTCCGAACGACACCCGGATCAGCCGGTTGACCTTGAGGCCGAGATGTTCGCAGATCCGCTTCACCTCGCGGTTCTTGCCCTCGCGCAGCGAGATGGTGAGCCAGACATTGCCGCCCTGTTGCTTGTCGAGCTTGGCCTCGATGGGGCCGTACTGAACGCCGTCCACGTTGAGGCCGTCCTTCAGCCCGTCAAGCGCTGCCTGCTCGACCACGCCGTGGGCGCGCACCCGGTAGCGCCGCATCCACCCGGTGGCCGGCAGTTCCAGCAGCCGCGCCAGTTCGCCATCGTTGGTCAGCAGCAACAGGCCTTCGGTGTTGATGTCGAGCCGGCCGATGGAAATGACCCGCGGCATGTCCTCGGGCATCTTGTCGAACACCGACTCCCGGTCCTTCTCGTCCCGGTGCGATACCACCAGTCCGGACGGCTTGTGATAGCGCCACAGCCGCGCCTGCTCGCGCTCCGGCAGCGGCTTGCCGTCCACCTCGACCAGGTCTGCTGGCGTCACCGTCACCGCCGGGCGTGATCAGCACCTTGCCGTTCACCGACACCCGGCCCTGCTCGATCCACTGCTCGGCATCGCGGCGCGAGCACAGGCCGGCGCGCGCCATCGCCTTGGCGATGCGCTCGGGCCTGGCAGGTTCTGCCGCGGCAGCGGATGGGGCAGGCGGTGTGGCGGGTTTGGTGCTGGACCTTTTCATGGGCTTGCTTGTATCAGACGGGCAGCGTCACTGCCTACACCGAGTTTGCGCCGGAGAGCGAGTTGGATGAAAGCGCCCCTGCACCCTGCCATGGCCCGGGCCTTCGAGGAAGCCGAGGCCGCGGTCGCCCGCGGCGAGGTGCCGGTGGGCGCCTGCGTGGTGAGCGACGGCGAGATCATCGCCTGCGCCGGCAACCGCACCCGCGAACTGAACGACCCCACTGCCCACGCGGAGGTACTGGCCATCCGCGAGGCAGGCCGGGTACTCGGCTCGGAACGGCTAACCGGTTGCGACCTGCACGTCACGCTCGAGCCGTGCGCCATGTGCGCCGCCGCCATCTCGTTCGCCCGTATAGGGCGGCTCTATTACGGAGCTGGCGACGAGAAGATGGGCGGTGTCGAGCATGGCGCGCGGTTTTTCGCGCAAGCCACCTGTCACCACGCCCCGGAGGTCTATTCCGGCCTTGGCGAGGTGAGGGCGCGGGAACTGATGACTCGATTTTTCAGGAACAAGCGCTAACCGGCTGATTTGACGAGCACTTCCAGCGCCTGTTCAAGCTGGCGCTTGAGTTCGTCGCGGGCGGGCCTTGCCGCCTTTAGGATCTCGTCCAGCTTGAAGAATTCGTGCACCCGGAACTGATTGACCGCCGGCTCGATCCAGATGTCGCAGCGATGCTTCTCCCGGTGCAGCGCCGAGATGGTTTGCTGCTGGATCTGCATGGCGCCAGTCAGCAGGTCGGGCGTGCGCGGCATGGCGCGGCCCCGGCTGACCGGGCGTCCCGTGACGTTGATGCCGATGATCACCTCGCAGTCCTGCAGGTGGTTGATCGGCACCGGATTGACGCACCCGCCATCGATCAGCGTGGTGTCGCGCGAGGGGGACGAGATGACGCCGGGAATTGCGATGCTTGCGGCAACCGCATCGACAGTGGATCCTGCGGCAAGCGGCACTTCGTTGCCGGCCAGGAAATCGCAGGCGATGACCGTCATCGCAATGGCCAGTTGCTCGAGCCGCGGCGGCACGCCGTCCGGCAGCACCAGCCGCACCAGCTGCGCCCCATCCAGTAGCGGGCTCGACAGCGGGTTGAAATTGATCAGGTCCAGCACGCCGCCCTTGCCCGACGAGAAGGCCAGACGGGCCGCATCAAGCCGATTGGACAAGACAGCGCGCGCATGTTCCTCAATGGCCTGAGCCGGCTGCCCTGCCGCATAGGCCACGCCTACCAGTGCACCCATGCTGGTGCCGGCCATGCGAGTGGGGCGCACACCAAGTTCGTCCAGTGCGTGCAACACTTCGATGTGCGCAAGCCCTCGCGCTGCACCGCCGCCAAGGGCCAATCCGATGGATGGTGTGTTCACCGGCTTCAGGCTCCTGCCTTCCTTGCATAATCCCACGCGACATTGGCCATGGGCTCGACCAGGTCGGCCATTTCGGCGGCGCGGGCATTGGCTGCCGTACCGTCGCGCACGCGCCCGACGATACCCTGGAAGATCGCCGCCATGCGGAAGAAGTTATAGGCCAGATATGCGTCCAGATCAGGAATGCCGTCCAGCCCGCGCCGTTGGCAATACGAGGCCACGTAATCCTCCAGCGCCGGGATGCCCGGCAGGTCGAGGTGCTCAACCAGCGAGCCGACGCCCGCGCCGGTTTCCGATGGCGGCATGCGCCACTGCATCAGGTGGTAGGTGAAGTCGGCGATCGGATCACCCAGCGTCGACAGCTCCCAGTCCAGCACGGCGCGAATGGCGGGCCGGTCTGGCTGGATGATGCAATTGTCGAGCCGGAAGTCGCCGTGCACCAGCGATGCCTGGCCGGACGAGGGCGCCGCGTCAGGCAGCCAGTCCATCAGCCGGTCCATGTTGGCGATCTTCTGGGTCTGCGACGCCCGGTACTGCTTCGACCAGCGCGCGATCTGGCGCGCCACATAGCCTTCCGGCTTGCCAAAGTCAGCCAGCCCCGCTGCCGTGTAGTCCACCGAATGCAGGTCTGCCATGAACCGGTTCATGGCGTCGAAGATGCCGACCCGATCCTGCGCCTCCACGCCCGGCATGTGCGGCTCCCAGAACACCCGGCCGGCCGCGAAGTCCATCACGTAGAATTCTGTGCCAATCACGCCCTCGTCCTCGCACAGTACGAAGGTCCGCGCCACCGGCAGGCCGAGCTTGTGCAGAGCGGAAATCACCCGGTACTCCCGGTCCACGGCATGGGCCGAAGCCAGCAGCTTGCCCGGCGGCTTGCGCCGCAGCACGTATGCATGCGAGGGCGTCACCAGCTTGTAGGTGGGGTTGGACTGGCCGCCCTTGAACTGCTCGACGCTGAGCGGGCCTTTGTATCCCTCGACGTGGCCGCGCAGGTAGGCATCGAGTGCGGCCTCGTCGAAGCGGTGCGCCTCGCGCACCTCGCGGGTGCCGGAAAATTCGGCCTGCCGGTCGATCCTGCTGCTCATGCGTGCAGGCCCTGCAGGAACGGCAACATGGCCGCGAGCGTCTCGTTGGGCGCTTCCTCGGGCAGGAAATGCCCGCAATTGATGGCCGCGCCCGAGACATCGTCCGCCCAGTGCCTCCATACATCGAGCGGGCTGGCGGCTGCCTTGCGGCCAAAGCCCGTCTCGCCCCACAGCGCCAGCATGGGCGCGGTGATCTTGCGGCCCTCGTCAAGAGCGGCTTGGTCGTGCGCCACGTCGCAGGTTGCACCGGCGCGGTAATCGTTGCACATGGCGTGCACCACTGCCGGGTTGCGGAAGTGCGCCCGGTAGTCGTCCAGCGCAGCGGCGCTGAAGGGGGCCAGAGAGTTGCCCGCCGTCCACGAGGCCAGCGTGGTTTCGAGATAGTAGTCGGGGCTGGCACCGATCATCTGTTCGGGAAAGGGGTGTGGCCGGGCAAGGAAGGGCCAGTGATAGCTGGCCACCGCACCCTGCACTTGCGCCAGCATTTTCCACTGTTCGATGGTCGGCACGATGTCCAGCGTCACCAGCGTCTCCACCTGCGCATGATGGTCAAGCGCCATGCGATAGGCGACACGCCCGCCCCGGTCATGGCCTGCCACGGCAAACCGGCCATGGCCGAGCCGCTCCATCACCGCCACCAGGTCATTGGCCATGGCGCGTTTGGAATAGGGCAGGTTGTCAGCCGTATTGGCCGGCTTCGACGACCGGCCATAGCCGCGAATATCGGGAATGACGACGAAGAAATGCTCCGCCAGTTGCTGCGCCAGCGTGTGCCACATGGCGCCGGTCTGCGGAAATCCGTGGATCAGCAGCAGCGGATTGCCCGATCCGCCAGTGCGCACGAAGATGTCCGCGCCATCGCCTTTGACGGTCTGTTCATCGAAGCCGGGAAACAGGGTGTTCATGGGTCAGGCCTTCTCGCGTTCAACTGCCCGCCAGCCAATGTCACGCCGGCAGAACCCTTCAGGCCAGTCAATTGCATCGACGGCCCGGTAGGCAAGTGCCTGGGCCTCGCTCACCGAGGCGGCGCGCGCCGTGACGTTGAGAACGCGCCCGCCATTGGCAAGCACCTTGCCGCCGTCCGCCCTCGTGCCGGCATGGAAGATGTGCACGGCAGGATCTTGCGCCGCTGCCTCCAGATTGCGGATTTCCGAGCCCTTTTCGACGTCGCCCGGATAGCCTTTCGCCGCCATAACCACGGTGAGTGCGGCCTCGTCGCGCCAGCGCACCGACACCTTGTCGAGTGTGCCGTCGCAGGCCGCCAGCATCAGCGTCACGATGTCGTCTTTCAGGCGCATCATCAGCACCTGGCATTCCGGGTCGCCGAAGCGGACATTGTACTCGATCAGCTGCGGGCCTTTCGCGGTGACCATAAGCCCGGCGAAGAACACGCCCTGGAACGGGCAGCCCTCCGCCGCCATCGCCTTCATGGTGGGAATGATAATCTCGTCCATGGTGCGTTGGCACATCTCGTCCGTCATCACCGGTGCGGGCGAGTAGGCGCCCATGCCGCCGGTATTTGGGCCGGTATCGCCTTCGCCCACCCGCTTGTGGTCCCGCGCGCTGCCGAATGCGATGGCCGCCCTGCCGTCGCACAAGGCGAAGAACGAAGCCTCCTCGCCGTCGAGATATTCCTCGATAACGCATTCCGCCCCTGCCGCGCCGAACTTGCCGGCGAAGATGTCCTTCACGGCGGCTTGCGCCTCGGCATCGGTCATGGCGACGGTGACGCCCTTGCCCGCGGCCAGCCCGTCAGCCTTGACCACGATGGGGGCGGGGTGGGCGGCGAGGTAGGAAAGCGCCTCAGCCTCGGTTGAGAACCGGCCATAGGCGCCGGTCGGGATGTTGTATTTCGCGCAAATGTCCTTGGTGAACCCCTTCGACCCTTCCAGCCGCGCTGCGGCGGCTGACGGGCCAAATGTCTTGATGCCGGCGCCGCGCAATTCATCCGCCAGCCCCGCCACCAGCGGCGCTTCCGGCCCCACCACCACCAGCCTGACGCCCTGAACATTGCAGAAACGGATCACGTCTCGCGCATCGGTCACGTCGAGCGCGACGATTTCGGCTTCTTGCGCGATGCCCGCATTGCCGGGCGCACAATAGAGCGTGCTGCACAGGGCCGACCGGGCAATGGCCCAGGCCAGGGCATGTTCGCGTCCGCCCGAGCCGATCAACAGGATGTTCATGAAGGAAAGCTCCGTCTCGCTGCTTGCCATTGGGGTTGTATTTGGCATCCAATGGGGTGGATTGAAAGGATTCTTCTGACCCATGTCCACCGAATGGCCGCCACCGGCCTTTGACCCCGTAACCGGCGAACTGCTTGACGATGACGAGCCGGGCGAGCCTGTGTCCAACGTGGCGGAATATTCCGTCTCGGAGATTTCCGGCGCGCTCAAGCGCACGCTGGAAGACACCTTCGGCCACGTGCGGGTGCGCGGTGAACTGGGCAGGGTGTCGCGCCCCGGTTCCGGACATGTCTACCTCGACCTGAAAGACGACCGGGCCGTACTCTCGGGCGTCATCTGGAAGGGCACCGCCGGACGGCTGAAGATCCAGCCCGAGCAGGGGCTTGAGGTGGTGGTGACGGGCCGCATCACCACTTTCCCCGGCCAGTCGAAATACCAGATGGTCATCGACACCATGGAGCCGGCAGGCGCGGGCGCACTGATGGCGCTGCTCGAGGAGCGCCGCAAGAAGCTTGCCGCCGAAGGCCTGTTCGACGAGGACCGCAAGCAGGAACTGCCGTACCTGCCGCAGGTGATCGGCGTGGTGACCTCGCCCACCGGCGCCGTCATCCGCGATATCCTGCACCGGCTGTCGGACCGCTTCCCGCGCCATGTGCTGGTGTGGCCGGTGCGCGTGCAGGGCGAGTCGAGCGCTGCCGAAGTTGCCAACGGCATCCGGGGCTTCAACGCGCTTCAAGAGGGCGGGGCAATCCCCCGGCCTGATCTGATCATCGTGGCGCGCGGCGGCGGCAGCCTGGAGGATCTGTGGGGCTTCAACGAGGAAGTGGTGGTGCGCGCGGCGGCTGACAGTGAAATCCCGCTGATTTCCGCCGTGGGCCACGAGACAGACTGGACGCTGATCGACCACGCCGCCGACTGGCGTGCGCCCACCCCCACCGCGGCAGCCGAGCGCGCCGTGCCGGTTCGCTCGGAACTGCTGGCCTACGTGGCAGACCTTGCCGCCCGCCACCACCGCGCCACCAGCCGGGCGATGGACGAACGCCGCACCCGCGTCATGGCGGCCGGACGCGGCCTGCCGAGGCCTGACGACCTGCTGGCGCTGGCCCGGCAACGCTTCGATAATGCAGCCGGCCGGCTCGGCCAGTCGCTGAAGGCGGCGACGGGTGTGCACCGCTCTCGCCTTGACCGGGCTGCGGCGCGCCTCTCCGTGCGGCCATTGCGCCAGCAGATCGGGCGCGACCGCGACACGCTTGCCCGCCTGCAGCGCCAGGCGGCGCGCGCCGTCGCAACATCGATGGACACCCGCCGCAACCGCCTGGACGGCGCGGCCAAGCTGCTGTCGGCGTTCTCCTATCATTCGGTGCTCAACCGGGGCTTCGCACTGGTGCGCGATGCAGACGGCCAGCCGGTGCGCTCGGTGGCCGCCACCAGTGCGGGCATGGGCGTCGAGATAGAGTTTGCCGATGGCCGCGCCGATGCCATTATCGGCAGCGGTGGCGCAACCACGCCCGCCGCGCGCAAGACCACGCCAAGGCCGGGCGGCGGCCAAACATCCGGCGGGCAGGGAAGTCTGTTCTAAACCTTGTTGCGCCTTTTGGCCTTCTCACCGCCGGATTCGCACGCTAGAAAGTCTGCTTATGAACTTTGAAGCACCCTTCGCCAGCACCCAGGAAGCCCGCATCCGCTATCTCGACGCGGACTTCCAGATCGTGCGTCCGGGCGAATTCGTGCGCTGCGCCGTCACCGGCCGGGCCATCCGTCTGGAAGATTTGCGCTACTGGTCGGTGGAGCGCCAGGAACCCTACGCATCCGCCGAAATCGGCATGCAGCGTCACCTGGAGCTTCTGGCCCACCGGGCCTGAGCGTCACACTTCAAGCCCGCTTACCGTCTCCGCAATGAGGCTGTCGACCACCGCCCGCATGGCTTCTGTCGGGTCGGCGCTGCATTCCAGCGCCCGCCGATGCACCTCGCGTTGCCGGTCGGCGCTGTTGCCCTTGCGGGCAATGGTGCGGATGGCCTGGATTTCCTTGTCACAGCCCAGCGCGATGGCGTCTTCCGCCACCAGTGCCAGCAGTTCGTCCGCCAGGTCCTTGTAGTCCACCAGTTCGGCCTTGCCGAAGTCCATCAGCGACGTGCCGACGCCATAGCGCTGCGCCCGCCAGCGGTTCTCGTTGATCAGGAAACGCTCGTACTGCCGCCAGCGCTGGTTGTTGAGCCTCAGCCGGAACAGCATGTGCGCCAGGCACTGCACCAGCGCGGCAATCGCCACTGCATCGTCCAGTCTTGGCGTCACGTCGCAGATACGCGCTTCCAGGGTCGGGAAGCGGGCGGACGGTCGCATGTCCCACCAGATCTTGGTGGCATCCTCGATGACGCCCGCCCGGGTCAGCGTCTCGACGGTGCGGGTGTATTCGCCGAAGCTGGAGAAAACCGGCGGCAGGCCGGTTCGCGGCAGGTTGTCGAAGATCGACAGCCGGTAGGAGGCCAGCCCGGTGTCGCGGCCAAGCCAGAACGGCGATGACGCCGACAGCGCCAGCAGGTGCGGCAGGAAATAGCTGATCTGGCCGAGCAGGTCGATGCGCAGGTCTTCATCCTCGATGCCGACGTGCACGTGCATCCCGCAGATCAGCATGCGCTGGCCGACGCCGGCCAGGTCGCGTGCCAAAGCCTCGTAGCGTTCCTTGTGGGTGAAGCGCTGGCGTTGCCAGTCGGCAAAGGGGTGGGTGGCTGCCGCCACCGGCGCAAGCCCGTAGGTGTCGGAGATGGCTGCAATGGTGCGGCGCAGATGGGCCAGTTCCTTGCGAGCTTCGGGGATCGACTTGCAAACCGAGGTGCCGATCTCGATCTGGCATTGCAGGAATTCCGGGCTCACGCGGCCTTCCAGTTCGGCTTGGCAATCGGCCATCAGCTGTTCGGGCGCTGCGACGAGGTCGCGGGTTTCCCGGTCAACCAGCAGGTATTCCTCTTCGATGCCGAGGGTGAAGGATGGAGCGAGCGTAACCATGACATCCCAAGCGTTGACCGAAAATCACCCGCCACACAAGCCATTTGGGAGGCCGCCGGCGTCAGGCCAGCACCTGGATGAAGCGGTAGTCCTTGTTCAGGATCAACATGAAGTTGGCGCAGATGGCCAGCCAGGTGAACATCCGCAAGCTGCGGGCCTGAAGTTCGGGGGCGCGACGGTAGGACTTCTGGGCGCGCATGGTCAGCGCCAGGATCACGCAAACGGCGTTGATGATCGCAAGCTGAAGGGCCAGCGGATAGTCACCGGCAAAGAAGAAATTGATCAGCCAGTCCACGTCACTGGGAGGCAGGATACGGTCCAACATGGTCCAGATCTCCGAAAAAGCCAGATTTGAATTCAGCCGCCTCTCACGCCACATTATCCGGATACGGTTAATTCCGGGTTTGCAAAATGCAAACATGGTTGACGCGGAATACCGGCCGCGCAGCCGATTCCTGCCTCACGGCTTGCAATTTGCTGCACTATGAAGCAATGACAGGGTAGTCAGGCATGTTGCCTGCCCTGTGTCAGAGAGTACAAAGCATGTCTACCTGGTCCCCGTCGAGCTGGCGCTCGTTCCCCATCAAGCAGGTGCCGGCCTATGCCGACCCTGAAGCTTTGGCCGCTGTGGAGAAGCGTCTGTCGACGTTTCCTCCGTTGGTTTTTGCCGGTGAGGCCCGCAAGCTGAAGCGCAAGCTGGCCAAGGTCGCAGAAGGCAAGGCCTTCCTGCTGCAGGGCGGCGACTGTGCTGAAAGTTTCGCCGAACACCAGGCGGACAACATCCGCGATTTCTTCCGCGTGTTCCTGCAGATGGCGGTGGTGCTGACCTTCGCCGGCGGCAGCCCGGTGGTCAAGGTTGGCCGCATTGCCGGCCAGTTCGCCAAACCGCGTTCGTCCGACTTCGAGACGATCGATGGCGTCGAGCTGCCCAGCTATCGCGGCGACATCATCAACGGCATCGAGTTCACCAGGGAGTCGCGTGAGCCGGATCCGGAACGCCAGATCATGGCCTACCGCCAGTCGGCTGCCACGCTGAACCTGCTGCGCGCCTTCGCAATGGGCGGCTATGCCAACCTCGAACACGTGCACCGCTGGACACTGGGCTTCCTGAAGGGCTCGCCGGCGTCTGAGCGCTACCAGCACCTGGCCGACCGCATCACCGAGACGCTCGACTTCATGCGGGCCTGCGGCATCAACCCCGACACCACGCCGCAGCTCAAGTCGACCGAGTTCTACACCTCGCACGAGGCCCTGCTGCTGGGCTTCGAGCAGGCGATGACCCGCGTCGATTCCACCTCGGACGAGTGGTACGCCACCTCCGGCCACATGTTGTGGATCGGCGACCGCACCCGCCAGCCCGATCATGCCCATGTTGAGTTCTGCCGAGGCGTGCAGAACCCGATCGGCCTCAAGTGCGGACCGAGCCTGCAGCCCGATGAACTGATCCGCCTGATCGACCTGCTCAATCCGGCCAACGAAGCCGGCCGGCTGACGCTCATTGCCCGCTTCGGCGCCGGCAAGGTGGGCGATCACCTGCCCGCGCTGATCCGCAAGGTGGAAGCTGAAGGCCGCAAGGTGGTGTGGTCGTGCGACCCGATGCACGGCAACGTCGTCAAGGCGTCCACTGGCTACAAGACGCGGCCCTTCGACGCCATCCTGTCCGAAGTGCGCGACTTTCTGGCCATTCACCGGGCCGAAGGCACCCATGCCGGCGGCATTCACGTCGAGATGACCGGTCAAAACGTCACCGAGTGCACCGGCGGTGCGCGTGAGGTCACCGATTCCGACCTTGCCGACCGATACCACACCCATTGCGACCCGCGCCTCAACGCTGACCAGTCGCTGGAACTGGCCTTCCTGGTGGCTGAGGAACTGCGCAAGTCTCACCCCGCGGGCATCCATGCTGGCGATGAGGACGAGGAAAGCTTCGAGGCGGCCGAATAAGGCTCGCCTCACATCACCAACAATGAAAACCCCGGCGCCGGAAAGACGCCGGGGTTTTCGTTTTGGGGCTGTGCGGCCGCAGTGTTACCGCACCCGCGCCGTGCCGGCTTGCCGCAGGTTGAGCAGGTTGCCGGTCAGGATGAGGGCAGCACCCGCCACGGTGAAGGCGTCGATGCCTTCGGAATAGAGCAGCCAGCCGGCAATGGCCGTCAGCGGTACGCGCATGAAATCCATCGGGATGACGACGGTTGCATCGGCATGGAGCATGGCGCGGGCCATGCAGTAGTGCGAAAACGTCCCGCAGAACGCCACCGCGACAATGTAGGGCCACAGGCTGGCGGGGATCGGCTGCCAGACCGTCCACGCGGGAATGATGCCGATGATGGACTGGATGACCAGCATCCAGAATACGATGCGCACCACGCCCTCGGTGCGGGTGAGCGCCTTCACCATCGCCACCGAAACGCCGAAGCCCAGCGCCGACGCCAGCGCCCACAGCTGCCCTGTATCCACGTGACCGGCATCCGGACGCACGATCACCCACACGCCTACCAGGCCGAGAATGATCGCCGCCACCTTCCAGACGTTCATCCGCTCGCCGAGGAACAGCACCGCCAGGATGGCCGTCCAGATCGGCATGGTGAACTCGATGGCGACGACCTGCGCCAGCGTGATCAGGTTGAGCGCGACGAACCAGGAATACTGCGCTCCGTAATGCACGGTGTTGCGGGCAATGTGGCGCATCGGGTGGGCGGTCTTCATCGCCCGGAAGCCGCCGGCGGCACGCACCAGCGGGTAGATCAGCACCAGCCCGATCAGCGAGCGCAGTTCCATTACCTGGAACACGTTGAGCTCGCGCGTTACCTCGCGGCCGAAGATGGCCATCGACAGCATCATGGTCAGCCAGCCGGCCATCCACAGGGCGGCCCTGGGGAGGGAAGGTACGAGGGAAGGAGAAGGTGCGTTCATGGGCGACAAGCCTATGGCAAAGGTAGCACTTGACCGCAAGCAACTTCACGCGCATCTTCCGCGCCATGTTGAAGGCCGCATCACATCAATCCGTCTGCAACATTTGCCGGATTATTATCAGCTAGACGCGACACGCGCTGGCAGCGGCACGCCTTTCCTGATCGAAAAGAGAAACGAGCGCCCGGGCCAGCAAGGCTCGAAAGGGAACTGCTCGTTCATGGAACTGAAGCTCTACAACACGCTGACCCGCGAGAAGCAGGTCTTCACGCCGATCGATCCGGACAACGTGCGCATGTATGTGTGCGGGCCGACCGTGTACGACTATGCCCATATCGGCAACGCGCGCCCCATCATCGTGTTCGACGTGCTGTTCCGGCTGCTGCGCCACATCTATGGCGCCGACCACGTCACTTACGCCCGCAACATCACCGACGTTGATGACAAGATTAACGCGCGGGCGAAGGAAGAAGGCGTGCCGATTTCCGACGTGACGGCGCGCACCACGAAACAGTTTCACGAGGACATTGCCGCACTTGGCGTGCTGCCGCCGACGGTCGAGCCGACGGCAACCGGCCACATCGCCGAGATGATCGAGATGATCAAGATGCTGATCGCCAACGGTCACGCCTACGAGGCGGACGGGCACGTGCTGTTCAACACGCCGAGCATGAAGGACTATGGCCAGCTGTCGCGCCGCTCGCTGGACGAGATGATCGCAGGCGCCCGGGTGGACGTGGCGTCCTACAAGAAGGACGAGACCGACTTCGTGCTGTGGAAGCCATCGGACGCTGGTACGCCGGGCTGGGACAGCCCGTGGGGCAGGGGCCGCCCGGGCTGGCATATAGAGTGCTCGGCCATGAGCTGGAAGCACCTGGGCGAGGTCTTCGACATTCACGGCGGCGGCATTGACCTCGCCTTCCCGCACCACGAGAACGAGATCGCCCAGTCACGCTGCGCCTTCGGCCACAAGGTCATGGCGAACGTGTGGATGCACAACGGCTTCCTGCAGGTGGAAGGCCGCAAGATGTCGAAGTCCGAGGGCAACTTCATCACCATCAACGAGCTGTTGCAGAAGTGGCCGGGCGAGGTGCTGCGCTTCAACATGCTGCGCACCCATTACCGCCAGCCCATCGACTGGACGGAAAAGTCCGTCCAGGAAAGCTGGGATATCCTCGCCGGTTGGTATGCGAAGGCATCTCCCTCGGGGGCCGGGCCAAACTTCACCGGCGAGGTGCTGGAAGCACTTCTCGACGACATGAACACGCCCAAGGCCATCGCCGCGCTGCACCAGATGGATGACGCCAGCCGCGCCGCCAATCTGGCCGCGCTGGGCTTTTCCGGCGACCTGACCGACCCCCGTGCCGGCGATGTTGACGAGGCAGGGATCGAGGCCGCCATTGCAGCGCGTCTTGAGGCCTTCAAGGCGAAGGATTTTGCTGAGGCCGACCGCATTCGCGATGAACTGACGGCTCAGGGAATCCAGCTAAGGGATTCAAAGGATTCAGAAACCGGCGAACGCGTGACAACGTGGGAACTCAAGCGATGAACACACCTGCACCCAAGAAATCGTGGCACGACAGCCTGCCGTTCCCGAAGCACTGGCTGGGTTACATCGCCCTGAAACTGGTCGTGCTGGGCCTCGGCATCTACCTCGCCTTGCGCTGGAAGGGTCTGCTGTGATGGCTGGCCGAGACCGCCTCTACCTCTACGATACGACGCTGCGCGATGGCGGGCAGACGCCGGGCATCGACTTCTCGCTTGAGGACAAGCTGACCATCATCCGGCTGCTGGATGAGCTCGGCCTCGACTATATCGAGGGCGGCTATCCCGGCGCCAACGAGACCGACACGGCGCTGTTCGCCGAACCGCGCCGGATGAAGGCCCGCTTCGCCGCTTTCGGCATGACCCGTCGCGCCGGCCGCTCTGCCTCCAACGACCCTGGCCTCAAGGACCTGCTGCAAGCCAATTCGGACGCCATCTGCTTCGTCGCCAAGTCGTGGGACTATCACGTGCGCGTGGCACTCAAGACCAGCAATGACGAAAACCTCGCCTGCATCGCCGACAGCGTGGCCGCCGCCATCGCGGCCGGCAAGGAGGCGATGGTCGACTGCGAACACTTCTTCGACGGTTACAAGGCCAACCCGGACTATGCCATCGCCTGCGCCCGCACCGCGCATCAGTCAGGTGCGCGCTGGATCGTGCTGTGCGACACCAATGGCGGCACGCTGCCGCACGAGGTCGAGGAGATCGCAACGGCGGTCACAACCCATGTGCCCGGCGCCAGCCTTGGTATCCACGCCCACAACGACACCGGGCAGGCCGTCGCCAACTCGCTTGCCGCGGTGCGTGCCGGCGTGCGCCAGGTGCAGGGCACGCTCAACGGCATCGGCGAGCGCTGCGGCAACGCCAACCTCGTCTCGCTGATCCCGACGCTGGTGCTCAAGTCCGCATTCTCGGAACGTGGTCGAAACCGGCATCACGCCGGAGCGGCTGGAGAAGCTGACCCAGGTATCGCGCGCCTTCGACGAACTGCTGAACCGCGCGCCCGACCGCCAGGCGCCCTATGTGGGCGCCAGCGCCTTCGCCACCAAGGCCGGTATCCATGCCTCCGCCATCCTCAAGGAACCGGAGACCTATGAGCACATCCCGCCCGAGACGGTGGGCAACCAGCGCCGCGTGCTGGTGTCGGAGCAGGCGGGCAAGTCCAACCTGCTGTCGGAGATGAAGCGCGCCGGCATTGGCTTCGATCCGAAGGACCCGCGCATCGACAGCCTGCTGGCCGAAGTCAAGCGGCGCGAGGCGGAAGGCTTTGCTTACGACGCGGCCCCGGCCTCGTTCGAGCTGATGGCCAGGCGGATGCTGGGTGAGGTGCCCGAATTCTTCGACGTCGACTCGTTCCGCGTTTCGGTTGAGCGCCGTCACAATGCGCTCGGCGAGGAAGTCTCCATGGCGGAAGCCGTGGTCAAGCTGGTCGTCGGCGGTGAGCGCATCATGTCGGTGGGCGAGGGCAACGGCCCGGTCAACGCCCTGGACAACGCGCTGCGCAAGGATCTCGGCAAGTTCCAGTCGGTCATCGAGGACCTTGAACTGGTCGACTACAAGGTGCGCATCCTCAATGGCGGCACCGGCGCCACCACCCGCGTGCTGATCGAAAGCCGCGACGGCGAGGGCGAACGCTGGTTCACCATCGGGGTGTCGCCCAATATCGTGGACGCCTCGTTCGAGGCGCTTATCGACTCGGTCACCTGGAAGCTGCTCAAGGAAGGCGCAAGGCCCTGACATGGTGCTGAACCTGCTGCGCAATGGAACCTATGACCGGAAAGCCTGGAAGAACGGCGGCGGCATCACCGAAGACGTCTGGCTGTTCCCGGACGGGGCATCGCACGACGATTTCGATATCCGCCTGTCGTTGGCGGAAATCAGCCGTGAGGGTCCGTTCTCGGCGTTTCCCGGCATTGACCGCACCATCACGCTGGTGGGCGGCGACCCGTTCGTGCTGGAGTTCGATGACGGCACGCGCCGCAGGATGAGCCTGCTGGACCCGTTCAGCTTTGACGGCGTACTGATGCCGGTGAGCCGGCTGGACGGCGCACCCTCGCGCGACTTCAACGTGATGACGCGGCGGGGCCGCTGGTCGCATGAGGTGACGGTTCATCGTGATGGCGGCAGCATTGATCTTGAACTTGAAGGCGGCACCGTTGCTGTCCTGCATGCCGTCGCCGGATCATGGCAGGCCTGCGCCAGCGGCCATGTGGCAGAGGCAGCCGCGCGAGATACCGTGATTGTACAAGGCGAGACCGGCCTGATACTTGAGGCTGAACCGGGCAGCGCAGCCATTGTGGCCATCCTCAAGCCCGATGATTGACGCTGCCTGCGCCTTGCGCATGGCCGCCCCGTCAGGAGCCTGGCATGACTGACACCGGAGCATCCTCGGCCAAGCTGCGCGCCATGGCGCTGCTGGTCGTTGCCGAGGTGCTGGTGCTCAGCTTGTGGTTCATCTCGTCTGCAACCATGCCCGGCATGCTGGCCGAGGTGGATGTCGCGCCCTCGCGGCAGGCGCTGCTGTCCAGTGGCGTGCAGATCGGCTTCGTCATCGGGGCGCTTGCTTCTGCGGCGCTCGGCGTCGCCGACCGGTTCGACCCGCGCCGGGTGTTCGCAATCAGCGCCGTGCTTGCCGCGCTGGCCAACGCCATGCTTCCCGTGCTGGAACCTGGCGGCAACGCGGCAATCGCCATGCGCGTCATCACCGGCGCGCTGATGGCCGGCGTCTATCCGGTCGGCATGAAGATCGCCACCGGCTGGGGCCTGAAGGACCGCGGATTGCTGGTTGGCATATTGGTCGGCGCGCTGACATTGGGCTCGTCGCTGCCGCATCTCGTTACCGGTCTCGGTGGAACGGACTGGCGAATGGCCGTCTACACCACGTCGGCTGCCGCATTCGCGGGCGCATTCATGGTGCTGGCGGCAGACCTGGGGCCACACCATGCGCGCGCGCCGGCCTTCTCGCTGCGCGCCATCGCCCTTGCCTGGACAGACCGGCGCATCCGGCTCGCCTATGGCGGTTATCTCGGCCACATGTGGGAGCTTTACGTGCTGTGGGCCTGGATGCCGGCGGCGGCCGCGGCCTCCTTTGCCTTGCAGATGGACCCCGCTGAAGCCACCCGCCTGGCCACCTGGACGGCGTTTGCCGCCATCGGCCTTGGCGCGGCGAGCGCGGTCTGGGCCGGCTGGGTCGCCGGGCGTATCGGCAAGGCCAACGTCGCCATCATCGCGCTTGCCGCCTCGCTGCTGGCGGGGCTCGCCACGGCGGCAAGTTTCGGCGGCCCCTGGTGGCTGACGGCGCTGCTGTTCGTGGTCTGGGGCATTGCGGTGATCCCCGATTCAGCGCAGTTCTCGGCCCTCGTCGCCGACGCCACACCACCTCAGGTGGCCGGCAGCCTGATGACCTTCCAGACCGCGCTCGGCTTCCTGCTGACGTTCGCCACGGTGCAGGCCGCACCGGTCATGGCCTCCAGCGTAGGCTGGCAACCGGTGCTGGCAGTCCTTGCCATTGGCCCCGCACTGGGCATTGCCGCCATGTGGGCCTTGCGCGAACGCTCCTGACCCAGCCATGCACGGCTGGCGAGGTGTCCATGCACGCCCGCTGATTGCCAAACAGCAGGTTCCGGCGCGATAGTCCGGGCCGTCATGACACTTGCCTCCACCACCGATGCGTCCCCGCGCGATACCACCGGCATTGCCTATGCCGTCAGCGCCTACACCATCTGGGGGTTCTACGCCCTGTTCTTCTATCTGCTGAAACACGTCAACGCGCTTGAAGTGATCTCTCACCGCGCCTTCTGGTCTATTCCCGTGGCGGGAACGGTTATGCTGGCGATGGGGCGTACGCAGGACCTTGGCCGCGTCATCCGTAGCCCGAAGCTGATCGCCGTCATGTGCCTTTCGACCTTCATGGTGACGGTGTCATGGGGCTTCTTCGTCTGGGGCGTGGCGCAAGGCCGCGCGCTGGAAGTGGCGCTCGGCTATTACATCAACCCGCTACTGAACGTGGTGGTGGGCTACGTGGTGCTGCGCGAGCGAATGACGCCGCTGCAGTTTGCAGCCATCGTGCTGGCGGTCATCGCTGTAGGCTGGCAGACTTGGTCGCTGGGCGTGTTTCCCTGGCTGTCATTGCTGCTGGGGGCGGCGTTCTGCGCCTATGGCTACATCCGGCGTACCGTGGACGTGGGGCCGGTGCAGGGCTTCTTCGTGGAAAGCGTGATCCTCTCCCTCATCAGCGTCGGCATCATCGGGTGGCTTGCCCGCTCCGGCCCGCTGGCCTTTGGCCACGACATGGAAACCTCCGTTCTGCTGATCGTCAGCGGCTTGATGACGGCGCTGCCGCTGATGCTGTTCGCCACTGCCGCCCGGCGCATCAGCTTCACCTTGCTCGGTTTGCTGCAATATATTGCCCCGTCGTTGCATTTCATCACGGCCATTTTCATCCTGCATGAACCGCTGCGCACCGAACAGCTCGTCACCTTCGCGCTGATCTGGACCGCGCTGGCTCTCTACACCATCTCCAGCCTGCGCCAGGCGAGGCCCGCATGAGCACCGCCCGCGCCCTGTTCGTGCGCCTTGCGCCGTTCATCTTCCTGTTGTTGTGGTCGGGTGGCTACGCCACTGCCAAGCTGGGCCTGCGCCATGCCGAACCAATGTCGTTCCTCGCCCTGCGCTATGCCTGCGTCCTGGTGCTGATGTGGCCGCTCTATTTCGTGCTGCGGCCTGAACTTCCCACCCGGCTGATGCCGTGGGTGCATCTGGCCGTCACCGGGTTGATGATGCAGGCGATCTATTTCGGCATGTCCTACCTCGCCTTTGCTGATGGCCTGTCGGCGGGCGGGGTGGCGCTGATCGTCTCGCTGCAGCCGATCCTGGTGGCGATTTTCGCGCCGGTCTTCGTGGCCGAGGTCGTGTCGAAGTACCGCTGGCTGGGTCTGGCGCTGGGCCTTGCCGGGGCTGCCCTGGTGATCGGCTCGCGCCAGGAGATATCCACGGCGTCCTATATTGGCGTGGTCTATGCCGTCATCGCGCTCATGGCCATGTCGGCGGGGTCAATCTACGAAAAACGCTTCGGCGTGAAGCAGCACCCGGTGGTTGCCACCATCGTGCAGTTCACCGTCGGCTTCATCATCATCTGGCCAATCGCCGTGGTGCGCGAGGGCTTTGCCATCGAGTACCATCCCGAGCTGTTGTTCGCCCTTGCCTATCTGGTCATCGGCAACTCGATCATTGCCATTTCGCTGTTGCTCTACCTGATCAGGGCAGGGGAGGTGAGCCGGGTCTCGGCATTGCTGTTCCTGGTGCCGCCGGCCGCCTCGCTGATTGCCTGGGCTTTGCTCGGCGAGGAGATGCCGCCGCTGGCCTGGCTGGGCATGGGCGTGGCAGGTGCAGGCGTGCTGATGGCCAGCCGTCCGGCATCGGCAAAGCCGGAAGGCAAGGTCAGAACTTCCCGGTGATGTCCTCGTCGGCCGTCTCTGCCGGTTTGGCTGCCGCCAGCCTCTCAAGAAACACCGGCACGATGTCTTCGGCCCGGTCCACCACCTCGAAATGAACCTCCAGCCCCTCGCGGATGAATTGCTCCTCGCGCATGTGCGCAAGCAGGTTGAGCAGCGGGCGCCAGTAGTCGTTGATGTTGGCGATGATGATCGGCTTGTTGTGCCGGGCCAGCTGCGCCCAGGTGGCGATCTCCACCAGCTCTTCCAGTGTGCCGATGCCACCCGGCAGTGCGACGAAGCCCGAGGCGCGCTCGAACATCATCATCTTGCGCTGATGCATGTCATCTACGCGGATGAGTTCGTGACCGCCGTCCTCGAGCATCCGTTCGCGCTGTACCAGGAACTCGGGGATGATGCCGGTCACCGGCGCCCCGCCGGCCAAGACCGTGCGCGCCACCTCGCCCATCAGGCCGATGCTGCCCCCGCCATAGACAAGTCCGATGCCTGCCGCAGCCATGCCCTTGCCCAGCGACCGGGCCGCCGCCATATAGGCTGGGTCACGGCCTGCGCCGGAGCCGCAATATACGCACAGGGCAGGTTTGGCGTCTGGTGACTGATTCTGTTTCATGCCGGCAGTTTGGCACAGTGCGCGGTGTCAGCGTCAAGCCTTGCCCGACCGGTTGCCGGGAGGTCAGTTACAACGATGCATTGATTGCGTTCGTGCGCGTCCGGTTCTATGACTTGGGCAAGGATTTTCAGCGACAGGATCAGACATGAAGCCCCTCGCAGTTTTCAGTTCGCTCGCCGTGTTGTGTGCCGGAGGTTTGCTGGCGCTCAGTTATCAGGGCTGGCGCGATGATCCATCGGCCGTCTCGGCGATGACCAAGAATGACCAGACGGTTGCCATCGATGCCCGCGAAGCAGTGCCGGCGCCGTCTGCGCCCTCGTCCTCATCGACGGGTGACCAGCAACCGGCTGCGCCAGCACAGCCGGCAGATACGGCCCAGCAGCCGCCGGCGCCGGAAAGTGCGGCCCCTGAAACAGCTGGCGCGCCAAGCTTTGACATCGTCCGCATCGAGCAGGACGGTTCGGCCGTGCTGGCGGGCCGCGCCGCACCGGGCGCCACCGTCACCGCGTTGCTGAACGGCGAGGCGCTGGGCGAAGCAGTTGCCAACGAGCGCGGAGAATGGGTCATCGTGCCGGACGCAACGATCAGGCCAGGGGCGCACGAAGTCACGCTGAGTCAGGCCGGCGCCGATGGCGCGGTAACGGCCTCCGACCAGTCGGTTGCACTTACCGTTCCGGATCAGGCCGGCACCCAGCCGCTGATCGTGCTGAGTGAAACGGCCAAGCCGTCTCGCGTGCTGCAGAAGCCCGAAAGCGAAACTGCCGCTGCCGAGCCGGCAATGCCCGCCGCCAGTGAAGAGCAGGTTGCGGCTGTTGAGCCTTCGCAAGCCCCGGCCCCGTCAGAGCCGGCCGCCGCTGAAACCGCACCCGAACCCGTGGCAGAGGCCGAGCCTGCACCTTCAAACCAGCCGGTGGTTACGGCAGCTCGCAGCCTGACCGTCGATGTGGTCGATTATGACGCCGAAGGCCGCACCACCTTCTCGGGCAAGGCCGCTCCCGGTTCGCGCGTTCGCGTCTATGTGAGCGGACGCTTTACCGGCGAGGCTGCCGCCGATGCAAGCGGCGCTTGGAACATCACTCCTACACGCGAGATCGAAGCCGGAACTCATGCTCTGCGCGCCGATCTGATCGGGTCCGACGGTAAGGTCGGCGAACGTATCGAGTTGCCGTTCCTGCGTGAATCGCCCGAGCGCATAGCCAACCTTCAGACGCAACGCGCTGGCGACGCAACCAGCACCGAACCGGCAACACAGGAGCAGGTGCAGACCCAGCAGCCTGCATCCCAGACCGCCGAAACGTCCGAACCGGCCGCCGCCGCCGAGCCCGGTCAGCAAGAAGCTGCCGCCAGTGCGGAACCTGCCGCGCAGCAGCCCGAGGGGCCGGGCCGCGTGGTTATCCAGCCGGGTAACAACCTGTGGCAGATATCACGGGTGATCTATGGCCAGGGTATCCAGTACACGGTGATCTACGAGGCCAACAAGGATCAGATCCGCGATCCTGACCTGATCTATCCGGGCCAGATTCTCGACACGCCAGGTTCGAACGCGCCGGAATCGATCGATCCCGATTGCCGCAAGCCCCTGGCCGAATGCAAGGAAGAGGCAAAGCAGGACGGGCAGGCCGCCCAGTAGCCGAAGCTGTCTGGACGGCCTGACCTGCCGCACTGCCCCCGGTCAGTGCGAGTGGGTTGCGCCAGGTTCCCCCACCATGGCGGTGATGTCGACCGTTCCGGCTTTCTCGAAGGTCAGGCTGAGTGGCACCATCGAACCCTTCTCCGGCAGGGTCTCCACACCGAACATCATGATGTGAAGGCCGCCCGACTTGAGTTCTGTCTTGCCGTTGGCAGCGACGTCGATAGCCTCGATCTGGCGCATCTTCATCACGCCGTCCTCCATCAGGTGAGTGTGCAACTCGACACGGTCGGTCAGCGGCGAACTGGCGGCAACCAGTCGGTCGGCTTCTCCTGCATTGTCGATGGTAAGGAACACGGCGCCGGGGCGCCCGGCAATGACGAAGCGCGCGGTGGCGCCGGACACGGTGATGTCACCCACGCTTGCCTGCATGGGGGCGTGGTTCATGGACCCGGCGCTGGCCGTGTGCAGGGGCGACAAGGTTGCAAGGGCCGCGCCGGCGGTAAGCAGGAGGGCGGCTGCGAAGCCTACCCGGGATGATGTCTTCAAGGTCATGTGAAAGCTCTTTCTTCATGGTTGCCTGAACAGCACCGGCGCTGTCACACAGCGCCCATGCCACAGGCGATGGACGGTTGGGAATGGAATGGAGCTAGGCCTGGAAAGGTGGCGCGCGCGGGCTGCCTGGCAGGGCGGACGCACGAGGACCCCGGACGCCGGCATCCAGCGCGGGCCAGAGCGGATGGCCGCTCAAGGAGATGTACTTCGGTCCTTCACCGCCGGCGGCGGTTGCAAAGCTGGCATTGGCAAAGGCCGCGCACAGCGTTGCGCAAGGGCATTCGCAGTCAACGTGGCCGGGCTGTCCGGTGCCGGCCGGGGAAAGTTGAACCGTCTTGATGCCGTCTGGCGTACAGATGACGAGATCGAACTGCGGGCTTTCCGGTGCAAGCCTGCCCGCGTCCATGCGCGCCATGGCCGAGGCCGACAGCCCTGCCTGCAGCACGATCACCAGCGCCAGCATCAGCCGGAAAGCTGCCATCCGCGATATGTCACGAACCCATTTCATCTGAAGGCCAACATGCCACTCGGGCGCGTGGGCCGGAATGCGGCATCTGGCCCTTGCCGCAAGTCAATTCATCGTATATCGTCGATTTACGATGAATGACGTTTCGCAATCCATCCTGAATGTTTCAGATACATCCCCTGAAAGGCCGGCCGGCGACTACTCGCAGGCAGCCGACAGCACCACTGCAGCCATGCTGGCCGCCCTTGCGCACCCGGCACGGCTGGCCATCGTACGCCGGCTGTCCGCCAGCGATGCCTGTTGCTGCAAGGATGTGGTTCGTCATCTCGACCTCGCCCAGTCTACCGTGTCGCAGCACCTGAAGGTGCTGGTGCAGGCAGGCCTGGTGAATTATGAACCCAACCGGCGTCACTCGCGTTACGTATTGGACAGGCCCGCGTTGCGGAATGCCCTCGCAGCAGTCGGCGACCTGGTCAACGAATGCTGCCCTGGCGGGGCCTGCCGACCCGAAGCCAGCTAGCCGCACACGCGCAAACAGAAAGCAATCCAGCCTTGTCTTCACCCATGGTATCCGCCGAGAGCGGCTCGACGCTCAGGACAATCCGCAACCTGTGGCCCTACATGTGGCCATCGGACAGGCCTGACCTGAAGGCCCGCGTTGTCTGGGCGTTCCTGTTCCTGGTGCTCGCCAAACTGGTGCTGATCCTGGTGCCGTATTTCTTCAAGTTCGCCACCGACGCGCTCAACGGCAAGCTGGACACCTCACAATGGCTGATGTCCTTTCCAGCCTGGGCGCTGGCCCCGGTCATGCTGGTGCTCGCCTACAACATCGCCCGCATCGGTCAATGGGGCTTCAACCAGTTGCGCGATGCGCTGTTTGCCCGTGTCGGCCAGCACGCCGTGCGTCAGCTTGCCTACAAGACCTTCGTTCACATGCACAAGCTGTCGCTGCGCTTTCACCTTGAGCGGCGCACCGGCGGGCTCTCGCGTATCATCGAGCGCGGCACCAAGGGCATAGAGATCATCGTCCGCTTCACCATCCTGAACACGCTGCCCACCATTCTCGAGTTTGCGCTGACCGCCGTCATCTTCTGGTGGACCTATGGCTTCAGCTATGTCGCCATCATTGCCACGGTGGTGTGGCTCTATTCCTGGTTTACCGTCCGGGCAAGCGACTGGCGCATCTCCATCCGCAAGGAGATGAACCAGTCTGACAACGACGCCAACACCAAGGCAATCGACAGCTTGCTGAATTTCGAGACGGTAAAGTACTTCGGCAATGAGGACATGGAATCGCGCCGCTTCGACCAGTCCATGCAGCGCTATGAAAGTGCTGCCACCAAGACCTGGACGTCGCTTGGCTGGCTCAACTTCGGCCAGGGACTGATCTTCGGCATCGGCATGACCGTGGTGATGATCATGTCGGCGCTGGAAGTGCAGAAGGGCAACCAGACGCTGGGCGACTTCGTATTCATCAACGCCATGCTGATGCAGCTTTCGATCCCGCTGAATTTCATCGGCTTCGTCTACCGGGAGATCCGCCAGGGCCTGGCCGATATCGAGCAGATGTTCGGCCTGCTGGAGATCGACCAGGAGATTACCGACAAGCCAGGCGCGAAGCCCTTGAACGTGACCGACGCGGTCATCCGCTTCCGCGATGTAGACTTTGCCTATGACGCCAAGCGCAAGATCCTGAAGGGTCTCGATTTCGAGGTGCCGGCCGGCCACACCATCGCGATTGTCGGGACCCTCGGGTGCGGGCAAGTCGACCATATCGCGGCTGCTGTTCCGGTTCTATGACGTCACCGGCGGGGCCATCACCATCGACGGCCAGGACATTCGCGACGTAACGCAGACGTCACTGCGCGCCGCCATCGGCATGGTGCCGCAGGACACGGTGCTGTTCAACGACACCATCCGCTACAACATCCGCTACGGCCGGCCCGAGCAAGCGATGCCGAGGTGGAAGAAGCCGCGAAGCTTGCCCAGATCCACGACTTCATCACCTCACTGCCTGACGGCTACAACGCCATGGTGGGCGAGCGCGGCTTGAAACTGTCCGGTGGCGAGAAGCAGCGCGTCGTCCATCGCCCGCACCATACTGAAGGGGCCTCCAATTCTTATCCTCGACGAGGCCACCTCGGCGCTCGATACCCACACCGAGCAGGAAATCCAGGCCGCGCTGAAATCTGTGTCGCAAGGACCGGACCACGCTGGTCATCGCCCACCGGCTGTCGACGGTGGTGGATGCCGACCAGATCATCGTCATGGGTGAGGGCCGCATCGTCGAGCGCGGCACCCATGGCCAGCTTCTGGAGTTGAACGGCGCCTACGCCTCCATGTGGAACCGCCAGCGCGCCGCCGACGAGGCGTTGCGCCAGCTTGCCGAGAACTACGAAGCTCGCGGTCTGACCGCGGAAGCTCTTGCCATGGGGCTGAAACCCGCAGACTGAATCGGCCGCCGCAATCGTTGTAACCGGGCAATCGAGGTCACGCTTTGTCAACCACTCCATCAGGTTGTGGCGGTGGCGGTTGCTGCACGTACGCTGGATTCGCCTAAAATTTGCCTCTTGTTAAAATTTTCCCGCAAAGGTCGTGATTGTTACGGGCGACGTGTCCGTGATGGTTCGAAGCGGTGAGACCGGCAGCAAAAGCCGGCCGCCGTGCAGGGCCGGGGAGAGCAGGGCCTGTCGTTATCCGCCAGGGCAAGTGCGGTGGCGACGAGGCTTCGAACAGGGGTTACACAAGATGCTTATTACCAACCTTCCGCAGATTGCAGGTTACGATATCGACTGTGCCTACGGCATGGTTTCCACCACTGCGTCAATGACGCGCCGGGTGCTCAAGAGCACCATGGGTGGCGCGCGCACGGCCCAGGAGTCGGGTACCGACGGCTTCAGCGCCGAACTGGAAGAGGCCCGCAAGCAAGCCTTCGTCCGCCTCAAGCAGGACGCCTGCGAGATGGGCGCACATGCCATCGTAGGAAGTCACCGAACAGCTGCATCGCGTTGGCGACAACGGTTACATGCTGATGCTGTCCGGAACGGCGGTTGACCTCAAGAAGACCG